>CAYMTJ010000031.1:0-2123 GCA_964393345.1 uncultured Anaerolineaceae bacterium | reverse complement strand
CGACAGAGCCTCGTGACGAGAGGGGTCGTTTCGCGGTAGACTCCGCCGTCGGCGCGGCGCCCATCCCCGAGCGGATCACCACGGCGGCCACGCACTGCAACGGACCTCACAAGGAGCCCGACGACCTCATGGGTGTACCCAAGCGACGCGTCTCGCATGCCCGCCAGGGCGAGCGCCGATCGCATCTCGCCATCGACCTCCCCAACCTCGAGGAGTGCCCGCACTGCCACGAGCAGAAGCGGCAGCACCGCGTGTGCCCCAACTGCGGCTACTACAACGGCCGCCTCGCGATCGACCTCAAGCCCGCCGGCGACACCGACGCCGCGCGCTGATCGCGTGACGCCGCCTCGGACCGCCCCTGCCGAGGCCGCTCCCGGCGGCGTTCGCGTCGCCGTGGATGCGATGGGCGGCGACCACGGTCCGTCCGAGGTCGTCCCCGGGGCCCTCGACTACGCGCGCAGCCACCCCACGGACGCCGTGATCCTCGTGGGCGACGAGGCGACCCTCGCTGGGCTCGCCGCCCCGTTGCCGGACAACGTCCGCATCGTCCACGCGTCGCAGGTCATCGGCATGGACGAGCACCCGGCCCTCGCGCTGCGCGAGAAGAAGGACGCCTCGATCCTGGTCGCCACGGACCTCGTGCGTGACGGCCACGCGGACGCCGTCGTCACCGCCGGACACACCGGTGCCGGTGTCGCCGCGGGGATCCTCCGTCTCGGGCGCCTGGCCGGTGTCGACCGGCCCGCCCTCGCGGTCCAGATGATCACGGAGAGCGGGCCGATGGTCCTGCTCGACATCGGCGCCAACCCGAACTCCACGCCGCAGAACCTCGAGCAGTACGCGCGGATGGGCGCGATCTTCGCGGAGCAGGTGCTCGGAGTGCACGAGCCGCGCGTCGCGCTCCTGTCGATCGGCGAGGAGAAGGGCAAGGGCGACACGCGGATCAGCGAGGCCACCGATCTCCTCGATGTCTCCGGCCTGCGATTCATCGGCAACGTCGAGGGCAAGGACCTGACCCACCACCCCGCCGACGTCGTCGTCTGCGATGCGGTCCTTGGCAATGTCGTGATCAAGTTCTTCGAGGGCCTGTCCACCTTCATCTTCGACCTGTGGCGCGCCGAGCTGGGACGCGGGATCCGCGGCAAGCTCGCGTACCTGCTGCTGAAGCCCGGGATCGGCCGGATCCGGTCGGTCTTCGACTACGAGGCCGTCGGCGGTTCGCCGCTGCTCGGGGTCAAGGGCACCGTGATCATCACCCACGGTCGCGCGAAGCGCCGGATGGTCGGCTACGCCTGCGAGGTGGCGGCGACCACGGCCCGCACGCGGGTCCCGCAACGGATCGGCGAGGCGATGACCGCCCATTCGGCGACGGCGGCGACGGCGGCGACCCCGACCACGGAGCCGACGGCCGCCCGGACGGGACCGCCCGAAGTCCCGGCGGTGACCCCCGTCGAGACCGGCTCATGAGCGGGCACGAACTCACCGTCGGGACGTCGGTGATCTCGGAGCTCGTCCGCCTCGCCGCCCTCGAGGTCCCGGGCGTCGCCCGCGTCGGTCGCGGTGGCGGCCTGTGGCGGCAGGTCCTGGGAGGTCGCGCGGTCACGGTCCGCATCCGGGACGACCAGGTCAACGTGCGCCTGTGGGTCGTCGCCCGACCCGGCCAGTCCCTCGGCCCGCTCGCGGCGCAGGTGCGGGCCGCGGTGAGCGCCACGGTCGAGCGTCTCCTGGGGCTGGACCTCGGATCGATCACCGTCCTGGTCGACGGTGTCGGGGGCTGACCGGGTCCGGGGACGCCGGACCGGGCGACGCCTGGCGCTGTCGGCGGTCTTCGAGGCCGACTTCGGGCAGCGGACCGCGGAGGCGGTCCTCGAGCGTCTCCTGGGCGAGGCGGAGCGCGATGCGACCGCGGCGGCCCTCGCCCGCGAGCTCGTCGCCGGGGTGACCGCCCACCGCGACACCATCGATGCGGAGATCACCCGGCGAGCCCCCCAGTACCCCGTGACGGGCCTCGCGAAGATGGACCGGGCGCTCCTCCGTACGGCCATTTCCGAGGTGCTACACTCCGCCACGCCGGCCCGGGTGGCCATCGCCGAGTGGGTCGAGCTGGCACGCACCTACAGTGG
>CAYMTJ010000030.1:31947-33378 GCA_964393345.1 uncultured Anaerolineaceae bacterium | reverse complement strand
GCCTGCATGAAGGCGTCGAGGTCGCCGTCGAGGACCGCGGACGTGTTGCTGGTCTCCACGTTCGTGCGCAGGTCCTTGACCATCTGGTACGGGTGGAGCACATAGCTCCGGATCTGGTTGCCCCAGCCGGCCTCGACATGCACGCCCTTGAGCTTCTGGAGTTCCGCTTCCTTCTCCTCGAGGGCGAGCTCGAGCAGGCGTGCCTTGAGGACCTTGATCGCCGTCTCCTTGTTCTGGGTCTGGCTCCGCTCGTTCTGGCTCTGCGCCACGATGTTCGTGGGCAGGTGGGTGAGGCGAACGGCGCTGTCGGTCTTGTTGACGTGCTGGCCGCCCGCGCCCTGCGAGCGGTAGGTGTCGACGCGGATGACGTCCCAGTCCAGCTCGATCTCGACGTCGTCGTCGGCCTCGGGGAGCACCTCGACGAGCGCGAACGTCGTCTGTCGGCGGTTCTGCGAATCGAAGGGGCTGATGCGAACGAGTCGATGGACGCCCCGCTCCGCTCGAAGCCAGCCGTAGGCGCGTCGACCGTTGACCGCGACCGTCACGCTCTTGAGACCGGCCTGCTCGCCTTCCTGCTGGTCGAGGATCTCGGTCGTGAACCGATGCCGCTCCGCCCACCGGAGGTACATGCGCAGGAGCATCTCGGCCCAGTCCGTCGCTTCCGTGCCGCCCGCGCCGGCGCTGATCGAGAGGAGCGCGTTGCGGTCGTCGTACTCGCCGGAGAACAGGAGCGCGGTCCGTTCGCGGCGGACGTCGCTCTCGAGGGCGTCGGCGTCGCGGTCCAGTTCGGCTTCGAGCTCGGCGTCCGGTGATTCGGCGAGGAGCTCGAGGGCGGCGAGGAGGTCGTCGGCGCGGGCGCCCAGGCCCTGCCAGGTGTCGATCTCCTCGCGGAGGCCACTGGCCTCGCGCGTCACCTTCTGGGCGGCGCGACTGTCGTCCCAGAACCCGGGCTCCTGGGTCAGCGCGTCCAGTTCGGCGACGCGCGCCTGCTTGGCCTCGAGGTCAAAGACGCCCCGAAGTCGTGCGGATCCGTTCGGCCAGGTCGCGGATGGCGGCGGGATCCACCTAGTTCCGGACCTGCAGATCCTGGAGCAGCAACGGTCGCAGCTCGATGAGCCGCAATGCCGTCTTGCTCCGCGCGACCACGGGGTTCACACAGGGGCAATAGCCGTTGTGGGGGCAGACGCCGCAGTTGCCGTCGCAGTCGAGCGCCGCGGCGTAGCTGCACGACCGGCAGTCTCGCTCGCAGGCGATCAGATCGACGAACGATGCTTCCTCGGCCTGCTTCACGGACGTCCCTCTCTGTAGTGCGGGGAAGGGGCGCGATCGCTGGGGCGATAGCCAGCCGGGGAGACACGGGCGGTCCGGGGCGGCGGGCTTGGATGAGTATAGAGGGCCAAACCCCTATCGCCAAGAGGGAAATCCAGACGA
>CAYMTJ010000030.1:0-31847 GCA_964393345.1 uncultured Anaerolineaceae bacterium | reverse complement strand
GGATCAGCGGCCGTGGCACTTCTTGTACTTGTTCCCCGAGCCGCAGTAGCACGGATCGTTGCGGCCGATCCGTGCCCCATCGGGAGTGAACCCGGGTCGCGGGCCGCTGGGCGCGGCACTCCCCGGGGAGCCGGCACTCCCCGGGGAGCCGGCACTCCCGGCACCCGCACCACCCGCGCCGCTCGCCACCGGCTGATCGCCCAGTGACTCGCGGACATTGCGCACCGCCGGCGCCGCGACGAGGCCCCCGGCCACGGACGTCGTCCCGGCGACCGCCGTCCTGGCCCGCTGGCCGTTCCCACCACCGCTGGCGAGCGCGGCCGCGCCCTTCGCGAGCGCCGCCCCCACCGCCGGATCGGGCCGGGCCGGTTCCTTCGTCACGTTCACCCGGAAGATCGTGCTCGCGACGGCATGCCGGATCAGGCCCCGCAGCTCCTCGTAGAGCCGGTAGGCCTCGCGCCGGAACTCGTTGAGCGGGTCCTGCTGCGCATACCCGCGCAGCCCGATCCCGCGGCGCATGTCGTCGAGTTCGGTGAGGTGCTCCACCCACAGCGAATCGATGGTCCGCACGAGGACCAGTCGCTCCACCGTCGCCCAGTCCTCGGCACCGACCTCCGCCGCGCGGGCCTCCAGGCGCGCATCGGCCAGCGCGCGAACGCCCTCGGCGATCTCCTCGCGGCTGCCGAGGTCCCACAGCTCGTCCGCCGAGGTCCCCTCGCCGGTGATCCCCATCCCGTGCAGGGCGTGCGACAGCCCCTCGAGGTTCCACTGCTCCGGATCCTCGCCGGCGAGCTCGACGCCGATGATCGCGTCGATCTCGTCGTCGAGGAACGAGCGCACGGTCTCGGCGAGGTCCTCGTTGTGGAGGACCTTGTCGCGCTCCGCGTAGATCGTCTCGCGCTGCTTGTTGATGACGTCGTCGAACTCGACGACGCGCTTGCGGATATCGAAGTTGAAGCCTTCGACGCGGCTCTGCGCGCTCTCGATCGTCTTCGAGACGAGCTTCGATTCGATGGCGACGTCGTCCTCGAGACCGAGCCGCTCCATGAGCCCCGTCACGCGGTCGCTCGCGAACCGCTTCATGAGGTCGTCGTCGAGCGACAGGTAGAAGCGCGAGGAACCCGGATCGCCCTGGCGTCCGGCCCGGCCACGCAGCTGGTTGTCGATCCGTCGCGAATCGTGGCGTTCCGTTCCGACGATATGGAGCCCGCCCGCCTCGACGACGCGCTGGTGATCCTCGTCGGTGACCAGCTTCGCCTCCGCCATCGCGGTCTCGAACGTCGCGGCGTCCACCTCCGCGGGGTTGAGACCGCGCTTGTGCAGGATGTCGGATGCGAGGCCCGCCGGGTCGCCGCCGAGCTTGATGTCCGTCCCGCGGCCGGCCATGTTCGTGGCGATGGTGACCGCGCCGGTCCGACCCGCCTGCGCGACGACCCCGGACTCGCGCTCGTGCTGCTTCGCGTTGAGGACCTCGTGGGCGATCCCGCGACGCTTGAGGAGCGTGCCCAGGATCTCGGACTTCTCCACGCTGACCGTGCCGACGAGGACCGGCCGTCCGGCCTCCTGCATCTCCACGATCTCCTCGATGAGCGCGTTGAACTTGGCCCGCTCGTCGCGGAAGACCAGGTCCGGGAAGTCCTCGCGGATCATCTCGCGGTGGGTAGGGATCGCGACCACCTCGAGCTGATAGATCTTGTGGAACTCCTCGGCCTCGGTCATCGCCGTGCCGGTCATGCCGGACAGCTTGTCGTACAGGCGGAAGTAGTTCTGGAACGTGATCGTGGCCAGCGTCACGCTCTCGCGCTGGACGCGCAGGCCCTCCTTGGCCTCGACCGCCTGGTGGAGCCCCTCGGACCAGCGTCGCCCGGGCATCTGCCGCCCGGTGAACTCGTCGACGATGATGATCTCGCCGTCCTTGACGATGTAGTCGCGGTCGCGCTTGTAGAGCGCGTGCGCGCGGAGCGCCTGCTCGAAGTGACGGGCGAGCCGTGGGTCGGCGTCGTACATGTTGTCGACGCCGAGCCAGCCCTCCATCTTCTCGACGCCGATCTCCGTGGGAGACACCGCCTTGTCCTTGAGGTCGATGAAGAAGTCGCCGCCCTCCTCGGCGCCCTCGGGGCGCTCCTTGAGGCGCGGGACGAGCCGGGCGAAGGTGAAGTACAGGTCCGCGGATTCCTCGGCCTGGCCGCTGATGATCAGCGGCGTCCGTGCCTCGTCGATGAGGATGTTGTCCACCTCGTCGACGATCGCGAAGCTTCGACCCCGCTGGACCCGCTGGTCGAGCTCGATGACCATGTTGTCGCGCAGGTAGTCGAACCCGAACTCGTTGTTCGTCCCGTACGTCACGTCCGCCGCGTACGCCTCACGCCGACTCACCGGGCGCAGGTTCACGAGCCGTTCGTCGCTGGTGGGATAGCCAGGCTCGAACAGGAACGAGGCGTCGTGCGTGATCATCCCCAGGCTGACGCCGAGGAAGTGGAAGACCGGCCCCATCCACTGCGGGTCACGGCGGGCGAGATAGTCGTTGACCGTGACGAGGTGGACGCCCCGGCCGGTCAGCGAGTTGAGCACGGCGGCCAGCGTCGGGACCAGCGTCTTGCCCTCGCCGGTCTTCATCTCGGCGATGCGGCCCTGGTGCAGGGCCACGCCACCCATCAGCTGGACGTCGAAGTGGCGCATCCCGAGCGTGCGCTTCATCGCCTCGCGGCTCATCGCGAAGACCTCGGGGAGCACGTCATCGAGGGCCTTCTGGAGACGCTCGTTCTCCTGGCGACGGCGAGCCTTCGCGATCTCGCGGCGACGCTCCGGGTCCGGATGGGTCAGCTCGTCCTCGGACGGCTCGCCGGCATTCGCGATCTCCCGGATCTCGGCGCGGATGTCCGCCATCTGTGCCCGGATCTCGTCGTCGGAGAGGGCCTCGTACTCGGCCTCGAGGCCGTTGATCTCGTCGATCAGCGGCTGGAGCTTCTGGATCTCGCGGTCGTTGCTGTCGAAGAATCGGTTCAGGAAGCGCATGGGACCGCCAAGTATAGGGCGAGGTCGGCGAAGGCCCCCCTCGGGCGGCTCAGCCCCAGGACCCGGTCCAGAACCCGGTGCCGTAGCCCACGACGATGGCGCCGAACGTCATCCCGGCGAGGACCAGCCAGAACAGCACCGACCGGAACCGCGACGTGGGGTTCATCTCGGGGTTCTTGAGGGCCGGCAGCCGGGATCCGCGCAGGCCCGAGCCCCAGCGCGGGGACTGCAACTGGGTGCGCCAGTCCTCGCCGCTCGGCGGGTGGCCCTCGACGCCGCCTTCGCCGTCGGGTTGGTTCAGCTGGAGGGTCATCGATCTCCCGTCGATACCGCGCTCAGGGCGTCGGCTGTGGCAGGCTCCGCGTCGTCGGCGCCACCCTCAGGGTCGCGCGTGTCGATCGTGCTCTCGGTGCCATCCTCCCACAGGAGCATCTCCTGGGTCAGCGACACCTCGCTGGAGAACAGCGCGCCGACGGATTCGCCGCGGTGGATCCGCTTGATGGCCTCGCCGATCAGCGGCGCCACCGACAACGTGGTGATCTTGGGGATGCGCTTGCGCTCCGGCAGCGGGATGGAGTCGGTCAGGACGACTTCGCGCAGCGACGAGGCCGCCAGCCGGTCCACCGCCGGGTCGGACAGCACGCCGTGCGTGGCGCACGCGTAGATCTCGGTGACGCCCTCGCGCTCGAGCGCGCGGACGATCTCGACGAGCGTGCCGGCCGTATCGATCTCGTCATCCACGATGATCGCGCGCTTGCCCTTGACGTCGCCGATGACGTTCATCAGCTCGGCGCGGTCCAGGTTGCCGACGCGGCGCTTCTCGATGATCGCCAGCGGCGCATCGAGCAGTTCCGCGAAGGCGCGCGCGCGCTTCGCGAACCCGAGGTCCGTGACGACCACCGGATCCTCGATGTGCTTGGCCTTGTAGTAGTTCGAGAGCATGTGCACCGCGGTCAGCTCGTCGACCGGGATGTTGAAGAAGCCCTGGATCTGGCCCTGGTGGAGGTCCATCGTCAGGACGCGGTCGGCGCCCGCGACCGTGATCATGTCGGCGATGAGCCGGGCCGTGATGGGGACGCGCGGCTGGTCCTTCTTATCGGAGCGGCCGTAGGCGTAGAACGGGATGACCGCCGTGATCCGCCCGGCGCTCGCCCGCTTGAACGCGTCGATCATGATCAGGAGTTCCATGATCGACTGGTTGACGGGGTGGCTCGTGGGCTGGACGAGGAAGACGTCCTTCTCGCGGACGTTCTCGAGGATCTTGACGAAGATGTTCTCGTTGGCGAACTGGAAGACCTCCAGCTTGCCCGGCTGCGTCCCGAGGTAGCTGCAGATCTTCCGGGCGAGGCCCGGGTTCGAGTTGCCCGTGTAGATCTCGAACTGGTCTGCGTACAAGGGGGCTGAATCCCGCTGACCCAGGAACAATCAGGCCTCCCGTCGACTCGGGGTCATGCGCCGCTGCCCGGCCCGGTCGGCCCCGGCGTCACGGGGCCACCCGCTTCGGGGTCGCCATCGTCGCCCATGGCGTCGCGCTCCGCAAGTCCGGCGCGGAACGCGGCGATCGCCACGACCCGATCGCCTTCGGCGAGCCGCATCACGATCACGCCACGCGCCGACGAGGAGTAGCGGTTGATCGTGTTGGTCTCGGTCCGGATGACCTGGCCGCCGGCGCTGATGAGCAGCAGCTCCTCGTCCTCTTCGGTGACCTGCTGGACCGCGGCCACGTCGCCGGTCTTGCGCCCCTCGAGGCTGATGAGCCCCACGCCCTGACCGCCACGATGCTTGCGCCGGAATTCGGTCAGCGGCACGCGCTTCCCGTAGCCGGTCTCGCTGAGGACGAGGATGTCCGATTCGGGCTCGACGACGCTCATCCCCACGACCGCATCGCCCTGCCGGGCGAGCCGGATCCCGATGACGCCGGCGGCGTCGCGACCCATGGGCCGGACCTCGGTCTCGGCGAACCGGGCCAGCTTGCCCTTGGCCGTCGCGATGATCACGTCGTCCCCGCCGCTCGACACATCCACCCAGGCGAGCTCGTCGTCGTCGCGGATCGTGATCGCGCGGATCCCCGACGAGCGCACCTTCTCGAACTGCTCGAGGGGGGTCTTCTTGATCATCCCCTGGCGCGTCGCGAGGACCAGGTACGACCCGGCCGTGAAGTCGCGGAGCATGATCGTGGCCATCGGGACCTCGCCCGACTCCACCTGGACGCCGGGGAGGTTGATGATCGGGATGCCCTTGGCCTGCCGGCTCGCATCGGGGATGGCATGGACCTTGGCACTGAACACCCGGCCGCGGTTCGTGAAGAACAGCGCCCAGTGGTGGGTATTGGCCACCAGCAGGTGCTCGACGGCATCCTCCTCGCGCGTGACGTGGCCGATGATCCCCTTGCCGCCCCGGTGCTGGCGGCGGTACGTGTCGACGGGCTGGCGCTTGATGTAGCCGCGGCCGGAGATCGTGACGACGACGTCCTCGTCGGCGATCAGGTCCTCATCGGTCATCTCACGACTGGCGTCGTCCGCGACACGCGTCCGCCGCTCACCCGCGTACTTGCGCTTCAGCTCGGTCAGCTCGTCCTTGATGATCTGGAGGACGCGGGCCGGGTTGGCGAGGATGTCCTCGAGCTCGGCGATGAGCTGGATGACCGAGAGGTACTCGTCCTCGATCTTCTTGCGCTCCAGGGCCGCCAGGCGGGCCAGGCGCAGGTCCAGGATGGCCTGTGCCTGGAGCTCGGACAGGTCGAAGCGCTTCATGAGGTTCGTTCGCGCGAGCTCGACATCGGCCGATTCGCGGATCGTCTGGATGACCGCGTCGAGGTGGTCGAGGGCGATCTTGAGCCCTTCGAGGATGTGCGCCCGCGCCCGCGCCTTGGCGAGGTCGAACTCGGTCCGGCGCCGCACGATCTCGCGCCGATGGTCGATGTGATGGACCAGGACGCTGCGCAGCGGCAGGGTCTGCGGCTGGCCGTCGACCAGGGCGAGCATGTTCATGTTGAACGCCATCTGCATCGGCGTGTGCTTGAACAGGTTGTTGAGCACCTTGTGGGGGTTCGCGTCGCGCTTGATCTCCACGAAGATCCGCATGCCGTCGCGGTCCGATTCGTCGCGCAGGTCGGCGATGCCCTCGATGCGCTTGTCCTTGACCAGGTCGGCCATCTTCTCGAGCAGCGACGCCTTGTTCACCTGGTACGGAAGCTCGGTGACGATGATGGCGGTGCGGTCGCCCTTGACCTCCTCGAAGGCGACCTGCGCGCGCATCACGACGCGGCCGCGGCCGTGGGCGTACATCTGGCGGATCGCATCCACCGTCTCCCACTCCCCGGTCAGCGCGTTGCGCTGCTTCTCGAACCGGAAGATCGTCCCCCCTGTCGGGAAGTCCGGGCCCATGACGTACTGGCACAGGTCGTCCGACGTCAGATCGGGGTCGTCGATGATCGCGATCGTCGCGTCGACGATCTCGCCGAGATGATGGGGCGGGATGTTCGTCGCCATCCCGACCGCGATCCCCGAGGACCCGTTGATGAGCAGGTTCGGGAGCTTGGAGGGCAGGATCGTGGGCTGGCGCTGGGTCCCGTCGTAGTTGTCCTCGAAGTCGACGGTGTCCTTGTCGATGTCCTCGAGCATCTCGGCGGCGATGCCGGTGAGGCGGGCCTCCGTGTAGCGCATCGCCGCGGCGCCGTCGCCGTCGACCGACCCGAAGTTGCCCTGCCCGTCCACGAGCGGGTAGCGCATCGAGAAGTCCTGGGCCAGCCGGACGAGCGCGTCGTAGAGCGCCACGTCGCCGTGCGGGTGGTACTTGCCCATGACCTCGCCGACGATCGCGGCGCACTTGCGGAACGAGCTCGTCGCCGACAGGCCCATCTCGCCCATCGTGTAGAGGATCCGGCGATGGACCGGCTTGAGCCCGTCGCGGACATCCGGCAGCGCCCTCGACACGATGACGCTCATCGCGTAGTCGAGGTAGCTCGTCCGCATCTCGTCCTCGATGCGGATCGCGCGGATGTCGCCCAGGTCGTCGGTCACGTCGTGTTACTCCTCCGGGTTCGTGGTCAGGTGAGTGGGGGTTCGGGGTGGGTCGCCGGGTCGGGCAGGTGCCCGAAGCGGGAGACGGTCTCCGCCGCCGCCGACGACGGGCCCGCGTCGGACCGACGCCGGAGCCCGGCCAGCCGACCGCGAAGCGCTTCCGCTGTGGTCGCGTCAAGTTTCGCCAGGCTGTCGCGGATGACCCACGCCCGATGACCGTCGTCGGCTGCCACCGCGCGATCGGCCTCGGCCCCGAGTGCGGCGCTCGTGGCCTCGGGGTCCACGGCCGCGAGCGATCGGTACGCCCACGAGAGGGCCTTCTGCACATCCGGCTCGTCGTCGCCCATGAGCTGGGCCAGGATCGGCAGCGCCCGCGACGCCAATGCGGACTTGTCGCGCCCGCCGGTGCTCGCGTGGCTCATCGTCGCGATCGTCGATCCGACCAGTCGGCGCTCCCAGCGCGAGGGGGAGAACACCAGCTGCTCCAGCTCCGCCCACCGGTACGGTTCCGCGGCGATCCCTTCGCCGTAGGGGTGTGCGAGGTCGTCGATCGTGATCCAGTCCCCGGCCTCGCGCGCGGCACGGCGGAGCAGCTGCCACGTCCGCTCGGTCTCGGCAGCGAGCGTCCGCTCGAGGAGACCGAAGGCGAACCAGCGCGCCTCGAGCGGCGCCTCGGCGAACAGGCGGTCCGCGAGGTAGAGCAGGGTCGTCGGGCGATCGTCTCGCGTCGCGCGGCGGAACGCTCGTCCCACCGCCTCGAGCAACGGGGAGCGGACGCCCAGGACCGGCCCGATCCCCGGTGCCACGCGCTGCTGACCGGCAAGGTACGCGGGATCGGCCAGGGCACCCAGGCCGGCGACGAGCTCGCGCGCGAACGCGGCGGGATCGTTGACGTGGTCGGCCAGGCGCGCGCCGAGCGCTTCGGCCTCGGCCCGGTGGGCGTCGAAGAAGGCCTCGGCGCGCTCCGTGGTCGTCCCGCGATCGTCGCTGGGTGCCGACGCCACGGGGTCGAGGGTCGGGGCCGCCATCAGCCGTCCACCCGTCCGGGCGCATCGGCATCGAACGGTGTCAGGTAGCGGAACCCGTAGCGCTTCTGGAGGTCCGCCTTCTGCGCGGGGCCCGCGGCGACATAGGTGGCCTCCGCCGTGGCGAGCTCGGCCCCCGTCGTCGCGTCGACCAGGCGGCCGGCCGTCTCGAACACCCGTCGGCGCTCGCGCGTGATCCAGCCGTCGGCGCGGATCTCCGCGCGGATCGGCACGGGCTGGCGGAACGCGACGGACAGCCTCGCCGTGACGCCCCAGTCGTCGCCGCCCACGAGCGCCCAGGCCATCACTTCGTCGAGGATCGTGGTGACGATGCCGCCGTGCGCGATCCCCTCCCAGCCCTCGAATCGGGCGTCGAGCGCGAGTGTCGACCAACATCGGCCCCGCTCGATGTGGAGGGGCATCTGCAGACCGCCGGGATTGAGCGTCCCGCAGGCGAAGCAGTTGTGCGGCGCGAACTCGAAGGGAACGACCGTGGGCGCGTCGGTCCGCAGCTCAGACGTCAAGGTTCTGGACCTTGCGGGCCTCGGTCTTGATGAAGTCCTTGCGCGGACCCACCTTCTCGCCCATCAGCATGGTGAAGATCTCGTCCGCGAGCGCCGCGTTCTCCGCGTCCACGCGGAGCAGCGTCCGGGTCTCCGGGTTCATCGTCGTGTCCCACAGTTGATCGGCGTTCATCTCGCCCAGACCCTTGAACCGCTGCACGGACAGGTTCTTGACGTTGAACTCCTTGATGATGCGGTCCCGCTCCTTCTCGCTCTGGGCGTAGCGCGTGACCTTCCCCGTACTGACGCGGTAGAGCGGGGGCTGGGCGACGTACAGGAAGCCGCTGTCGATGATCTCCGGCATGTGCCGGTAGAAGAAGGTGAGCAGCAGGGTCCGGATGTGGGCCCCGTCCACATCCGCGTCGGTCATGATGATGATCCGGTGATAGCGGAGCTTCGCGAGATCGAAGGTCTCGCCGATCCCGGCACCGAGCGCGATGATCAGCGGCCGGACGTTCTCGCTCGAGAGGATCTTGTCGAGCCGGGCCTTCTCGACGTTCAGGAGCTTGCCACGCAGCGGCAGGATCGCCTGGAATCGGCGATCGCGACCCTGCTTGGCCGAGCCGCCCGCTGAATCGCCCTCGACGATGTAGATCTCGCTGCGCGCCGGATCCCGCTCCTGGCAGTCGGCGAGCTTGCCCGGCAACGACATGCCGTCGAGCGCGCCCTTGCGGATCACGAGATCCCGGGCCTTGCGCGCGGCCTCGCGCGCACGGGCCGCCGTCAGGCACTTCTCGATGATCCGCCGGCCGTCGCCGGGGTTCTCATCGAGGAACTGGCTCAGGCTCTCCGCCACCGCGGTCTGGACCTGGCCCTTGACCTCGGCGTTGCCGAGCTTGGCCTTCGTCTGGCCCTCGAATTGCGGGTCCGTCAGCTTCACGCTGATCACCGCGGTCAGGCCCTCGCGGACGTCGTCGCCCGAGAGATTGCCGTCGTTGTCCTTGAGGACGCCCGCTCGATGCGCCCAGTCGTTGAGGGAGCTCGTCAGCGCGGCGCGGAAGCCGGTCACGTGCGTCCCGCCGTCGGGCGTATTGATGTTGTTCGCGAAGGCGAGGACGTTCTCCGTGTACGTGTCGTTGTACTGGAGGGCGACCTCGACGGCCGTGGATCCCTGGCGGCGATCGACGTAGATCGGCCGGCTGGTGAGCGCCTCCTTGTTCCGATTCAGGTGCCGAACGAACGATTGCAGCCCGCCCTCGAAGTAGAACGACCGCTCGCGGTCATTGCGCTGGTCGATGAGCGTGATCCAGACGCCCTTGTTGAGGTACGCGGACTCTCGAAGGCGCTGGCTGATCGTGTCGAACGAGTAGTCCACCGTCTCGAACATCTCGGGATCAGCGCGGAAGCTGGTCAACGTGCCGCGGCGGGTGCCCTGTGGACCGAGCTTCTTCACCGCGCTCCTGGGCTTGCCGCGCTCGTATTCCTGCATCCAGATGTGGCCGTCGCGTGCCGATTCCACGCGCATCCACGCCGACAGCGCATTGACCACGCTGACGCCCACCCCATGGAGGCCACCGGACACCTTGTAGCCGCCACCGCCGAACTTGCCGCCGGCGTGCAGGACCGTGTGCACGACTTCGAGGGCGTCCTTGCCCGTCGAGTGCTTGCCCACCGGGACCCCGCGGCCATCGTCCTGGACGACGACCATGCCGTCGGTGGTGATGGTGACGTCGATCTTGTGGGCGTGGCCGGCCATCGCCTCGTCGATCGAGTTGTCGACGACCTCCCAGACGAGGTGGTGCAGCCCACGCTCGTCGGTGGATCCGATGTACATCCCGGGTCGCCGGCGGACCGCCTCGAGGCCCTCGAGCACCTGGATGCTGGCGGCGGTGTAGTCGGACGCGCCGGCCTTCCCGCGCTTCGCCCGCGTCCCGTTCGTGGGCGGCGTCGGGCTGGTGGCTTCTTCGGTCACGCCTCTCCTCCGGTCAGGCGCTCGTAGAGACGCCCGAGTTCCTCGTCGCTGTAGTACTCGATCACGATGCGGCCACCGCGCCGCGAGCGCGCCAGGCTGACCTTGGTGCCCAGGGAGCGTCGCAGGTCTTCCTCGACCCGCTCGAGATCGGGATCCGAGATCCTTGGCGACCGCGCCGTGGTCTCGACGCGCGGCTCCCGGAGTCGCCGGACGAGTTCTTCGGTCTGACGGACCGAGAGGTCGTCGGCGATCACCGTGTCGAGGATGCGGTCCTGGCCGTCCGGCGCGAGGCCCCCGATCGCCCGGGCGTGGCCCTCGGTCAGTCGCCCCTCGGCGACCGCCAGCTGGACGCGGCTCGCGAGCTCCAGCAGGCGGAGCGTGTTCGCGACCGTCGACCGGGCACGGCCGACCCGCTGGGCGAGCTGCTCGCGCGTGAACCCGAACTCGTCGACGAGCTGGCGATAGGCCAGTGCGGCTTCGATCGGGTCGAGATCCTCGCGCTGCAGGTTCTCGACGAGGGCGAGTTCGAGCTGATCCCGGTCGGCGAGCTGGCGCACGACCGCCGGGATCCGGTCGAGTCCGGCGGCGATCGCCGCGCGCAGGCGCCGCTCCCCGGCGACGAGCTGGTACCCGTCGAGGGTCTCGGTGACCAGGATCGGCTGGATCACGCCGTGTTCGCGGATGCTGGCGGTCAACGTCTCAAGGGCGGCATCGTCGATCCGCTTGCGTGGCTGGTAGGGGTTCGGGCGGACGCGATCCGTGGGGACCTCGGTCGGCGGCGGCATCCCGGCGTGGCGCTGCGGGATGAGCGATGCGAGACCTCGGCCGAGCCCGGTGGGTCGTTCCTGTCGGATCGTCATGCGACGACCATCGCCGCAGGCGCCGACGCGGGATCGGGCACGATCGGGATGCCCACCGACGTGGGACGTCCGCGATCGCCGCTGTCCTGGCCCGCACGAGCCCGGAACTCCGAGGCGAGTCGCTGATACGCCAGCGCACCGGGCGAATCGGGCCGATAGGCGGCGATGGGCAACCCGTGGCTGGGGGCCTCCGAGAGCCGGACACTTCGAGGGATCACCGTGTCGTACACGGCTTCGCCCAGGTGACGACGGACCTCGGACGCCACCTCGGCGGACAGGTTCGTTCGCGCGTCGTACATCGTCAGGAGCACTCCATCAAGCGAAAGACGCGGGTTCAGGTGGTCTCGAACGAGATCGATCGTCGCAAGCAGCTGGGTCAATCCTTCCAGGGCGTAGTACTCGCATTGCAGCGGGACGAGGACCGCGTCGGCCGCGGTCAGCGCATTCACGGTCAGGAGTCCGAGCGACGGTGGGCAATCGATGAGGCAGTGGTCATAGCGGTCGACGAGCGGCTGGAGCAACCGCGCGAGCCGGCGCTCGCGGGCCTCGATCGGCGCGAGTTCGACCTCGGCGCCGGCGAGGGCGATGGCCGATGGCACGACATCGATCCCGAATGGGCCCGGGACGATCAGGCGCTCGAGCGCAAGGTCATCGATGACGGCGTCGTAGATCGAGTGCTCGAGGGACGTCCGGTCGAGACCGAGTCCACTCGTGGCGTTCCCTTGCGGATCGAGGTCGATGACCAGGATCCGATCGCCGGCGATGGCGCAGTAGGTTGCGAGGTTGACCACCGTCGTGGTCTTGCCGACGCCGCCTTTCTGGTTCGCGCAAGCGATCGTCTGCCCCACTCAGCGACCTGCTCGGGATGATGTCACGGTCCCTCGATTCTACCATCGGACGGTCCCTGACCCACGGTGCCGCCGGGCGCTGCGAACGGTGACAGGTCGGCCTGCACTGGCGCTCCACCGGCGCTGCACGGCTGCACGCCCGCTGTTTCACGTGAAACAGGCACCGGCGATGCCGGCTTCCGGTGGCGGCCCGACGTTTCACGTGAAGCGGAGGGGGACCATCCTCCCGATTGCCGGTCTTGAGGACCCGTGGGATACTGCGCGGGACGTCACTGCCGTAAGGATCGCGTCGAGCGCCGCGGAGGCGGGCGCGCGAGCTTTGGGCGTCGAGCCGAGGATCGAGCGCTCAATGACCCTCCTGCTCGCTGCAGTCGGAGCGACGGTGGCGGCCCTGTTCGAAGTGACCGTCACGACCTATCTCCGGATCGGTGGGGCGCAGCCGCACCTGGTCCTCGTCCTCGCCGTCGTGGTGACGATCGCGATCGGACTCGAAGCCGGATTGGTGTGGGCTTTCATCGGCGGATTGGCACTTGATGTCCTCGTACAGCGCCCCCTCGGTTCTACCGCGTTCACGCTCCTGCTGTGCGTCGGCGGTGCGGCGGTCCTGGGTCATGTCCTCGCCCGGCTGCGGCCGCTCGCGCCGATCGCGGCGGCCTTCGTGCTGAGCGTCGGGTATTCGATGACCCTTCTCGTGGTGATCGGCGCGTTGCGCGCGGCCCCGCCGATCGCCGATCCGATGCCGACCGTGCTTCCGGGCGCGGTCTATGACGCGGTCATCGCCGGCCTGATCGGGCCTCTGGCGATCTCGATCCGCGACCGACGCCTCCAGGCGGAGCGGGTGGACTGGTGAATACCTACCTGACGGGACGCCAAGAGCCCGCGAAGCGGCTGTCGCGGTTCCTCGTCTTCGGCCTGATCGTGATCATCGCGATCAGCACGCTGACCGCGCGCCTGTTCTACCTGCAGATCATCAACGGAAGCCGATTCACGGCACTCGCGACCGCGAATCGGACCGTGCTCGAGGCCATCCCGTCGCCGCGAGGCCTGATCTACGATCGCAACGGCCGTGAACTCGTCACGAACGTGCCGACATTCTCCGTCAAGGTTCGCCCAGCGGACCTTCCGCTCCCCGATCGCCCGGAGGTCGTCGAGCGGCTCGCCGCGCTGATCGGCATCGATCCGGCGGACATCAACGCGGCGATCGACAGCAACCCCGGTTCCGCGTTCGACCTCGTGCGGATCGCGGACGACGTCGACGAGGCGACGGCCCGTCTCATCGCGGAGACGTCCGGTGACCTGCCGGGCGTCGAGATCGTCGTCGAGGCGCGCCGGGCCTACACCGACGGCCCCCTGATGTCCCAGATCATCGGCTATACCGGCCCGGTGACGGCCGAACAGCTGCCCGCCCTTCGCGCGGACGGCTATCTCCCGGACGACCTGATCGGCAAGGCCGGTGTGGAGTCGACGTACGAGACCTTCCTCCGTGGGGTGTACGGCGCCGAACGCGTGGAACGCAACGCGCGGGGGCAGAAGACGCAGGTCCTGCGCACGGAGCGCGAGGCCAGGCCCGGTGACTCCCTGCGGCTCACGATCGACACCCAGGCGCAGCGTGACGCCCTCAAGGCCCTCAACTGGGCGATCACGACGATCGGCCTCAAGCGTGGGGTGGTCATCGCGATGAATCCGCAGACCGGCGAGGTCCTCGCCCTCGTGAGCCTGCCCACCTACGACAACAACCTGTTCGCGAGGGGGATCAGCAACAAGGACTTCGAGAAACTGGTCAAGAACCCGGACAAGCCGCTCCTGAACCACGCCGTCCAGGCGCACTACCCACCGGGGTCGACCTACAAGCTGGTCACCGGGACGGGCGGCCTGGCCGACAAGGAGATCACCGCCACCACCCAGATCGCCACCAAGGGGTACCTGACCCTCGGCACGACGAAGTTCTACGACTGGAACCGCCGCGGGTTCGGCCCATGCGACATCTACTGCGGGTTCGGCCACTCGAGCGACACGTACTTCTTCACCGTGGCCGGGATGCTCGGGATCGATCGACTGGCCTACTGGGCGAACGACTTCGGGTTCGGCGAGCCGACCGGGATCGACCTTCCAGGCGAGGTCTCCGGCATCGTCCCGACGAACGACTGGAAGCAGGCGGCGCTCGGCGCGCCCATCTTCCCGGGCGAGACGTATCAGGCGGGCATCGGCCAGGGCTACGACGTGGTGACGCCTCTCCAGCTCATCAACGCCTACGCGGCGCTGGCCAACGGCGGCAAGCTCTACCAGCCGCAGATCGTCCGGGAGATCGTGGGACCGTCCGGTGAGATCGTCCGGCCGTTCGAGCCCAAGCTGCTCCACAAGCTCGCAGCGCCGAAGTCCGTCCTCAGGACCATGCGCCTGGCGGCCCGCAGCACGGTGACGCTGCGTCACACCTACAACCTCGTCGACCTGCCCATCAAGGTCGCCGGCAAGTCCGGCACCGCCGAGTTCGGGACGCGCGACAAGCAGGGCCGACTGCCCTTCCACTCGTGGTTCGTGGGCTTCGTGCCGAAGGATCCGCAGAAGGGCTCGTTCGAAAAGGCGGACTCGGAGCTCGTCGTGCTCGCGTTCGCCTATGACTCGCGCACGAAGGGGAACGCCGCCACCGAGATCGTGAAGTACTTCCTCCAGCTTCACTACGACATCAAGAAGGACTATCGCAACCACGAGCTGCTCGAGCGCGGCAACTTCTACCAGAGCAACTGATGGGCGTCATCCGAGCCGAACCCGCGCGTATCACCGATTGGGCCGCCAAGTCCGTCGGGACGGTCTGGCGCGCGTTCGACGTCCAGCTCGTGACCTATGCCGGTCTCCTGGCGACGATCGGGCTGGTCATGGCGTACACCAACAGCGTCGTCGACGGCAAGCTCACCCTCGAAACCCAGACGACGTTCACCCGCGGGCTGATGTGGGCCGGGATCGCGGTCGTGGCCTTCATCGCCGCCACCGCGTTCGACTACCGATGGCTCAAGACCCTGGCGTGGCCGATCTACCTCCTGCAACTCGGCCTGTTGGCGCTGACCCTCGCGATCGGCGACGGCGTCGGCGGGTCCGCTCGCTGGATCGAGATCGGCGGCCTGACCTTCCAGTTCAGCGAGCTGGCCAAGATCCTGATGATCATCGTCCTCGCGAACTACCTGGGGTCCCGAAGCGGTGAGCTCGACTCCATCCGCTCGATCGCCGGCGCCGCGGTCCTCGTCGCGCCGCCGCTCGCGCTCGTCATGCTCCAGCCGGACCTGGGGACATCGCTCGTGTTCGGGGCGATCCTCGTCGGCACGCTCTGGATGTCCGGGGCCAGCATCAAGTGGATGGCCGCGCTGGCGGCGGCGGTGATCGCGTTCCTCCCGATCGCCTGGACCTACGTGCTCCACGACTACCAGAAGCAGCGGATCCTGTCCTACCTCGATACGAACCCGGATATCCAGGGCGCCGGCTATCAGCTGCACCAGGCGCAGATCGCGGTCGGGAGCGGGGGCTGGATGGGCAAGGGCCTGACGAACGGCACGCAGGGTGCCGGCGACTTCCTGCCGGTCGGCACGACGGACTTCGTGCTCGCGGTCCTCGCCGAGGAGCTGGGCTTCATCGGCGTCATGGTCGCCTTCGTGCTCTTCGCGCTCCTCCTCTGGCGCATCCTCGCGAGCGGCTGGCGATCGCGCGACACGTTCGGGACCATGTTCGCTGCCGGCATGGCCTCCATGGTGCTGTTCCAGCTGGTCGTCAACGCCGGGATGGTCCTCGGGCTGATGCCGATCACCGGGATCCCGCTCCCGTTCGTGACGCACGGCGGCGCGGCCCTCGTGAGCATGGCCATCGGTCTCGGCATCATGCAGAGCATCAACATCCGGCAGTCACGCGCGGAGTGGTGACCACACGTCCACGTCGGCGGGCGATATCCGGATGCGGTGGACCGCGCGACTCGTCGCCACCCGTTCGACGGGCCGGGTAGACTCGGAGGCGTGAGCCCCCATCCGCGGGTCCCGGGCGCGCCCGCATGAGTGAGCCGACGCGCCTGGCCAAACAGACCCCCGTCTCGGAGGTCGTCGCCCTCCTCGACATCGAGCCCCTGCTCGTCCGTGAGCACGACGATCTCACCTCGATCATGCGCCGCGCGACGGCGCAGCCCGAGACGCGCCTCGTCGGGGTCGTCGATGCCGGCGGTCGTCTCGTCGGGGTGATCCCGATCCTCCGGCTCGCGGAGTCGGTCGTCGCGCGCGTCGCGCCCGAGGCCCTTCTCACCGACATCGTCGACGTGGCGGACGTGGCCCGCTTCGGCCACGCCGTCGAGGCGCGGACGGCGGCCGAGGCCATGGTCGAGCCCGCGTGGATCCTCGGGACCGACACGCTCGACGATGCCTTCAAGATGATGCACCGGCGACACCTCTCGGGCCTGTACGTGGTGGATGCCGAGGGTCGGGCCACCGGCTATCTCGACCTGCTCGAGCTCGCCCTCCGCTACGCGGAAGCGATCGACTCCGACGCGACCGGGGACGGATAGGCCCGGCGTTGGACGTCCTGATCACGGGCGCGATCTTCGTCGCCACCTACGCGCTCATCGCCACGGACCGCCTCGACAAGACGATCGCCGCGCTGCTGGGCGGAACATCCGTGGTGCTCCTTGGGATCATCCATCAGGAAGAGGCCTTCGCCGCCGTCGACCTCAACGTCATCTTCCTCCTGACCGGGATGATGACCCTGGTCGCGATCCTGCGACGGACCGGGTTCTTCCAATGGCTCGCGATCAAGTCGGTCAAGCTCACCGACGGGAGACCGGTCCGCCTGATGGTGACGCTCAGTGTCGTCACGGCGGGGCTCTCCGCTCTCCTCGACAATGTCACGACGGTCGTCCTCATCGCACCGATGACGCTCTACATCGCCAGTGTCATCCGCGTGTCCCCGATCCCGTTCCTGATCGTCGAGATCATGGCCTCGAACATCGGCGGGACCGCGACCCTCATCGGCGACCCGCCGAACATCCTCATCGGATCGGCGGCCGGCTACGGCTTCGCCGACTTCATCATCAACATGACCCCGCCGGCGCTCGTGATCCTCGCGGTCTTCCTCGCCATGCAGCGATTCCTGTTCCTGCGTGGCGTCGTCGTCCGCCCCGACGTTCGCGACGCGGTGCTCGCGCTCGATGAGAACGAGGTGCTCGGCGACCGCGGCCTGCTTCGGACGAGCCTCCTCGTCATCGGTGCCACGATCGGCGGGTTCCTGGTCGCCGAGCCTCTGGGTCTCGAAGCCGGAAGCATCGCCCTCGCCGGTGCGGCCGTCCTGCTCCTCCTGTCGCGCGTCAAGGTCGAGGAGGTCCTCCGCGAGGTCGAGTGGCCGACGCTCTTCTTCTTCGTCGGCCTGTTCATGCTGGTCGAGGCGGTCGTGCAGGTGGGCATCGTCGCGGCCGTCGCGGACGGACTGGTCGACCTCACCGGTGGCGACCGGGTCGTCACGACGCTCGGGCTGTTGTGGTTGTCCGGTCTGGGGTCCGGGATCATCGACAACATCCCCTACACGGCCACGATGATCCCCGTCGTGCGTGAGCTTGCGGACGCTGGGCTCGCGATCGAGCCGCTGTGGTGGTCGCTCGCGCTGGGCGCGTGCCTCGGCGGCAACCTGACGATCATCGGTGCGTCGGCGAATGTCGTCGTCGCGAACCTGTCCGGCCAGGCCGGGCATCCGATCACCTTCATGGCCTTCCTGCGCCTGGGCGCGATCGTGACCGTCATGTCGCTGCTCATCGCGTCGGGCTACGTCTACCTGCGGTACCTCCTGTGATCGCCTCCCTCGGGCTCGGTGGCGGTGCGACACCCGACCTCCAGGCCTCGGCCGCGCCGCTCGAGATCATGGTCGGGCTGTTCGTCCTCTTCCTCGGCGCCAAGGTCGGCGAGGAGGTCGCCCGTCGCCTGCGTCAGCCGGCCGTTGTCGGCGAGCTGCTCGGCGGGTTCGTCGTGGGAGCGCATGGGCTCGCGCTCGTCGCGCCGGGCGAGACGGCCGCGGTGATGGCCGAGCTCGGCGTCGTCATCCTGCTCTTCGCGGTCGGCCTCGAGGTCCGTCTCGACGACCTGCTCGCGGTGGGCCGGCCGGCGGTCCTGACGGCGGTGGCCGCGATGATCCTCCCGATCCTGGCTGGGATCGCCATCGCGCTCGCCGGCGGGGAGTCGCCGACCACGGCGGCGTTCGTCGCGCTGGCCCTCGCGGCGACGAGTATCGGCGTGACGAGCCGGGTGCTCGCCGACATGGGCGTCCTCGACCGGACGTTCGCGCGGATCGTCCTCGGGGCGGCGGTCATCGACGACATCCTGGCGTTGGTCCTCATCGGCCTGGTCTCTGGCGTCGCCGCCGGTGACGCCTCCGCCTCGACGGTCCTCGTCAGCGTCGCGGTGATCGGGCTGGTCGGGCTCGGGTTCGCGGCCGCTCGCCGGGCGCGCGGCCTGCGGCGGGAGGTCTTCACGTGGCCCCTCTTCGCGGACACGCCGCTGGTGCCCGCATTCATCGTGATGTTCGCGCTCGCGCTCTTCTCGGCCGCGGTGGGTCTGGCGGCCATCATCGGCGCGTTCATCGCCGGGCTGATCGTCGCCGAGACCGAGGCCCGCGACGAGCTGGAGCACGAGATCCGTCCGCTCGGGCAGATCTTCACGCCGTTCTTCTTCGCGGTGACGGGTGCGCAACTCGACTTGTCCGCCCTCGCGGATCCCACGGCGATCGCCTTCGCGCTGGCGCTCACGGTCGCCGGGGTGCTGACGAAGGTACTCGGCGGGATGATCGGCGCTCGATCGATCGGTCGGTGGGGCTCGATCGCCGTCGGCTCCGGGATGGTCCCCCGCGGCGAGGTGGGCATCGTGGTCGCGGGTCTGGGCGCGGCCGCCGGGTTCCTCGATGGTCCCGCGTTCAGCGGGATCCTCGTCGCCGTGGTGTTGACGACGATCGTGGCGCCGTACCTGCTCGCGTGGGCCGTCCCGCGCGCGAGCGCCCGGCCCGACGTGGTCGCCCCGGCCTGATCAGCCCTCGGTCGCGGCGGGGGCTCCGTTCGGCGCCGGTGGCAAGACGGGCGGCGGCCCCATCCCGACCTGGTGGACGAGGCGCAGGAGCGACTCCGGATCCTCCGGCCCGAGCCGCCGGAACAGGTAGCGCACGACATCGCGGCCCGCCGCGGCCACGGGCAGGGCCAGGATGGCGCCGAGGAGCCCCGCGAGCGCGCCGCCGATCACGATCGCGAACATGACGGCCGCCGGATGGAGCTCGACGGCGTCGCCCTGGATCTTGGGGACCAGGACGTTGTTCTCCACCTGCTGGACGACCGTGTAGAGCACCAGCACCGCGATCACCGACTCCGCGCCGGCCGTGATCGCGAGCAGGACGGCGGGCACGGCCGCGATGATCGGTCCGATGATCGGCAGCAGCTCCAGGATCCCCGCCACCACCGACAGCAGGACCGCATACCGGCCGAAGACCGGATCGACGAACTCGCTGAGCAGCAGCAGGCCGATGAATGTGAACAGACCGACCGTGAAGCCCAGGACGAACTGCGCCCGGACCCACTGCCGGAACGTCCGCTCGATCGTGCGCAGCACGACCAGGGTGTCGAAGCGCCACGCGGGCGGGATCGCCCGGTCGAACGACGCGGTCAGGCGGACGCGGTCCTTGAGCAGGTAGAAGACCCAGACCGGCAACAGCAGGTAGCCGAAGATGCCGCCGATGACGCTGCCGGCCCCGGTGACGATCGGCAGCAGGAACGAGAAGTCCAGCTCGGATGGCACCGGGCCGCCGTCGCGCAGACCGGCGACGAACTCGTCGATCCAGTCGCGGATCGCCGGCGGGATCTCGAGCCGGTCGTAGCTGTTCGACAGCTCGAGCAGGCGCGCGTTGAGCTGCTCCACGAGCTTGGGCAGGTCATCGATGAAGCGCAGGATCTCGTTGATCAGCGGCGTGAGCGTGAGCGCCATGAACTCGATGAAGAGCACGACGGAGAGCACGTACACCATGGCGATGGCGATCGTCCGATGGACGCGCAGGCGGGTGAGCCACCGGACGGGGATATCCAGCAGGAACACGAGGAGCAGACCGACGACGAAGGGCCGGACCCCGTCCCGTCCGATCCACAGCAGCACGCCGAGCGCGATCGCCGCGATGAGCAGGACACCCACCCGCGGCGACAGTGGCGCGAACCGTGGCGGCTCGCCGGCGGCGGCGGGTCGAACGAACGGGGGCGGCGGGAGCGCGGCCACCTGCTCGGCGGGGCTCGGCGTGGCCGCGACGCCCTCTGCGGCGAGCTCGTTCATGGTGCCGCAGACTAGCAGACGTGGAACCACCGCCCGAGCGTCCGATGGACCCGGCCGACGCGCCGGTCCCCGAGGCTCGGTCTCGGTGGCGCCTCATCGTCGGCCGGAGCGCAGCCGCCGCCGACCAGACGCAGCGCGAGGTGGAGTCCGCGTGGGGTGCCCGGCTGATGGCGAGCGCACTCCCGTTGGCCGTGACCGCCGCCGGGCGACCGAGACTGACGTTCGGTGCCCCGCTGCCGACGGGGATGGCCGCGCACGCGGACCTCATCGATTTCGTCCTGACCGAGCGGTGGCCGCGCTGGCGCGTCCGCGAGGCGATCGAGCGTTCGCTCCCGATCGGGTGGACGCTGTCCGGGCTCGACGACGTCTGGCTCGGGGCGCCGTCGCTCACGGCATCCGTCGTCGCAGCGGACTACGCCATCACCCTGGCGGATCCGGTACCTGGCCAGACCCGGCTTCGCGACGCCCTCCTCGCCATGCTCGAGGCGCGGACCCTGCCGCGTGAGCGGACCAAGGGCGCCGGCACCGTCGCCTACGACCTCCGACCACTGCTCGTCGACCTTGACCTGGCCGCCCCGGGACCGCCGCCCGTGCTCCGTGCCCGGACCGTGATCCATCCCTCGCTCGGGAGCGGGCGACCGGAAGAGGTCGTCGCGGCGCTCGGCGACGCCCTCGGGGTTCGGCTCGAGGTCGCGGACATCGCGCGTGAGCGCCTGATCCTCGCCGCGTAGCCCGTCCGGCGCGGTCCACCGTGCGGCGTCGCTCACCGCGCCGGTCCGGTCCCGATTGACCGCGCCGACGTTCGGCCGTACACTTCGCGGTCCGCGCCCGGCCGTTGCCGTGCGCCATCCCATGTCCGACGTCCCGATCGCCACGCGCTCGTCCGCCGTCGTCACGCCAAGCCTGAGGACCCATGTACGCAGTCATCGAGACCGGCGGGAAGCAGTACCGCGTCGAGGTCGGCACGGAACTCGAGGTCGAGCTCCTGGACGTCGAGCCGGGCAAGACGATCACGATCGACCGCGTGCTCCTCGTCGCCGACGGCGAGACCTCGTCCATCGGCCAGCCGCTCGTGACGGATGCCGCGGTCAGCGCCGAGGTCCTCCGCCAGGACCGCGGGCCCAAGCTCATCAGCTTCAAGTACCGGCCGAAGGCGCGCTCGCGCGTCAAGAAGGGTCATCGCCAGGACCTGACGATCCTTCGCATCAGCGACATCACGCTCGCCGGCAAGAGCGCCGCCGGGACCGCCAAGAAGGCCAAGGACGACGCCAAGACCGAGCGCGAGCGACTCGCCGAGGCCGCCGCCGCCCAGGCGGCGAAGGACGCGGAGTTGGCGGCCAAGCTCGCCGTCGGCTCGGCGGGACCGGCCAAGTCAGCCGCGGCCCCGAAGACCTCCGCAGCGAAGAAGGCCCCAGCGGCCAAGGCGGCGACGTCCGACGACACGGCGTCGGCGAAGCCGGCGGCCCAGAAGGCCGACGCCAAGCCGGCCGCGAAGAAGCCGGCCCCGAAGGCGGCGGCCGCGAAGAAGACCGCGCCGGCCGCGGCTGACGCGCCCGAGACCAAGGCGGCCGCGCCGAAGCGGACCCGCGCCACCAAGAAGGACGAGTAGGCACGATGGCCCACAAGAAGGCTGGCGGCAGCGTCAAGAACGGTCGCGACAGCGCCGGTCAGCGCCTCGGCGTCAAGGCCGGCGACGGCCAGCTGGTCACTGCCGGCTCGATCATCGTGCGTCAGCGCGGCCAGACGTTCCTATCGGGTCCCGGGACGGGGATCGGCAAGGACTACACCGTGTTCGCGACCATCGCCGGGAAGGTGAAGTTCGAGCACGCGACGAAGGCCAAGAAGCGCATCCGGGTCGAGGCGGTCGAGACCGTCGCGGCCTCGGCCTAGCGCGGCACCGGCAACCCGGAACGACAAGCCGGCGACCACCGGCTGGGCGAGGGCCCGGCACGGACGGCGACGGAGGAGAGACGACTCGTGAAGCCCGACATCCATCCCAAGTACTACGAAGCGAAGGTGCACTGCGGCTCGTGCGGCACCGAGTGGACCGTCGGGTCCACGCGCCCCGAGTTGCGCGTCGACGTGTGCAGCAACTGTCACCCGTTCTTCACCGGCAAGCAGACGATCATCGACACCGCCGGGCAGGTCGAGCGGTTCCAGAAGCGGCTCGAGCGCCAGACCCGCAGCTGAGCCCATCCTGACGACCACCGGGACGCTCGCGGACGGCGGACCTTCGGGTCCGTCGTTTCGATTCTCGTCCGGCCGCTAGACTTCGCGGGATGCCCGACTACGCGTACGGGGGCCAGGCCCTCATCGAAGGTGTGCTGATGCGCGGTCGCGACGCGATCGCCGTGGCGCTCCGCCACCCCGACGGCGGCATCGTCACCGCCACCGAGCGACTCGAATCAGGGATCCACGGCAAGCGCTACGCGAAGTGGCCGCTCATCCGTGGCCTTGTCGTCCTGTACGAGACCCTCGTCGTCGGCACGAGATGGCTCCTGCGCAGCGCCAACGTCCAGGCCGAGCAGGACGAGGCCGAGCTCGGCAAGGGCTCCATCGCGATCATGCTCGTGATCACGTTCGGCGCGGCCATCGCGATCTTCAGCCTCCTGCCCCTGTTCATCTCCAGCGTCGCGACGCAGGGGGTCACCGAGGGTTGGGCCCAGCCCGCCCTCGAGGGGATCATCCAGGTCGGGATCTTCCTTGGGTACCTGACCCTCGTCTCGCGGACGCCCGATATCCATCGCGTCTTCCAGTACCACGGCGCGGAGCACATGACGATCCATGCCCTCGAGGCGGGTGATCCGCTCACCGTGGACGAGGTGCGCAAGTACCCCACCGCCCACCACCGCTGCGGAACGGAGTTCCTTGTCGTGCTGGTGATGCTCTCGATCTTCACGTTCTCGCTGGTGGGGCGACAGGAGCCGCTCGTGATGGTCGCCAGTCGCCTGCTCGGCATCCCCTTCCTTGCCGCCGTGGGCTACGAGATCCTTCGTTTCGGGGCGCGACATCGTCACAACCCGCTCGTGCGCGTGATCATGTACCCGGGGATCCTGGTCCAGATGATCACCACCAAGCGACCGACCGACGACATGATCGAAGTCGCGATCACCAGCATGCGGGAAGCGCTGGTCGCCGACGGCAACACCGCCCCGGTCGGATCGGACGTGTTCGACACCGAGCCGATGCGGATCGGGCCGCGACCCGCCAGCACGAGCGAGCCGCCCGCCGCGCCATGAGCGATCTCGACGCCAAGCTGACGGAGATCGCCCGTCAATACGACGAGGTGCAGACCGATCTCGGGAAGCCCGAGGTCACCTCGAACCCCGATGAGATCCGCCGGCTCGGGCGGGAGCTGGCGCGACTGGAGCCGGTCGTTGAGGCGTTCCGCCGCCTGGGGACCGTCCGCGACGAGCTGGCCGGCGCCCGGGAACTGCGCGACGCCGGGGACGGCGACGACGAGTTGCGATCCATGGCTCGCGACGAGATCGCCCGGCTGGAGGCGGACGAGCAACGACTCGTCGAGGAGCTCAAGGTCCTGCTGCTCCCTCGTGACCCCAACGACGACCGCGACGTCATCCTCGAGATCCGCGGCGGTGCCGGGGGCGAAGAGGCCGCGCTCTTCGCCCAGGAGCTGCTCCGGATGTATCTCCGATACGCGGACGCGCACCGGTTCGGCGCGGACGTGATCTCGCTCAACGAGACGGGGATCGGCGGCCTCAAGGAGGCGATCGTCGAGATCGCCGGCGACGGTGCGTACAGCCGGCTCAAGTTCGAGGGTGGTGTCCATCGCGTGCAGCGGGTGCCATCGACCGAATCGTCGGGTCGGATCCACACGTCCACCGCGACGGTGATCGTCATGCCCGAGGCGGACGAGGTCGAGGTCGCCATCGATGAGGATCGCGACCTTCGGATCGAGGTCAAGCGTTCCTCGGGACCCGGCGGCCAGTCCGTCAACACGACCGATTCCGCCGTGCGGATCACGCACATCCCCAGCGGCCTCGTCGTCGAGATCCAGGACGAGAAGAGCCAGCACAAGAACAAGGCCAAGGCGATGTCCGTCCTGCGCTCACGTCTCTACGACCTCGAGCTCCAGAAGCAGCGCGCCGCGGACTCGGCGGCCCGACGGTCCATGGTGGGATCCGGTGACCGCTCGGAGAAGATCCGCACGTACAACTTCCCGGACAACCGCGTCACCGATCATCGGATCGGCGTGACCGTCCACGACGTCCCGCGCGTCCTCCAGGGCGACCTGGACGGCCTGATCGACTCCCTGGTGATGGCCGACCAGGCCGAGCGACTGTCGGCGTTCACCGGGGCTGATGACGAAGCCTGAGCCGGGGGCGATCCGCATGAGCACGGTCCGTGACCTGCTGCGCGAGGCGGGCGAGCAGCTCACGGCCTCCGGTTCGCCATCGCCACGGCTCGATGCGGAGCTGTTGCTGGGGTCGGCGATCGGCGCCGACCGCACGGCGATCCTGGCCCATCCCGATGCGCCGGTGGGTGCCGATGCCGAGACCGCGTTCCGGGCCAGCCTCGCTCGTCGAGCCGCCGGCGAACCGGTCGCCTACATCCGCGGGTTCAAGGAGTTCCACGGGCTGGCGTTCAGCGTCGATCCGCGGGCGTTGATCCCGCGCCCCGAGACCGAGGGTCTCGTGGATCTCGCGATCGCCGCGGTCATGGCCCGGCTGGCGGCGGGTGCGCGGCCGGCCGGGACGCCACCATTGCGGATCGCCGACGTGGGGACCGGGAGCGGCGCGATCGCCATCGCGTTGATCGCGAGCCTGCGAACGCGCGGGGCGGCCGATGAGGTGACCGTCCTCGCGACCGACCTCTCAGCGGAGGCGCTCGACCTCGCCCGCGAGAACGCGGCCGCCCACGCCGTGGCCGATCAGCTGTCCTTCGAGGCCTCGGACCTGCTCCCGGATGGCGTGCCGCGACTCGACCTGCTCGTGGCCAACCTGCCGTACGTGCCGCGCGCCGCGGTGCCCACGCTGCCGATCGCGGCGTCGTTCGAACCGGTGATGGCTCTCGACGGTGGCGCCGACGGGCTCGAGCTCATCGGCCGACTCCTTGACCGGCTGCCGGACGTCCTGGCGCCCGGTGGTCTCGCGCTGCTGGAGATCGGGGCGGACCAGGCCGAGGCCGTCGCGGTCGCGGTGGAGGCGCGCCTGCCCGGCTGGCGCTGCTCCGTCGAGACGGATCTGGCGGGGCTGCCACGGGTCGCCCGCGTGGGACCGCCGACCCCGGGCGACCGATGAACGTCGTGGTCCCGCGCCGGGTGGAGCCGTCGTTCCCGATCCGACTGGTCGCCCTCGATATCGACGGGACGCTCGTCGGCGACGACCTGGTCCTGCGCCCGAGGACGATCAAGGCGGTGCAGGCGGCGACACGCCGCGGCGTCGCGATCTCGCTCGTGACGGGCCGCATGGTCTCGAGCGCCCTGCGCTTCGCGCTGGAGCTCGGGCTGACCGGCCCGATCGTCGGGTACCAGGGCGCGATCATCCGCGCCATGCCGGAGGCCCCCGGGCGCCTCGGGAAGCTGCTGCTGCACACGCCCATGCCGGCGAGCGTGGCCCGCGACATCGTCCTGTGGACCCGGGCCAACGGCCTCGATCCGCATCTGAACCACCTGGAGCGGTTCATCGTCCGCGAGGATGATCCGCTCGCCGACGACTACTCCGCCTTCATGGGAGCCAGGGCCGAGACCGCCCGAGACCTACTCTCCGCGATCGACCACCCGGTGACGAAGGTGATGGCTGTGGCGGAGCCACCACACCCGTCGACGATCGCGCCGCTCGCGGCGGGCTACTTCGACGGTCGCGCCGCCGTGACCGTGAGTCATCCGCGGTTCCTCGAGTTCGTCCAGCCTGGCGTGTCCAAGGGTCGTGCCGTGCGCTGGCTCGCTCGCCGGCTGGGCGTCCCGCTGGGTGCCACGCTCGCGATCGGCGACCAGTGGAACGACATCGAGATGCTCGCCGAGGTGGGACACGGGGCGGCGATGCCATCCGCCCCGGCGCCGGTGCGCGCGGTCGCCCGGTACGTCGCACCGTCGCTCGGCGATGAGGGGGCCGCGGACATCATCGAGCGGCTCGTCCTCGCGCCTGCCGCGACCCTGGCCGAGACGTCGCGCCGCCTGACCGAAGAAGCCGCCGCCCGCCGATCCGCGGATCCCGTGGCGTCCTGATGGCCAAGATCGTGCCCGACGACGTGGCGGGTCGAGCCGAGGCGGTCGCCGTGCTGCGTGCCGGCGGCCTGGTCGCCACACCCACCGACACGGTCTATGGCCTCGCCGTGGCGCTCGGCACGCCCGACGGGATCCAGCGCCTGTTCCACGTGAAACAGCGGCCCCCGGACAAGGCGATCATGCTGCTGCTCGCGGACCCGTCCCAGGCCGCCGATCTCGGCGAGATGAGCCCCGCCGCGGCCACGCTCGGGGCGGCGCTGTGGCCCGGTGGACTGACGCTGGTCGTGCCGCAGCGCCACGACGTCCGACTCCCGGAGATCCTGACCGCGGGCCAGGCGACCATCGGGCTGCGCGTCCCCGATCACCCCGCCCCGCGCGCCTTGGCGGCCGGCGTCGGCCCCATCCCGGTGACGTCGGCGAACCGCTCGGGTGATCCGACCCTCGACGACGCCCAGGCCATCGACGCGGCCATGGGCGGCAGCCTCGACCTGATCCTCGACGGCGGCCCGGCACCAGGCGGCACCCCGTCGACGGTCATCGACTGCTCGGGAGCCAGCGCCGTGATCCTGCGTGCGGGCGCCGTCCCGACCGCCCGGATCCGGCACATCCTCGACGCGGCCGGTGTCGCCCACGACATCGCGGCCGACTGACCGTCGCCCGACGGCCGGCGGGTTCGTGGGAAGATAGGCCCGGCGTGCCGGCCGAGTCACAGCACCGGCAGCAGGGAGTCGGCCAGCCATGACGATCTCCGGGACCAGGGGCATCGCGATGGAGTCGCTCGCGGACGTCGACCCTGTCCTGTGGGAGGCGATGCAGGGCGAGCGCCACCGCCAGCACGACAAGATCGAGCTCATCGCGAGCGAGAACTACGTCTCCGCGGCGGTGATGGAGGCGCAGGGCAGCTGGCTGACCAACAAGTACGCCGAGGGCCTGCCCGGCAAGCGCTACTACGGCGGCTGCGAGTTCGTGGATGTCGCCGAACGTCTCGCCCAGGAGCGCGCCCTGGCGCTCTACCCGGGCGCCGAGCACGTCAACGTGCAGCCGCACTCGGGTGCCCAGGCCAACATGGCGGCCTACTTCAGCGTCCTCAAGCCGGGCGACCGGATCATGGGCATGAATCTGGCCCACGGCGGCCACCTGACCCACGGCATGGCCCTGAACTTCTCCGGCCGCCTGTACGAGGTCCACGCGTACGGCGTACGCGAGGACACCGAACGGATCGACTACGACGCGATGGAGGTCCAGGCGAAGGCCGTCCGCCCGAAGCTGATCGTCGGCGGGGCCAGCGCCTATCCGCGGAGCTGGGACTTCGAGCGCATGGCCGCCATCGCGCACGACGTGGGCGCGCTGCTGTTCGTCGACATGGCGCACGTCGCCGGGCTGGTGGCCGCCGGCGTCCATGCGAGCCCGTTCCCGCACGCGGATCTCGTCACCACGACGACGCACAAGACGTTGCGCGGACCGCGCGGTGGGGCGGTGTTCACCCGCGTGGACCTGCCCGCCACCGCGGATCCCGCCGACTACCCCGCGGTCAAGGGCACGTTGGCCGCCTCCGTCGATCGCAATGTCTTCCCGGGGATCCAGGGTGGTCCGCTGATGCATGTCATCGCGGCCAAGGCCGTGGCGTTCAAGTTGGCGGCGGAGGAGCCCTTCCGCGAGGACCAGCGGCGGACGGTCCGCAACGCCCAGGTCCTGGCCGAGACGCTGGCCGGGATGGGGGCTCGTGTCGTGTCCGGCGGGACGGACAACCACCTCATGCTCGTCGACGTCACGCCGCTCGGCGTCACCGGCAAGGAGGCCGAGCACCTCCTCGACGAGATCGGCATCACCGTGAACAAGAACGCCATCCCATTCGACACGCTGCCCCCGAACACCGCGTCAGGGATCCGGGTCGGGACGCCGGCGGCCACCTCGCGCGGGTTCGGGGAGGACGAGATGCGCGCGGTGGGTCGACTCATCATCACCGCGATCCGGGAGCGTGACGACGCGGCGGCGCAGGGGCTTCTCGCGGCCGAGGTCCGCGAGATCGTCGCCCGGTTCCCGGTCCCGGGCCTCGCGCCGGCGTGAACGCCACCCACCGAGGTCGCCGTCGCCGTCGCCAGCGAGCGGCATGACCCTCATCCCCGGCCTCGAGGCCTACGTCGGTCCGATCGTCGCGACGTTCGTCGCGGCCGCGTTGCTGGCACTCCTCCTCACGCCGCTCATCCAGCGGCTCGTGATCCGCCTCGAGATGGTCGACCGGCCCGACGCGCGACGGGTCAACACGTCGCCGATCCCGCGCGGTGGAGGCATCGCGGTCGCGACCGCCTTCACGGCCGTGGCGGCGGCCTTCTTCCTCATCAACTTCGCCACCGAGATCGTCCCGCTGCCGCGCTTCCTCCAGCGCGAGCACGTAGTGGCCCTGCTCGTCGGCGGAGCGGCCGCCGCGGCGATCGGGGCGATCGATGACCTCCTCGACCTGCGGGCCCGCTGGCAGCTCGGCGGCCAGATCCTGCTCGGCATCATGGCCGTCGCCCTTGGCATCTCGATCGACTTCATCGCGAACCCGTTCGGCAAGGGGTTCATCGTCTTCAACGAGTTCTTCGCCGTCGGCTTCACGGTCTTCTACATCGTCGGCATGATCAACAGCATCAACTTCATCGACGGTCTCGACGGCCTGTCGTCCGGGATCGCGTTCATCGCGGCGGTCACCCTGGGGATCATCAGCCTGACCACGCAGGTCGCGCAGCCCCAGCCCACGATCGCCGTCCTGTGCTTCATCCTCGCCGGCGCCCTGCTGGGGTTCCTGCGCTGGAACCTGCATCCCGCCTCGATCTTCCCCGGGACCAGCGGTGTCCAGTTCGTGGGGTACGCACTCGCGCTGCTCAGCATCCTCGGCACGGCCAAGGTCGCCGTCGCGCTGCTCGTGCTGGGCGTGCCGATCATCGACACCTTCTGGATCATCGTGCGGCGCCTGTCCCAGGGCCGGTCGCCGTTCAGCCCGGATCGCGGACACATCCACCACCGGATGCTCGACCTCGGGCTGACCCATCGTCAGACGGTGTTCGCGATCTACGGGATCTGCCTTGCGCTCGCGGTGCTCAGTCTCGCGCTGTCCGGCGTCGACCAGCTGTACGCGTTCCTCGGCGTCTTCCTGGCCTCCGGGCTCGTGCTGTTCATCCCGACCCGGGGTGCCCTTCGCCGACCGGAGGAGCTCGAGGCGGACGCGTACGAGGAGTCGTCGCCCGGAGGCGGGGCGTGACGATCGTCACCACGGATCGAGGCGTGGTGCTCCGGTGCGGTCCGGTCGATAGGCCCGTCCCCGGCCCGGTGCTAGCATCGCGGCGCTGGCCGGCGATGAGCGCCATCGCCCGGCGACACGGAGTCCGATGAGCCTACAGACCTTCCTCCTCCTCGCGATGGCCTCCCTCGTCATCGCATCGATCGTGCTCGCCCTGGCGTGGTCGATCCGGATGCGCGGTCGGACCGACGGATCGGACGTCGGCTGGGAGCACGATGCGGCCGCCAAGGTGCGACAGGCCGCCTCGACGGGTGGGCGCCCGGGCCTCGTCGGTGGCCTCCGCCGCCGGCTCCGGCCGAGCGCCGAGCCCCTGCCGCCCAGCGTCGAGCGCGAGGAACTGGCCTACCGGATCGGGGTCCCCGGCGCGTCCCAGCCCACCCGCCCGGGCCGGCTGGTGGTGGCCGGCGAGGAGACCCCAGCGCCCGAGGAGCGCCCGACGATCGCGGCGATCGTGGCCGCGACCGACCGGACCGACCCGTACGTCCGCCAGCGGCTGTCGCGCGACACCGCCCTGTCATTGATGGTCCTCGCCGGGATCATGCTGCTCGCGGTCAACGTCCTGCCAGGCATCACGCGCCCGTCGGATGTCGAATCCAGTCCACCCATCGCGATCGCATCGGCCACGCCGGCGCCGACCGATGTCGCGATCACCAGCATCGAGCCGAGCGCGACGGCGACGCTCGCGCCGACGGCCACCGCCGATCCGACCGCGACCGCCGAGCCCACCGCGGAGCCCACCGCCGAGCCCACCGTCGTCGAGACGCCCGACCCGACCGCGAAGCCGACGCCGCGGCCCACCCCGCGACCGACGGCCGCCCCGACCCCGAAGCCGACCCCGAAGCCGACCCCGAAGCCGACCCCCAAACCGACCCCGACGCCGCCACTTGCTTCACCGTCGTGTGTCGCCGTTGGGTACGAGGTTACCTGCGACGGTGCGGGGTCACTTCACGCGGTGTCCTACAGCTGGGCGTTCCAGGACGGCCCGACGCTCACAGGGACCGTCGTGAACTTCACATACTTGGACCCGGGCAATTATCGGATCCGCCTGACAGTCCTAAACTCCGCCGGAGATTCGAACTTCGAGGACGCCTACGTGACGGTGCCATCATGAACCGAAAAGGAACCGCCAGCGTGTTACGGGCGTTGTCTTCAGGTCGGTGGTTCCGGAGCCGGATGCTTCGCAGTGACGATCAACGTTTCCCGTGGGGCAACTTCGGACTCCGACACGCGATTGCACCGGTCGAAACGACTTGCCCCTCATGATGCCGCGTCCATGACCTCTCGGCGACTCGCCGCGCTGCTCACCGTCCTCCTCGTCGGGCTGACGCTCCCGTCGCCCGCCTTCGCGCTCTCGCCGGTCGCCGGAGACGACGACCTGGAGGTCGTCGAGGACGTCACGACCACCCTGGACATCCTGTGGAACGACACGGACCCCGAGGTCGACCCCCTCGTGGTGCAGTCCATCGACACGCTACCCACCAAGGGCGTCGTGACGATCACCAATCTTGGCGCCGACGTCAGCTACGACCCGGACCCGGACGCGACGGGCGCCGACAGCTTCACCTACACGGTCGGGGACGGGACCGGCGGGACGGACAGCGCAACCGTGAACGTCACGATCACGGCGGTCGACGACCCGCCGGTGGCGGGTGACGACGACATCACCGTCACCGAGGACACCCCCGAGACCATCGACGTGCTCGCCAACGACGTCGACGTCGACAACGCATCGATCGTGGTGACCGCCGTGACCCAGGGCGCCAAGGGTTCCGTCACGATCACCAACGGCGGGGACGACGTCCGCTACGTCCCGGACCCGAACG
>CAYMTJ010000029.1:0-34295 GCA_964393345.1 uncultured Anaerolineaceae bacterium | reverse complement strand
CGCACGGACTCGAAGATGTTCTGTGGATGCTCGACGGCCTATGACGGCGCGGCTCCCAACACCCACGTCTGCCCGGTCTGTCTCGGCCTGCCCGGGGCCCTGCCTGTCATCAACCGGCGCGCCGTCGAGCTCGTGCTCGCGACGGGGGCGGCGATCGAGGCATCTACGCCCGATGCCACTCGCTGGGACCGCAAGAACTACTTCTACCCGGACCTGCCCAAGGGCTATCAGATCAGCCAGTACGACCTGCCGCTGGCGTCGCGCGGCCGGCTCACCATCGACACGTCGGACGGGCCGTTCACGGTCACCATCACGCGCGCGCATCTCGAGGAGGACACGGCCAAGCTCGTCCACGGCACGACCGCAGACGGGCGGAAGGTCAGCCTCGTCGACTTCAACCGTTCCGGCGCGCCACTGATGGAGGTCGTGACCGAGCCCGACATCCGGACGGCCGAGCAGGCCCGCCGCTACGCTGAAGAGCTGCAGCTGCTGCTCCGATCCATCGGCGCGTCCGATGCCGACATGGAACGCGGCCAGTTGCGCGTCGAGGCCAACGTCTCGCTCCGGGTCCGCGGCACGGAGCCGTTCGGGACGCGGGTCGAGGTCAAGAACATGAACTCGTTCCGTGCCGTCGAGCGCGCGATCGCGTACGAGATCGCCCGGCAGGCCGCGGCGCTCGAAGCGGGCGAGTCCATCGAACAGGACACCCGCGGCTGGTCCGAGGAACGCGGCGAGACCTACCGAATGCGCGTCAAGGAGACCTCGGACGACTATCGCTACTTCCCGGAACCGGATCTCCCGCCGCTCACCGTCGATCCGACCTGGCTCGCGGGCATCCGGGCCGACCTGCCGGAACTCCCGTCTGTCCGGCGCGCCCGCTACCAGGATGCCCTGGGACTGTCGCCGTACGACGCCGCCGTCCTCGTCGCCGACCCGGACGCGACCGCCCTGTTCGAGGCGACGACCACCGCCGGGCCGACCCTGGCGGCGAAGACCGTCGCGAACTGGGTCACCGGGGAGTACCTGCGACTCCGGAACGCAGCGGGCGGCACGCGCGTTACGGTCGACCCGGCCGAGCTCGCCGCCCTCATCTCGCTCGTCGCGGACGGCTCGATCTCGCGCGCGAACGGCCGCCAGGTCCTCGACGAGCACGTCGCGACCGCGCAGCCCGTCGCGACCATCATCGACGCCCGCGGGTTCCGCCAGATCTCCGACGCCGGAGCGCTCGGCGATGCGGTCGAGGCCGTGCTCGCCGCCAACCCGAATGCGGTCGCCGACTATCGCGCGGGCAAGGGCCAGGCGATCGGGTTCCTGGTCGGACAGGTCATGAAGGCGACGCGCGGGCAGGCCAACGCCGCGCTGGCCGGCGAGGCGCTGCGCGAACGACTGGATGGGGAGGGCTGACGGGATGGGGCCGCTCAACCTGGTGCTGTGGATCGGCGGCGTGGTGCTCATCGTCGTGGGCTACACGCGGGCGCGCGTTCCGTGGCGCCGCTACCAGTCGATGAAGGAACTGGACCAGAACGAAGCACGCTACGCGGCGTGGCGCGGTGGATCCCGCGATGAGGGCACGACCGGCGCCTCGATCGCGATGGAGATCCTGCGTCGACAGGCGCGTCTCGCCGGCCTGATCGCGATCCTCGGGTTCGTCCTGGTCTTCGTCGGCTTCCTGATCAGGTAGCGTCCCGCCGACCTGGCCCTCGCCTTACGCCGACCGAAGCCCCTCGATGGCCGGGCCGTATGCGTGGTCCGGCAGCGGGCGCTGCCACGCCGTGACAAGGGCGCCGGCCGCCGCACCGGCCCGGACCGCGCGCTCGACCGCGCCGGGGCGGTGGTCGCCGTAGAACGAGGCCAGGAAGCCGGCGATGAAGGCGTCGCCGCAGCCGACGGTCGTCCCCACGACCGGGATGGCCTCGACCGGCAGCATGCGCTCCGGCGTCCCACCGGGGCCCCGGCGACCGTCCGCCACCAGCACGTTCCGTGCCCCGTTCGTGATCACCACCAGCCGCCCGAGGTCCATCGCCACGGACCGGATCCCCGCCACGGTCGGGTCGTCGATGTCGCCCGGCCAGCCGACGAACGCCAGGTCGACGAACCGCATCGTCTCGGCGAATCGCGTCACCGAGTAGTGCCGGAAGTCGAGGAAGTCCGCCGAGACGAACGGGGTCGCGAGCGCGCCGGCCGCCCCCAGCCGGTGGTACTCCGCGATGACCCCCTCGGTCAGGACCCCGTGCAGGGACGCCGCGGCGACCACCTCGTCCTCCTCCGTCGCGGTCAGTCGCAGCCCGTCCCAGACGCCGTCGACGAAGTGATCCATCCAGGGCTGCCCGTCCGGACGGATGACGATGTCGATCGACGCCGATGGTCCATCACCGACGATGCTCCGTGGCAGGTACGGGATCCCGTGTCGGTCGAGGAAGTCGAGGAACACGTCGGGATGGTCGTTGCCGATGCGACTCAGTAATCGGAACGGCTGCCCGAGGCGCCGCCAGTGCCACGCCATGTTGAGCGCCCCACCACCGGGCAGGGTCACGCCGCGCTCGACGTAGATGTCGAGGCTCAGGACGCCGAACAGCCACGCCCCGCCGGACGTCATCGGGTCGGCGCCGCCGTCACATCACAGCCCGGCCAGCGGCGTCGCTCGCTCCGCCCCGAGCGCGAGGAAGCGGTCGTAGCGGACCTCGATGACCTTGCTCATCTGCCAGAACGCCTCGACCGAGAGGTGCGCGCAGCCTTCGACGTGGTACCACTCCTGGCGCCCGGGGAGTGTCGTGATGAGGGCCGGATCGTGGACCGGCACGACGGCGGGGTTGAGCAGGTAGCCAGGCGACAGCGGATCGCGGATCTGGCACAGGTGCCCGCCCCGAAAGCCACGGGCGCGCGGCACGCGATGCGTCAGGCCCGTGCCGAGATCGACGAGGTCGATGATCTCGTCGGGCGTGTCCACGACCCCTGGCCAGTCCGGGTCGTCCACGAGTTCGGAGATCACCCGCCGGACGGCGATGTCCTGATAGTGGTTCATCGCCGTCCGCGGTTGGTCGTAGTCAGCGTCGTCGACGTTGCTGACGCTGTCGTCGTAGACGTTGCCGCACGTGGTCGTCAGGAAGTCGACGACCGCTCGATTCGCTCGAAGGAACGCCCGATACGACGACTCGTACTCCGCGACGGCCTCCGACGGCGCGACGATCGCGCCCCGGACGTAGTGGCCCATCCGCCAGCCGTCGGGGCCGAACCGTTCGTCGAGGGTCGCCTTCCAGCGGGCCTTCGCGGGTCCGGCGTAGCCCGGCGACCCGACCGCGATCCAGACCTCGCGAAGCCCGGCCCGCTCGGCCTCCGGGAGCGCGTCCCACCATCGTCGCGAACCGTCCATGCCGCTCCTCTCGCGTCGTCGGGGACCTGGCGTCGGCTCCACCGCGAGACCAACCGCCGCGGCAAGGGTAGCCATAGACTGGGTCGGCCATCGGGAGGACCACCAAGGAGCACCAGCGGATGCGGGAACGGACGGACGGGAGCGGCTTCGCCACGCGGGCGATCCACGCGGGTGAGCGGCCCGACCCCACGACGCGGGCGCACAACGTCCCGATCTACGCCACCGCGACATTCAGCTTCGACACGGCCGCCGACAAGGAGGACGCGGTCGACCGGGCGCTCGCCTGGGAGCCGGGCGCGTACTTCTATTCGCGGACCGGGAACCCCACGAACCGCGCCCTCGAGGAGAAGATCGCGTCGCTCGAAGGGGCGGAGGAGTCGGTCGTGTCGTCCGCGGGGATGGCCGCGGTGGCCGCGACGCTGTTCGCGCACCTCGGGGCCGGGGACCACCTGATCGTCGGCGACGAGCTGTTCGTCATCACCCAGGTGCTGCTCGAGGACGACTTCCCTCGGCGCGGGATCGGCGTCACCGCGGTCGATGTCACGGATCTCGCCGCCGTCGAAGCCGCCATCACGCCGGCGACCCGCGCGATCTTCTTCGAGACGTCGTCGAACCCGCGGCTGCGCGTCGCCGATATCGAACCGCTCGCGACCCTCGCCCACGCGCACGGGCTCCTGCTCATCGCCGACAACACGTTCCTCGGCCCGGCCCTGCTCCGCCCGCTGGAGCACGGCGCGGACCTCGTCCTGCATGCGGCCACGAAGTTCCTGTCCGGGCACGGCGATGCGGTCAGCGGGGTCGTGTCCGGCTCGCGAGCGCTCACGGACCCGATCCGGAAGCAGACCGATACCCTCGGTCAGGCGGCCAGCCCGTTCTCGAGCTGGCTCGTCATCCGCGGGGTGCGGACGCTCGCGCTGCGGTCGCGGGCGGCATCGGAGAACGCCCTGGCCGTGGCCCGCTTCCTTGAGGCGGATCCGCGGGTCGAGTGGGTCCGCTATCCGGGACTCGCCTCGCACCCGGACCATGGCGTGGCGGGACGCCTGTTGGGGTCGTCGTTCGGGGCGATGCTGTCATTCCAGGTCCGCGGCGGCGTCGAGGGCATGGCCCGCTTCACGGATCACCTGCGGCTGTGCGACCTCGGCGTGAGCCTCGGCGACATCCACACCCTCGTCTACCCGCAGCCGAAGCGCGGCGGGCTCATCCGGGTGTCGGTCGGCTGCGAGGACGTCGACGACATCCTCGAGGACTTCGCGCTGGGGCTGTCCTTCGTCGGCTGAGCCCGAGACGACGTTCGGCGGACGCGGCCTCAGCCGCGACCGAGTCTGGCCGCAGCCGTCAGCGCCGCCCCGATCGTCAGGTCGATCCGGGCCTGCAGCTCGTCCTCGGGCAGGCGTTCCCAGCCCGCCGCGGCGGGCGCACCGGCGTCCACCCGCGACGGATCCAGGATGACGTCGGACACGGTCAGGATCGTGCCCGCCCGCAGCGGCCGGCCCTTGCCGCGCTCGCGCATGACGAGCAGGAACAGCGCCGCTGCCTCCATCTCCGCCGCGAGGTACCCACGGGTGCCCCAGCGACCGTTCCCTGCCGGATGGGGGTCATAGAAGACGTCCGCGGTCACCACCGGCCCGACGTGCGTCGTCAGCCCGGCGGCACGACTGGCCTCGGCGAGGGCCGTGACGACGTCGATGTCGGCCGTCGGCGCGGTCGCCTCGCCGCCGCCGAGGATCGGCCCGATGCCGCCCGAGGCGACGGCCGCCATGGCCACGACCACATGCCCGAGCCCCGTCCCGGCGTACCCGCCGCATGTCCCGACGCGGATGAACGTGGTGACGCCCAGATTGATCAGCTCCTCGACGACGATCGACGTCGTGGGCGTGCCCATGCCGGTCGTCTGGACCGAGACGGGAACGCCATCGACGGTGCCCGTGTACCCGAACAGGCCGCGGTTGGCGTTGACCCGGCGGGTCGCGTCGAGGCCGCCATCGAACCGGGCCGCCATCCTCGTCGCCCGGTCGGGGTCGCCCGGCAACAGCACGACCGGCGCGTAGTCCCCGATCTCGGCATGGAGATGGATCTGGGTCATGATTCCTCCTGGCGGCGCACGAGCCGGGGATGCTCGATGGCGGTGCAGCGGTCCATGACGACCGTGAGACCCGCGTCGTGGGCGATCCGCGCGGCCGCCCAACTGACCACGCCGAGCTGGAGCCAGAGGCAGCCGGCCCCGGTGTCCACCGCCTCGCGGGCGTGCTCGACGCAGTGCTCCGGTCGGCGGAAGACGTCGACGATGTCAAAGCGGCCCGTCGTGTCCACCGCTGCCCGCAGCGTCGGGAACGCTGGCACGCCCTCAACCTGGTTCGCGTCGGGGTGGACCGGCACGACGTCGTAACCGGCGCGTCGGAGGTACTGGAAGACGCCGTTCGACGGGCGTCCGGGCCGCGGCGACGCGCCGATGACGGCGATCCGTCGGGCGTCGCGAAGCACCGCGTCGATCCCCGGATCATCGAGGAGGGGGACCGGCCAGCGGCCCTCCTGCAGGTCGAGGATGTCCCGTGTCAGCTGGTGTCGATCCGCGGTCAAGCCATCGCTCCAGGATTCGCAGAAAGCCCGTCGACGCGGGCCCTGTCGGTAGCGTATCCTGCCGCACATTCACGGTCGGGGCCTGACCATGGCCCTGGCGATCAGAGGAGGAGACCAGCATTGCGCAAGCAGATGCGGCTGCTCACGCTCGGCGTGACCGCAGCCATGATCATCGCCGCGTGTAGCAACACCGGAAGCTCGAGCGCTCCGAGTGCGGCGCCGTCAACCGCTCCGAGTGCGGCGCCGTCGGAAGCGCCGTCCGAGGCCCCGTCGTCGGAGGCTCCGGCCGTCGACTACACCGCGTGTGTCGCGTTCGACACGGGCGGGTTGGGCGACAAGGGCTTCAACGACCTGGCCCAGAAGGGTCTCGCTGACGCCAAGGCGCTCGGCTACACGACCTTCGAGGCCGAGGCCCAGGGCGATACGGACTACGCGGGCAACATCCAGCGCCTGATCGACCAGGGCTGCCAGACGATCATCACGGTCGGGTTCGCGCAGGGCGCGGCCACAGCCGCGGCCGCCGCCGCCAACCCGGACATCGCGTTCGGCCAGGTGGACACCTCGTGGAACCTGTGCGGACCGGACTTCACGTGCGGCAACGCGGATGACACGCCGCAGCCCGCGAACTTCACGGGTCTCGACTATCAGATCGACCAGGCAGCGATGCTCGCCGGGTACCTCGCCGCCGGCTTCACCACGTCGGGCAAGATCGGCACCTTCGGCGGCCAGCCGTTCCCGGGCGTGACCCGGTTCATGGATGGCCTGTACGCCGGGATCCAGCACCACAACAAGGGCATGGGCACGACCGTCACGCTTCTCGGCTGGGACGGCTCGCTTCCGGACCCGGTGCCCACCGGCACGTTCGTCGGCGGCAACAACCCCTGGAACGACCCGGCCTTCGGCGAGCAGCTCGCCAAGACCTTCCTTGACCAGGGCGTCGACATCGTCCATCCGGTGTCCGGTTCGACCGGCAACGGGACGATCAAGGCGATGCTCGCGGCCGGCAAGTGGGCGATCGGCGTCGACAACGACCAGGCGCTGACCCTGCCCGAGTATGCGGGCGCGATCCTCACGTCCGCCCAGAAGGCCATCGACGTCTCCGTCGTGGACCTGATCAAGAAGAACGCCGGTGGCGACCTCGGTGGCGAGGACTACGTCGGCACGCTCGAGAACAACGGCGTCCTCCTGTCGCCGTACCACGAGTTCGAGAGCCAGATCTCGGATGACCTCAAGGCCGGTGTCGAGGAGCTGCGTGCGGCGATCATCGACGGCAGCGTGAAGGTCTGCGATTACCTCGGGCGCGGCTGCTAGCCGACCCGACCCACCCAGCCGATCTTCGTTTCCGCCCCCGGTCCGTTTCGCGGACCGGGGGCGGATCGTCACCCCTCCGAGGCCAGGCCCATGCGTCTCGAACTCCGCAACATCACGAAGCGGTTCCCCGGGGTCCTTGCGAACGATGACGTCTCGATCTCCGCGGACCGAGGCGAAGTCCTGGGGATGCTCGGCGAGAACGGGGCCGGCAAGACCACGCTGATGAACATCCTGTCCGGCCTGTACAAGCCGGACTCGGGTGAGATCGTCATCGACGGCAAGACGCACGTCTTCACCGATCCGGCGGCCGCGATCCACGCCGGCGTCGGCATGGTCCACCAGCACTTCCAGCTCGTCCCGGTCTTCGACGTCGTCGAAGCCGTCGCGCTCGGTGCCGAGACCGTGACCGGCCCGCTCGGGACCTTCGACCGCGCCGCCGCCCGTGCTCGCATCGTCGAACTCAGCCAGCGCTACCGACTCGACGTCGACCCGGACGAGAAGATCGAGAGCCTCCCGGTCGGCGTACGTCAGCGCGTCGAGATCCTCAAGGCGCTCTATCGGAACAGCGACATCCTCGTGCTCGACGAGCCGAGCGCCGTCCTGACACCCCATGAGACCGAGGAGCTCTTCTCGATCATCCGGACCCTCAAGGAGACCGGGACCACCATCATCTTCATCACGCACAAACTGAACGAGGTGCTCGAGGTCGCCGACCGGATCGTCGTCCTGCGACGCGGCACCGTGGCCGGCACCGCGATCCCGTCCGAGACCACGCGCCAGGAACTGGCGAACATGATGGTCGGGCGCGACGTCGAGCTCATCGTCACCAAGGGTCCGGCGACGCCTGGTGAGGTCGTCCTCGACCTCAAGGACCTGGTCGTCCGCGATGACCGGCTCGAGGTGGCCGTCGACGGCGTGGATCTCGAGGTGCGCTCGGGTGAGATCGTCGTCATCGCCGGCGTCCAGGGCAACGGCCAGACCGAGCTCGTCGAGGCGATCGTGGGTCTCCGCGCCATCGACTCCGGGCAGATGACGATCGGTGGGACGTCCATCGATCGGGCCTCGCCGCGCCACATCTCGGACCTGGGCGTCGCGCACATCCCCGAGGACCGCGGACGCGACGGCCTGATCGCCCCGATGACCGTGGCCGAGAACTACATCCTCGATTCGTATCATCGTGCGCCGTACAGCCGGCGCGGCATGTTCGACCTTGCGGCGGTGGCGCGCGGGGCGGCCCAGGGCGTCAAGGACTTCGACATCCGGACGCCGTCGATCCAGACCATGGCCGGATCCCTGTCCGGTGGCAATCAGCAGAAGGTCGTCGTGGCGCGGGAGTTCTCGCGGCCCGTCCGCCTGGTCGTCGCCGCTCAGCCCACCCGCGGCCTCGACGTCGGGTCCATCGAGTACATCCACGAGCGCATCGTGGAGCAGCGCGACGCCGGTGCCGCGATCCTGATCGTCAGCACGGAACTCGATGAGGTGCTCGCGGTCGGTGACCGGATCGCCGTCATGTACGACGGTCGGATCGTCGGGATCCTGTCCGGCGATGACGCCACCTACGAGAACATCGGCCTCCTCATGGGCGGCGGCGGGTCCGACGGGGAGGCGGCGGCGTGACCGTGGCCGAACGCAAGCGCGTGATGCCGCGCGTGGGGCCGCTCCTCCGGAGCGCGCTCATGCCGGGTCTCGCGGTCCTGACCGCGCTGCTGTTCGGCGGGATCGTGATCATCCTCACCGACTTCGAGAACCTGGGTAAGCTCGGGAGCGACCCGGTCGGCGCCATCGTCGGCGCCGTCGGCGGGGTCCTGGCGGCCTACGGCTCGATGCTCACGGGGGCCTTCGGGGATCCGGCGCGCATCGTGGCCGCGTTCGAGGACGGCTCGCCCCGCGCCGTCGCGGCCGCGATCCGGCCGATCACCGAGACGCTGGTCGCCTCCACGCCGCTCATCTTCACGGGACTCGGCGTGGCGATCTCGTTCCGTGCCGGCATGTTCAACATCGGCGGCGACGGGCAGCTGATGATCGGCGCCCTGGGGGCGATCTCGACGTCGATCATCCTCCAGGCTCAGCCGGCACCGGTGATCCTCGTGGCGTCGCTGATCGCCGCGACCCTGGCCGGGGCCGCCTGGGGCTTCATCCCAGGATTCCTGAAAGCCAGGACCGGCGCCCACGAAGTCATCACCACGATCATGCTCAACTACGTCGCCTTCCAGGTCGTGCTGTTCATGCTGCTTCGCGACTTCCTGAAGCAGCCCGGCAGTGGCGCGCCGATCTCGAAGAACGTCTCGGGCTACGTCGATGTCCCGGTCATCATCGACCTCCCGGCCATCCGGCTCGACTACGGGTTCGTGGCCGCCCTGGTGATGGCGGGGGTCGTGTCGTGGCTCCTGTTCCGCACGACGAAGGGGTTCGAGCTTCGCTCCTCTGGCTGGAGCATGACGGCGGCGCGCTACGCCGGGATGAGCGCGGGTGGCTCGATGATGCTCGCGATGGCGCTGTCCGGCGGCCTGGCCGGGATGGGTGGCGGGTTCCTGGCGATCGGCACGGTCGGGCAGCTGTCGCTGGACATCTCGGGTGGGATCGGGTTCAACGCGATCGCGCTGGCGCTGCTCGCCGGCCTGCGCCCGAGCGGCATCGTGCTCGCCGCGCTCCTCTTCGGGGCGTTGACCACCGGCGGCAAGACCATGGGCATCCAGTCCGGGATCCCGTACGACCTGCTGTTCTTCTCGATCTCGCTGGTGATCATGTTCGTCGCCGCCCCGGGTCTGATCCGAACGATCTGGCGGATGAAGGCGCCTCGGGCCGACGCGGAGGCGAAGGCATGACCGCGGCCGCGATGGGCACGTCCCATGCGCTCTCGGGTCTCGCGGCTCGGAGGGCCCTGCGTTTCGCGCGGATCCGCGGGATCGTGTTCGTGGTCGTCGGGATCTTCGCGCTCTACGCGGCGACCAGCACGCTGGAGACCGCCGCGAAGTTCTCGTTCTGGATCGACCGGCAGGGTGGTCAGAGCGCGCTGATCGACACCTCGGTCGGGGTGTTCTGGATCGTTGCCGGGCTCGCTTCGGGGATCGTCGGCATGCTCCAGCTCGTTCGGGGCGCGGAGTTCCCGTGGCGCCCCGCGCTGATGTTCGTCGTGGCCCCGTTCATCGCCGTCATCTTCGCGTCGCTCCTCGATGGCAAGGCCGCCAACCTGAGCGGCGTCATCGGCGGGACGATGGAGCTCGCCGCGCCGATCACGCTCGGCGCGCTCGCCGGCCTGCTGTCGGAGCGAAGCGGGATGTTCAACATCGCGCTCGAGGGCAAGATGCTGATGGGAGCGTGCGTCGCCTCGGTGTTCGCCAGCGTGACGCTCCTGGCCACCGGCAGCGCGCTGCTCGGCGTCATCGTCGGGGTCCTGACCGCGATGCTCTCCGGCGGTCTGCTGGGTCTGCTGCTCGGGTGGCTCGGGATCCGCTACAAGGTGGACCAGATCATCGCGGGCACGGTCATCAACATCGGGGCGCTCGGGATCACGAACTTCCTGTTCCTTCGGATCCTGAGCCGGAACACCCAGCTGAACACGCCGCCCACGATCGAGCCGGTCCGCCTCCCGATCCTCGCCGACGTCCCCGTCCTCGGGCCGATCTTCTTCTCGGCGAAGCCATATGTGTACATCGCGGTCTTCCTGGTCATCGCGTTCGCGTACCTGGTGTTCCGGACGCGGTGGGGTCTCCGGCTGCGCGCCTCCGGCGAGAAGCCATCGGCCGCCGGCACGGTCGGCATCAACGTCCTGCTGATCCGCTACCGGGCGCTGTTCATCGCCGGTCTGCTGGCCGGTCTCGCCGGTTCCTACCTCTCGCTGTCCACCGCCGGCAGCTTCCAGATGGGGATGAGCGCCGGCACCGGGTTCATCGCGCTCGCCGCGATGATCTTCGGGGCCTGGCACCCGGTCGGGGCGTTCGGGGCGGCGCTCGTGTTCGCGTTCGCCGGAACGTCGAAGACCCTGCTCTCGATCCTGGGCGTCGACGTGCCCAACGAGGTCCTCAACAGCGTGCCGTACGTCGTCACGATCATCGTCGTCGCCGGCGTGGTCGGCCGCGTGCGCGGCCCGGCCGAATCCGGCCGGCCGTACGAGCAGGGCTAGGGGTTGAGCGCCGGCTGGCACGACACGGCCGACGTCGTCCACTCGCGACCCACGTTCATCCGCGTCGCCGCGACGCCTCGGACCGCGCCGATCGGCACGCCCGGCCACCCGCTGCCGGTCATCATCGACAGCGATCCCGGGCTGGACGATGCCCTCGCCATCGGTCTCGCCGTCGCGCGCCCGGAACTCGACGTGCTGGCCGTCACGACCGTCGGTGGCAACGCCGATGTCCGCCATTGCACGGAGAACGCGCTCCGACTGCTCCACGCCTTCGGTCGAAGCGACATCCCCGTCGCCGAAGGGGCGGTCGGGCCGCTCGTCGGGACGGTGGTCCGGGCGACCGAGGTCCACGGCGAATCGGGGATCGGGACCACGGCGCTGGACGCCTCGCCGGCCACCGCCCGCCCCGAGGGTGCGGTCGCGTTGATGGCCGACCTTCTCCGCGCCAGCCCGGAGCCGGTGGTCATCGTGCCGATCGGGCCGCTGACGAACATCGCGCTGCTGCTTCGACTCCACCCGGAGCTCCAGCCGAAGATCGCGCACCTGTCGATCATGGGCGGGTCGATCGGCGAGGGGAACACGTCGGTCTCCGCCGAGTTCAACATCTATGCCGACCCGGAAGCCGCCGACATCGTGTTTCGATCCGGGATCGCGATCACGATGCACGGGCTCGACGTCACGCACCAGGCCTTGCTTGATCGGTCGTCCGCCGACGGGTTGCGGGCCCTGGGAGGGACCTCTGCCCGGATCGCGGCGGAACTGACGGAGTACGCCCTGGACCGGAACCTCGAATGGACCGGCGCCACGACCACGGCGATCCACGACGCCGTCGCGGTCGGGCATCTGGCGGTCGCCGAGCTGGTGGACGTCGCGGCGTACCACGTCGTGGTCGATACCACCCAGGGGCCCGCGCGGGGCCGGACCGTGTGCGACGGGCTGCCGTATCGGCTGGCTCGCGATGGACGGTCCGCCAACGCCGATATCGGCATCCGGATCGACCGCAGCCGGTTCGAGGCCATCCTGCTCGACGCCTTCGGGCGCCTCCCGTAGCCCGCGTGGCGGCCGCAGGCGGGCTCCGCTACGTGGCCCTCGGTGACTCGTACACCATCGGCACCGCGCTCGACGATGCAGCAGGGCGGTTCCCGGATCGACTGGTCGCCCGCATCGGCGGGGAGCCCGCGCGCCTGCGACTCGTCGCGAACCTCGGCGTGAACGGGTACACGACCGCGGACCTCATCCGCGACGAACTCCCGGCCCTGGAGGGTCTGGTGCCAGGGTTCGCGACCCTGCTCATCGGCGTGAACGACGTCGTCCAGGACGTGCCGCTCGCCCGGTATGAGGCGAATGTCGCGACGATCCTCGACGACCTGCTCGCCCGGCTCCCGCCAGGACGGATCGTGACCATCGCCATCCCGGATTACACGGTCACGCCCGCTGGTGCGGACTATGGCGACCCGGCGCAGCAGCACGACGCGATCGTCGCCTGCAATGCATCGATGGCGCGCCTGGCGGAGGAGCGGGGCGTCGAGTACATCGACACATTCGACATCTCACTCGATGCGGCGACCGACCGCTCGCTCGTCGCGGGCGACGGGCTTCACCCGTCGGCGCGGCAATACGCGCGTTGGGTGGACCGCATCGCCCCGGTCGTGGAGACGCTGCTCGACGGCTGATCCGCGGTCGTCGCCGCGTTCAGTCGGCGTCTGGCCGGCCCACGCGACGAAGCTCCCGCAGGCGATCGTCGCTGATCCCGAAGTGGTGGGCGATCTCGTGGTGGACGGTGTCGGTCACGGCGGCCGCGAGGCGCTCCGGCGTGCGGTTCGCGCGTTCGAGCGGCCCCCGGAAGATCGTGATCTTGCTGGGGTAGGGGACCCCGTCCGCCCCGAACGCGGTCCGGGGCACGCCCTGGTACAACCCGAACAGTCCGTGCGCGCGGACCGAGCGCAGTTGCGCGTCCGTCGCCTCGTCCTCGATGACGATCGCCACCGATCCGAGCCGCTCTCGGAACGCGTTCGGCAGCGCCTCGAGCGCGTCCATCACCAGGCCCTCGAGGTCGACCGGTCCGGTGTCGCGGTCGCGACGCGAACCGTCGCTCACGGCGCCGCGCTTGGGGTCGGGAGCAGACCCTTGAGGTCGAGGATCAGCGGGCCGCCATCCGACGGGACGAGCATCACGGTGATGTCGTCGGCGAGCTTCTCGATGTAGCGATTCTGGAGGATCGCGTCGGTCAGGGACGCATCCACGAGACGGTTGGACTCGGCCTCGCCCCGGGCGCGCTCGATCTGCGCCTCGGCCTCGCCCTTGGCAGCGGCGACCTTCTGCTGCGCGATGATCTCCTGCTGGGCGAGTCGCTGCCGCTCCGTCTCAACCTGTTGCTGGGCGGCCTGCTTGGCTTCGATCGCCTCGTTGTAGGCCTGGGAGTAACCGAAGTTCTCAAAGCTGATGCCGTCCACGATGATTCCCCGCGGCTCGAGCTGCGCCCGAAGCAGGTCCGTGGCCTTTTGTCGGATCTCGTCGCGACTGTTGAGGACGATCGCGGTGGGATAGTCGTCGGTGACCGACTTCGGGATGTCGAGGAAGCGCGGTCGGATGATCGTCTCCTCGAAGTTCAAGCCCAGCTCCTGAACGATGCGCGGCGCGGAGCGAGGATCGATGTGGTAGTTGAGCGTCGCGTCGAGGAACAGGTCCTGCTGCTCCTTGCTCGCGGCGGTGTAGCCCTCGACACGGATCGCCTTGACCCGCGTGTCGATCTGCTCGACCGAGTTGATGAATGGCGTGACGAAGTGGAGTCCCGGGTCCAGGGTCGCGCCGGTCACGGCGCCGAATTGCCGGACCACGCCGACGAAGCCTGCCGGGATCTGGATGAACGCGCCGAGGGCCAGGCTCGCGACGAGCGCGACCACCCCGCCGATGAACAGGGGTGGGGCGGGCAGGTTCCCCGGGATCACGACCTTGTCGCGCCCCACGACGGGCCGCAGGCGGTTCAGGATCACGGCCGCGACGCCGCCGATGATCAGCAGCAGCGCCGCCAGGAACAAGAGCGCGCTGAGTTCACTCATGGGTCGATGACTCCACTATCGATGACCGGTGACGTGGCGTGAGCGTAGCCCGTGCGCCACTCGCCCGTCGCCGGGCTGAGCATCGCCGGTCGGGCTACCATGGGACCCCCGATGACGATCGCCCCGAACGACTTCACCCACCTCCACGTCCACACCGAATTCAGCCTGCTCGACGGTCTGGGCCGGATCACCGAACTCGTCGACAGCGCGGCCGCGCACGGCATGGATTCGATGGCGATCACGGACCACGGAGCGCTCTACGGCGCGGTCGCCTTCTACCAGGCCGCCCGAACCAAGGGCATCAAGCCGATCATCGGCATCGAGACGTATGTCGCGCCTCGAGGGATGACCGACAAGGACGGCAAGGCGGACAGCCAGCCCTTCCACCTGATCCTCCTCGCGCAGGACTGGCAGGGGTACCAGAACCTGTGCCGCCTCGCCACCGACGCGCACCTTGACGGTTACTACTACAAGCCACGAATCGACCGTGACCACCTCGCGCGCCACAGCGCGGGCCTGATCGGGCTGTCGGCCTGTCTCGGCGGCGAGATCCCCAAGGCACTCGAGGTCGATGACTGGGAGCGGGCGCGCGACGTCGCCGGGTCGTACGGCGACATCTTCGGCAAGGATCGCTTCTTCCTCGAACTCCAGGATCACGGGATGCCCGAGCAGCGCCGGCTCAACGAGCAGCTGCTGCGGCTCGCCCCCGAGACCGGACTCCCCCTCGTCGTGACCAACGACCTGCACTACGTCCGCCAGGAGCAATCCGAGGCGCACGACGTCCTGCTGTGCGTCGGCACGGGTAACAACCTGGACACCCCCAACCGCCTCAGGTTCGACACGCCCCAGTTCTACGTGAAGTCCGCTGCGCAGATGGCGGCGCTGTTCCCCGACCAGCTCGACGCGATCCGGAATTCGCGACGGATCGCCGAGATGACCGACGTGAGCCTGCCCCTCAACCAGCTCCGGATCCCGCACTTCCCGGTGCCGGAGGGGGAGACCGTGGAGTCGTGGCTGCGCAAGGAGTGCCAGGCCGGTCTGACCCGCCGATACGGCGAGGTCACCCAGGCGCTCCAGGATCGTCTCGACTACGAGCTCGGCGTGATCATCGCGATGGGGTACGCGGGCTACTTCCTGATCGTCGCGGACTTCATCCGGTTCGCCCGGGAGCAGGGCATCCAGACCACCTGCCGGGGGAGCGCGCCGGGATCGATCGTCACGTACACGCTCGGTATCACGCCCGTCGACCCGATCCTCTACCAGCTGCCGTTCGAGCGGTTCCTCAACCCGGACCGCGTGACCATGCCCGACATCGACGTGGACTTCGAGGACGGCCGGCGGGACGAGGTCATCGCCTATGTCGGGCGCAAGTACGGGCAGGACCACGTCGCGCAGATCATCACGTTCGGCACGATGCTCGCCAAGGCCGCCATCCGTGACGTCGGCCGGGTCCTCGGGCACTCCTACGGCGAGGTGGATCGGATCGCCAAGGCCGTCCCGAACCAGCTCGGCGTGTCGCTCGACGAGGCGCTCAAGATCGCGCCGGCGCTGCGCGAGCAGGTCGACGCCGACCCGGCGATCAAGCGGATCATCGACTTCGCCCGACATCTCGAGGGCGTGGCCCGCAACGCGTCCACGCATGCCGCGGGCGTCGTCATCAGCCGCGAACCGCTGACCGAGCTCATGCCGCTCCAGCGGGCCACGAACTCCGACGGGCTGATGACCCAGTACGAGATGCATGCGATCGAGGCGCTGGGCCTGCTCAAGTTCGACTTCCTCGGGCTGTCGAACCTGACGATCCTCCGCCAGGCCGTCGACACCGTCCGTGCCGAGCGCGGCGTCGAGATCGACCTCGACACGATCCCGCTCGATGACGCCCGGACGTTCGAGCTCCTCGCCTCCGGCGAGACGACCGGCATCTTCCAGCTGGAGTCCGCGGGCATGCGCCGCTACATCCGCGAGCTGCGCCCGACCTCGGTCTACGACCTCGCCGCGATGGTCGCGCTCTACCGTCCCGGGCCGATGGACAACATCCCCGCCTACATCCGACGCAAGCACGGCCAGGAGGCCGTCACCTACCTCCACCCGCTGCTCGAGCCGTACCTGGAGAAGACCTACGGGATCTTCGTGTACCAGGAGGACATCATGTCCGCGGCCATGGCCCTCGGCGGGTTCACGGGTCCGGAGGCGGACACCCTCGGGTACGCGATCCGCAAGAAGAAGTCCGCCGTGCTGCGGGCCCAGAAGGAGAAGTTCGTCAGTCAGGCCGCCCAGCGCGGGGTGCCGGCCAAGGTCATCGACGACGTCTTCGCGGCCTTCGAGCCGTTCGAGCGCTACGGGTTCAACAAGGCCCACGCCACGTGCTACGGCCTCATCGCGTACCAGACCGCGTACCTGAAGGCGAACTACACCGTCGAATACATGACGAGCGTCCTGACGGCCTTCCGCTCCAACGAGGAAAAGGTCGCCGCGGCGATCGCGGAGTGCCGTCGCCTCGGGATCGAGGTCCTGCCACCCGACGTCCATCGCAGCCACCTGGAGTTCACGGTCGAGGGAGCCGCCATCCGATTCGGGCTGCTGGCGGTCAAGAACGTCGGCCAGGGGGCCATCGAGTCGATCATCGCGGCGCGCGACGAGGGCGGGCCCTTCCGCTCGCTCACCGACTTCTGCACCCGGATCGATCTCCGGCTGGGCAACCGCAAGGTCCTCGAGGCGCTCATCAAGGTGGGGGCGCTCAACGCGTTCGGCCATCCAGCCCAGTTGCTGCTCGGCCTCGATGACGCGGTCGCGGCCGGCCAGGCTACGCAGCGCGACCGGATCAGCGGGCAGACCTCCCTCTTCGACCTGGGCGCCGCCGATGCCGACGCCTTCGAGCGCCCGCTCCCGACCGCCACCGAGGTCCCCGTCCGCGAGCGCCTGCGCTGGGAGAAGGAACTGCTGGGGCTGTACCTGTCGGAGCATCCGATGGGGGAGGTGGCTGAGCAGGTCGGGCACTTCGTCAATGCGTATTCGGGCGACCTCCGCGACGAATCCCTCGACGGCCAGCGCGTCGTGATCGGCGGGATCGTCACCGGGTTGCGGACCGTGATCACCAAGAAGCAGGAGTCGATGGCGATCGTGACGCTCGAAGACCTGCAGGGGACCATCGAAGTCGTGGTCTTCCCTCGGTTGTACGAGACGACCCGGGCGACCTGGCGCGACGGCGCGATCCTGCTGGTCGCGGGTCGCGTCGATCATCGGGGTGAGGAGATCTCGCTCCTGGCCGATCTCGCCGTCGACTGGGACGATGCGGTCAGCCGCGGGCCCGATTCATTCGCCCGCGAGGTGGCTGCCGGGGATCGCGGTGGACGCGGCCGCGGCGGACCGCCCCGGAACGGGAATGGTCACGCGAACGGGAACGGCAACGGGCATGGGCGCGGGCCGGCCGACCCACGCCCCCGCCCGATGGTGCCCGTCGGTCCCGGACACGATGTCGACGTCCCGGCTGCCGAGGTGGTGTTCGTCTCGCCCCTCCGCGCCTCGAGCGAGCTCGACGCCAGCCTCCCGCCGATCGCCCCACCGACGCCGGTACCGACGTATCTGGAGACGGCCGGACTTGCCGGGATGGATCCGGATCGGGACGAGGACCCGGCGGTGCCCGACGAGGCCCGTCGGCGGATCGTGGCCGATGCGACGTCCGCGACACCGACCGACGCGGGTCCGAACAGCGTGCTCCACGTCCGCTTCGCCGGTTCGGCCGGGTCGGATCGCGTCGTCGGCGCGATGGAGGCATTCAAGTCGCTCTTGCGCGACCGCCCGGGGGCGACCCGGGTCGTGATCCACGTGCCGTCCCCTTCGAGCGGGGAGGCGCTGCCCATGGAGTTGCGGCTGGGGGTTGCCTACGACGCGGAGCTGCTGGCCGAGGTTCGGCGACGCCTGGGCGAGGGTCTCGTGGACCTGCGCCTCGCCTGAGGTCCCGCCGGCATCAGGTGCCGGTCAGGCCGGGTCCGGCCGGCCGCGGGTCACGACCCCGCCAGGCGCCGGACTTCCTGGACGCTGGAGAAGCTGTCCCGGAACTCGTTGCGGACCGCCGTGACGGCGTCCGCGTCCACGTCCAGCTCGCGAGCGATCGCGCCCAGCACCGCGCTCTCCTCGGCCGAGATCGTGCCGCTCGCGGCGCCGATCACGTAGCTCGCCCGCAGGATGTCGAGCCGCTGCTCGGCCGTCGCGATCGTCCGGAACTCGCGAGTCACGACGTAGTCCTCGGTCCCGCCGACGGTCCGTGCCTGGAGCTTGGCCATCTCGGCCACGAGCACCGACGTCGGCTCGTCGAGTGCCCCGTGCGCCTGCAGGGCCGCTTCGATCGCGGCGGTCTCGCCTGCACTGATCTCCAGGTCCGCGTTCGCCGCGCGAGCCAGCGTGTACGCCGCCGCTGCGGCGAATCGTGCGCGGTCGGCGGGCATCGCCTCGAGTCGGGCCACGATGCGCCGGACCGTCGCCGTGTCGCCGGTCGCCGCCGCGGCGGTCTCGAGCGCTGATTCGGCCTGGTCGGCCGCAGGTTCGTGGTTCGAGCCGAAGATCCGTCGAAACATCCGTGCCTCTGTGTGCGTGTCGGTGCGGGCAGGATGTCACAGCCGACGGCACCCTGCCCCGGGCACCGTGCGTGCCACCGCGTGCGCGGCGCCGCATGCGGACGACCCCGACTTGTCGCACGACTGTGACGCGGACGATGCCGCCCGCATGACGCGCGGCACGGTCCCATGGCACGATGACCCGGTTCGAGGTACCTGCCCATGATCCTGCCACCGACGCGTCCTCGTCCGGCAGCGCGCCCTTGATCATCGATCGCGCGCCAGCCGACGCGACCATCGACGCCGACGTGTGCGTCATCGGCGCCGGGCCGGCCGGGATCTCGACCGCGTTGCGACTGGCGAGTCGTCGGGGTGGACGGATCGCCTTGATCGAGACCGGCGGCGTCGGCTTCGAGCGGGAGGCGCAGACGCTCGCCCGGGCGATCTCCACCGGCCTCCCGCTCGGACCGCTGCACGAGGCCCGCGTCTTCGCGCTCGGTGGCTCCACCTGGTCGTGGGGCGGCGTCTGCACGGCTCCGGACCCCATCGTGTTCGAGGACCGGCCATGGGTCGGCGACGGCTGGCCGTTCCCGGCGAGCGAACTCGACCCGTACCTCGGTCCGGCCATGGAGATGCTCGGCGTGGATCCCGCGAGCCGGGCGGCCACGTCCGCGGCGGCCGATATGGCCTTCGTGGTATCGGGGCTCGATCCCGAGCGACTCGTGCCGATCCCCGTGGACTTCAGCCGGCCGACGCGCTTCGGCGACGCCTACCGTCAGGCGCTCGACGAGGACCCCGATATCGCGGTCTACCTGCACGCCACCGTGACGCGGCTCCACGCCGACGGTGGTCGGGTCATGCGGGCGATGGGGCGCTCGCGTGGCCGGCCCTTCGCGGTCGACGCCCGGGAGTTCGTCCTGGCCGGGGGAGGGATCGAGATCCCGCGGCTGCTGCTGGTCTCGGGTCTCGGTGGGCCGTTGGTTGGCCGCTACTTCATGGAGCACCCGCGCCGGCTCGAGCGGTTCGCCATCCATCCCGGTGACTCGCCGCTGGGTCGTCTCGTGGGCCGTCCCGCGCGCCGATCCCCGACCCGCCTGGGTCTCTCGGCGCGGACGCAGCGCGTCGACCAGCTCCTCAATTGGCACACGGACCTTCGGTTCGGCCTCGCCGGTCAGGACAGCGCGGCATGGGAGGCCACCCGGCGGCTCTTCCTCGCGACCCGGCGGCCGTGGAAGGAGAGCCCGTTCTACCAGGACGCGGGCGGGGGCCGGATGCGCCTTCGACGTCGCGATCTCATCACCGCCCTGCGCCGGGCGGATCGGGCCGTGATCGGCGTCACCGGTGTGCTCACGGGCCACCCGGCGCTTCGCCGCACTCTCGAGTCCTGGAGCAGTCTCGAGCAGGCGCCGGATCCGGACAACCGGGTCACGCTGACCGACCGGCTCGATCCGGTCGGGATGCCCATCGCGGCGGTGCACTGGACCGTCGGCGAGTCGGAACGGCGGACCCAGCGGACGGCGACGGGGATCCTGCTGCGGGAACTGGACCGTCTCGAGCCGGGGATCTCGTCCCGGCGCATCGACACCGCCGGGTGGCCCGAGGGGATCCTCGGGACCTGGCATCACCTGGGCACGACCCGCATGCACGACGATCCGGTCCGCGGCGTGGTGGACCGCGACGGGCGTGTCCATGGGCTCGGCAACCTGTCGATCGCGAGCTCGTCGGTCTTCCCGGTCAGCGCGTCGGCCGCTCCGACACTGACGATCGTCCAGCTCGCGCTGCGGCTCGCCGACCGGCTCGCGCTCGAGGCGCGGACTCCCGTCGTGGTCGCGACTCCCTAGGGACTGGTACCGGGGGCGGGATTCGAACCCGCACGACCTTGCGATCGCCTGATTTTGAGTCAGGTGCGTCTGCCATTCCGCCACCCCGGCTCGGGACCGACGCCATCCTAGCGCGTGACGGTCCTGACGCGGCACGGGGTCGCTGCGGCATGGTTGCGAGCTGGCGCGCCTTGCCGGTCGTCACCCGGACACTCGCTGGTATCTTCGATTCGACGACAGGTCCCTCGTGGAGCGTCCACCTCACTGTCGGCTGGTCTTGCGTGCACGCTCATCTGTCGCGGAAACCACACTGGTATTGACGTCCGCGGACCTCCCGGACCTCGGACCGCGACGGACCCACACGGCACATTCGCCCAGCCGGGAACCCATCCCGTGCGAGCGGCGTCTCGCCCGGGACCGATGCTAGACTCCTCGAGCCTCAGAATCGCCGTCCGGAGGGATCCCCCGACCGTGGAGGACCTTCGCTCGACGACGGTCGCCGTCGACCCCGTCCAGCGCCGCGACCTCATCCTCCTCGAGCGCGCCCGCGACGGCGACCTCGATGCATTCAACGACCTCGTCACCCTGTACCAGGACCAGCTCTTCGCGCTGGTTGTGCGGATGGTGCCGGACCGCGACCAGGCGTCTGATGCCGTGCAGGAGGCGTTCTTCTCGGCGTACCGCAATATCCGCTCGTTCCGTGGCGGGAACGTCAAGTCCTGGCTGAACCGGATCACCGTCAACGCGGCCATGGACACGCAGCGGGCCCGCAAGCGCCGGCCGGTCCAGCCGTATCCCGAGCTCGAAGACGAGCGCTGGCAGCCACCCGCGGGCGTCGATGCCGACCCGGAGCGCACGGCTGTCCTCGCCGAGCGCACACGGACGCTCTCCACCGCCCTGTCCTCGATCACCGACGACCAGCGCACGGCCATCGTCCTGTTCGATGTCGAGGGATACGACTACGCGGAGATCGCCGAGATGACCGGGGTCTCGCTCGGGACCGTCAAGTCCCGCATCCACCGCGGCCGGCTCTCGCTGCGTGGTCTGCTCGAGGACCGGATGGAGCTGTTCCGTGACTGACGGGCGCATGCCGCACGTCGACCACGACGCGGAGCGGTTGGTCGCCTACGCCGATGCGCAACTCGATGCTCCCGAGGCGGCCCTCGTCGCCGATCATGTCGCCGACTGCGCCGACTGCGCCCGGCTCGTGGACGACGTGCGCCTGCTCGCCGCCGCGGATCGAGCGCTGGCCACCCCCGCCCGGCCCCGTGACTTCCGCCTGACAGCCGCCGACGCCGAACGGCTGCGCGCGCCCCGCGCGGAACCCATCGCCGCTGCCGCCCGTCTGACCGGCGAGATGCCTGCCACCCGACCCCACGCCCCCGATCATGCCGCCCACGACGCCCTCCTGGTCGCCGCCTCCCTCGACTCCGATCTGACGACGGCACAGCGCCGGACCGTCGACGACTGGTTCGCGACCTGCGCGGCCTGCGCCGACCTGCGCGCGGACCTCGTCGCGATCGCCGCCGCGCATCGAGCCCTCCCCACGCCGGCGCGGCCGCGCGACCTGCGCCTGACCGAGCGTGACGCCGCGCGTCTCCGCGGTGGTCGCTGGCGCGACGTGATCGGTTGGATCGGCGGCGCACGCGATGGGATCACGCGCCCGCTGGCCACGGGACTGACCACGCTTGGCCTGGTGGGTGTCCTCGTGACCGGCGGTCCCGCCCTCCTCGCATCCTCGGGCGCGGCCGGAGCGGCAGGCGCGCCGGAGAGCCAGGCTCTCGGGAGCACGAAGAACGGCTCGGAGGCGGATCCCCAGGACGGTGTCGTCTTCACGGGCGAGGACCCCGGGACCAGCATCCCGGCGGCGCGGCCGGTGCCGTCATCGCCCGAGGGCACGGGCGACCCCGTGGCCGGGAACGCCGCGGATCCGTCGCCGGTCGAGTCCGGGTTCGACACCGGTTCGACCTCCGGGGTGGCCCAGGTTGACCGTTCGACGGCGTCCCCGGGCGGCGTCTCGCCCGTAGATGGCGAGGACACGACGCGCCAGATGGACGACACCGGGGTCGCCTCGACCCAGACCGGACTACTCGTCTCGATCGGGGCGCTCCTCGCGGGCCTCGCCGTGTTCGTCACCCGCCGCATCTCGCGGGCCATCCGGGGCGTCTGAGCGACCTCTCGCCCGACCCCGCGGGTACACTGGAGCCTCACGCCCACCTGGGTCCCGAGCGGACCCGTGCCCGAGGCCTGCCGATGGACCGCCTGATGCTGCTCGACGGCAACGGGCTCATCTACCGCGGATACTTCGCCCTCATCCAGCAACCCCTGACCACGTCGAAGGGTGAGCTGGTGTCGGCGGTGTTCGGCTTCACGAACATCGTCCTGCGCGCGTTCCAGGATGTCGGGCCGGATCACGTCGCGGTGGCGTTCGACCTGCCGAAGCCCACGTTCCGCCACGAGCGATTCGCGGAGTACAAGGCCACCCGCACCCGCATGCCGGACGAGATGCGCGAGCAGATCCCCAAGGTCCGCCGGGTGGTCGAAGCGCTCGGGATCCCCGTCTACGAGATGGAGGGCTACGAGGCCGACGACGTCATCGCCACGCTGGTCGGGCAGGCCGAAGCCCGTGATATCGCGACGACCATCCTGACCGGCGACCTGGACATGCTCCAGCTCGTCTCCGAGCGGACGAAGCTCCTCGTCTCGCTCCGCGGCGGCATCGCGAACACCGTGGAGTACGACCTCGCTCGGATCGATGAGCGCTGGGGCCTCCGACCGGACCAGATGCTCGACTACAAGGCGCTCAAGGGCGACCCCACCGACAACATCCCCGGTGTCGCTGGGGTCGGCGAGAAGACGGCCGCGGGGCTGGTGGCCACGCATGGCTCCGTCGATGCGATGTACGCCGCGATCGAGACCGTGACGCCCGAGAAGCTGCGCGCCAAGCTGGTGGAGGCGAAGGACGTCGTCCTCGAGAGCCGCGAGCTGATGCGGCTGGTCCGGGACCTGCCGGTCGCGCTCGACATGGAGCGCACCCAGGTGGGCAACTACGATCGCGAGGCCGTCATCCGGCTCTTCCGCGAGTACGAATTCCGGACCCTGATCGATCGGCTGCCGCCGCTTCGCGGTGAGGCGCCCGACGAGGCGGTCGCGCGACTGCGGGAGCTCGGCGAGGACGTCGGGGCAGCCCGGGCGCCCGGGGCCCGTCCGGCGGTGCAGGCACCTCGACGAGCGCCATCCGGCGATGGCCTCCAGCTCAGCCTCGAATTCGATGCCCCGCCCGGCGGGGCGGCACGAGATGACGACCGGCCGCTCGCCGAGATCCCCGAGGGTGACCTGCCGGCGGCGCTGGCCGCCGCGATCGAGGATCCGCGACGGATCGAGGTCCGCGCCGCGGATGGCCTCGAGGGGATCGCCCAGTGGCTCGCGGCGCAACCGGATCTGGCGGTGTCGCTGGTGGCATCGGATCCGCGGCCACTCCACGGCGAACCGCTCGCGCTCGCCGTCGCGGGCATGGACGGACGCGTCGTGGTCGCGGACACGGTCGATGCGATCGATGCCCTGCGTGGCCTCGTCATCGCGAGTGGCAAGCCCCTCGTCGGGCATGACGTGAAGGCGATCCTCACCGACCGGTTCGCGCGGGATCCCGGTTCAGCACCGCTCCCGGTGGCGTTCGACACCCAGATCGCCGCGTATGTCCTCAACGCGTCGCTGCGCAGCCAGGCCATCGCCGACGTGGCCGCGGAGCGCCTGGACCTCCAGATCCCGCCGCCGAAGGACCTCGATCCCGCCACCCGCGCCGGTCTGGATGCGCTCGCGATCGCCACGGTGCGGCCACTGCTGGAACGGGCGATGGCGGACGCCGGACTCGATCGCCTGTTCGCTGAACTGGAGCGCCCGCTGATCGCGGTCCTGGCGCGGATGGAAGCGACCGGGGTCGCGCTGGACCTCGCCACGCTCTCGACGCTCGAGCGCGAGTTCACGACCGAGATCGAGCGACTCGAGGCCGCGGTCTTCGCCGCCGTCGGGCACGAGTTCACGATCGGCTCGCCCAAGCAGCTCGGCGAGGTGCTGTTCGGCGAGCTCAAGCTGCCGTTCGGCCGCAAGACCAAGACCGGGTACTCGACCGACGCGTCGGTGCTCGAGGAGTTGCGGACCGTCCACCCGGTGGTCGAGCCCGTGCTCGAGTGGCGGACCTACACGAAGCTCCGGTCCACCTACATCGAGGCCCTGCCGGCGCTGATCGCCCATGACGGCCGGCTCCACACGACGTTCCACCAGGCCGTGGCCGCGACCGGACGCCTGTCGTCGTCGGACCCGAACCTGCAGAACATCCCGATCCGCAGCGAGCTGGGCCGGCGGATCCGGCGGGCGTTCGTGGCCGGTGATCCGGCGCTGACGCTCGTCGCCGCGGACTACAGCCAGATCGAGCTGCGCATCCTCGCCCATGTCTCGGGCGACGCGCATCTCAAGGACGCGTTCGCGCGCGAGGCGGACATCCATCGCGAGACCGCGGCCCTCGTGCTGCACAAAGAGCCGGCGGACGTCACCTCGGACGAGCGATCGATGGCCAAGATGGTCAACTTCGGCATCGCCTACGGGATGAGCGACTTCGGGCTCTCGACGCGGGCCGGGATCAGCCGCCAGGAGGCGCAGGAGTTCATCACGAACTACTTCACCACCTATTCCGGGATCAGCTACTACATGCTCCACATCAAGGAGGTCGCCAAGACTCAGGGGTTCGTGACGACACTCCTCGGGCGGAAACGATCCATCCCGGAACTCGCATCGCGCATCCCCGCGCTGCGTTCCGCCGGCGAGCGGATGGCCATCAACATGCCCATCCAGGGGACCGCCGCCGACATCATGAAGATCGCGATGATCCGCGTCGCGGAGCGACTCGAACGCGAGCGGTCGGCGGCCCGGATGCTGCTCCAGGTCCACGACGAATTGCTGTTCGAGGTCCCGCGCGACGACGTCGAACCGCTGGTGTCGCTCGTCCGGGAGATCATGGAAACCGCGGTGGCGCTCGACGTGCCACTCACGGTCGACGTCAAGGCCGGGGACGACTGGGAGTCGATGCGCCCGATCCCACGGACCGCGGTCGCGTCCCCGACGACGGTCTAGGGCGACCCGATGCCCGAGCTTCCCGAGGTCGAGACCGTCGCGCGCGACCTGCGTCCCCACCTCGTCGGGGCGACGATCACGGGCGCACGCACGTCCTGGGCGCGGACCCTCAGGACGCACACGGGCGAGGCGTTCGCCGCCGCGATCGCCGGGCGACGCATCGAGACGGTCGGGCGCCGCGCCAAGCAGCTGGTCATCGACCTCTCCGACGATGCGGCGCTGACCATCCATCTCAAGATGACCGGCCAGCTGTTCGTGGTCCCGGCCGATGCCCCGGAAGACGCGTACGTCCGGCTGGTCCTCGAGCTGGCCGATGGGCGGGAGCTGCGCTTCCGCGACATCCGCAAGTTCGGCAAGGTGGGGCTGTACGGCCGCCACCCCGTGACGGGCGAGCTCGTCACCGAGGTCGGCGGGGCGTCGGTGTTCGCGGCGATCGGTCCGGAGCCGCTCGACCCGACCTTCACCGTCCGCGACTTCCGGCGGCGACTGCGACGGCGCAAGGGCCGGCTCAAGTCGCTCCTGCTCGACCAGTCGTTCCTCGCGGGGGTCGGCAACATCTACGCGGATGAGGCCCTGTGGGCCGCTCGATTGCACCCGCTCCGGTCGGCGCCGTCGCTCCGTCCGGCGGATGAGCGCCACCTGTACGACGCCATCCGCTCGATCCTCGCGGAGGCCGTGGAGCGACGCGGCAGTTCGATCGACGACTACACCGCGCCCGATGGCGACGGGGCGATGCAGGAGCGCCTTCAGGTCTACCAGCGCACCGGTGAGCCCTGTCCGCGCTGCGCCCGGCCGATCAAGCGGATCGTCGTCGGGGCGCGGAGCACGCACTTCTGCTCGTGGTGCCAGCGGCTCTCACCGACGGATCGCAAGAACGCCGCGGCGATCCTGCGCACACTCACCGGTGGTCCGCGCCGCGCCGGTCCGCGCTGGTCCGACCTGACCGAGCGGACGAAGCGCGCGGCCGCGACGCGCCGTGCGGCTGCGCGTGCGTCGTCGGGTGCCGGCTGATGTCGATCCTGCGACTGGCGGAGGTCACGCGCGAGGTCGGGGCGTTCGTCATCCTCGATTCGGTCACGGCGGCGATCGCCCTCGGGGATCGCGTGGGTCTGGTGGGACCGAACGGGGCGGGGAAGACCACCCTGCTGCGGCTCGCCTCGGGGCGCGACGAGCCCGATCGTGGGTCGGTCTCGCGGAAGCGCGGGCTGAGCGTCGGGCTGCTCGCCCAGGAGGCCCACCTCGACGAGGTCTTCATGGCCGCGCCGGACCTGCGCACGGCCGTCCGGGCCGGGGCCGCGCACCTCGAGCGCATGGCCGAGTCCCTGGCCACCTACGAGCGCGAGGGTCGGGTCACGGACCCCGCCTATGCCACGCTCCAGCACGAGTTCGAGGTCCTCGGGGGGTACACGCTGGACCAGCGGGTCGACTCGGCGCTGAGCGGGCTCGGGTTCGCGCGCGAGGAGTGGTCGAAGCCGCCGAGTGCGATGTCGGGCGGCGAGCAGACGCGGGCCTCGCTCGCGCGGCTCGTGATCGCCGACCCGGACCTGCTGCTCCTCGACGAGCCCACGAACCACCTCGACATCTCGGCCATCGAGTGGCTCGAGGACCACCTGCGGCGGCGGGTCGGGTCACTGCTGGTCGCGTCGCACGACCGCGCCTTCCTCGATGCGGTCGTCACGCGCGTCTGGGAGTTGCGGGACCGTCGCCTGACCGCGTTCCGTGGCGACTACAGCGCCTACCACCGGCAGCGCGTGGAGCGCGATGCCCGGGCCGTGAAGGACGTCGAGACCACGGCGGAGCAGATCGCCCGAGAGCGGGAGCTCGTCCAGCGTTACCGGAGCCATCGGAAGTTCAGCAAGATGCATGAGCACGAGGCCCGGCTCGAGCGGCTCCAGGCCGACCAGCGGGAGGCACCGAGGGCCGGGCGCAAGCTCGCGATCCCCGCGGCGTCGCTCGCCGGCACGGGTCCGACGCGGTCCGGGGAGATCGTGGTCCGCATCGAGGGGCTGGCGGTCGGGTACCTGCCGGGGCGCGGTGCCGTGCGGGACGACGGGTCACCCGCGACCGAGGCCCGCGTCGTGGCGAGAGCGCCGTTCCTGGCCGCCCAGCGCGGGGAGCGGATCGGCATCGTCGGGCCCAATGGGGCCGGGAAGACGACGCTCCTGCGCACGATCGCCGGGGAGCTGCCGCCGCTCGATGGACGGCTGACCTTCGGGCACAACGTCCAGCTCGGGTACCTCTCGCAGCTGCGCGAGGCCGCGATCCCGGGGGCGACCGTCCTCGACGCGCTGCTCGAGTCCATCCCGGTCACGCCCGGTGAGGCCCGCGCGTACCTGGCCCGGTTCCTGTTCCGTGGCGACGACGCGTTCAAGGAGGTCCGGATGCTGTCGGGCGGCGAACGGTCGCGGCTCGAACTCGCGCTGCTCGGGATCCAGCCGTCGAACCTGCTGCTGCTCGACGAACCCACGAACCATCTCGACATCCCGGCCCGCGAGGCGATCGAGGCGTTCATGACCGGGTCGCCGGCCACGTTGATCGTGGTCTCGCACGACCGGCGACTGCTCGAGACCGTATGCGAGAAGCTGTGGGTGGTCGACGACGCGGGTGCGGCGCCGTTCGATGGCGGGTATCGGGCGTGGCGGGCCGCGGTGTCGGCCGGCTGGACGGTGGCGAGCGCACTCGAATCCGAGGCGAAGCGGCTCCACGGTGGTCGCAGCGAGGCATCGAATGGGACCGGGCGGTCGCCCGCGACGAGGAACACCGAGCCGTCGCCGACACCAGCGCCGATCCCGGTCAGGACGTCAGCGAAGACCCGCGGCCGCAAGTTGGAGAAGCTATCCAAGGACGCCTATCGAAAGCAGAAGGCGGCACTGGATGGGGAGCTGACGCGGCTCGGGCTGCGCAAGAACCACCTGGAGCTGGCGTTGGGCGATCCGGCGGTCGCCGCGAACTTCGTCGAACTGCGCCGCGTGACGAGCGAGCTGGCCGACGTCGATGCCGCGCTCGTGCTGGCCGAGGACGCCTGGCTCCAGCTCGAGGAGCGCGCCCCGTGACCGTCCGGATCGGCATCACCGGGCCGATCGGGTGCGGCAAGTCGACCGTGGCCGGCTGGCTCGCGGAGCGGCCCGGAGTCGTCGTCATCGACGCGGACGTCGTGGCGCGGGAGGTCGTGGAGCCGGGTGAGCCGGCCCTCGCGGCGATCGCGGGGCGGTTCGGTGAGGGCGTGCTGGCCGCCAACGGCTCGCTGGACCGGGGCGCGCTCGGGCGGATCGTGTTCACGGATCCTGCCGCCCTGGCGGACCTCGAGGCCATCACGCATCCGGCGGTCGTGCCGCGGATCGAGGCGGCGATGGAGCGAGCCGAGGCGCACGGGGCGACGGCGGTCGTGGTCGAGGCGATCCGGCTGGTCGATGGCGGCCTCGCGGCGGTCTGCGACGAGATCTGGGTGGTCACCTGCGACCCGGCGGCCCAGTTCGAGCGCGTCGTGGGGCGGGGGACCGACCCGGCGGAGGCGGCTCGACGCATCGACGCCCAGGCCGCCATGGTCGCGCGGATGGTGCCGGCGGCCACGCGCGTGATCGACACGAGCGGGACCATCGAGGCGACCCGCGGACTCGTCGACGTCGCGTTCGAGGCGGCCATCACGTCATAACGAACGCTTGTTCACATCGATAGAACGGCGTATCCTGACGACCCATGCCTGAGTTCAACCTCGTGTCGCCGTTCGAACCGACCGGCGACCAGCCGGCCGCGATCGAGCGTCTGAGCGAGGGTCTCGCCAAGGGCGCCCGGCACCAGACCCTGCTCGGAGCCACGGGTACCGGGAAGAGTCTGGCTCCCGACGAGCCCGTCTTGATCGGCCGGCAGGACTCATACGGAAACGTGGCGTGGACCGTGGAGCCGATCGGAGCGTTGGTTGACGCGGCGCTCGCGGAACGGCAAACCTACGTCGACGATCACGGCACCGAAGTCGGGTTCGCTGAGGAGTCAGCCCCCGGATATCTCGTGATGACCGTCGACCCCGTGACGCACGAGTCCGCTGTTCGACCGGTCACGGCCTTCTCGCGTCACGAAGCACCCGGGATGCTCTACCGGGTCACCACGACGGATGGCCGAGCCGTGACGGTCACCGGCGACCACAACTTCGTTCGATCCGGGCCCGACGCTCGATTGGCGACGGTCCTGACCGCTGATCTGGTCGCGGGAGATCGGTTGCCGTTGCCCGCCGGCTGGGTCCAAAGTCACGGTCCGACCAGATTCGACGTCGCGCCACTGATCGGGCCCAGGGTCGCGGCCTACGTGCGCGGCCCGGGCATTCTCGGGCGAGAGGTCGACTTGACGGCTCGCGAATACCTCGAACGCGGCGACCGCGCACCGCTGGCCGCCGTCAGTGTTTCGGGGGTCGCGGTCCTCGAGCGGTTCGGCGAAACGCGGATCTGGTCCCGCAACGGTCGACACAGCGTCGGGGCCAGCGAACCACTGTCCGACGACTGGTTGCGACTCATCGGCATCTTCATCGCCGAAGGGCACGTCGCGGATCGTTTCTCGACGATCACCCCTGGCCCCGAGTTGGTCGACGAGGTGCGGGAGCTGGCTCGGCGCGTCGGACTGTCGACGGTCGAGCGAGGACGCGGCGAGCTGGGCGTGCCGTCTCGCATCGTCTCCGAAACGCTACGCGGGCTATGTGGGAGCCTGGCGGGCGAAAAGCACTTGCCGCCGTTCTGGGCTGACCTCGACGACCACCGACTCGGGCGGTTGCTCTCGGGCTACTTCGAAGGTGACGGATGGGTCGAAGGTCCGGCTGGGGCCGCCGTCTGTGCGGTGACCAAGAGCCGGAGGCTCGCGAACGAGTTGATCTACGCGCTCCTCCGCCTCGGCATCGCCGCGCGACTCTCCAGGACCTGGAAGCGGGCGATCGGGACGCCCCACGTCGGGGCGCTGTATTGGCACGTGGCGATCCGCGGTCACGACGACCTGGCGACATTCAGGCGGTCGATCGGTTTCGTGTACCCGAGGAAGCGGCGGCAGCTGGACCGGATCCTGCTCGGGACTGTCGGCGGCAATGCGGACACGTTGCCGCCAGCCGGCGCGTTCGTACGAGCCGCCCGAATCTCCCTCGACCTGACGCAGCGGCAGCTCGCCTCGATGGTCGGCATGTCGCGCGCGGCGATCTCGTTGATCGAGTTGGACGAGCGCGCCCTGCGTCGAGGCACGGCCCGTCGGATCCTGGCCGCTTTCGAACGTCACGCCGCGGGCCGAGCACACCGTCGTCCGACGGTGGCGGAACCCATGGACGCACTGCGGCGGCTGCTGGCGTGCCGCTGGGCTGAGGTCGCGTCGGTCGAACCGGTCGTGCCGACGGACTCCACGGTGTATGACCTGTCGGTCGACGGTGCGGAAACCTTCCTCGCTGGCCTCGGCGGGCTGATCGTCCACAACACGTTCTCCATGGCCCGCGTCATCCAGGCGCACCAGAAGCCGACGCTCGTGCTGGCCCACAACAAGACGCTCGCGGCGCAGCTGTATGCGGAATTCCGCGAGTTCTTCCCGGACAACGCGGTCGAGTACTTCGTCAGCTACTTCGACTACTACCAGCCCGAGGCCTACCTGCCGCGCTCGGACACGTACATCGAGAAGGACTCGTCGCGCAACGACGAGATCGACCGGCTCCGCCACGCCGCCACGCACGCCCTGTTCGAGCGTCGCGACGTGATCATCGTCGCCAGCGTCAGCTGCATCTACGGGCTGGGTGCCCCGGTCGACTACGGCGCGACCGTGCTCAAGCTCCGGGTCGGCGGGCAGTACCGGCGCGACGCGGTGCTGCGCCACCTCGTCGACCTCCAGTACCAGCGCAACGACCAGGCCCTGTCGCGCGCCCGGTTCCGCGTCCGCGGCGACACGCTCGAACTCCAGCCGGCGTCGGAGGAGACCCTGGTCCGGGTGGAGTTCTTCGGCGACGTCGTGGAGCGGATCACCGAGCTGGACCCGCTCACCGGCGAGCTCCTCGCCGAGCGCAAGGAGACCAACGTCTACCCGGCCTCGCACTACGTCACCCCGGCCGACAAGCTCAGGGAGGCGATCGTCGACATCGAAGCCGAGATGGAGGTCCGCGTCGGCGAGCTCGAGGCGGAGGGCCGGGCGCTCGAGGGCGCACGACTGCGCCAGCGCACGACCTTCGACCTCGAGATGATGCGCGAGCTCGGTTACTGCACGGGGATCGAGAACTACTCGCGCCACCTGTCGCGACGCGAGGCCGGCAGCCGGCCGTGGACGCTGCTCGATTACTTCCCGCCGGACTGGCTGCTGGTCGTCGACGAGTCGCACATGACGATCCCGCAGGTCGTCGGCATGTACAAGAACGACCGGACGCGCAAGGAGATCCTGGTCGACTTCGGGTTCCGCCTGCCGTCGGCGCTCGACAACCGGCCGCTGACGTTCGAGGAGTTCGAGGCGACCGTCAACCAGGTCGTCTACATGAGCGCGACGCCCGGGCCGTACGAGCTGGAACGCAGCGAGCGGATCGTCCAACAGCTCATCCGGCCGACCGGGATCCTCGACCCGCCGATCACCGTCCGCCCGACCGAAGGCCAGATCGATGACCTCCTCGAGGAGATCCGTGGGCGCGTCGAACGCGGCGAGCGGGCGCTGGTCACGACGCTCACCAAGAAGATGGCCGAGGACCTCGCCGACTACCTCAAGGAACTCGGCGTCAAGGTCCAGTACCTCCACAGCGAGGTCGACACGCTCGAACGCGTGGCGATCCTGCGCGACCTGCGCCTCGGCGTGTTCGACGTCCTGGTGGGCATCAACCTGCTGCGCGAGGGGCTCGACCTGCCCGAGGTGACGCTCGTCGCGATCCTCGACGCGGACAAGGAGGGCTTCCTGCGATCGGCCTGGTCGCTGATCCAGATGAGCGGCCGCGCCGCCCGGAACATCGGCGGCGAAGTGATCATGTACGCGGATCACGTCACCGAATCGATGAAGGTGGCCATCGACGAGACCGCGCGACGCCGCGCGATCCAGGAGGCCTACAACACCGAACGCGGCATCGAACCCACGACGATCATCAAGGGCATCCACGACCTCAACCAGCGGCTCCGGGCCGTGGCCGAGTCGACGGTCGTGTACAGCTCCGAGCATGGGGGCGAGTTCACCGAGGCCGATCGAGCCAAGGTCGAGGCGCTGGTCGCGCGGATGGAAGCCGAGATGAAGGCCGCCGCCAAGGAGTTGGAGTTCGAACGAGCCGCCGCGCTCCGTGACGAGGTCCAGCAGATCCGGCTGCGGGTGCTCGAGCAGGACGCGTCGATCATCGTGGGCAAGGCCGCGGAGCGCGCGGCTTCCGGACGGGGGCTGACCGGTGCCGCCGATCGCGCCCGCGGACGACGGGCCGCCGATGCCGCCGACCTCGTGTCGACCATGGAGGTCACGAGCGTCACGGTCCTCCCGGCCGACGAGGATGGGGTCGGGCTGGACGGCCTCGACGGGGAGCACGGCGGCGACGGCCGGGAGCCCGGCGGGGTCGAATCCGGGATCGACGCGAACACGATCGCGGACTGGCTGCCGGGGATCCGCGACGAGCACGATGACGAGGGTGGCGCCCAGGCCCGCTGGCAGGACCGGCCCACGTGGGACCGGTCGGTGACACCGAACATCCGCCGCCGGACGGGCCAGCGACCGGGTCGCCGCCGCTGACGCCTCGGGACGTGGTGCGCGGGCGCGCCGGAATCGAGTGTGGACCGATGCCTTTCGGTGGGGTTCGGCCTAGATTCGGGCGGTGCTGCTCAGGTTGGTGACATTGGTGGTCGCTCAGGGCCTCGACCTGGCCTCGTTCCACGTGATGGTCCATCGTCACGGGCTAGAAGCCGAGGGCAATCCCCTCGTCACGCAGCTGTTCGACGCCCTCGGGATGCCGGGCGTCGTCGGCCTGAAGCTCGCGCTCGTCATCTTCGTCGGGGCCCTGGCCGTGGCCGCGTGGGCGAACCGCGGCAACCGGACCTGGGCGTTCATCGGCGGTGCGCCGGTCGCCGTCGGGATCGCCGTCGGGATCATCGGCGGCATCACGAACGCCGCCTCGTACCTGGGCTGACGTTCCGCGGTTTGGCGGTCTGGCGGTCGACGGTCTGGCGCAGGCGCTCGTACCGTGGGTGGTCTGGCGCTCGTACCGGGGGGTTTGGCGCTCGTACCGTGGGACGGTACATGACGACGCGATCGCCACCCCGTCGTTCGAGTCGTACCGTCCGGCGACCGTCCCGTACGTTTTGACCGTGCGACGGCACGAAGCGACGTTCGCGGGGTCGGGATGTCGCCTGCGACCGTGGCACGTTACAAGTGCGCCTGCGGGGGAGCGCGCCTGCGGGG
>CAYMTJ010000028.1:0-35981 GCA_964393345.1 uncultured Anaerolineaceae bacterium | reverse complement strand
GTCGGCCCGCCGACGAAGAAGGTCGGGTAGGACGTCCCGTCGTCGCGATAGGTGTCCCCGACCCCGACGATCACGTTCCCCAGCACCATCGCGTCGTTGACCTGCGTGTCGTCGAAGCCGGGCTGCCCGAGCGAGTCCCACCGCCACCCGTCCGGACTGGCCCACGCATCCGGACCCGAGATGCTCACGACGCCGCGATCGCCGTCCGCCACCACGAGGCCCTGCTCGATCGCCGGATCCGCGCCGTCGGTCCGGCCCCAGACCACGCCGTCGGTGGACCACCACGAGACCCGGTGGCCCGCGCAGCCATTGGGAGACCCACAGCCCTCGGTCGCGATCCCGACGGCGAGCGAGCCCCACGATCCGGCGAAGACGTCGGTCGCGATGTCGCCGTCGTCCTCGGGTGGTTCGAGTCTGGTCGCGACCCACGTGGCACCGTCGGGTGATGTGACCACGATCGGCGAGCCGAACCGGACGCCGGCTGCGATCCAGCCGTCGCCCACCCACGTCGGGGCGCTGACCCCGCTCGCCGCGTCGCCGTACCCATCCGGTGGCTGGGTCAGCCAGGTCCGGCCATCGTCCGAGGTCTGGATGCGCAACCCGTCGGCATCGAGGGTGAAGGAGGTCATCAGGAACCCGCGGTCACTCGCGGCCACCGCTCCGGCGTAGGCCTCCGGGGCGGTCGGGTCGTCGGCGAGTCGCTCCCAGGTCACGCCATCGGGTGAACGCAAGGTCACCGTGCGCGTGGGGATGCCGCTGTCACGGTCGCCGAAGACGGTCCCGACCGCCACGAACGCGCGATCGGTCGCGGCGACATCGCTCAGCGCAACGCCGAACAGGTCGAGGTCCTCGCCCACGCGGACCCAGTTCGCCCCGTCACGCGAGAACCAGAGCGACCCACGCTCCGCGCCCAGTCGTTCGGCCGATCCGACGGCGACGAAGCCCGCGGCCGATCCGGCGACGGCCGCCGTGCGTTCCGAGGCATACCCCGGCGGCGCGATCGGGACGTGCGAGGAGGACCATGACACGTGCGGCCAGGCCTCGGCGTCCGCGCGCGGCGGTGGTGGCGTCATGACGTCGGCCGATGGTGAGGGCGACGCCACCGGCGACGCCGGAGGGGTCGGCGTGGGCCTGGTGGGCGCGGCACACGCCCCGAGGAACGCGCTGACCGCGATCCCGGCGACGAGGGCGCCGATCACGCGGCGTCGGCGACGACCCGCCCTCCCCGCCCTGGACCCGCGTTCTGGCATCGGTCACGATTCTACGCGTCCATCGTCGAGCGATGGCGGGCGTACCATGGAGCGGCCCCGTCGGGGCGCCCGGACCACATCGACACCGGCGCGTCACCGCCCGCTCACCGTCCATTCCCCTCCGCCGCCTATCCTTCGGAGGACTCGATGACCGACCCCGCCTCGACCGATATCGACGCTCCCCGGCTGGCGCTCGGCGCTGGCACGGCCGCGTACGAGGAGGCCGTCGAGCGCGCCCGGGCCGAGGAGTGGGCTACGCGGCTCTTCACTCGCGACGTGTCCCTCTGGACGACCGATCCGATGGTCGGGGAGGCCATCGCGGATCGCCTGGGCTGGCTCGACGCGCCGATCCACTTCAGCGACCAGACGGCGGCCCTCGAGGCCTTCGGCGACGCCGTGCTGGAACGCGGGTTCACCACCGCGATCGTCGCCGGGATGGGCGGGAGCAGCCTGGCGCCGGACGTCCTGCACCGGACGTTCGGGACGAGCGAGGGCTATCTCGCGCTCCGGATCCTCGACTCCACGGACCCGGCCTTCGTGGCCGCGACGGTGGACGACCTCGACCCCCTGGCCACCCTGACCATCGTCGCGTCCAAGTCGGGGACGACGACCGAACCGAACGCCTTCCTCGCGGACGTCTGGGCGCGGACCCACGCCGCCCTGGACGCCGTCGGCCACGCCCCGTACGAAGGCGCGGGCCAGCACCTCGCGATCATCACGGACCCGGGCCGCAGTCTCGAGGCGATCCCGCATCACGACGAGGTGCGTGAGGTCTTCCTCAACCCCAACGAGATCGGCGGGCGGTATGCGGCACTCAGCTACGTCGGCCTCGTCCCCGCATCGCTCATCGGCCTGGACCTCGACTCGCTGCTGGCGTCCGCGAACGCGATGCTCGGGGCGTGCCGGGAGCCCGATCCCGGCACGAACCCGGGGCTCTCGCTGGGACTCGCGATCGGCACGCTGGCCAGGGCGGGTCGGGACAAGCTGACGTTCCTCGCCGATGACGACATCGGGAGTTTCGGGGCGTGGGCCGAGCAGCTGATCGCCGAGAGCACCGGCAAGCGCGGGGTGGGGATCGTGCCCATCGATGCGGAGCCGCTCGGGGCGGTGGCAGCCTACGGCGACGACCGGGCGTTCGTCCGCCTCGCCCTCGCCGGCGCCGACGACGGTGGACGGGACGCGCTGGCCGCTGGGCTTGAGGCGGCGGGGCATCCTGTGATCCGCATCGACATCGCCGACCCGATCGACCTTGGGGCGGAGTTCGTCCGCTGGGAGGTCGCGACGGCCTTCGCCGGGGCCGTCCTGGGCATCGACCCGTTCGACCAGCCGAACGTCGAGGAGGCCAAGCAGCTCACCCGGGAGGTCCTGGCGCGGGCCGAGCGCGGCGAGCCGGCGACCGCGACGGCCGAGACCATCGCCGAGGCCGACGGGCTGACCCTCCATGGCGACGCCGCGCTGCGGCTGACCGCGACCGACGACGGCGTCGTGGGCGAGCTCGCCCGACACCTCGGCCGGCGGACCGCGAACGCGTACCTGGCCATCCAGGCCTTCATCGCGCCGACCGAGGCTCGTGACGCGGCGATCGCGCGGATCCGCGCCCTCCTGCGCGACCGGACCGGGCGAGCGACGACCGCGGGCTATGGCCCGCGCTTCCTGCACTCCACCGGGCAGCTCCACAAGGGCGGGGCCCCCATCGGCTGGTTCCTCCAGCTGACGGCGGATCATCCGGTGGACCGCCATATCCCCGGGTGGCCGTACACGTTCGGCCAGCTCATCGACGGCCAGGCCGCCGGGGACTTCGCGGCGATCGAAGGCCACGACCTGCCGATCGCGCGGGTCCACCTCGGCGCCGACCCGGACGCCGGGCTCGCGGCGCTCGAACGCGCGTTGCTCGCCGCACTCGACATCGTGGAGGGCTGACCCAGATGCGTATCGGTTTCATCGGGCTCGGACGGATGGGCGCCAACATGGTGCGCAGGTTGCTCCTCGACAAGCACGAGGTCGTGGCCTACAACCGCACCCCGGAGCGGACCCGCGAGATCGCCGCGGAGGGCGCGATCGCGTCGTTCTCGATCGCCGAGCTCGTGGCGCAGCTGGAGAAGCCCCGCGCGGTCTGGGTGATGGTGCCCGCCGGCGATGCGACCGAGGCGCAGATCGCCGAACTGCTCGAGCATCTCGAGCCCGGCGACACGATCATCGATGGCGGGAACACGAACTTTCACGACGACGTCCGCCGCCACGCCTCGCTCGCCGAGCACGGGATCAACTATGTCGACGCCGGGACCTCGGGCGGGATCTGGGGACTCAAGGTGGGCTACTGCCTGATGGTCGGCGGCGACGAGGCGGCCGTCCGGCCACTGGTGCCGATCTTCACGTCGCTCGCCCCCGAGGGCGGCTATCTGCACGTCGGCGGACCCGGTGCGGGTCACTACGTGAAGATGGTCCACAACGGGATCGAGTACGGCCTGATGCAGGCGTATGCCGAGGGATTCGAGATCATGCACGCGAGCGACTACCCGCTCGACCTCGCGGCGATCTCCGAACTCTGGATGCAGGGATCCGTGGTGCGCTCCTGGCTCCTGGAGCTGGCGGGACGCGCGTTCCGGGCCAACGGCCAGGACCTGCAGCACCTGAAGGGCTACGTGGCCGATTCGGGCGAGGGTCGCTGGACGGTCCAGGAGGCGATCGACCACGACGTCCCGGCGCCGGTCATCACGTTCTCGCTGCTGACGCGGTTCCGGTCCCGCCAGGACGACTCGTATGGCGCAAAGGTGCTGGCCGCGCTCCGCAACGAGTTCGGCGGCCACGCCGTGAAGACCGAGTAGCCTCGATGGCCGCCGGCAAGCGCGCGGTCAAGGCCACGGCGCCGGTCACCGCCGAGCCGACCGACCCGGTCCCGGCACAGCCGGCGCCGCGGCCGAAGGACGCCCCGAAGACGATGAAGGATCTCCGCGAAGCGCGCGCGGGCAAGCGGGCGTCGCGGGCCAAGCCGATGGAGAACGTCCTCCGCGAGGGGCTTCGGCTCGAGCGCGTCTCGGACCCCGCGATCCTGGTCCTGATGGGAGCCACCGGCGATCTCGCCCACCGCAAGGTCATGCCGGCGCTGTACCAGCTGTGGCGCACGAACCTGCTGCCGCACGAGTTCGTGATCCTCGCGATCGGTCGCCGCCCGTACGACGAGGATGACTACCGGGCGGAGGTCAGGGCCTCGCTCGAGGAGCACTCCCGCGTGCTGCCGCTGGACCCAGCGCACTGGCGGACCTTCGCCGAGCGCATCTGCTATCAGCGCCTCGACTTCGGGGAGCCCGCCGGGTTCGATGCCCTCGTCACCCGCCTCGACGACCTCGACGAGGAGCGTGGCACGCGCGGCAATCGGCTCTTCTACCTCGCGACGCAGCCGTCGCAGTTCGCCGAGATCGTGGCCCAGCTGGGGCGCGTGGGGCTGGACCATGAGCACCACGACGGTGGCTGGCGTCGGATCGTGATCGAGAAGCCGTTCGGTCACGACGGCGAGTCCGCGAAGCGGCTCAACCGCGAGGTGGGCAAGGTCTTCCGCGAATCGCAGGTCTACCGCATCGATCATTACCTCGGCAAGGAGACCGTCCGGAACCTCCTGGTCTTCCGGTTCGGCAACGGGATCTTCGAGCCGCTGTGGAACCGCCGGTACGTGGACCACGTGCAGATCACCGTGGCCGAATCGCTCGGCATCGAGAGCCGCGGGTCCTTCTACGAGCAGACCGGCGCCGCGCGCGACGTCCTCCAGAACCACCTCCTCCAGCTCGTGAGTCTGATCGCGATGGAGCCGCCGGCCACCTTCGACGCCGACGCGCTGCGCGACGAGAAGGTGAAGGTCCTGCGCGCGATCTCGCTCGAGCCGAAGGACGTCGCCACCGACATCGTGCGGGGCCAGTACGGCCCCGGCTGGGTGAGTGCCACCAAGGTGGACGGGTATCGACAGGAAGCCGAGGTGGACCCGGCCTCCGAGACGGAGACCTTCGTGGCGGGCCGGCTGATGATCGACGACTGGCGCTGGTCCGGTGTCCCCTTCTACGTGCGGACCGGGAAGCGTCTGCCCAAGCGGGCGACCGAGATCGCGATCCAGTACCGGGAGGTGCCGCATCGCCTGTTCCGGGATGCCGCGGTCGACCCGGACCCCAACCTCCTCGTCATCCGGGTCCAGCCCGACGAGGGCATCATGCTCCGCTTCGGCGCCAAGGTCCCGGGACTCGGGATGGACGTCCGCTCGGTGATGATGGACTTCACCTACGGCTCGGCGTTCAACGTGGACTCGCCGGACGCCTACGAGACGCTGATCCTCGACGCCCTCCAGGGCGATGCGTCGCTGTTCACGCGCGCGGACGAGGTCGAGGAGGCGTGGAGCATCGTGGACCCGTGCATCGACGCCTGGGCCTCGATGCCGCCGCCGACGTTCCCGGACTACGACGCCGGCACGTGGGGGCCGGCCGCCGCCGACGCCCTGCTCGCGCGCGGCGGGCACCGCTGGCGCCGGATCTGACGGGCGGACCGATGGCCATCGATGCCGCGCTCAGGATCGGCGAACCCGTCCTCCGCTGGTCGGCCCGTGCACACAGCATCGCCGAGATCGAGACGGAGCTGGCCCGGATCTGGGCCCGCCAGGACCTGACCACCTCGATCGACGGGGAGCCGGCGCGACACGTCGCCGCCCGTACGAGCGTGATGAACCTGGTGGTCGTGGCGCGCCAGCCAGAGGTCGCGCAGCGCTGCGCAGCGGAGATCCAGGCACTGACCGGGCGGCACCCGTCGCGGACCATGATCATCGGCGCCGCGGATCCCGATGGGCCTTCGTGGCTGGATGCCCGCGTGGAAGCCCACTGCGTGCTGCCCCGGGAGGACGTCCCGGAGACCTGCGCCGAGATGATCCATGTCACCGGTGGCGGCGAGGCCGGACGGCACATCGCCGCGATCGCCGCGCCGCTCCTCATCCACGACCTGCCCGTCACGGTCTGGTGGCCCGGGGAGCCGCCGTTCACCAGCCGGCAGGCGCTGGACCTGTTCGACGCCGCGGATCGGCTGATCGTCGACGGGTCCAGCTGGCGCGGCGACGGCCTGGCCACGCTGGTCTCCATGGCCTCGCTCCTGCGCGGATCACGGCTGGCCATCTGGGACTTCGCGATGGTCCGCCAGTCGCGCTGGCGTGAGGCGATCGCGTCGATCTTCGACGACCCGGACTTCCTCCCGTATCTGCGCTCGATCCGTCGGATCGCGGTCACCTATGCGACCCACGACGAGACCGGGGCACAGGGATCGGCAAACCTGGTGAAGCCCGTCTACCACGTGGGCTGGCTCGCGTCGCGCCTCGGGATGCAGGTCGTCAAGCCGCTCACCCCGGTCGTGGGGCACGGCGCGTCGTCCGCGCGCCCCGCGAAGGTCGCGAGCGGCAAGGGTCCGGGCGCGAAGCCGGTGCTCGGTCGCGGCCTCACGGCCACGCTCGCCGACGGTCGATCCGAGGTGAACGTGGTCATCCGCCCCGTGGTCTCCCCGGCGCCCGCCGGGACCACGCTCCGGGTGGAGCTGCTGGCGGAACGACGCGGCTCGGAGCTCCGCGCGGACGTGACCGCCGAAGCCGAGACCGTCCACGTTCGCGTCTGGCAGGACGGCGTCGAAGCGCTCGACCGGCTGTTCATGGCGGCTCGCCGCACCGAGATCGACCTTCTCGCCGAGGCGATCGAAGGGGGTGGGCGCGACCCGGTCGCCACCGAGAGCCTGCGCACCGCCGCCGCCCTCGCCGGACGGACAGCCGATCACCCGGGCAGCTCGGCGGCCGGACTGTGACGGGCCTCGAACCTCGCGGCGAGCCCGAGATCGTCGTCGTGGAAGACGAGGCCACCGCGGCCCTGCGCGCCGCCGAGTACATCGCGGCTCGGATCCAGCGCGCCGTCGGCGACCGCGGGCGCGCCGACTGGGCGACGACCGGCGGTTCGAACCCGGTGGGCATCTACCGCGCGATGATGGAGACCTCGATCGGCGCGTCGATCCCGTGGGCGCAGACGCACGTCTGGTGGGGCGACGACCGGTACGTCCCGCGTGATCATCCGCTCTCGAACGTCAAGCCGTTCGACGACATCGTCCTGCGGATCGGCCCGGCCCAGGTCGGGACGGCCGGTGGTGGATCGGCGGGTGTCCCGCTGCCCCTGGACCAGGTCCATCCCTTCCCGACCTCCGACGCCATCGGGGCGGCGCACGGCAACGACTGGTGCGCCCGGGCCCTCGCGCACGAGCTGCGCGCGGCGGGGCTGCCGGACCGCGAGGGCTGGCCATCGTTCGATCTGATCCTCGTCGGGATCGGCGGCGACGGGCACCTCTTCTCGGTCTTCCCGGGCTCGCCGGCGATCGACGCCCCCGATCTCGCCCTCGGGATCCCGGCGCCGACCCATATCGAGCCGCGTGTCCCGCGGGTGACGCTCAATCCGGCGGTCCTGGGCGCGGCCCGCGACCTGCTCGTCGTCGTCCTCGGCGACAGCAAGGCGGACCTGCTCCGCGAGGTCTTCGGGACGTGGGACCCGCGTCGCCTCCCCGCGCAGTTCGCCCGGCGGGCCGGGGCCACCTGGATCCTCGACGAGGCGGCCGCCACCCGGTTGCCGCGCTGAGGCGGCGTTGACGGGGCCCGCCGCGCGATCCTCGCCGAGCGAGATCGTCCGGTCCACGGACGGGACCGGGATCGCCGTCTTCTCCTCGGGCGGCGGTCAGCCGCTCATCCTCGTCCACGGGACGAGCGCGGACCACACGACCTTCCGGGTCGTCGCGCCCATGCTTGCCACGTCGTTCGCCGTCCATGCCCTGGACCGGCGCGGCCGGGGCGGGTCGGGCGACGCCCCGTCGCACTCGGTCGGGCGCGAGTTCGATGACGTGGCCGCGGTCGCCGAGCGGATCGCGGAGCGGACCGGCCGCCCGGTCGATGTCCTCGGCCATTCGTATGGCGGACGCTGCGCGCTCGGTGCGGCGCTTCGGTCGGCGAGCATCGGGCGGGTGATCTCGTACGAGGGCGCCCCGACGCCGGCCGGATCGCGGTACCACGCCGCGAGCCTCCAGCGAGAGCTGGCGGCAGACCTCGCGCGCGGGGATCACGAGGCCGTCCTGGCCGCCTTCCTGCGCGCGGTCGTGGGGATGTCCGAGGCGGACCTCGCCGCCTACCGTGCCAACCCCGTCTGGGCGGTCCGCGTGGCGGCCGCCCCCACGATCATCCGGGAACTGGCCGCGGAGCGGACGGCGGAGGCCTCGCTCGAGGCGATCGGCCGCGTTCGCCAGCCCGTCCTCCAGATCCTCGGCGGCGCGAGCCTGCCGGTCTTCCGGGTGGCGACCGAGGCCCTCGACGACCGTCTGGTCGATGGCCGGATCGTGCGCATCGACGGGGCCCGCCACGCCGCACACCACACGCACCCGGCGGCGCTCGTGGACGCGGTGCGTTCGTTCCTGCGAGACTAGTCCCGTGGTGGAACTCGGAGTCATCGGCTGGATCCTCGTCGGCTTCGTCGCCGGCGCGATCTCGGGTGCCCTGGTCGGCGGCCGGACGGCCCGCGGCTGCCTCCCGAACATCGTGGTCGGCATCCTCGGCGGTGTCCTCGGCGGGTGGCTCGCGCGCGAGATGGGGTTCGGACCGGTGCAAGGCTTCATCGCCACGGTCGTCGTGGCCGTCTTCGGCGCGATGGTCGTCCGACTCGTCCTCAACGCGATCGACGGCAAGGATCGCTGACGCCCGCGAAGGGCGGCGAGGCGCCGGTCTCCGCTACCATCGACGCGATGGCCGACACCACCGACGATCGCCCCTACTCCCCGGGCCTTGCAGGCGTCGTCGCGGGCGAGACCGCGCTGTGCTGGATCGACGGTGACCGCGGCCGCCTGACCTACCGTGGCTACCGGATCGGCGACATCGTCGCCCGCGGCAGCTACGACACCGTCGCGAACCTGCTGTGGACCGGCGAGTGGGATCCGGACCACCACCTGCCGACCGCGCCGGTGCCGGCCGAGGTCCTCGCCGTCCTGCGGTCCCTCCCGACATCGACCAAGCCGATGGATGCGTTGCGCACCGCGGTCTCGACCTGGGGAGCGATCGCCGATCTGTCATGGCCGCCCACCGTCGAGCAGGCGCGGGCGCTGACGGCGATGTCGCCCTCGGCACTGGCGGCCTTCGCCCGGATCCGCCGGGGGCTCGAGCCGGTCGAGCCGGACCCGTCGCTGGACCTCGTGGCGGGGTTCCTGTACCAGCTCAACGGGGAGCCCGCCGACGCGGGCACCGTGAAGGCGCTCGATGCCTACTTCATGGTCGGCGCCGAGCATAGCTTCAATGCCTCGACCTTCACCGCCCGCGTCGTCATCTCGACCCGATCGGACCTGGCGTCTGCGGTGGCGGGAGCGATCGGGACGATGAAGGGGCCGCTCCACGGCGGCGCGCCGAGCGAGGTCGTCGACCAGCTCAGCCAGATCGGCTCGGTCGAACGCGCAGAGGCCTGGCTCAACGAGGCGCTCGACCGCAAGGAGCGCCTCATGGGGTTCGGGCATCGGGTGTACCGCGCCTACGACCCGCGGGCCGCCGCCCTGCGCCAGGTCGCCGAATCGATGCCGCACCCGCCGGACTGGCTGCAACTCGCGATCGCCGTCGAGGACGTCGCGCTGCGGATCCTCGCCGAGCGGCACCCGGAGCGGTCGCTCAAGACCAACGTCGAGTACTACGCGGCGCCCGTCCTCCTCGGGGTGGGACTGACGCCGGACCTGTTCCCGGCCACGTTCTCGCTGGCGCGACACGCCGGATGGACGGCGCACGCGCTGGAGCAGGCGGCGGAGGACCGGATCATCCGGCCGGACGTGCGATACGTGGGGCCCGCCGAGCGCGACCTGCCAGCCTGATCGTGGCGCGGCCGCAAGGGCGGCGTCCGCGTGCGAGCTACAGCCAGCCGCGCCGCCGGAACAGGACCACGAGCGTCAACAGCAGCGCGGCCATGAACGCGAGGATCACGAAGAACGTGATCGCCAGGCCCTCCCCGGGGAAGTGCACGTTCATCCCGAAGATGCTCGCGATGAGGGTGAGCGGCAGCAGCACGACGCTCGCGGCGGTGAGGATCCGGAAGGAATCGTTCAGGCGATGCGAGAGCACAGATTCGTTCGTCGATTCGAGGCCCTCGATCACCTCCTTGTAGTTCTCGAGCGTGTCCCAGATCCGCTCGGCCGCGTCGGAGATGTCGTCGAAGTAGAGCTCGAGCTCCTCCTGGAGATAGCGCTGCTTGGTGCGTTCGAGGTCACGCAACACCGCGCGTTGCGGGCGGGTGATCTTGCGGAAGTTGATGATCTCCTGCTTGGCCTCGGACAGATCCCGCACGATCTCGGACGAGCGGCCTTCGAAGATGTCGTCCTCGAGGCGTTCGAGCTTGAGCCCGGTCTTGCGGAGCATCGGGAACGAGGCGTCGACCCCCGTGTCGACGATCTTGTACAGCAGGTAGCCCGACCCCTTCGAGAAGACGTCCTCGCGCAGGTCGTCCCGTTCGCGGTACCGATCGAACATGGCCGCCAGCGGGGGCAGCGGGATGTTGGGGAGCGTGATGAGGTAGTCCGGCCCGAGGAACAGGTCCACCTCGGCCGTCAGGATCCGTCCGCTGTCCTTCTCGAACAACGGGAAGTGCAGGACGATGAAGACGTAGTCGTCGTACTGGTCCAGTTTCGGGCGCTGGTTGCGCGAAAAGACGTCCTCGTAGTCGAGGGGGTGGAAGTCGAAGTGCGCTTCGAGCCAGTCACGGTCGGCAGCCCGCGGGGACTCGATGTGGATCCAGCGGATCCCGGCGGCTTCGATGATCTCGGGTGCGGCGACGGCCTCGGGCGCGGCCGGATCGACCGGCCCGGTCGGACGACGGCGCGGTCGAGGCAGCGGCGGCAGCGGGATGTTCGGCACGGCGACATGGTACGCGTCCGCATCGCGCTCTGACCGCGATGCCGTACCGTTCGGGCGTGAGCGGGATGGCAGTGCAGCCGGGCGTCGCGACGAGGGCGGGCTGGTCGTCGAAGCCGCCCTGGACGTTCGTGACCCGACCGGCCGTGGGGATCGCCCTCGCGGTGGTCGCGTGGGCCCTGATCGTGGCCTTCAGCGAACCCTACGGACGGCTGTGGGGCACCGGCCAGGATGCGATCTCGTACTGGCGGCCGCGGCTGGACGCGCCGTATGCGAACGCCGACTGGACGACGCCGGCGGCCTATGTCTACTCGCCGGCGTTCCTCCAGCTCGTGTCGCCGCTCCATGTGCTCCCGTGGCAGGCGTTCATGGCCGTCTGGACGGCCCTGCTCATCGGCGCAGTGCGCTTCCTGACCGGGCCACGGTGGTTCGCGGCGGGGCTGCTCGTGGCCGCGATGGAGCTCGCCGGCGGGAACATCTCGCTGCTGCTCGCGGCGGCCATGGTGGTGGGGTTCCGCTGGCCGGCGGCGTGGTCGTTCGTGCTGCTGACGAAGGTCACGCCCGGGATCGGCCTGCTCTGGTTCGTGGTCCGCCGCGAGTGGCGGTCGCTGACGATCGCGCTCGGGGCGACCGCGCTGATCGTCGCGATCTCGTTCGCGCTGCTTCCTGACGCGTGGCGCGAGTGGATCGGGCTCCTGACCCGGATCGCGGGGCGCGATGGGACGTGGGCGGCGTTCCCGATCCCGTTCCTGGTCCGCGCGCCGGTCGCAGCCGGACTGGTGATCTGGGGCGCCCGGACCGACCGGTACTGGACCGTGCCGGTCGCCGGGATGGTCGCCCTCCCCGCGTTGTGGTACGGCGGGCTGTCGATGCTGCTCGCGACGATCGTGCTCCGTGATCCGGAGCGGTCGCGGCGGTGGGTCCGGCCGCTGGGCTGAGCCCGCAGGTTGGTGTGGGCCCGCGGCGTGGTATGGCGGGCCGCGGGTTGGTGTGGGGGGCTCGCGCGTCCTGTGGCGGGCCGAGGGTTGGTGCGGCGGCCAGCGGGTTGGTGTGGCGGCCCGCCGGGCCGCGGCATGGTGGCCTGGTGCGGCGAAACCACACTGGTAAAGACGTTTCCTCGACAGATCCCTCGTGGATGCTCGCCCGATCGGCATCCTGGGGCATCGACCACGCTTGTTCGTCAGGGAAACGTCACTGGTATTGTCGCGACCCTGCGGCGTAGGGGGCCAAGGCACGGAACGCGGGCACGGAACGCGGAGGGGCCGCGGCCGGGCCGGCAGAAGCATCGGCCGGGGCTCGCTACGCGTCCGGCGGGACGTCCAGCCAGCCCTCGCGAAGCGCCCGGGTGGCCAGTTCGGTCCGACTGGTCACCCCGTGTCGCTCGAAGATTCGCGCCAGGTGTGTTTCGACCGTCTTCGCCCCGATGGACAACTCGGCGCCGATCTCGTCATTGCTGTGCCCGTCGGCCACGAGACGAACGACGTCATGCTCGCGTGCGGTCAGCCGGAATCGTGTCGCACGGGGGCGGATCGAAAAGGCCAAACCGCCCGCCGCCACCCGTCGGATCGCGTCGATCAACTCGGTCAGCGGCGCCGTCTTGAGCACGAAACCCGCCGCTCCAAGCCGCAGGGCGGCATCCGCGTATTGCGGATAGTCGTAGGCCGTGAGCACGATCACCGCAGGGAGCGGGAGTGGCCCGTCGGCTAGCAGGCTGAGACCGCTGTCCGTTCCAAGGCGGATATCGAGTAGGAGCACGTCGACCGTATCCCGGTCCATCAACCCATGCGAGCGCGCGGTCGCAAGCGATACGGCCACGCCGACCACCTCCAGGTCCGCCTGCGTGCGCAGGACGGCGGCCGTCCCCTCCCCGACCACCGGATGGTCGTCGACGATGGCGACCCTGATCAGGGGGCTCGCCAATCGAGCTTCACGTGCGTCCCACCGCCGGGCCAGCGCCGAACGTCGAGGATGGCGCCGATCGCCTCGGCCCGCTGCTGCATGTTGAGTAGCCCGAAGTGGCCGGTCCCCGGCGCGGTCTCGCCCGCATCCGGTTCGATCCCAGGCCCCGCGTCGTCAACGGTCAGGGAGGCCCCTTCGCGGCTGGTGCTGTAGCGGACGACGATGGGCGGGCGGCCGTGCTTCACGGCGTTCGACAACGCTTCCTGTGCCACGCGGAAGATCGCGAGCTCCACCTCAGCGGGAGGTCGCGTGCCATCCGCCCGTTCCAGCCGGACCTCGCCGCCGGCCAGCCGCTCGATGCGCAGGACCAGCCAGTCGAGCGCCGGACCGACGCCAAGGTCGTCGAGGATAGGGAGACGAAGGTCGCCGCAGATGGCGCGCAGCCGATCTGACACCGTCCGCGCCAGGTCGGCGCCTTCGGTGTCGCCGGCCGCATCGAGTCGGTGCACCAGCAGGGTGAGCTCCTGGAGTGCGTCGTCATGGATATCCGCCGCGACGCGGGCCCGCTCCGCTTCGGTCGCGGCCACCACGAGGTCGCGCTGGAGGGCCGCTCGGGAGGCGAGTCGCGCCAACGGCCGGATCGTGAATCGACCGGCGAGCAGGACCACGACGAACCAGGCGCTGAGCGGGAACAGGATCAGGTTGTAGGACGGATCGGTGGCAAGGGCGACGAGCGGGGTCGCGCCGACGACGGCGAACTCGGTCGATTCCATCAGGCGGACGCTCGACGCGCCGGTCCCCCAGGACGCGCCTGACTGGATCGGGCCGGCTGCCGCGAGCCCTGGGATGAGCGGGATCGCTCCGACGATGACCCACCGGGCGAGGCCCTGACGATCGAGGTCCGACGCACCGAACAGCGCGGCGAGGACCACCCCTGCGACCACGCACACCGCGATCGCTGCACCCACCACACGTCGGTCGTCGCGGTCGTCGATCTTCTCGAGAAGTCCGAGGGCGAGGGGGAGCATCGCGAGGACAACCACGACGCCGCCGATGGTGATGACGACCGGCGACCACATCGAGAGGAGCGGCCGGACCAGGAAGGCACCAGTTGTGGCAGTCGCGAGCGGAAGCGCGAGCGATCGAAGCGTCGCGCCGCCCCGGCCCGAGGCCAGCCACCAGCCAAGGAGCACGAAGACGGCGACCCCCACGAACACGCTCGGAGCCGCGTCCCGGATGGCGCTTCGGCCATCGTCGTAGAGGCCGACCAGATTCCACCCGAACTCGTAGGAGCCCTGGGCCAGGTCCCACGGTTGGATGGCTTCGAGGTTGAGCGCCGGTTGGGCGACGAGTCGCTCGAGGACGGCGCGATCCATCGGCACGACCGTTGGCGCGGCCGGTTCGATGACCGGCTGATACGGCGGGTACTCGCCGGTCAACGGATCCGGTGTCGGCTCGGTCTCGGCACCGACATCGTGCGGCAGGTCGATGAGGGTCGCACTGTCGAGCCGGACGACGATCATCCCATCGCGCAGACCGAACTGGTGCGCAAGGCTCAGCTCGTTGACGTGCTCGACCACGACGCGCCCGTCGTCGGCGATCGCCAGCTGGATCCCGGGATCGAACCGACCGAAGGCGATCGTGCCGATACCCAGCAGCGTGGCCACGACCGCGATCGCGATCGCCAGTCGATCTCGAGCTCGAGCATCCATGACTCGACACTAGCAGACGGTCTCGGCGTTCCGGTGTCCGGAGAATCCCCGAACGACCACCCGGGATGGCCGGTCTGTCCCACGGGCCGCGCGCCGCATACGATCCGCACCATGACGGTCCTCGAGACCCACGATGTCGGCAAGCGCTACGGGCGCCGCCGGTGGGCGTTGCGCCACTTGGACATGGCCGTTCCGGACGGGAGCATCACCGCACTCGTCGGACCGAACGGCTCTGGCAAGTCGACGCTGCTCAAGGCCTGGGTGGGGTTCGAGCGACCGTCGGAAGGGCGCGTCCTCGTCGATGGGATCGATCCGTGGCGGGATCGCGCCGCCGGCCTGGCCCGGATCGGGTATGTGCCGCAGGCGCCATCGCTGTACCGCGAGCTGACGGTCGCCGAGCACGTCACGCTCGCGGTGACCCTTCGTCCCGGCTTTGATCCGGCAATCGCGCGACGACGCCTGGATGACCTGGCGATCCCGCACGCATCTCGCGCCGACGAGTTATCCGGGGGACAACAGGCGCAGGTAGGATTGGCGCTTGCGCTGGGGACGCGGGCGCCGGTCCTGCTCCTCGATGAGCCGCTGGCCAGTCTCGACCCGTTGGCGCGCCGCGAGTTCCTCCACGTCCTGGTCGAGGCCGTTCGCGAGGACGGCGTGACCGCGTTGCTCTCATCGCATGTCATCACCGACATCGAGCAGGCCTGTGACCGGCTCCTGGTGCTGGGCGGCGGTCGTCGTCTCCTCGACCTCCCGATCGCGGGAGCGATCGCCGGGCATCGCGTGGCGCCCACTGGGACGAGCATGGGACCGGGCACGATCGTCGGGACGTTTCCGGATGCCGATGGGTCGAGGCTGGACCTCGTGGCCGGCGATCCAAGCGTCGGGCGCGCGGCATCGCTCGAGGAGGTGGTCCTCGGCCATCTTGCGGCTGGACGAGTGCAGAACGACCAAGTGACCGAGAGCCTCGCGGCGTGACGCGATCCGCGATCCGCCTGACCCTGCGGCTGCACGCCCTCGAGCTCGCGGGCTTCGCTGTGGCGTTGGCGGTCCTGACGGCCGCGGCGGTCTTCCTCGCGGGTCAGCTCGAGGCCACGGGGTTCGGATCGCGCTGCGTGACCGCACTCCAGGCCGGTCTGTCGGCTCCGGTCGGTTGTGAGTCCGCGGGTCGAACCTTCTATGACCTCCAAGCCAGGCTCGTTAGCCCCGTCACCGGGCTCCTTGTCACGGTGGCATTCGGCGCTCCAGCGTTCATCGGCGTCCTGATCATCGGGCGCGAGCTCGAACGCGGGACGACGCGGCTCGCGTGGTCGCTCGCGCCCTCCAGGTGGCGCTGGTTCGTCGACCGGACCCTGCCGATCCTCGTCGTCGTCGGCGTGATGACGTTGTTCGTGGGGATCGCGATGGATCGCCTCACGGGCGCGATGGAACCGGGCCTGGACATCAGCCATGCATTCGCCGGATTCGGCCAGCGCGGGGGCTTGATCGCGTCCAGAGCGATCTTCATCCTTGCGCTGGCGGTGCTCAGCGGGGCGCTCCTTGGGCGAGTCTTGCCGGCCTTGATGCTCGCCATCGTGCTGTCCTACGGCGGTCTGGCGTTCGGGACGCGCGTCCACGACGAGATCCTCCGACACGAGGCCATCGCGGTTCCCGAGCTCGAGGCGCGACCGAAGGACCGCTACATCGACCAGCGGTTCCAGCTGCCGGATGGGAGCCTGATCGGCTGGGAGGCCATGTATGAACTCGATCCGCCACCGTCCGACAACGTCGAGTGGATCCCTAGATACCCGCTCGTAGCCCTGGTCATCCCGGGCGAGCGATACCGATTCGTCGAGCTGCGCGAGGCCGCGGCCCTGGCGGGAGGATCGTTCGTGGCGCTCGGGTTGGCGTCCCTCGTTGTCAGCCGGCGACGACCGGGCTGAGCGTCGACCGGGCTGAGCCACGCGCCCGCCCGTCGCGCCCGGCGGCGCACACGAAAGCGCCCGAAGGAACTGGTGGATCCGAGTGTTCGACGGGTCCGCTGGCTCTGAAACAAGTCCCAGAGTCCTCGGTCGCCGCCGGGTCCCTCGCTCGCGAGCCTTGCGGCCCTCGAACCTGGTTCCCGGGACCTGCCGGAGGATCACTCCCCCCGCCGGTCTGGCGGTTCGTACCTGCCCCTTCGGGCGAGACCAATGTACGGCGCGGGCGGTCACGGCCACAATGGTCTTATCCACGAAGTTCCGGAAAACCGTTCGACTGTTATCCCCGAACATCCACATGATGTGGATGAGTTGTGGATACTCGTCCGAAGAGGTGATCATCCGTGGCCCATCTGCTCGCCCGCCTGGTAGCCATCAACGATCGCTGGGCCCGGCCGCTCGGCGACTTCAACCATCGGTGGTCGACCGCCCTCTTCCGGCCGATGCGCCCGGTGAAGGACCTCCTCAACGGGCGGTGGCTGGGTCACCCGCTCCATGCCGCGAGCACGGACATCCCGCTCGGCACGCTCGTGGCCGCCGTGCTCCTCGACCTCGTCGGCCAGCCGTCGGCGGCCGACCTCGCGCTCGCCGCGACGATCGTGTTCATGCTGCTGTCCGCACTGTCCGGACTGGCGGACTACAGCGACACCGATGGCACGGCCCGCACGAGAGCCACGACCCACGCGACCCTCATGGTCGTCGCGCTCGTGATCCTGCTCGCGTCGCTGGCGCTGCGCGCCGGCGGTCCCGCCGACCGAACCGTCCCGATCCTCCTGGGGATCGTCGGTCTCGCCGTCGTGACGGCCGGGGCCTTCGTCGGCGGTGACGTCGTGTACGTGTTCGGGAACATGGTCAGCCGCCACGCCTTCCGCGGTCCCGGGACCAAGTGGATCCGCCTCGATCTGGGAGACCTCGCGGACCTGGGGGACCTTGCCGACCTGACACCGGTCAAGGCCCGGGCCGGGATCAACGACCTCGTGGTCGTCCGCCAGGGCGACACCGTCCATGCGCTGCACGCCGTCTGCGCGCACGCGGGCGGACCGCTCGACAAGGGCGAGGTGGTCGACGGTTGTCTGCAGTGTCCGTGGCACGGCAGTCGGTTCCGCCTCGCCGACGGCCATGTGGTTCGCGGCCCATCGGTCTACGACCAGCCGTCGTACGAGATCCGCGCCGCCGAGGCCGGTGGCTACGAGGTCCGACGCACCGCCTGACCCGCCAGCACGCCGATCCGCCTGGCCCGCATCATCGTCGGATGTCGATCATCGATCTGCCGGACCCCTGCATCGTGGTCCTGGTCGGGGCGGCCGGCGCGGGGAAGTCGACGTTCGCCGCTCGACACTTCGACGACGACGAAGTGCTCTCCTCGGACGCGTTCCGCGAGCTGATCTCGGGCGACGCCGCCGACCAGCGCGCGAGCGGCCTGGCCTTCCGCCGTCTCCACGACGCCCTGGCCGTGCGAGCCTCGGCGCGGATGACCACCGTGGTCGACGCCACGAATATCGCGCCACACGCCCGTCGCGTGCTTCTTGGTCGCGCCGCGGCGGCCGGGCTCCCGACCGTGGCGATCGTGCTGGACCTGGCACCGGCCGTCGTCCAGGCACGCAACGCGGCGCGCATGGCGCGGATCGTCCCGCGCGAGGTGGTGGCCGATCAGCTCGCGCGCGTACGCCGCTCGCTCGACACCACGGACGGCGGCCGATCGCTCGACGCCGAGGGCTTCGATCTCGTCGCGGTCCTGACCGATCCGGCCGAGGTGGACGCGGTCAGGATCCGGCGCCGACCGCGCTCCTGACCGCCCCGAACCGTCGCGCCCGAAGCTCCACCCACACGCCGTTGCGCAGGTACACGTCGTCACCGACGATCGCGAGCGCCTCGGCCTCGGTCTCGGCACGCACCACGATCACGGACGCGGACACGTCGGCGTACGCCCCGACGAGCAGGTACCGGCCGTCGGCGAGTCGCGCGGCGGCCGTGGCGAGATGCTCGGGGCGGAACGGGGTCCGCGTCTCGGCGCCGTCGGGCGCGTAGGTCGCCTCCACCAGCCACACGAGTTCGGTCGGGGACGCGATCGGCGTCGTGTCGTCGTTCAGGGTCATGGCGGCTGTCTAGGCGCTGCCCACGCCGATCAGCGTGATCGCGAGGGCCGCGAGGACGATCCCGACGAGGTGCGTGCCGGTCACGCGCTCGCGCAGGATCACGGCGGCCAGGATCACGGTGGTGACCGGATACAGCGACGAGATCACCGAGGCGACCGCGAGCGCGCCGCTCTGGACGGCGAGGATGTAGAACCCGTTCCCGGCCATGTCCGCGATCCCGATCAGCAGCAGCGCCGGCGCGAGTCCGCGAGCCGGACGCCACGCTGACCGCGTCGCGAGCACGAGCACGACGAGCCCGACGCCGGCGACGCCGCGCATGATCGCGAGTGGCCCGAAGACGTGGTCATCGCTGAGCTGGGCGACGGCGATGCCGAAGCCGCCGATCGCGGAACCTGCGAGGATCGCCAACCCGAGCCCGGCGCGGCCGCCGCCCTCGTCGGCGACCCGTGAGACGAGGACGACCGCGACCAGGGCGATGGCGATCCCGGCGAGGACGATCGAGTCCGGCACGCCCTCGAGCACGATCCCGGCCGTGACCGGGATCAGCGCCGCCAGGACGCCGGTCACCGGCGCGACGATGCCCATGCGCCCGACGGCGAGCCCGCGGTAGAGGGCCGTGATCCCGATGACCCCAAGGACGCCACCAGCGAACGCCCACAGGACGTCCAGACCGGTCGGGGCGGTCTCGGCACGGACGACGGCCAGGCCGAGGGCGAGGACCGCCCCGACCAGCTGCGAGATCAGGACCACCCCGTACACGGCCGTCCGCCGACTGAGGACACCGCCCGCGAAGTCGCCGGCCCCCCACGCGAGCGCCGCCCCCAGGCCGAGCGCGATCGTCGCGATGCCTGGGTCCAGTCCGGTCAGGAGGAGGCCTCGACCGGCGCCGGGCCGTCATCGCGGGCCGTCGGACCGGGCAGTTCCACGACCGAGTCCGCCGCGCTGTCGTATCGGCTCGACGTCGTGAGGTAGATGACCTGGAAGTCGCTCGTCATCGACTTGAGCAGGTCGAGCGCGTGCCCGGCCCGCTGGTCGTCGAGGGTCACGAACGGATCGTCGAAGATCAGCGGTGGTCGCCGGTCGCCGGTCACGAGCCGTACCAGCCCGAGACGGGCCGTGAGGTACACCAGGTCGAGGGTGCCCTGGCTCAGCGCCGACACCTTGACCCAGTCCCCGCGCTCGGGCGCCCGGACCTCGATGTCGAGATTCTGGTCGTCGACGCGGACGTGGCGATAGCGACCGTCGGTGGCCGTGGCCAGGTCGACGACCATCCGCCGTTCGAGATAGCGCGTCGCGGTCTTCATGGTGGCCTGTTCGGCGCTCTCGATCGCGCGCAGCGTGAGGTCATAGACGCGATTCCTACGCTGGAGCGCGGCCAGACCTTCCTTCCAGGTGGCCAGCCGCTCCGCTTGTCCGGCGACCTGCTCGGCATCGACGGCGTTGGCCTCGACGCGAGCCCGCGCGTTCGCCTCGTCATCGCGGGCCCGCTCGAGGGCGGACTCCTGGTCGCGGACCTCCACTTCGAGGCGTTCCCGGGCGCGCGGCTCCTTCGCGATCGGCCCCAGATGCTCGATGGCGCTGCCCTTCTGCTCCACCTCGAGGGCGGCCGCGTCGCGCATCGTCGGCAACGTGTCCGGCGGCTCCTTGCCCACCAGGCCGTCGAGTTGCGCGGTGAGCCGATCGATGGCGGCGACGTGCGCCTCCTCGAGCGCCAGCATCGCCTCGCCTGCGGCGAGGTCCTCGAAGCCGAGAGCGCCCAGCCGACGTGCCCGCTCCTGTTCGACGATGGCGAGCTCGGCCTCCATCTCCGAGCGGCCCCGGAGGCGCCGATCGATCTCGGTGTCCCGCATCTGGGTGCTGAGGGTGTCGGTGCGCCGCAGCCACCACGCGATGGCGGCAAGGATCAGGCCGAGCCCGACGGCCGCGCCGCCCGCCATGACCGGCAGCATCCCGAGCGTCAGGACCCGGAGCATCTCCGCAAGGAACGCGCCGCCGGCGACGAGCAACCCGAACGCCACGAGCACGATGGAGATCCGCGAGAGGGGCTGCCAGGTGGGTGCCGCCGCCACTTCGAACGAGATCGCCGTGTCGCCGGCAAGGGCGGCCGTCAGCTCGCGAGCCCGGCTATCGAGCTGGCGGAGTCGCTCGACGCCCGCCTTGAGCACCGGCAGCGGTTGCGGCGACGGGTGGGTGGCGGCCAGCTTCGCCTTCTCCTCGTTGACCTCGACGGCCTGGCGATAACGGTCGTAGCGCTCTCGCGCCGCGTCGCGCTCGGCGAGGAGGCGCTCGGCCTGCCGGGCCTTCTCGAGCAGACCGCGTCGCTCGACGAGGGCGGTCTCGGCGTCGGCCCGACGCTCGAGGGCGCCGCTCAGGGTGTCGCGGTCGCGGGCGAGCTGGGCGAGCGCCAACTCCCCCTGCTCCACGACCGCGGCGGTCTGCGCCACGGCCGTCTCGGCGACCTTGAGGCGACCCGGGTTCTTCTCGCCCTTCGTGACGAGGTCGTGGATCGCCCGCTCGAGCTTGCGCTTGGCCTGGCTGGTCCCACGGTCCGCGCCGCTGATCGAGGCCTGGAGCCGATCGCGGAGGGCGGCCTCGTCGCGGGCGAGGTCCGCCAGTTCCTGGTGTCGGACGGACGCCGTCGACCGGAAGAACGCCTCGGTGGGGATCCCCGTCAGCTCGGCAAGGACCTGGTCGGCAAGGGTCGGATCCGTGATCGACTGGCCGTCGTAGTCGAGGCGGACCGTGCCCTTGGCACCGGCGAAGGTCTTCTCGAGGATCCCGGTCTTGCGGCCATCATCCTCGTCCTGCTCGAACTCGATGCCGATGACCGGGCGTGCATCGTCGGGCGCATCCCACGGCCGGAAGCCATCGAGATCACCGGCGGCACTGGTGACGCGCCGGGTCACCGCGAGCTCGATCGCCCGCTGGATCGTGGACTTGCCGGCCTCGTTCGGTCCGCGGACCACGGTCAGGCCCGGCGCGAGGTCGATCGCCAGTTCACGGTAGCGGCGGAAGTCCCGCAGCAGGAGCCGGCGGATCCTCACAGGGAGACCTCGTGACCGGCGAGCAGCAGCCGCCCCAGGCGCAGGACGTCGCGCCACTCGGCCGCCTCATCGGTCGACCCGGCGGCTTCGAGTTCGGTGACCTTCGCCTGGACGTCGCGGATGAACGCGCCCACGACGGTATCCGGCGACGGGATGTCGCCCTCGGACAATGCCGGCTTCGAGGTGTCCCGGACGCGGACTTTGAGGAACGCTGGGGCCAGCGCGGCTTCGATCTCGTCGATGTCGAGGTCGAGCTCGTCCGGTCGAACGCCGACGACGCGGACGTCGAGCACCCGGTCCGGGTCGGCCAGTCGTGTCAGGGATTCGATGAACGCCGGCTGGCTGGCGATCGTGGCGGCATCGATGGACTCGCGCTGGAACGTGGTCCGGCCGACCGCGCGCTCCTCGACCGTGACCGTGCGCTTGGCACCGACGTCGTCGAGCGTGACCAGCAGCGCCTTGCCGGCGCGGTCCTGGTCGAGGGCGACCGGCTCCGGGGCACCGGCATAGGCGTGGGTCGTCGAGCCCGCGCGACCCTGCTGCACCGAGTGCCAGTGTCCGAGTGCGAGGTAGTCGAGCTTGCTGGCCGCGATCTCGTCCGTCGTGAAGACGACGTCGTCTCGATCGGTCTTGCCGGGGATCGCGATCGATCCGTGGACGAGCCCGATGTGCCAGGCCCCGGCGGGCGCACCCGACAGGTCGAGGTCCCGCAGCGGGCTGTTCGGGGCGCGCTTGGTGGCGAAGACGGGCCCGTGGACGACCGCGCCGATGGTGGCGAGATCGATCCGGCCGCGGCCCGGCGTCAGGACCGTGATGAGATCGTCCGTGTCGCTGCTGCCGGCCATGGTCTTGAGGTCGTAGGCGCGATAGATCGAGGCATGGTCGTAGCAGTCGTGCGTGCCGGGGACGATGACGGTCCGGATGCGGGCGGCGACGAGACGCGCCAGCTCTCCGGCGACGCGCTCGACCGACCGGCGCGGCTGGACGTTGGAGTCGAAGAGATCCCCGGCGATGAGGACGAGGTCGACCTTCTCCGCGATGGCGAGATCGATCGTGGCCTTGAAGGCGGCGAACTGACGCTCACGCTGCGCCGACGCCTGCTCACCGAGGTCGTCGTGGCGCGCGCCGAGATGGACGTCCGCGGTGTGGATGATCCGTAGCATCCGGCTCGGCGGGCCTCCCTTGGTCGGTCTCGTGGCGGATGACACGACCCGGGGTCCCACCAGCCCATCCCGTGCGCCGCAAGGAGCGGCCCGCAGGTTCGGTGCGAGCGAGGCGCCCCCATGACTCCCCGCTCGCCACCCCGGATACTCGGGGGCCATTGTGACAGGTACGGTGTCACGGTTGCCAGCCTCGTTCAGGGGCGCGGGTGCCGATGGCGGGAGCGGCGCGAACGGCGTGCGTCGGGGGCGGCGCGATCACCGCCGGACGACCGATTCGGTCAGCCGTCGTATCATGGCCGCCTGACATCCGGTGCGCCCCGAACAGGGAATGCAACTCGGCACCTTGGGTCGCGCGGCCCCGGCATCTCTGGCCCCTCGCACGTCCCGTCCGCCGATGCGGCCGTCCCGAGCGCGCCGTCGCCGCCAAGACGTCTCCTGGAGGAGCAACGTGACCTACGTCGATCGAACCCTGGCCTGTGTCGACTGCGCCGTGGAATTCATCCACTCGGCCGCCGATCAGGAGTACTACGCGGAGAAGGGCTTCACCAGCGAGCCCAAGCGATGCACGAGCTGCCGCGCCAGTCGCCGTGCCTCGCGCGACAGCGGCTACGACGCCCGTGACATCGGCGGCCCGCGCGGCTACGAGCGCGGCGACGACCGCGGCCCGAGGGAGTACTTCGCCGTCCTGTGCTCGTCATGCGGCAACCAGGCCCAGGTGCCGTTCAAGCCGCGCATGGATCGACCCGTCTACTGCTCGGACTGCTTCCGGACCGTTCGCCCGGACTGACGAGCCGGTGATCGGGGCGGACGCGGGGCCGCGGCACAGGCGCGGGGCCGCGGCACAGGCGCGGGGCCGCGGCACAGGCGCGGGGCCGCGGCGCGGCCGTTCATCCGATCCCGGATCCGCTTCGCCAGATTCTCACCAGGTGACCGTTAGGCACCTCGGTGGCCGATCGACGTGGGCGAACACGACGCGCCCGAGCACGGATCACGCTCACGACGGAGCCGGACGTCGGCAGTCAGGCGCTGCTGACCCTCGATTCGGGGAGGGATGAGCTTGGGAGCGCGCCGAACGGTCATGTGATGGCCGTTTGGCGAAGTCGCTTCCGTGCGAGCGCGGATCGGGTGGATGCCGCGCGGGCACGGGTCGATGGCGCCCCTGGTCCGCTCATGCAGGGGAGCGGCACAGGCCTAGAGCCGGAACACCTCGCCGGCGCGGTGGCGTTCACGGCGGCGGCCGCGCCAGACGGTGACCCGGGCCGCGCCGTGGACCTGCCACGTCCCGTCACGTCCGATGACCGCGGTCTCCTCGTCGATGCCAAGGACGGCCGAGCCGCGTGGTGCCTGGAGCGCGAGCAGCGCCGACATCGGCTCGGGCCAGGCGTCGTAATGCGGCACGACCGAGGCGCCCGGCGCGAAACCGAGACCCGGGCGCCAACGCAACGGCCACGGCATCACGCGCCCGCGGAAATCGAACGTGTGACCGGCGAGCACCATGGCCCCGGCCGAGCACCCGGCGAGGACGGCCCCCCGATGATGCGCGTCGATGAGTGCATGCCCCACCGCGCTCCCGTCCAGCACGTGCAGGAGGTAGGCGGGCTTGCCACCCGACAGGTAGATGAGATCCGCCTCGCCGAGCGCCTGGACGGCCGCCGGGTCGTCGGCGTCGGCCCGGTCGTGTACCAGGACGGGTTCGACTTCGGCGCCGAGCTCGGTGAAGTGCGCCGTCCCCATCGCCGCCCAGCGCTCGAAGACGTCGGCACCGTCGGGGAACGAGGCGGTCGGCAGGATCGCGACGCGCGGGCGCTGTCGGCCGGTCGCGGCCAGCAGCTCGAGGTCGAACTCGACCATCTCGGGTAGGAACTCACCGGCGCCCACGAGCGCCACGGGACCGGGCACACGTGGAGTCTAGCCGTCGGTCTTCACGCGCGCCGTCGGTCTTGGCGCGCGTGCCGGTCGTGGCGCGAGTGCCGGTCTTCAGGCGCGCCGCCGGTCGTGCTGTGCCGGCCCGACCTCGGGCACGGGCGCCGCTCGGCCCCCGCCGGCCCTCGCCCACCCCGCCACACGTCTGTGCTACCCGCGCCCGCCGACCTCGACTCCCGGAGCACCTGGGCCCCCCGCCGCGACGGCGGGATGCGACACTGCGCCGATGACGAGTCGCCAGCGCTGGACCCTTGCCGCCACCATCATCGGGTCGGGCGTGGTCTTTCTCGACTCCTTCGTCGTCAACAGCGCCCTCGCCCGGATCGGTCGCGAGCTGCCGACGTCGCTCGTCGGTGTCCTCGAGGGGCAGGCCTACATCGTCAGCGGGTACTTCGCCACGCTGGCCGCGCTCCTGATCCTCGCCGGTGCCCTTTCGGACTACTACGGCCGGCGGCGGGTCTACTCGTTCGGGCTCATCGGGTTCGCGATCTCGTCACTCCTGTGCGGGCTGGCGCCCACGATGGAATGGCTCGTCCTGTTCCGCCTGATCCAGGGAGCGACGGGCGCCTTCCTCGTGCCGGGTGCCCTCGCGCTGATCACGAGCACCTTCGAAGGCGCTGAGCGGGGCCGAGCCTTCGGGATCTGGGCCGCGGCGACCGCCGCGCTCAACATCCTCGGACCGTTGCTCGGGGGGGCGACGGTCGACAGCATCGGCTGGCGGTTCGCGTTCCTGATCAACGTCCCGCTGCTCGCGATCGCGTGGTGGATCACCCGGCGCCACGTCGAGGAGTCCCGCGACACCGAGTCCGCCGGGCGGTTCGACTGGCTCGGCGCGGCCGTCGCCACGATCGCCGTCGGCGGACTGGCCTTCGGCCTCATCCGCGGCCAGGCCCAGGCGTGGGCTGACGCCGTCGCATGGGTCTCGATCGGGATCGGCGCGGTGGCCCTCGTCGCCTTCCCGTTCCTGATGGCTCGACGCCCGAACCCGCTCGTGCCGTTGCACCTCTTCCGGGTCCGCGCCTTCTCGGCGATCAATCTCGCGACGTTCTTCATCTACGGCGGGTTGTACATCACGTTCGGCTACCAGCCGCTGGTCCTCCAGGGCGTGCTGGGCTACACGGCCCTCGCCGCGAGCGCGATCAGCCTGCCCATCGGGCTCATGCTCGCGACCCTTTCGGCCCGAGTGGGAGCGGTCGCGGGTCGTCGCGGAGCGCGGACGTTCCTGACCGTCGGCCCGCTGCTGATGTCGCTGGGGCTCCTGTGGCTGGCCCGCCTGCCGGTCGATTCGACCCCGTGGCTCGCCGCGTTCGACCGTCCCGAGACGCTCATCCCGCCGGTCAGCGTCCTGGTGGATGTCCTCCCCGCCATGCTCCTGTTCGGCGCCGGGATCTCCTGCGTGGTCGCCCCGCTGACCAGCACGCTGATGAGTTCGGTGCCTGGCCGTTACGCCGGCCTGGCCTCGGCGCTCAACAACTCCCTCTCGCGCGTGGGCCAGCCCCTCCTCGGCGCGTTCATCTTCATCGCCATCAGTGCCACGTTCTACACATCACTCGGCGGGCTGATCCCGGGTCTCGACACGACCGATGCGACGGTTCGCTCGACGTTCCAGCCACTCAACGCGCTCGGGACCGGCATCCCCGCCGACCAGGTCGCCGCCGCGCGGCAGGCATCGATGGAGGCCTTCCACCTGGCGATGCTCGTCAGCGTGGTGCTCCTCGTCGTCGGGGCGCTGGTCTCGAGGTTCGGGCTCGCCGCGGAGTCTTCGACCGACGATCCGGGGCCGGCCGCGCACGATGGCACGGCCGTCGTTGATCGGACGACCGCCGACGACGCGACCGTCGGCACGACCGTGGCGCACGGGTGATCCGCCCCGCGCCATGACGACGCGCGATTGGGATGCCACCACCTACGACCGCGTGGCGGACCCGATGACCCGCTGGGGGACCGCCGTCCTCGATCGACTGCCGCTCGCAGGTGACGAGACCGTCCTCGACGCGGGATGTGGCAGCGGGCGCGTGACGGAGCGACTGGCAGAGCGACTGCCGAACGGCCACGTGATCGCGCTCGACGCCTCACCCTCCATGGTGGATGCGACGCGCGAGCGGCTCGCCCGCTTCGGCGACCGGATCGACCTCGTCGTCGCCGACCTCGGTCGACCGCTCCCCATCTCCAGCGCGGTCGACGCGATCCTGTCCACCGCGACCTTCCATTGGGTGCCCGATCACGACGCGCTCTTTCGGAACCTCGCGGCCGTCCTGCGACCGGGCGGCTGGCTCGTGGCCCAGTGCGGTGGCGTCGGCAACATCGCCTCCATCCAGCGTGTGCTCGCGTCGATCGGGGATGGCTGGCTCGGGCCGGCCCACTTCGAGACTCCGCTGGCGACCGCCGAGCGGCTCGATGCCGCGGGCTTCGTCGACATCGAGACCTGGCTGACCGATGAGCCGACGAGGTTCGAACCCGGCGAGCCGCTCGAGACCTATCTGCGGACCGTGGTCCTCGGCGCACACCTGGACCGCCTGCCCCCCGGCGAGCGTGAGGCGTTCGTCCGGGCCGTCGCCGAGGCCCTCCCCGAGCCCGTCATCGACTACGTCCGCCTGAACATCGTCGCGCGGCGACGGTCGGCCGCCTGAGGGTCAGCGCTCGACGCGGAACGCCGGACCGTGGCCCGGGATGACGATCTGGGCGGTGGCGAGGACGCGCTCCCGGCCGCGCTCGATGGCGGCCTGGTCCGATCCCAGCGGGTCGACCTCGGGCGTCCGGTCCTCGTACCACCACAGGTGCGTGAGGGCGTAGGTCGCGTCGTCGGCGGTGACGATGAGCGTGGCGTCTTCTTCGGTGTGGCCGGGCGTCAACCACAGCTCGGTGTTCGGGGAGAGCCGGTAGCCGTCACCGGGATGGCCCATCCACAGGTCGTCGCGGTAGCGGGCCCAGAAGTCGACGACCTCGGCGTTGGGGAACAGCGCGATGTTGATCGTGTGATCCGGGTGATGGTGGCTGAGGAAGACGTGCGTGACGTCGTTCGGCGCCACGCCGTGGGCGGCCAGCGGATCGAGGATCCGCGATCGACTGGCCACCATGCCGGGATCGGCGACGATGATCGCGTCGCCGTCGCGGATGAGCGTGATGCTGCTGCCGACGCGCTCGTGTGCATAGCCGGGATGGATCAGATGCAGATCGGTCATGGGCGCGATGCTACGTCGTCGCGAGGGGCGGGATGACCCGGACTCGCACATCGCGCCGCTGCCAGACTCCAGGGGCACCAAGCCCGATCCGACCCTGACCCGCTGGAGACCCTGATGTCCCTGGACCGACCCGCCGATCTCGCCTTCGTGGGTGGTCGCGTCGCGACGATGGATCCGGCCCGGAGCTGGGCGCAGGCGCTCGCCGTGCGCGACGGTCGGATCGTGGCCGTGGGCACCGATTCGGCGGTCCGCCCGCACGTCGGCCAGAACACGCGCGTGATCGAGCTTCGCGGCCGCACGCTCACGCCCGGCTTCCAGGACGCGCACGTCCATCCCGTCCACGGCGGCCTCGCGATGCTCCGCTGCGACCTCCACGAGGACGCGCAGTCAGGCCCGGGGCTCGACAAGATCGAGGCGTACGCGCGATCGCATCCGGACGAGGCGTGGATCCGCGGCGGCGGCTGGTACATGGCCGCGTTCGAGGGCGGCACGCCCAGGCGGGAGGATCTCGACCGGATCATCCCGGACCGCCCGGTCTTCCTGACGAACCGCGACGGCCACGGCGCCTGGGTCAACACGCGCGCCCTCGAACTGGCCGGCGTGACGGCCTCCACGCTCGACCCGTCGGACGGCCGGATCGAACGTGACGTCGACGGGAATCCGTCGGGCACGCTTCACGAAGGCGCGATGGACCTGGTGGCGCGCCTGCTGCCCGACGACACGCCCGACGAGCTCGAGGAAGGCCTGCGCCTGGGCCAGCGCCACCTGCACGAGTTCGGCATCACCGCGTGGCAGGACGCCATCGTGGAATCGCATGCCGAGGAGCGAGCGTACGTCGCCCTGGCGTCACGCGGCGAGCTGACCGGTCGCGTCGTGGGGGCCATGTGGTGGGAACACCACCGGGGCGCCGAACAGATCGAGGAGTTCGTGGAGCGACGGCGCGCCACGTCGATCGGCCGGTACGCGCCGACCAGCGTCAAGCTGATGATGGACGGCGTCCTCGAGAACTACACCGGCGCCATGCTCGAGCCGTATCTCGACAAGCACGGCGCCGTGACCGACAACCGCGGCCTGCTCCAGATCGATCCAGACGGCCTCGCGACGTGGGTGCCGACGCTCGACGAGCTTGGGTTCCAGCCACACTTCCACGCCATCGGCGACCGCGCGGTCCGGGCATCGCTCGACGCCGTCGAGGCGGCCCGACGGGCGAATGGCGCCTCGGACACGCGACCGCACATCGCCCACATCCAGGTCATCCACCCCGACGACATCCCCCGCTTCCGAGAGCTCGATGTCGTGGCCAATGCCCAGCCGCTGTGGGCCGCGCATGAGGCTCAGATGGACGTGCTGACGATCCCGTTCATCGGCGATCGGTGGCGCTGGCAGTACCCGTTCCGGTCGCTCCGGGCGGCCGGGGCCGTCTTGGCGATGGGGTCGGACTGGAGTGTCTCCAGCGCGAACCCGCTCTGGGAGATGACCATCGCGGTGGATCGTCGCTCGCCCGACTGGTATGCGGGTGGCGAGGTCTTCCTCCCCGACGAACGCCTCGATCTCATCGACGCGCTCGCGGGCTTCACGAACGGCTCGGCCTACGTCAACCATCTCGACCACGTCACGGGATCCATCGAGGTGGGCAAGTTCGCCGACCTCGCTGTGCTGGACCGCGATCTCTTCGATCGAGGGGCCGGCTGGATCGGCCAGGCCCGCGTCGTCGGGACGTTCGTCGAGGGCGTCGGGGTCTTCGAGGACCCCGAACTCGGGGGCTGAGGCTGACCCGTCAGAGGTCGGCGGGCGTGTCGATGTCGCGAAGCGTCGCGCCGTCCGGGTCGTCCGCGAGCCACTCAGGGTCCGGGATCACCGCCAGCCGGATCGCGTCGCGCAGCGCCCGCAACCGGTGCTCACCGCGGTCGACCAGGGCGCGCGCGATCGGCTCGACCGTCGCGCGTCGCAGGGCGATCGGCAGCGGGCGTCGATGGCCCTCGCCGTCGAGCACCGCGCCGTCGACGGTTGGATCGTCGAGCGCCGCGACGAGCCGGCGAAGGACGGCCGGGACCAGCGTCGGCATGTCGCCACCGACGGCGACGACGACCGCAGCGTCCGTGGTGGTGAGCCCGAGCGACACGGCGACCAGCGGACCTTCGAACGGGGCATCGTCGTGGACGACGCGCACGTCGCCTGGCAACTGGATCTGGCTATCGGCGACCCCGACCACGACGACCACGGTCCCGGCGACCACCCGGACGGCGTCGATGGCGTGCTGGAGGAGCGGTCGGCCGTCGATGGGCTCGAGCAGCTTGTCACGACCGAACCGCGACGACCGACCGCCGGCCAGCACGATCGCGCCGACGCGACGCGTCATCGCACGGGACCCCCCGCGACCGTGGCGGCCCTCGGACCCGGCACGTGGCCATCGGGCGTCCGGCGCAGGACGCCGCGCCGATCGAGGTCCTCGAGGATGGCCATCACGTATTTGCGGCTGGTGCCGGTCGCGTCGCGGTAGGCGGCCGGGGTGAGCGGGGCGCGACCGGCCATCGTCACGGCCGTCGAGGTCAGGTCGCGATACGTGCCGGCCGCGTAAGCGAGGTCCGGCGCGAGCACCACGATCCGTCCCGCGCGTTCGAGATCGCGGACGCCCGCGGGCGGACAGGCGCTCGCGCGCGCCGCCTCGGACAGTGGTGGTGGCATCGGACCGCTGAGCGCGCGCTCGAGGCGATCCATTGCTGCGGCAAGGGCGGGATCGAGCGCCGACGCGGTCGAGGTGCTCGCCCCCGGCGGCCGGACGAGGTCGCCGGCACGGACCAGGCGCCCGGCACGGACCAAGCCGTCGAGCGTGGCGGCCGTGACCGTGGCGAGATCGTCGCGGCGGACCGTGGCGACGCGCCGGATCGCGCGACCGATCGCGTTCCGCACCACGGACGACGTCGCTTCGGGCGCGACGACGTCAGCGGCGAGCGCCGCCGCGACGGCCGCCACGTCGGGGGCCAGGCCGACCGTCTCCGCCTCGACGAGCACGCCGTGTCGATCCAGGCGAGCGGCCCGGATCGCGACCGGGTCGTCCCCGCTGACCGCCGTGACCGTCGCGGCAAGTCGGGCCGGCGTCCCACGTCGCCGTGAGACGCCCCGCGGTGGCTCCGGATCGAGGACCACCCCGCCGACGATCGGGTCCGTCCCGCCCGATCGGCGGATGACGAAGCGGTCACCCGGTCGAGCGGCGATCGTGTCGGTCAGTCGAAGCATCGCGACGGCTCGACCATCGTCGAGGTCGATCGCGTCGTGGCCGCTCCGGCCGACGGCGACGTCCGTGGCGGCCGTGCCGAGGTGGAGTCGCCCGCGGGACCGGTCGGGGAGCGGCCGCCACAGGGCGACGGCGACCCGGCTGGTCTCCGCGACCTCGGTGTCGGCCGTGAGCACGACCCCACGGTGCAGGGCGTCGTGTCCGATCCCGGCGAGGTTCAGCGCGACCCGACCAGGCCCGGCGGTCACCACGCTCGTGCCGTGGACCTGGATCTCGCGCACGCGGGCCTCGGCGTCGCCGGGCACGGATCGGAGGACATCGCCACGGGACAGGCGACCGCCCCGGAGCGTGCCGGTCACGACGATCCCACGCCCCTTCACGGAGAAGACGCGATCGATCGCGAGCGTCGCGGGTCGTCCGGCGCCGGCGGTCCGTGCCGCTACGCGTCCCCGGACGATGTCGATGGCCGCGCGGATCGCCGGCAGCCCCTCGCCCGTCGTGCCCGACGCGGTGACGATCGGTGCCCCCGCGAGCGCCGTCCCGGCGAGGAGCGCCTCGACCTCGTCGACGACCGCCCCGACTCGGTCGGCCGCCACCACGTCGACCTTCGTCACCACGGCCAGGCCGTCCCGGATCGCCAGCGCGTCGAGGAGGGCCAGGTGTTCGAGCGTCTGGGCGCGCGGCCCATCGTCGGCGGCGACGACCAGGACGGCGGCATCGATCTCGCCGGCGCCGACGAGCATGTTGCCGACCAGCTTGTCGTGGCCGGGCACGTCGACGAAGTCGATCTCTGACCCGTCGTCGAGGGTCATGTGGGCGTAGCCGACGTCGATCGTCATCCCGCGCCGGCGTTCCTCGGGCAGCCGGTCCGCGTCGATCCCGGTCAGCGCTCGCAGGAGCGTGGTCTTGCCATGATCGATGTGGCCGGCCGTCCCGAAGACGACGGTCATCGGCGCTCGGGTCGCGCGAGCCGCGCGGGCTCTGGGAGTGCGCGTTCGATCGCCCCGGCCAGCGCGTCGTCCGCGTCCGGGTCGACGGTCCGCAGGTCCAGGATCACCTGGCCGTCGGCGACCCTCGCGACCACGATCGGGGTCCCCAGGCGGAGGGCGGCGAGCGTCCGCTCGGCCGAGGGCACGCGGAGCGCGAGCCCCCACGACGGCAGCGTCTCGCCGGGCAGCGATCCGCCACCGACCGTCGAGCGCACCTCGATCGCCTCGACGGCGTCCCCGAGACGGGTCGCGAGCGTCTCGGCCCGGGTCCGGAGCCCGTCGAACGCGGCCGAGATCATGACCCACACCGGGATCTGGTCCGCGGCCAGGCCGGCCCGGTACAGGCCCAGGGTCTTGGCCACGCCGAGCATCGTGACCTTGTCCGGTCGCATCGCCCGCGCGAGCGGATCCCTGCGCATGCGCTCGATCAGGTCCGCGCGCCCGACCACGAGCCCCGCCTGCGGTCCGCCGACCAGCTTGTCGCCGCTGAACGTGACCACATCCGAACCGGCCCGCAACCGCTCCCCGGGGAGAGGCTCGTGCGCCAGGCCGTACGCCGCCGTGTCCAGCAGGGCTCCGGAGCCGAGGTCATCGATCACGATCGCCGAGTGTCGATGGGCGATGTCGGCGACGGCCGCCGGGTCCGGGGCCTCGGTGAAGCCGCTGACCGTGAAGTTCGACGGATGCACGCGCAGGACCGCGCTGGCCCGCCCGTCCGCGAGGGCCTCCTCGAAGTCCGCGACGCGGGTGCGGTTCGTCGTCCCGACCTCGATGAGCCGCGCGCCGGCGCGGCGGATGATGTCCGGGATCCGGACGCCGCCGCCGATCTCCACGAGCTCACCGCGGGAGACCGCGACACCCCGGCTTCGACCCACCAGCCCCACCGCGAGCGCCAGCGCCGCGGCGTTGTTGTTGGTGACGAGCGCATCCTCGGCACCCGTCAATGCGATCAGGTGCTCCTCGGCGAGGCGCAGGCGTCGGCCGCGACGGCCGGTCTCGCGATCGATCTCGAGGAGGAGGTAGTCCGTCGCCTCGTCGATGGCCTCGGCGGCATGCTCGGACCAGGGCGCCCGGCCCAGGTTGGTGTGGACGATCACCCCGGTCGCGTTGATGACCCAGACCGGGTCGTGGCCGGCCCAGGCGTCGAGACGGGCGATCAGCCGGTCCGCCAGGACATCGGCCGACGCGGCGATGGGGCCGCCGCCCCCGACGGCCGTGGGGGCGGCGGCCCCGGCGCGGGTCCCGGCGGCGGCTCCGGTCGCGGGGGCCGCCCCAGCGGCGAGGCGGTCCCGCTCCTCATCCACGATCTCGCGGGCGGCCGCGGTGAGGGCGATCGGGTCGCGCGGGATGTCGAGCTTGGCGCGTGCGGCGGCCAGGACACGCTCGACGCTCGGGGGTCGCGGTCGGTCGCTGGATGACATCGGCGGCGGAGCCTCCAGGTCCTTGGCAGGCGCGCGTGAGGATGGCGGGAACGCGTGGGAGTCGAACCCACCGCGCCGCGCCGAGCGCCGCGCCACTGGTTTTGAAGACCAGGGGACCCACCGGGACCCGACCGCTCCCGGCGCGATGGTAGCGCGGCCACGGCGAGTGGCTGTGCACGACGTGCCCGCGTCGGCCCGTATCATCGAGCCGTGACCACGATCGACGAGCACCGGTCGCACTCGGTCCGCCTCACCGATCTGACCGACTGCGGCGGCTGTGCGGCCAAGCTTGGCGCGGACCTGCTCGCCGACGCGCTCCGCGGGCTCGGGGCGACGGCGGCGAGTTCGACCGCCGACGGCCGGTCGGGCGCGGGTGCGACCACCGACGACGCGCTCATCGCGGGCCTAACCCCGCCCGACGACGCCGCCGTCTACCGGATCAGCGACGACCTCGCGATCATCGGCACGCTGGACTTCTTTCCGCCGCTCGTCGACGACCCGTGGACGTTCGGCGAGATCGCCGCGGCCAACGCCCTGTCCGACGTGTTCGCGATGGGCGGGCGCGTGCTGTTCGCGCTGTCGATCGCGGCGTTCCCCGAGGATCTGCCGCGGGACGTGATGGCCGGGATCTTCGAAGGTGCCGCCTCGAAGGTCCGGGAGGCCGGCGGCATGCTCGCGGGCGGTCATACGATCCGCGATCCGGAGCCGAAGTACGGACTGGCCGTGATCGGAGCCGCGCACCCGGATCGGCTCCTGCGCAAGGGTGGGGCGCGGCCGGGAGACGCGCTGCTGCTGACCAAGCGGCTCGGGACAGGAGTCCTCGTCTCGGGTTCGCGGCAGGGTCGGACGGCCGACGCGGACCTACGCCGGGCCGTCGACCAGATGCGGACGCTCAACCTCGCCGCCTCCGAGGTACTGGTGGCGCACGGCGTCGCGGGGGCGACCGACGTCACCGGGTTCGGCCTGCTGGGGCACGCGCTGGAGATGGCCCGCGCGTCGAGCACGACGTTCGCGTTCGACGCATCGGCGCTGCCCGCGCTCGATGGGGCGATCGATCTCGCCACCGGCGGCGTCGAAACGGGTGGCGCGACGCACAATCGCCGGTTCGTCGGACCGTCACTGACCGTCGGCCGGGACGTCCCGGCGCCGTCGGTGGCGCTCGCTCTCGATCCGCAGACGAGCGGCGGGCTGCTCGCGGCGGTCCCGGCCGAGGCCGTCGAGGGGGTCAGGGCGGGGCTCGACCTCGCCGGCGTCGAGCATTGGTGGATCGGCCGGGTGGATGGTGGTGGGCCCGGGGTTCGGCTCGAGTAGCCGCCCCACGATGCCCGGGCTCGGGTCGCCACGCTAGACTGGCCGGGTCAACGCCCCGCAGGAGGCCACGTGGTGGCGAAACCCTACGTGCGACTGACCCAGCCCCTCGTCCGCGACACGAAGGGCGGCGAGCTTCGACCCGCGAGATGGGACGAGGCGCTCGATCGGACCGTCGCCGGGTTCAGGGCCGCGAAGGCGGCACACGGCCCGACGACATTCGGCACCTTCAGCTGCAGCAAGGCGACCAACGAGGTCAACTTCGCGGCGCAGAAGTTCAGCCGGACGGTCCTGGGCAGCAACAACATCGACAGCTGCAACCGCACCTGACACGCCCCGAGTGTCGCCGGTCTGGCGACCGTGTTCGGTGCCGGTGGCGGCACAAGTTCATACCGTGAGGTCGAGGACACCGATCTGATCGTCCTCTGGGGCAGCAACGCCCGCGAGACGCATCCGATCTTCTTCCATCACGTCCTCAAGGCCGTCAACAAGGGCGCGACGCTCTACGCCATCGATCCGCGGCGGACGTCGTCGGCCGAGTGGGCGGACGGCTGGCTCGGGCTGGATGTCGGATCGGATATCGCCCTCGCCAACGCGATGGCGCGCGAGATCATCGCGGCCGGGCTGGAGCACCGCGAGTTCATCGAACGAGCGACCGTCGACTTCGAGGCGTACAAGGCCAAGGTCGAGTCGTACACGCTCGACTACGCCGAACGCGAGACCGGCGTCCCCGCCGAGGCCATCCGCGAGCTGGCGCACGCGTTCGCGACGGCGCCGCGCGCGATGATCTGCTGGACGCTCGGGATCACCGAGCACCACAACGCCGTCGACAACGTGCTGGCTCTGATCTCGCTGGTCCTGTTGACCGGCCATGTCGGCCGAGATGGG
>CAYMTJ010000027.1:2506-37832 GCA_964393345.1 uncultured Anaerolineaceae bacterium | reverse complement strand
CCTAGCTCCGGCGAGCGCCGCCGGTCAGGCGAGGGTCGGGCGCAAAGAGCGCAAGCCGACCGGACAGCAGCATGATCTCGCGATCCAGGAGCCGGATCAGGGCTTCGAGCCGCGCGACCGTCGTCGTCGCCTCGAGCAGGGCCTGCCGGCGGGGCAGCTCCACCTGGATGATCCCGGACAGCAGGTGCGACAGGACCGTGGGGTCGTCGGGGATGACGAGGTCGTGCGTGACCGCACCGTCGTCATCGTCGTCCTCGCCGATGCCCTGGTCCTCACCCGCCTCGCCAGACGCACCGACGGTCGCCCCATCGGCGCGCAGGGCCTCCTCGATGGCGTCGATGATGGCGTCGTCGTCCGTGTCGTCGTCTGCGTCCGTGTCGTCGCTCGACGCGGCGGCGTCACCGGGATCGTCCGCGGTCTCGATCTCCACGCGGATGTCGAGGGTCTCCGCGGTCTCGCCGTCACGGGCCCGCATCAACTCCAGGTAGCGAACGAAGCGGCGGATGGCCTGCGCGGCGAGTCGCTCGGCGCGGGGCTCATCGCCGACCTCGTCATCGAGGGGCGTCACGTCGGCGACCAGGGACGGCTCGGAGCCGGCGTCCACGGACTCGATGAGGAACCGGCCGGTGCCGGCGGCCAGGAGGTCGTAGCGGCCATCCGGGTAGCGACCGGCCTGGCGGATCTCGGCGAAGGCCCCGACGCCGGCGAGCGCCGCCACGCCCCGGTCGCCCACCTCCCGGCCATCCTTGATCAGCACGACACCGAACGGTCCGCCCGTGTCGAGGCAGCGACGGGTCAGGGCGCGGTAGCGCTCCTCGAAGATGTGCAGCGGGACGACGATCCCGGGGCACAGGACCGTGTGGAGCGGGAAGAGCGGGAGTTCCATGCCGGCCCCGAGTCTATCCCGCGCGTCCGAACCTAGCCGGGGTCCGGCTCCAGCCGGGCCGAGCGGAACGCGGGACGATGGAGGGTCGTGCTGTTCTCGGCCCACGTCCGCTCCCGGACCGCGGCGCCGTCCTGGTTGCCCGCGAAGACGTGCGAACGACCCTTGCCGAGGGCCTTCGCCTGGTACATCGCGACGTCCGCGTCACCGAGCAGGTCGTCCACCCGACCCATCGCCGAGGTGTCGACGGCGATCCCGATGCTCGCGCCGACCTCGATCGTCGTCTCGGCCACCATCAGCGGCGCCTGGATGGCCTGGAGCAGGCGCGTGGCGACCTGCTCCGCATACGACACATCCGGGATATCCATGATCAGGATCCCGAACTCGTCGCCACCGAGCCGCGCCGCAAGATCCGTGTCGCGCACGGTCGCCCGGATCCGCGCGGCCACCGCGATGAGCAGCTCGTCGCCTGCGGCGTGACCGAGGCTGTCGTTGACGGTCTTGAAGTCGTCGAGGTCGAGGAACAGCGCCGCCATCGAACCCGACCGCGCGCGGGCCGCCAGGGCCGCCTCCGCCTGGTCGACGAACCGGCGGCGATTGGCCAGACCGGTGAGCGGGTCGTGGAAGGCCTGGTAGCTCAGCTGGGCTTCCAGCACGCGACGCTTCGCCACGTCGCGGGCCAGGATGCCGACGAGTCCGGCCAGGCGGGCGAGCACGAGCAGCGACAGGACCGCGGTGCCCGCGGCGATGACCGTGAGCCCGTCCGCCGCGTCCGGTCCCATGGTGACCAGCAGGGGGCCCGTGACCATCGCGGCCGCGAGACAGATCATCCGAACCGGCCCGAGCCAGGTCACCGTCACAGGATGCGGATCGGTCAGTCGCCTCATGGACGGATGCGCGACGGCCACGCCGAACGTCACGTACGCGACGAGGTACAGGCTGTCGAGCAGCCCGCCCGCCGCGTACGTCCCCTCAAGGTTCTGCAGGGCATAGATCTGGTCCGCCACGAACAGGCCGACGAGGCTGAGGGCCAGCATCTTGAACGAGGCGGTTCGCGCCCCCGGGGTGGTCAGCAGACCCATCGCCACCCCGATCAGCAGGACGTCGGCGACCGGGTAGGCGAGCGAGATCGCGAGCGACAGCGTGTCGAGCTCCGAGCCCACGACCAGGGGGCGGATGAAGAAGGTCCAGGAGAGGATCGCCGCCGCCGTGGTCAGGATGGCCGCGTCGAGGATCCCGCCCCGGTCGCCGTCACCCAGGCGTCGCCGGATGAGCAGGAACAGGCCGAAGGCGAGGAACGGATAGCCGGCAAGGTACAGCCCGTCGGCGAGCGACGGGAACGGCTCCTCGCCGACCGACTCGTAGTAGTTCCACATGACGTCGCCGGCCACGAAGGAGGCCTGGCCAAGGACCATCGACCACCAGGGCAGACGGCGATCCGGTCGGAGCCGGGTGATGGCGACGAGGGCGATGAGGACGGCGGACCCGCCGATCGCGTCATAGAACCAGCTCTGGCTCGTGTCGCCGGCCACGAAGAGCAGCTGATGGGCCACGACCGCAGCGCCGGCCAGGGCGGCATAGGCCGCCCACAGCGGGACGCGTGCGGAGGAGCGTGGTTCGGTGCTCATCACTGACGGGCGCAGCGTCCGCCGCGGGAACCGTCTCCGCCCATGACCCGACAGTACCGAGGTCGGCGTCGAAAGTCCGAGCCGGACAGCACGACGCCGCCGGGAGACCCGGCGGCGTTCGAAGGTCGTGGGAGCGCGGCGGCGAGTCCGCGCGTCAGGTCGTCAGTGGGCGCAGGACCGGGCCGAGCCGGCGTCGTCCGCGGTCCGGAAGCTGGAGCCGCAGCCGCACGCGGCGACCGCGTTGGGGTTGTTGACCGTGAAGCCAGCGCCCATGAGCGTGTCGACGTAGTCGATCTCGGCGCCCTGCAGGAGGTCGACGCTCTTGCCGTCCACGTAGACCTTGATCCCGTTCGCGTCGAGGATGCGATCCTCAGGCGTGGGGGCGTCTTCGAGCATCATGCCGTAGCGGAACCCGGAGCAGCCGCCGGAGTACACGTAGACACGCAGACCGATGTCGGTACTCGTCTCGTCCTTGGTGAGGTCGCGGAGTTTCAGCGCCGCGGCGTCAGTCAGGGAGACGACGGTCGTCTGCTGGTCGATCATGCGTTGCAACCTCGTGTGGCGACGGCGGATGCTGGTCTCGCGTGTTCGGAGTCCGGCGCCACCTGCATCGTACGCAGGTCAACCGATTTCGACAAGCACCCCAGCCGAAACTCTCGTACCACTGCCGGCCGCCGCGGTCAGGCCTCGATCCGCTCCACCACCGTGGCGATGCCCTGACCGACGCCGATGCACATCGTGGCCAGCCCGAAGCGGCCGCCGGTCCGTCGCAGCTCGTGGACCAGCATCGTCACGAGACGCGCGCCGCTCATGCCGAGCGGGTGTCCCAGCGCGATGGCCCCGCCGTTGACGTTGACCTTCGCCGGATCCAGGCCGAGCTCGTCGATGCAGACGAGCGACTGCGACGCGAAGGCCTCGTTGAGTTCGACGAGATCGAGGTCCGCGACGCCGATGCCGGCGCGTTCCAGCGCCTTCCGGGACGCCGGGACCGGCCCCACGCCCATGATCGCCGGATCCACCCCCGCCACCGCGGTGGAGACGATGCGAGCCATCGGCCGGAGACCGAGGTCGCGGGCACGGTCCGCCTCGACGAGCAGGACCGCGGACGCGCCGTCGTTGATGCCGGAACTGTTCCCGGCGGTGACGGACCCGCCGTCGCTGGCGAACGCCGGTCGCAGCCGCGCGAGCGCCTCGGCGCTCGTGTCCGCCCGGGGGTGCTCGTCGCGGTCGATCACGACCGGATCCCCCTTGCGGGCGGGAATCGTGACCGCGACGATCTGATCGGCGAATCGCCCGGCGTCGATGGCCGCGACCGCTCGCTGCTGGCTCTCGAGCGCGAAGGCGTCCTGGCGCTCGCGGCTCACGCCCCAGCGCTCCGCCACGTTCTCGGCGGTCTCGCCCATCGAGTACGGGTGGTGGCGTTCGGCCAGCCGCGGGTTGACGAAGCGCCAGCCCAGCGTCGTGTCAGCCAGCTCGCGTGAACCGCGCTCGTAGCCGGTCTCCGCCTTGAGCTGGACGTACGGCGCCCGGCTCATCGACTCCACGCCGCCGCCGATGAAGACGTCGCCGTCCCCGACGGCGATCGCATGCGCGGCCGTATTGATCGCCTGGAGCCCGGAACCGCACAGGCGGTTGACGGTCAGCCCGCCCACCTCGACCGGGAAGTCGGCGAGGAGCAGCGCCATCCGCGCGACGTCGCGATTGTCCTCACCCGCCTGATTGGCGCACCCGAGGATCACATCCTCGACGAGCGCGGCTTCGAGTGGCGCCCGGTCGACGACCGCCCGCAGGACGGTCGCCGCGAGGTCGTCCGGGCGCACGCCGGCGAGAGCGCCCCCATAGCGGCCGATCGGGGTCCGAACGGCCTCCACGACCCAGGCCTCCCGCACGGCTCGCTGCGCGTCGCGTGTCATGGCGGCGATTGTAGGGGTCGCCCGAGGGAGACCGCGGTGAGGCGCCGACGGACCGGGTGGCCGGTCAGCCCGCGGTGGCTGATACCGAGACGGCGCCGAGCGCGAGGTCGGCGCACGCGTCGGCCAGGTCCGCCGGTCCGACGCGACCGTCCGGACGATACCACGCGACGATCCCGTTGAGTGCCGTCAGGATGAATGCGGCCGCGACCGTGGGGTCCACGGGGTCGAACCGGCCCGAGGCGACGCCCTCGGCGATGACCGACCGAACGCGGGCCTCGTAGGCGTCGCGACGCCGGGCGATCTCGTCCCGTCGCTTCGGCGCGAGCGACCGCCATTCGTGGACGAAGACGCTCGCCCGCTGGACGTCCTCGACGATCACCTCGACATGCGCCCGGACCAGGGCGCGGAGGGTCTCGACGGGATCGGGTGCGCTGCCGGCACGCGTCAGCGCCTGGGTCGCCGCGTCCTCGAACCGACCACTGGTCCGGTCGACGATCGACCACAGCACATCCTCCTTGGAGGCCACGTGCGCGTACAGGCTCGCCCCCTGGAGGTCCAGCGCACGGGCGATGTCGCGGACGCTCGTGCCCGCGTAGCCACGCGCATGGAACAGCGCGCTGGCGGCTGCCTCGATCTCCTGACGCCGGCCGGTCTCGACCACGGTCCCTCCCGACCCGAACGAACGCTTGTTCGGGCGAGCAGCCTAGCCCAACGACCCGCGTCGGACAAGCCCGGTCGACGGCCTCGCGACGAGGCCCGGCCCCCCGGGACGCGCCGTGTCGCAACGCCTTCCCGGCGGTCCGCATCGAGCCGCGTCGCCGTTCGTCTGGTGCCCGCCCGGACCATCGGCTGGGCGGACCCGGTAATCCGTGCGCTTCCCGGACGTTCAGTGAGGGTCGAGATCATCGGTCGTCGCTCAGACGGCCCCGACGAGCGGGAGTTGATGGATGCCACGAACCACACGGTCCTTCGACATCGAGGACACCATCGGCGTCAGCGCGCCAGCGGGTCGCGCGATCACCACCGACGCACCGTCGGGACACGGGCGTCGCGCGCTCTCGGTCCCGGCCGCCATCGCCGGCGGCGTCCTCGTGTGCGCGCTCGCCTTCGGGGCAAGCCTCGGGTCGATGTCCCCCACCTCGGGCGACGGCGAGGGTGCTCCGGGCGGGGCGGCGGGCAGCACCGGTCCTGGTGGCGCGGCCGCCGGCGGTGCGCTCCTCGGTTGGGATGGGTACGACGGCACCTTCGACGATCCGGTGAATCCGGGTGGCGAAGGCGAGCCGGGCGTCGAGACCGACGAGCCGAGCGACGCCCCGGACGAGTCGGCCGAGCCGACCGAGAAGCCCAAGCCCACCGACAAGCCCAAGGCCTCGGAGAAGCCGGATCCCACCAAGAAGCCCGAGCCGACCGAGAAGCCCAAGCCCACCGACGGCCCGATGGGCCTCGAGCTCGACATCAAGGAAGGGGCGGTCTTCATCGCCTGGAGCGCCTGCGGCGTCGACGGCGCCGACTACTACAAGGTCGTCCGCTCCAGCGACGAGACGGTCAAGTGGCCGGCCGGCGACGACGACACCGTCGTCGCGGTGGTCGAGGTCGGTGCCAAGACCAAGGCCTGGGACGAGCACGCGCCCGCGGGCAAGAAGGCCTGGTACCGCGTGTTCTGCGTCCGGGCGACCGACGATGGGTACAAGGTGGTCCGCTCGACCGAAACGAAGCGGATCACGACCCCCGAAGAGGAGCCCGCGCCGGAGCCGTCCGCGATGTGGCTCGAAGCGACGGTCGATGGCGCGAGCGTGGTGCTGTCCTGGGAAGCCTGCGACAGCGACGGGTTCAGCCACTACCGGATCCTTCGCAAGGTCGACGGCGTCGCCACCGTCATCGCCGAGGTGGAGTCGCACGACACCACCACGTTCGTCGACGATGACGTCGAGCCCGGGCTGACCTACCGCTACCTCGTCCAGTCGAAGGGCCACATCGGCGATGACTGGGTCCTGCTCGGCACCACCGAGTGGGTCACGGTCACCGTCGAGTAGCGTCGCGACCCGACGAGAGGGCATGGACCTTGGGCGGACGACCCTTCTGGACCGGGCAGCGGGAGTACTGCTGGCCGGTGGCGGGGTCGTCCGTCCAGTCACACCATCGGGTTGCCGATGGAACCTGATGCCGGCTCGACCAGCCGCCTCGACCCGACCCGCGAGCGAGCCCTCGTGGACCGCGCCCGGGTCGACGCGTCCGCGTTCGGCCAGCTCTATGACTTCTACCTGCCGCGCATCTACGGGTTCGTCGCCCGTCGGCTGGGCGATCCCACGGCCGCCGAAGACGTGACCGCGATGACGTTCGAGCGGGCCTTGACCGCCGTCCGGGGCGATGACTTCCGCAACGACTCCTTCGGCGGCTGGCTCTATCGCGTGGCGGCCAACGGCGTCGTGGACCACGTTCGACGCGCGCGCCAGACGACGCCCCTGAGTGGCGCCGGGACGACCCGGCGACGGGCCGGTCGTCGCGCTGCGGATACGGCCCCGGACGACGACGCGACCGCCCTGCTGGGTGACGCCCGCGCCGAACGCGCCTTCGCGGCCGCCCTCGACCGCGATCAGCTCCGTCGTGCGCTCGCCAGGCTGTCGGAGGCGCACCGCCGCGTCGTGGTCCTGCGATTCCTCGAGGGCCTCGAGGCGGATGAGCTCGGCGGGGCCCTCGGGTGCACGCGGGCGACCGCCGCCGTGCGCCTCCACCGCGCCCTGCGCGCGTTCCGGGCCGCGCTCTCGGAGGAGGCGATCGATGCGGCCTGACAGCACGCGCCCGACCCCGATCGACGCCGACCTCGAACCCGAGTTCGCGGGGCTCGTCGAGGCCGGTGAGCGCGCCCGCCGCGTCGGCACGTCGCGACCGGCGTCCGCGTTCGCGGCCGACCTGCGAACGCGGCTGCTGGCGGGCTATCCCGCGGGCGCCTACGTGCCCGCCGGCCAGGGTCCGGCGCTCCCGGTCAGCGTCCGGTCGCTCACCACCATCCCGACCCCGCGCTGGGCCATCCTCGCGGTGGCGGCCGCCGTCGTCATCGCGGTCGTGGGCGTGGGGGTCCGAGGCTTCGTCCTCGCGCCGCCCGAGGCGACCGTCGCGAGCGCCGTCGATGCCACGCTGGTCCACGACGGCCGAGCCGTGCCGCTCGTCGCCGGGGCGGCCCTCGTCGCGGGCGATCGCATCGAGACGGCGTCCACGGGTCGGGCCACGCTGTCGCTGGCCGGTGGTGCCGTCCGCCTCGCGGGCGGCGCGACGCTTCGCATCGACACGCTCAGCCCGACGGTGGTCGGCCTGACCCAATCGACCGGCCGTGCCTGGCATCGCGTGGGTGCCGATGCCGGGACGTACCGGGTCCGCACCGGCGACGTCACCTGGACGGCGGCCGGCACGGCCTTCGACCTCGATCGCGGCTTCGATGGTCCGCGCGACGCGGTTCGCGCGGTCGGGGTCTCGCACGACGTCCGGATCGACGGTCCAGGCCTGAGCGCGGACCTGCGCGAAGGCGGCGTCGCGACCATCGCCCTCGGCGATCGCGAGACACCGGATGTGGACCTCGGCGACGCGACGCTCGCCGACCTCGAGGACCCGTGGCTGCGGTCGAACGCCGAGGAGGACCTGGCGCGCGGCTGGGATGTCGGGATCTTCTTCGACGTCCTGGCGACCCGGACGGCCGCCCCGGGATCGTCCGAGCCGAGCGACGCACCTTCCGTCGCCCCGCCGACCGCGCCCACGACCGAACCGAGCACCGGGCCCGCGGTCACGCCGACGCCTGAGCCGACACCGGAGCCGACCGCGAAGCCGACCCCCAGGCCCACGGCGAAGCCGACACCCGAGCCGACCCCGAAGCCGACGCCGAGTCCGACGCCGGCCCTCGCCGACCTGGCACTCACCGCCACCGCGTGCCCGGGGCGATTCACCGTCCTCGGCTGGTCGAAGGCCGGCGCGGAGGGATTCAACCACTACCAGACGATCCGCTCGACGTCGTCCTCGATCGAGCCGGTCTATCCGCCCGAGCCGCCCGCGGTCGCCCCAGACGGGTTGTTCACGACGAACCGGGCCACGACCTCGGCGGTCGACGCGGGACTCGAGGCCGGTACGACGTATGCCTACCGGACCATGGCGTTCGATGCCGACGATGACGCCTACGCGGCGAGTCCCGTGAAGAGCGCCAAGGCGAAGGCGGTCGCGGACCTCGGGGCGCTGGACCTCATCGTCGAGGACGGGGTCCTGTACGCCGAGTGGGCGCCGCTCGAAGGCCCGAAGACGTGCTTCGGCTTCTACAAGCTGGTCGTCTCGACCGACGATGCCACGCCGAGCTACCTCGACGGCGCGACCCACGTGTGGGCCGGGGAGTCCATGGACGCCGGTTCAGCGGCCGCGGAGGGCCTGGACCCGGGCACGTACTACGTCCGCCTGGAGGCCCTGCGCGGCTCGGAGGACGAGACGATCCTCGTGGCGCACACCGACGTGGCCAGCATCACGCTGCCCTGACGGCGACGCGCCCTAGACGAACTCGACGAGACGCCCGTCGACCAGCTCGAACACGCGACGGTCGATGGGTTCGTCGGCACCGCCGGACTGCTCCAGGACGAACGTCGCGAAGAGACTCGCGAACTCGAGGTCCCCCTCGGCCAGCGAGGCGGCGGTCAGCAGATGCCGCTCGGGCAGGCCGATCAGCACGCGACCGTGGGGCCCGAGCTCGGCGGCGAGATGGGCCATGACCTCGGGCAGGAGGATGCGTGCGGCGTCCCAGCCGGCGCCCGTATCGGAGCTGACCAGGCGCCGGTCGCCGGAGACCTCGTCGGTCCACGGCGCGGACGCCGACCAGTCGGCGAGGTTGCGCATCGCCGCATCCTGCAGCTCCTCGGCACCCACGCCCCATGACAGCAGATGGTCACCGTTGACGACGATGTCATACGCGCCCGCATCGATCGTGTAGACGACGGGCAGACCGGCCGGGCCGACATCGAGCATCGGCTGGGCATGGCTGGTGGCACCGCCGCCGGCGAGGGCGTCCCGGTCGAACGTGTCGAGCGCGAGGCCCTGCGTGCCGACCGGCCGAAACGCCGGATAGATCAGCGCCTTCGCCCGTTCCCAGTCGTGCTCGGGCGAATCCATCGCCGACGTCGTCGACTCCGGCGGTGGCGTATGGCCCGAGACCGGCGCGGAGTCGTCGATCGGCGAGAGGTAGTCCGGTGCAGCATCGCGGATGGACACCCGCGGTTCGTCACCGAGATCGCGTTCGACATCGCGCCCGACATCGCCGCCACCGGAAAGATCGCGCTCCATCGCTTCTCCTCGGATCTTCGGGCTCAGCGTCCGGTCCAGGCCGGATCGCGCTTCTCGATGAATGCCGTCATGCCTTCGCGCTGGTCGGCGGTGTCGAACAGGGAGAAGAATGCCCGACGCTCGGCCGCAAGGCCATCGTCGAGCGGCCGATCCCCCGCCATCCTGACCGCCGTCTTCGCGGCGCGGACCGCGAGCGGTGGCATCGACGCGATCGTCGCGGCGAGCTCGAGGGCCGCCTCGAGCGTCGCATCGGCCGGGACGACGCGGGCGACCATCCCCGCGGCGGCGGCCTCGGCGGCATCCATCGTCCGACCGGTCAGGATCAGGTCCATGGCCTTCGCCGCGCCGACGGCGCGCGTGAGTCGCTGCGTCCCACCGGCGCCCGGCATCACCCCGATCTTGATCTCCGGCTGTCCGAACCGCGCGTCGTCGCCGGCCACGATGAGGTCGCACAGGAGTGCCAGCTCGCAGCCGCCGCCCAGGGCGAATCCGCGGACCGCCGCGATGAGCGGGACGCCGATGGCGCCGAGTCGATCCCAGACATCGAACCGCCGACCGGCCAGGAGCGAGGCCGACGTCTGTGTCGCCAGCTCCTTGATGTCGGCCCCCGCCGCGAAGGCGCGGGTCCCGCCGCCGGTCAGGACGATCGCCCGACACGACTCGTCGCGGTCGAGGCGCTCGAGGGCGTCGGCCAGGGTGTCGAGCAGGTCGAAGGACAGGGCGTTGAGCGCGGCCGGGCGATCGAGGGTGACGAGCGCGACGCCTTGGCGCCCGGGTGCCCCCGAGCCGGTGGGCGCCGGGAACTCGACGCGGACCGCGTGTCCGGTCGCTGGCGCGTCGGCGGCGTCGCTCACTCGGCCCTCCTCGTTGACGTGGGGACAGTATCCACGGGTGCGGAAGCCCACGTGCGCCGCGCTCACGGCGGAGCGGCCCCTACAATCACGTCGTGACCGACAGGGACCCGGGCGCGACCCGGATCGAACGTGACTCGATGGGCGAGATGGCCGTCCCCTTCGACGCGTTGTACGGCGCATCCACCCAGCGAGCCGTCCTCAACTTCCCGATCTCGGGGCAGCGCTTCCCGCGTCGCTTCATCCGGGCCCTGGCCCTCGTCAAGCTCGCGGCGGCGGAGACGAACGCGGGCCTCGGCCTGCTCGATGCGGACCTCGCCGAGGCGATCGCGGGTGCCGCACGCGCGGTCGCCGACGGCGATCACGATGACCAGTTCCCCATCGACGTGTACCAGACCGGTTCGGGGACCTCGACGAACACGAACATGAACGAGGTCATCGCCCACCTCGCGACCGCGCGCCTCGGTGACGGGCGGACGGTCCACCCGAACGACCACGTCAACCGCTGTCAGAGCTCCAACGACACGATCCCGACCGCGCTCCAGCTGTCGGCGGCGATGGCGATCGAGGAGGCGCTGCTGCCCGCCCTCGAGCGGCTCCACACGGCCCTCGTCGCCAAGGAGCAGGCCTTCTGGCCGGTGGTCAAGACCGGACGGACGCACCTCCAGGACGCGACGCCGATCCGCCTGGGCCAGGAGTTCCGCGGGTACGCGGGCCAGGTCGAGGCGGCACTGCGACGCGCCCGGGCGGCGCAGGCGGAACTGCTCTCGGTCCCCCTCGGCGGGACGGCCGTCGGGACCGGGATCAACGCCCATCCCGAGTACGCACTCCGGGCCTGTGCGCGCCTGTCCTCGGTCACGGGGCTCGTCGTCCGCGAGACCGACAACCACTTCCACGCCCAGGCGGCGCTCGATGTCCCGATCGCCGCGCACGGCGCGATCCGGACCATCGCCCTCGGCCTCTGGAAGATCGCGAGCGACATCCGGCTGATGGGCATGGGCCCACGGGCGGGGATCGCCGAGCTGGCCCTGCCCGAGACCCAGCCGGGCTCGTCGATCATGCCCGGCAAGGTGAACCCGGTCATCATCGAGTCGCTGACGATGGTCGTGGCGCGCGTCGTCGGGAACGACGCGACGGTCGCCTTCGGGCAGACGGGCTCCTTCCTGGAGCTCAACGTGATGCTGCCGGTGACCGCCGTCGCGATGCTCGAATCGGTCGACCTCCTGGCGGCCGCCGCCACGAACTTCAGCGCCCGCTGCGTCGAGGGCCTGACGGCCACCGACCAGGGGCCACGATCGGTGGAGCAGGGCCTCATGCTGGCGACCGCCCTCGCGCCGGTCATCGGGTACGACGAGGCCGCCAAGCTCGCCAAGGAGGCGTTCAAGCGCGGGGCGACGATCCGGGAGCTGGCCCTCGAGCGGGGCATGGATCCCGTGGAGCTCGACCGGCTCCTCGATCCGGCCGCCATGACCGAACCCGGCCTCGACGGCGGTCCCGCGAGCGGCTGAGCCCCGTTTCGTCCGGGCCCGGTCAAGACCGCCGCGGTCTCGCCGCCGGCTCGTCAGCCGGAGGGGCCGGGCGGCACGGTGGGTGACGTTCGATCCGCCCACAGCACGAGCCCGATCGCGGTCCACGCGGCCCCGAAGGCCAGCCACCCGGCCGTCCACGGAACGAGCATGGCCGCCGGTCCGACGACGGTGAGGATGCCGACCGGTTCGTCGTCGGCGAGGACCAGCCGCGCGCCGACCAGGAGGATGCCGACCATGGCGACCGTCTGCGCGGCGGCGAGGACAGGGAGCGGTACACCCACCAGGAGCTCCAGGGCCATCGCCGCGATCCAGGCGGCCGACCCGCCGATCCCGAGCAGCAGCACGATGGCCGCGAGGCGCCCGCCGCCATCGCCGAGCCGCAGGGCGACGCCCATCAGCGCGACGACCAGCGCCGCCCCGGCCGCGAGCGCCAGTGGCAGGGTCTCGACGAGGTAGAAGGGCCAGTCGGGCGGAGCGGGCTGGAGGAGCATCACCGTCGCCGCCATCGTCCACGACCCGCCCGCGATCACGGCGGCTGTCGGAGGAATCCGGGAGCGGCGAGCCGGATGCAGCCAGGCATCCATGGCCCCGCCCACCAGGTCGAGCCGGTCGCGCCACCCTACGCCGCGCGATTCGAGCAGCCACGCCATCTCGTCGCCGTAGCGATCCCGCCAGGCGCGCGGGTAGAGGCGCAGGAGCGCGCTCATCGACAGCCGTTCGCGACCCTCGGCGGGATCAGACCCGGCGCGCCGAGCGCCACCGGCAGCGGCCCGAGGGTGATCCGTCCGGTCTCCACGGTCAGGACGCCGGTCGCATCCACCTCGATGGCGTAGCGATCCATGCCGTGCGGCGCCGGCCCGAAGGCCTCGCCGGCGGGCTTGATGCCGAGGCGATCGTAGCGGGACTGATGACACGGACAGCGGAACCAGAAGTCCTCGACGCACGGGTTCGGCCGACAGCCGAGATGCGGGCAGCGCTGTGACAGCGCCCGGACGTTGAGGGCGCTCCCCTCCCCGCTCGGATCCGAGCCCGGCACCCATCCGCCGCGTGACGGGTCGACGATGACGATGAACGCGCGAGCCGCGGCGACGTAGGCCGGGAACCCGTCCCTGATCGGCAGGCCCTGGTTGGCGGCGAGATGATCGTCGAACGTCCCGACCCGGACCTTCGGGCTCGCGGCGGCGGCGGCGGACCAGAGGAATGCCCCGGTCCCGCCCACGAGTTCGACGAGCCAGACCGCGAGACCCGCGCCGACCGCCCGGCGCATCAGCGTGCGACGCGACAGGCCCTCGGTCGGCTGCGACCGACGCGAGGCGAGGACCGGCCCGGGCAGGGCATCGATCGGTGGCCGCCCGACGAGGTTGGACATGGCCGTCAGCCGCGCTCGGTGGATCCGAGCCGATCGAGGGCGGCGTGGACGAACCCGCGCATCGACTCGAGCTGCGCCCGCAGCACGACCGCGCCGGTCGACGTCAGCCGGTACGGCCGGCGACGGTCCTCGGGTTCGAGGGCCTCGATGAGGCCGCGCGCCTCGAGACGCGTGAGCGCCGCGTAGAGGGTGCCCGGGCCGAGTCTCGACCCGGTCGAGGCCTCGACGTCGGTCATGATCGCGTAGCCGTGCTTGGGTCCATCGCCCAGCGACACCAGGATGTGGAGTGACGGTTCCGCGAACCGACCCAGCTCCGGAAGCACCTCATCCATCGATCACCTCGTTGTGCTCCGTTGTCCGATATATCGTAACGCGATATATACGCCCGCCGAGCCCGGTCGTCAACCCCCGCGAACGATGCCGGTCGAGGCGGGGGAAGCCGCTACAATCGGCCGCGATGACCGCCACACCACGATGGGATCGAGCCGCGACGGCCCAGCCGCCGATCGACGGCCGACGCCGCCCGGAGATCGTCGCGCTCCCGACCGGCCTGCCGACCGTCGCGTCGCTGTTCGACTTCATGCGCGACGCGGAGACGCGCTTCGCCACCCTGCGGATGCGGATCGAGGAGCGGCGCGTCTCGGCGCGCGGCGACGAGACCACGACGTTCGAGGTGGCGCTCCGCCATCCCGGCGAGGCGAAGGTCCTCGTCGGGCGGCCCGGGGAGGGCGTCACCGGGGAGTACGAGGTGTGGATCTCCGACGGCGAGATCGTCCGGACCTACGCCGGGGCGCACAAGCTCGGGACGCAGCGACCGATCCGGAACCGGCCCCGCGGCCTCGACGGCGGCGATCTGCCCGGCTTCGCCCAGGTGTATGAGCCGGTGACCGCGCTGCCGGCGGAGACGATCCCGGACACCTTCGTCCACCCGGCGGGGTTCTGTCAGAACACGCTCGCGACGGGCCGCTGCACGGTGACCGGCTCGGACCTCGTCATCGGTCGCGAGGCGCTCCTGCTCGAATGCGACCATCCACGGACGACCCTGGTCGCCGGCGACCGGCCTGACTATCGCCTGGCCATCGCGATCGACCGCGAGACGGGCGTGATCCTTCGCCTCGTGGAGTCGGTCGGGGGATCCGTGACCCGCGAGGCCGTCGTGGTCGACTTCCTGCCGGACGCACCCCTCCAGGCATCGGCGTTCCAGTTCGTCTTCCCCTCCGGGACGACGATGCTCTTCTGATCCGAGGGGCTTCCGACCGCATCAGCCGACGCGTATAGTCCCTGCCACCGCGTCCCCATGCGTACGTGAAAGGAGGGCTAGCGACCGAGCGGCGCCCCGGCCTCGTCGCGGCGCCCGACGCGACCCGCAGCGGCCGCGCCTCACGTCTCGCGTCATTGACACATCCCAGCGTTCGCGTCCGGCGCCCCGCCACGGGCGGGCAGCCGCCGACGTCGCTTCGGCCGGATCTCGGAGGGGAGCGTCCGGCCCATCCGCAGTGAGGGAGAGGAACCGATGACTCGTTCCCGCGAAGACGTCATCCAGCAGGACGTCGCCGATCTTCACAAACTCGGCTATGCGCAGGAGCTGTTCCGTTCGATGGGCGGGTTCAGCAACTTCGCCATCAGCTTCAGCATCATCTCGATCCTGACCGGCGCCGTGATCCTGTACGACTACGGCCTCGCCTGGGCGGGTACGGCCGCGGTGCTCATCGGGTGGCCGCTCGTCACGGTCTTCGTGCTGCCGATCGCCGCGTCCATGGCGGAGGTCGCCTCGGCCTATCCGACGGCCGGCGGGCTCTACTACTGGGCCAGCCGGATGAAGAACAAGAACTGGGGGTGGTGGACGGCCTGGCTGAACCTGCTCGGCCAGTTCGCGATCGTCGCGGGCATCAACTACGCTGCCGCGGCGTTCCTGAATGCCACGATCCTGACGCCGGTGCTGAGCAACGTCGGCATCGTCTACGGCAACACGACGGAGCTGATCCCGGGCCTCCTCAACGGGCAGCTCGTGACGATGGGCGTGCTGATGCTCATCGAGCTCGGTCTGAACATCGCCGGCATCAACCTCGTCGCGCTCCTCAACCAGGTGAGCGTGTGGTGGCACATCGCCGTCGTCGCGGCCGTCGTGATCCTCGTGTTCCTCGCGGGCAAGCCCGATCAATCGGGCCTGACCCTGTTCGCGGTCCAGCCGCAGGACGTCGGGGGCAGCTGGAACAACAACCTCGGATTCGCGAACTTCCAATACGGGGCCGCAGCCACGTACCCGTTCATCCTGGCGTTCTTCTTCTCGCTGCTCCAGGCGAACTGGACGTATACCGGATACGACGCCTCGGCACACGTCGCCGAGGAGACGGTGGGAGCTCGCGTGGCGAGCGCGTGGGGGATCTTCCTGTCGGTGGCGGTGAGCGCCATCGTCGGGTTCGTCTTCCTGCTCGCCCTGACGACGCACCTGCCGTCCCTGACGACCCTCTTCCCACCGGATCTGGCGGCGGCCGACCCCGCGACGTACAGCCAGTACTACTTCGGCGGCGGCGCTGCCGTCATCGACATCCTGGCCTACAACCTCGGGAGTCTCGGCAACCTGCTGAGTGCCGCGATCGCGATCGCGATGGCGTTCTGCGGGCTGTCGTCGGTCGCGTCGGCGGGCCGGATGCTATACGCGTTCAGCCGTGACGACGGTCTGCCGGGCTCGTCCTGGCTCAAGAAGGTCTCGCGGCGCTATCGGACGCCGGCGAACTCGCTGACCGCGATGGTCGTCATCGCGTGGCTGTTCACCATCGCGGCGTTCTGGGTCGGTGCCCAGGGCGGTCCGGGTGGCGGCGGCATCGCGATCGTCATCATCACGGCCATCAGCACGATCTTCCTGTACGCCGCGTACGGGGTCGTGATCTACCTCGGCGCGACCACCGACGGGTGGCTCACCGAGCGCGTCTGGAGCCTCGGCCGCTGGTCGAAGCCGATCGCCTGGGTGGCCCTGTTCTGGATCGTCGTCCTGATGATCCTCTTCAGCTTCCCGACGTCGGGCAACATCTCCTGGCCGTTCATGGCGATCACCGTCCTGCTGCTGGTCGTGTACTACTTCGCCTATGCGCGCAGCAACTTCAAGGGCCCGCGGGCCATGGGCGATTCGACCGCACTCACCGAGATCGAGCGCGAGTTCGAGCACGCGGCCGAGGAGATCCGCCACGCCTAGCGCCTGATCGACTTCACGCGAATCATCCGGGCCGGTCGGCTTCGCCGGCCGGCCCGCATCCATCCCCTTCGAGCGAGGACGTCATGAGCGACAAGGATCACGCCACCAAGCACCCGCGCCTCGTCGAACTCGAAGGGCTGGTCCGCGACGGGACCATCGATACGATCGTGGTCGCGATCACGGACATGCAGGGCCGGCTCGTGGGCAAGCGTGTCCAGGGCCAGGCCTTCCTCGACGGGGTCATCTCGCACGGCGCCCACTTCTGCACGTACCTGCTGGGTACCGACATGGAGATGACCACGCCCGACGGCTTCAAGCTCATGAACTGGGAGACGGGCTACGGCGACTGGGTCGCCGAGCCGATCTGGGACCAGCTTCGCATCCTGCCGTGGCTCCCGGGGACCGCGATGGTCCTCGCCGACACGATCGACGAGGAGACCGGCGAGGAGATCCCCGTCTCGCCACGGACCATCCTCAAGCGCCAGGTCGCGCTGGCCGCGAAGGCCGGGTACGCGCTCAAGGCGGGTTCGGAATTCGAGTTCTATGTCCTCAGGGATTCCTGGGAGGACCTCTCCGAACGCGGCTGGCCCGTCCCCAAGACCTTCGGCCACTACAACGAGGACTACCACCTCCTCCAGGCCACCAAGGCGGAGCCGCTCCATCGCCTGCTGCGCAACCAGATGACCGCAGCGGACGTGCCGATCGAGTTCAGCAAGGGCGAGGCCGCCAACGGCCAGCACGAGGTCAACATCCGCTACGACCACGTCCTGACCTCGGCCGACCGGAGCGTCGTGTTCAAGCACGGCGCGAAGGAGATCGCCTACCTCAACGGCTGGGGCATCACGTTCATGGCCAAGCCGGACCACCGCTGGACCGGGTCATCGGGGCATCTCCACATGTCGCTGTGGGACGTCAAGACCGATGCGCCGCTGATGTTCGAACCGGACCCGAAGAAGGCCGGGCCCTACGGGCTCTCGAAGGTCGGCCAGCACTTCATGGCCGGGATGATGCAGCTCTCGCGCGAGCTGGCGGTGTTCATCGCGCCGTTCATCAACTCGTACAAGCGCTACGCGTCGCTCTCTTGGGCGCCGGTCAACGTGGTCTGGGGTCGGGACAACCGGACGACGGGGTTCCGCCTCGTGGGCCGCGGTCCCGCGCTCCACGTCGAAGACCGATTCCCCGGCGGCGACATGAACGCCTACCTGACGTACGCGGCGATGATCGGCGCCGGGCTGTACGGCATCGAGCACGAATTGCCGCTGGACCCGGAGTTCAAGGGGAACGGGTACCTCGCCACCGGGACCCAGCGGATGCCTCGGGCCCTGTACGAGGCGATCTGGGAGCTCGAGCGCTCCGAAGCGGCGGTCGAGATCATGGGCCAGGACGTCGTGGACCACTACCTCAACGCCGCACGCGTGGAGCAGGACACCTACGACTCGATGGTCCATCCGTGGGACCGCGAGCGCTACCTCGAACGCGGCTGACGAGCGGAGCGCCCTCGGCACGTACCGTGGCACGGTCGCAGGGAGCGCCGTCGACGCCGAAGACGTCGAGGCGTGCCGTCGGGCGGTCGCCATCACCCGATCCGACCGCCCCACGGTGATCGCTGGCACGTCAGTGTTCCCTTTGTCGCCACGTACCGTGGGACGGCAATGGCCTCGGCGGGGCTCGGGGCGAGGCCCGGTGGCGGGGGCTCGCGGTGGGGCCTGGCGGCGGGGGCTGACGAGCGCAGCGATCGCCTTACCCGCTCTCGGCGACCTCGCGGAGACGCCGGGCAAGGTCCGTGTGTCCGGCCGCCTCGGCCACCTGGGCTGGCGTCCAGCCGTCGTCGGCCGTCGCGCTCGGGCTCGCGCCGGCCGACAGGAACAGCTCGACGAGCTCGACGTCCCCGCTCGCCGCGGCCTCATGCAGCGGGGTATAGCCGCCGTGCTGCGGCATATCGATGTCCGCCCCGGCCGCCAGCAGGACCCGCGCCACCTCCACGTGTCGGCCAGCCGCGGCCGCGTGGAGCGGCTGGTTGGCGAAGGCGTTCGTCGTGAACGCCGCGACGCTCGCGCCGGCGTCGATCAGGACCCGGGCGGCCTGCGCCTTCCCGAAGAACGCGGCGAGGTGCAGAGCCGTGAACCCGTCGGTCGTGAACGCGGTCGCGAGCGCCGGGTCGTCGATGAGGTGGCCGCGCAGCCGATCGAGATAGCCGAGGGCGGCGGCATCGAACACGTCGAGGTCCGGATCGGCCGCGAGCAGCGCGTCCGTCGTCGCGCGGGCGTGTCGATAGCGCGCGTGCAGGACCGCGGAAACGCCGTCGTCGCCGCGCGCGCTCGCCAGCGCCGGGTCCTGACTGACGATCGCGGATACGGCCGGTGCATCGTCGGCATCGATCGCGGCGAACAGCTCGTCGCGGCGCGTCATGGCATGCCCTCGTCGGAGGGACCGATGATACGAGCCCGCCGGCGGCGAACGGGCGGCGAACGGTCCGGTCCGACGCTACTCTGATGGCCCTCGGACGGTGCGAAGGAGTGACATGCGACTGCAGGACAAGGTCACCATCATCACGGGCGCGGGCGGCGGGATGGGCCGGGTGGCATCGCAGCTGTTCGCCGGCGAGGGCGCGAAGATCGTCGTGGCCGAGTTCAGCGAGGAGGCCGGCGAGGAGACCGTCGGCCTCGTTCGAGCGGGCGGCGGCGAGGCGACCTACGTCAAGGTGGATGTCTCCGATGAGGACGATGCCAGGCGGATGGTCGATCACGCGGTCTCGACCTATGGCCGGCTGGACGTCCTGTACAACAACGCCGGGATCATGCCGGAGGCGGATCACTCCGTCGTCGACACCGACGTGGCGACGTGGGACCGGGTCATGGCCGTCAACGTGCGTGGCGTCTTCCTCGGCTGCAAGTTCGCGATCCCGGCGATGCAGGCGGTCGGGGGTGGCTCGATCATCAACATCGCGAGCTTCGTCGCACTCCTCGGCTGCTCGGTCCCGCAGGATGCCTACACGGCGTCCAAGGGCGCGCTGCTCGCGCTGACCCGGAGTCTCGCCGTCCAGTTCGGGCCGGACGGGATCCGCACGAACGCGATCTGCCCGGGACCGGTGGAGACACCGCTCCTGATGGACTGGCTGGTCAAGGACGAGGCGGCCAAACAGCTGCGCCTGGCGCGGAACCCCACGGGGCGCTTCGGCAAGCCCGAGGAGATCGTCCACATGGCGATGTACCTCGCCTCGGACGAGTCACGCTGGACGAACGGCGCCCAGCTCGTCGTCGACGGCGGCATCTCCGTCAACTACTTCTGAGCCGGCGGGGAGCGGGAGCCGACATGGGAGACGCGCGTTTCGCCATCGGGGTCGATGTCGGCGGGAGCGGGATCAAGGCCGCCGTCGTCGATGTCGGCGGCGGGGCGCTGGTCTCGGAGCGCTTGCGCGTCCCGACCCCGGCGCCCTCCACGCCGGACGCCATCAATACGTCGATCGCCCGGCTCGTGAAGCGGCTGGTCAAGGGATCGCCGACCCTGCCGGCGAACGCGCCGGTCGGCGTCGGTCTGCCCGGCGTGACGATCGGCGGCGTGATCAGGACCGCCGCGAACATCGACCCGGGGTGGGTGGATTTCCCCGAGGTCGATCGGCTCTCGACGCTGCTGGGGCGACCAGTCGCGATCGTCAATGATGCCGATGCCGCCGGCATCGCCGAGATGCGCTTCGGGATGGGCAGGGACCAGGTCGGGGTGGTCATCTTCCTCACCCTGGGGACCGGCGTCGGCTCGGGCGTGTTCGTGGACGGCGTGCTCGTCCCGAACACCGAGTTCGGCCAGATGGAGATCCGCGGCCGGCCCGCCGAGCGACGGTCCGCATCGGCAGCGCGCGTCCGGCGGGGGCTGTCGTGGAAGGCGTGGGCGAGCGACCTCGATGAGCATCTCCACGCCATCGACCAGCTGATGTGGCCGAACCTGATGATCCTCGGTGGCGGCGTCAGCAAGAACGCGGACAAGTTCATCCCGCGGCTGACGCAGCGCATCCCGATCGTCCCGGCGCAGCTGCGCAATGACGCCGGGATCATCGGCGCGGCGATCGTCGCGGACGAGACGAGGGGCTCGTAGGCCGTCAGGCGGACTCGCGGAGCGTGCGCAGCGTCTCCGCTGACCCGGAAACGATCAGGTTCTCGCCCGGGATCAGGCGTCGTTCGGGCGGCGGGTTCGGCTCATAGTCACGCTCGCCACGAACGATGGCCAGGGCGAAGATCCCGTCGTCACGGAGCGACCCGACGGTCCGACCGGCCAAGGACCCGTTCGCGGCGATCTCGATCTCCTCGAGCGAGAAGGCAAGCTCGCCGTGCGAGAGCGCGGTGTCGATGAAGTCGGCCACGCGCGGCCGGATCGCGAGTTCCGCGATCTGCCGGCCGGCCCGCGTGTTAGGGCGAGACGATCCGATGCGCTCCGGCGAGGCTCAGCTTCGCTTCCGCGCCCACCTCGTTCGCCCTCGCCACGACCAGCAGCGTCGGGTTGAGCGCCCTCGCCGACAGGGTCACGTACACGTTGTGGGCATCGGAGTCGATCGTGGTGATGAGGCCGCGGGCTCGCTCGACACCGGCCGCCAGGAGGACCTCGTCCCGCGTCGCGTCACCCTCGACGATGGCATGGCCGTCGTGGGCCGCCACGGCCAGCGACTCCGCGTTGAGGTCGACGACGACGAACCGTTCGCCCGCGTGGGCCAGTTCCCGGGCGACGGTGGCGCCGACCCGCCCATACCCACACAGGATCAGGTGCCCGGTGAGACCCGTCACGCGTTCCGTCATCCGATTCGCCTCCCGTCGGCCACTGACCGTCGCCGACAGGATCGCCTCGACCGCGATCCCGATCGACAGGAACAGGACGGCGACGCCAGCCACCGCCATCGTCATGGTCCACGCCCGCCCGATCCCGTCGAGCTCGCGAACCTCCTTGAATCCGACGGTCGTCATCGTGATGACCGTCATGTACAGCGCATCGTCGAGGGGCCAGCCAAGCACGACGAAACCGGTCGTCCCGACGGCGACGGTCGTGACGACCGCCACGAGCCACCGCCGGATCGTCATCCCCTCGAAGACGTCCAGGAACCTGGTCACGTCGCCGATGCTAAAGGAGCGGCGGCGCGGTCGTGGCGGCCGCGTCCATGATCGCGGCATCGCCGGCCGGGACCACCGAGCCCGCGTCGCGTCCGCAGGTCAGCCGCCCGGGCGAAGCGTCCCGCTGAATACCTGCCACGCCAGCAGGGACTTGGCGACCAGGCTCATGACCATGTACGTCTTCTCGCCGACGAGGTAGTCGCGCCAGCGCCCGATCTTCCGGTACTGGAGGATCATCGTGATGGCGAAGACGTTGAACGCGACGAACAGCGAGGCGACGATCACGTAGACGAAGGCCGGGATGCCGGCGCCTTCGGGCAGGCCTTCCTGGGCGCCATACGCGAGAAGGATCGAGAAGATGCCGATCCACGGCGCGAGCCCGACGATCGTCCCGAAGATGTAGTGCTTCCAGTCGGGGCGGTCGGTGCGACCCTCGTTGGCCGCCTCCATGCTCCACCCGAACAGGATCATCGCGACGTTCGCGCCGGCGATGGCGACGAGGGCGGGAACGTCACGGATGAACGACAGGTACGCGATCGCGACGATCATCACGGTGCTGCTGAAGGCGTATTCGATCCAGCGGAACGGGTTCATGCCGCGGGCCAGGAACGCTTCATAGCGCTCGCGCAGGGGCCAGCCCATGAGCGCGTGGGCGATCGCACTCATCGCGAGGAACGACGCGATCACCCAGACGAGCGGGATGGACAGGAGTTCGACCGAGCTCTCCTCGATGCCGGCGAACGTCCCACCTTCGATGATCGGGCGAACGGTGGGCACGAACGGCGCGAACGCGACCGCCGTGCTTCCGATGAGCAGCATCACGACGGACTGGACGCCGTGCAGGCCGCTCAGGACGCGATTCCAGCGTCGCAACGACGTGGCGCGCTCGGCGGGGATCGATGTGGGAGTCATGGGACAACCTCAACTCTGTCCAGTGTTTGTAGATTGTTTGTTGAGAGTGTACGGACCGGGCACCGACTCGTCAAGGGCCATCTGGTTACCATCGGAGCAGGGCGGGTGGCGGCCCACACGGGGGTATCATCGACGTCCTGTCCCGAACCGCTTCCCGAGGTCTACCGATGGTGCTCGACCAGGCCGCGTCGGCCGATGTTTCCACTCTGAGGATGGTCATCGGCGGCCAGTCCGTCGATGCGGCCGACGGCGGGACCTTCGACGTCGTGAATCCCGCCACCGGGTCCGTGATGGCCACTGCGCCGCTGGGCGGTCGCGAGGACGTCGACCGCGCGGTGGCGGCCGCGCGCGCGGCCTTCGACGACCCGCACGGATGGGCGACGTGGGCCGCGAGCAAGCGGGGCCGCACGCTTTCAGCGTTCGCGCGCCTGATCCAGGACCACAGCGAGGAGCTCGGGCGGCTGGAGAGCCAGAACGGCGGCAAGCCGATCTCCGGGGCCCGCGGCGAGGTCGTCGGTGCCGGGCTCGTGTTCGAGTACTACGCCGGGGCGGCCAACAAGCTCTTCGGCCAGACGATCCCGGTCACCAAGCCCGGACTGGACATCACGCTGCGCGAGCCTATCGGCGTGGTGGGGCTGATCGTGCCGTGGAACTTCCCGATGCTGATGGCGGCATGGAAGGTGGCCCCGGCGCTGGCTGCCGGCAACGCAGCGATCCTCAAGCCGGCCTCCTACACGCCCCTGACGGCGATCCGCATGGGTGAGCTGGCCCTGGAAGCGGGGATCCCGGCCGGGATCCTCAACGTGGTCACCGGGCCGGGCGGGACGGCCGGCGCCTCGATCGCGTCGCACCCCGGGATCGGCAAGGTGGCGTTCACCGGCGAGACGGCGACGGGCCAGGAGATCATGCGCCTCGCCTCCGGGAACGTGAAGAAGGTCTCGCTCGAGCTCGGCGGGAAGAGCCCGAACATCGTGTTCGCCGACGCGGACCTCGAGACGTTCGCGCGCGAATCGCCGTACTCCGTCTTCGACAACACCGGGCAGGATTGCTGCGCGCGCAGCCGGATCCTGGTGGAGCGATCCGCCCACGAGCGGGTCGTCGAGCTATTCGCGGCGGCGACCGCGGCGATCAAGGTGGGTGACCCCGCCGACGAGTCGACCGAGGTGGGCACGCTGATCAGCACGCGGCAGCGCGACCGGGTGAAGGAGTACATCGAGATCGGGCTCGGCGAGGGCGCGACCATCGTGGTCGGCGGAGGGGAGCCGGACGATCCGGCGCTGGCCGCCGGTGCCTACCTGATGCCGACGGTCTTCGATGGCGCGACCAACGACATGCGCATCGCGCGCGAGGAGATCTTCGGGCCGGTCGTGTCGATCATCCCGTTCGACACCGAGGAGGAGGCCCTGCGCCTGGCGAACGCGACGCCGTACGGCCTCTCCGGGTCGGTCTGGAGCCGGGACATCGGCAAGGCGCTGCGGGCGGCACGCGCACTGCAGGCCGGGGTGATCAGCGTCAACTGCAACTCGTCCGTGCATACCGAGGCACCGTTCGGCGGCTACAAGATGTCCGGGATCGGCCGGGAGCTCGGGATGTCGGCCCTGGATCTGTACACGGAGACGAAGAACGTCTTCATCGATCTGCGCTGAACGTCCCGGGTCGCCACGGGCGACCGGCGGTCCGGGTCAGACCCGCGGGCGATCCCCTCAGCGGCCGCCGCGGCTCGCCGGCCAGCCGACATCCGGTCGGCGCAGGTCGATCCAGTCACGGAGCGCCCACGTCGTCGTCTTGAAGGCGATGGTCCCCCACGGCAGGTCCTCGGGGGCGTAGGCCTGGATCTCGGTGGCTTCGGGCGTCGGCGCGGCCGTCCCACCCACGATGCGGGCCTCGAACGCGATCGTCACGACGGCCACTTCCAGGCGCGTATACAACCCGACGATCTCGCCGGGCTCGATCAGCAGGCCGGTCTCCTCCCAGGTCTCGCGGATCGCGGCCTGGTTGACGGTCTCGTCGACCTCGAGGAATCCGCCCGGCTGGGCCCACAGGCCGATCCCGGGTTCGATGCCGCGCCGGATCAGGACGATCTCGCCGGCGTCGGTGACCGGCAGCGCCGTCACCACGAGCCGTGGGTTGACGTAGGCGACGTGCCCGCACGACGGGCAGTACAGCCGCTCACGATCCTCACCCGCCACGCTCCCGAACACGAGCCCCGTCCCGCACCTCGTGCAGTGGTTGAGTGTCGCGGCCAGCCAGTCCGGGACGCCGTGACCGGGACCGAGGTCGGTCGAGCGCCCATCGGGCCCGAGATCGAAGCCGGCCATCAGGCGAGCAGCACGGCGAGGCCACCCGCGGCGAGCCCGGCCAGCCCGACGAGACTGACCACGACCCAGGCGACCCGGAACAGCCCCTTCGTCCGCTCGACCGGCATCCAGGCCCACGCGGAACGCCAGATCCGGATGACGGCGTCGGCGGTCGTGGCGAGCAGCAGCGGCAGGGCGACGACCACGCAGGCCTTGACGAGCGGACTCGACAGCGGCGCCCCAAGCTCCAGGGCGGTGATCGCGATCGCGCCGCTGATGAGGACGACCACGGACAGCGAGATGTAGTGGCGCTGGAGCGGGGTCGGCGCGACCTCGGGTACCGAGCGGGGTGGGAGACCCTGGAGGCTGGGCGGGAGCGCGGGAGCGCGTACGGCCTGGCGGTCGAGGACCGGCATGCCGGGCTCCCAGCGAGGGTCGTCCATGCTCATGACCACGAGTCTACGAGGCTAGAGCGATCGGGTCTCGACGAGGTCCGGATCGTCGACCGGCACGGCGCACGTCGGACACCACCAGCGCGTCACGAGCGCCGTCCCGCACAGATCGTGGTGCAGCGGTTCGAGCGGCGCGGCCGTCGGAGACGACCGGGCGCCCCAGTCGGCCAGCAGACGAAGGACCGACGCGAGGTCGCGGCCGTCCGCCGTCAACGCATAGGACATCCGCGGCGGGCGCTCCTGGTATGCGGTGGCGACGACGATCCGCTCGCGCTCGAGTCGCCGGAGACGATCCGCGAGGATGTTCGGCGCGATGCCCGGCAGGTCCTCGCCGAGCTCGTTGAAGCGCCTCGGACGCTCGAGCAACGCCTCCACCAGGAGCAGGCTCCAGCGGTCACCGACGCGCTCGAGCGCGGCCTCGAGCGCTGTGCCGGGCACCGTCGGCGTCTTGCGCGTGCGCGGGGTGGTCACCATGCCGGACAGCGTAGAGGCGGGTCGGAGGCTTGTCACGGCCGCTTGTCAGTAGTAGATTGCAAGTTACAAGTCTATCGGACCGCACGATCCCAGCACACTCAGAGGAGCACCGACACGTCATGAGCGTCATCGAGGAACTGCAGGCCGCCGTCACCACCGTCGCCGGGCGCGTCGGGCCATCCATCGTCGGGATCGGACGCGGCAGCCGGGGGTCCGGCATCGTCATCGCCGACGGCGTCGTCCTGACCAATGCCCACAACCTGCGCGGCGACGAGGTCACGGTCACGTTCGCGGACGGCCGTCGGGACCGCGGCACGGTCGCCGGGGTCGATGGCGACGGCGACCTCGCGGTCGTCAAGGTCGATACGGGCGGGGCACCGGCGCTCGCGTGGAGTGACGGCCCGGCCGCCTCCATCGGCGCGGCGGTCTTCGGGGCGGCGGCATCGCACGGCGGTGGCACGCGTGTCACGTTCGGGCTCGTGTCCGCCGTGGCTCGGGCGTTCCGGGGACCGGGCGGTCGGCGGATCGACGGCAGCCTCGAGCACACCGCACCGCTGGCACCCGGGTCCTCCGGCGGTGCCCTGGTCGACGGGGAGGGCCGGCTGGTCGGCATCAACACGAACCGGATCGGCGAGGGGTTCTACCTCGCGCTCCCCGCGGACGCGGCGCTGCGCGCGCGGGTCGACGCCCTGGCCGCCGGTCAGTCGCCCACGCGGGTGCGACTCGGGGTGGCCATCGCGCCGACGCACGTCGCGCGGCGCCTTCGCCGGTCCGTCGGGCTGCCGGATCGGGACGGCGTCCTCGTCCGCGGCGTCGAGTCGGGGAGCCCGGCCGAGTCGGCGGGCATCGAGACCGGTGATCTCATCGTGGAGGCCGCCGGCCTCGTCGTCGCCGACGGGGACGACCTGTTCAGTGCCCTGGGCACGGTGACGGGCGCGTACGAGGTCAAGCTGGTCCGCGGGGCGGACGAACGGGTGCTCACGGTCGGCTAGTGGCGCGATCGCGCATCCGTGGCGGTAGGGCCGCGGCAGTCGGGAGGGCCGGGCGCACCCCTGCGGCGTCGCGGTCACGCGGCGACGCGTTCGTGCGGCACTCCGCCAAACGGCCATGGCATGACCGTTAGGCACCTTCGTGGCCGTCCCGGGACGCGCGAGGGAGCACGGGGTCGTCCGCGCCGAGCACGAACCGGGACCGGCGACGCCTGAAACCGGCCGCATCGAGTGGCCCGACGGCCGTCTAAGAGCGCCTAACCGTCACGTGGTGGGAATCTGGCGGAGTGGCGGGGGCGAAGGGGCTGGCCGGGGCGGCTTGGCGGCCGCTCGCGGGATTCGCGGCCGGTGCCCGTGGTCGCCAGGCAGGTCATCTAGGTCGCGTTCGACGGGTCCTCGAGCACGGCATCGGTCTGTGCCGCGCGCCACGCGGCGAGCCGCGCCGCCAGCCCGGGATCCGACAGTGCCAGGATCGCCGCGGCCAGCAGCCCCGCGTTCGTGGCATTCCCGATCGCGACCGTGGCGACCGGCACGCCGCGCGGCATCTGGACGATCGACAGCAGCGAGTCGAGGCCGCCCAGATGCTGGGTCGGGATCGGCACGCCGATGACCGGCAGCGCCGTCTTCGCGGCCAGCATCCCCGGGAGGTGGGCGGCGCCCCCGGCGCCCGCGATGATCACCCGGATGCCGCGAGCGGCCGCACCTTCGGCGTAGCGGAACAGGTGGTCGGGCGTCCGATGCGCGGACACGACCCGCAGGTCCGACGCGACGCCGAGCTCGGTGAGGACCGCGCAGGCCGCCTCCAGCGTCGGGAAGTCCGATCGGCTCCCGCCGACCACGCCGACGATCGGCGGGGCCTCCCGGTGTCCGTCCGTCATCCGTCCTCCCGTCCTGCATCGTCGGCCCAACCGAGCGCCGATCGCGCGGCGCGCGCCCGCTCGAGCGCCTCGTCCACCGTCCCGCCGACCGCGGTGACGTGCCCCATCTTGCGGCGTTCGAACACGCGACGCTTGTCGTAGAGGTGGACGTGCACCGCCGGATCCGCCAACGCCGCGCGGAGTCCGGTGAGTCGCGCGGGACGCAGCGCCCCCGAGCCCAGCAGGTTCACCATCGCGGTCGGCGCCAGCGCCGTCGTCGCGCCCAGCCCGTGCCCGCAGATCGCGCGGATGTGCTGCTCGAACTGCGACGTCGCGGCGCCCTCGATCGTCCAGTGCCCGCTGTTGTGGACGCGCGGCGCGAGCTCATTGACCACGATCGACCCGTCGCGGAGCAGGAAGAGCTCGGCGGTCAGCGTCCCCACGAGCCCCATCGCGACCGCCAGCTGGCGCCCGATCGTCGCCGCTCGATCGGTGACATCGGCCGGCAAGGGGGCGGGGGCGACCGACTCCGCGAGGATCCCATCGTCGTGGACGTTGCGCGAGACGGGGAACGTGGCCGCCACACCGTCGACGCCGCGGACGACGACCACGGACAGTTCGGCCTCGAAGTCAAGCTCGCGCTCGGCGAGGAGCGGGCTGCCGGCGGGCCGACCGAGCCGACGGAGCGCCGATCCGATGTCCGCCTCGTCGCCGACCCGGACCTGGCTTCGGCCGTCGTACCCGCCCGTCGTGGCCTTCAGCCGAAGGGGCAGCCCCAGGACGTCGGGCGAGGCGGCCGCCCGCAGCGCGTCGGTGGACGAGACCTCCCGCCATGGCGCGACGCCGACGCGGGCCGCCTCGACGAACCGCCGCTCGGCCACCCGATCCTGCGTCATCACCAGCGGATAGCGGCCGGGACGGACCGGCACGGACAGGGCGATCGCGTCGACCACGGCTGCCGCGACGTGCTCGAGTTCGTAGGTCACGACCGCGCACCGCTCGGCGAGGCGCATCGCCGCGCCGACGTCGTCGTAGGTCCCGATGACCATCTCGTCCGCCGCGGCCGCGGCGGGGCAGCGCGGGTCGGGGTCCAGGATCGCGACGCGGTATCCCATGGCGTGCGCGGCCATCGCCAGCATCCGGCCGAGCTGGCCGCCACCGAGGATCCCGATGGTCGCGGGCGGATCGATGGTCCGGCGCGTGAACCCGAGATCCGCCAGCACCCTGGTGATCCAGGCGTGCTTGCGGAACGTGTACTCGAACGTGCTGTGGACGTCGTCACCCACGATCTCGCCCTTGAGCGCGATGTACTCGGCGAGGAGCGCCGGGTCGGCACGCAGGGCATCCCGGAACGCGAGGTCCCGTCGCAGCTCGTCATCCCCCGGCTGGACGTGACAGTGGATCCGCATGGTCAGCCCGTCGACCGTCAGGGAGCCGACGAGCATCGGGCGAGTCGGCGGGAACGGATCCGGGCCCGGCTGGCGCTGGAACCCGAGGGCGAGCAGGGCGTCGACCACGTGCGGGATGCTCGCCGCGTCGGCCGCGATGGCCAGGTCGACGATGCCCTTGCCGGGCAGTCCTGGCACGGCGGTGCTGCCGATGTGCTCCACGACGAGATCCGGCCGGGCGTCGCGGATCACGCCGGCGATCCGGGCGGCCGCGACCGCCGCGCGCGGGTCCCATGGGAGCAGCTCGGGCGCCTGCCGGACGTAGGGCCCGATCGGGGAGGACATCACGGCCGAGTGTAGACTTCCACGACATCGAGACGGAGGATCGACCGGTGCGGATGGTGATCGGTCGGCGGATCACGGATGTGGACGTCGGCTAACTGACCGAACGGATCGCCCGGGTGGACCGGGTGGTCGTGGATCTTGGCACCGGCGACGGCCGGGCCGTGCTGGCGAGAGCGGCGGCGGAGCCGAACAGCCTCGTGCTGGGCATCGATGCCGACGCCGCGGCGATGGCGACGGCGTCCCGACGTGCGGCGCGGCGACCCGAGCGCGGCGGCCGCCGGAACGCCTGGTTCGTGGTCGCGGCGGCCGAGCGCCTGCCACCGGAGTTGCTCGGCGTCGCGTCGCTGGTGACGGTGACGCTCCCCTGGGGATCGCTCCTGGCCGGCGTGCTCGGCCGCGACGCGGAGGCGCTTCGCGGGCTGGCCTCGATCGTGGCGCCCGGCGGACGCGTCCAGGTGGTCTACTCGGTGGAACGGCGTGACGGCTTGCCGTTCGCGACGATCGATGCGACCGCGCGCGACGCCATCGGCGACGCCTGGGCGTCGGTCGGGTTCGCCCTCGAGGGCCTGCGGCCGACGACGTCCGACGACATCGAGACGCTGCACTCGACCTGGGCGCGTCGTCTTCGCCTCGGTCGGGAGCGAACCGCCTGGCGCCTCGCGGTCCGGCGGCGCCCGGCGCGCGATGTGGCGGCCGCGCCGCTAGCATGCGCCGAGTGACCGAACGGACCGCCCTCATCCTCGATGTCGACACGGGCATCGACGACAGCCTCGCCCTGCTGTACGCGGCCGCATCGCCCGAAGCGGAGTTGGTCGCCGTCACGTGCCTGTCGGGCAACGTCGAGGCCGCGCAGGTCGCCGTCAACACCCTGGCGGTCCTGGAGCTGGCGGGCCGAACGGACGTCGAGGTGGCGGTCGGTCGAGAGGTCCCGCTGGTCCGCGAGCTCGAGACGACGCCCGAGACCCACGGACCGCGGGGCATCGGGTACGCGGAACTGCCCGTACCGTCGAGGCCGTTGTCCACCCGGCACGGGGTGGACGTCATCGTCGACGCGGTGCGCGCCCGGCCCGGCGAGATCGTGCTCGTGACGCTGGGACCGATGACGAACCTGGCGCTGGCCCTCGACGCGGAGCCGGACCTGCCGCGGCTCCTGCGCCGTCACGTGGCGATGGGTGGGACGTTCGTCGCCCCCGGCAACACCACGCCCACGACCGAATGGAACATCCATTGCGACCCGCATGCGGCGAAGCGGGTCTACGCGCACTGGTCGCGGGCCATCGCCGCCGACCCGTCGACGACCCGCTCGGTGGCCCTGGGTCTCGACGTCACCGAGCGAGCGCGGATCATGCCCGAGGACGTGGTCCGGCTCGCCCGACGCGCGGGCAGCACGCCCGATGACTCGATCGCGCTGGCCCGCGGGGAGGACCCGATGCAGGCCACCCGCTCCGTGGCGAGCCACCCGATCGTGCGGTACGTCGCGGACGCGCTGCGCTACTACATGGAATTCCACCTCCGCTACGACGGCTTCTACGGCGCGTTCATCCACGATCCCCTCGCCGTCGCGGCGGCCCTCGATCCGTCGATGATCGAGACCGAGGCGTGGTTCGTCGACGTCGAGACGAGCGGGGAGATCACGACCGGGATGACCGTCGCGGACCGCCGCCACCTCACCGGAAACGCCGCGAACGTGGACGTCGTCGTCGAGGCGGACGTGGCCACGTTCATGGACCGGCTCATCGAGCGGGTGGGCGGGCTGGCCTCGTCGCGCGCGCGGGAGGCGTAGGCTTCGGGTCATGTGGCTGCGCACGAGCACGCCCGGTCGGCGAAGGGTGGCCGCGATCCTGGTCCTCGCCGTCGTTTCCGGTGCATGCTCGCCCAGCCCGGTGCCATCGCCGTCGTCGTCGATCGCGGTCGTCCCGAGCGGCGATCCCAGCGCCGCACCGTCGAGCACGCCGGCTCCCACGTTCCCACCGACGCCGCTCGCCCGCTGGCGCGACTGCGGCAAGGGGTTCCAGTGCGCCACGATCCAGGTCCCGCGGAGCGAGTCGGACCCGACGCAGGGCGTCCTCAGCCTCGCGCTGATCCGGCGGCCCGCGGAGCGCCAGGCGGACCGGATCGGCTCACTGGTGATCAACCCCGGCGGGCCCGGCGGCTCCGGCATCACGTTCGTGCGCGACGGCGGGGCCCAGTTCCCCAAGGCGATCCGTGAACGGTTCGACATCGTGGGGTTCGACCCGCGGGGCGTGGATGCGAGCAGCCCGGTCCGTTGCGTGGAGGGACGCGACCCGTTGACCGATCTCGATCCATCGCCCGACACCGCGAAGGAGCGCGAGGCGCTGGTGGCCCAGGCGCGCGTCTTTGCGGACGAGTGCGAGCGACTCAACGCCGATCTGCTGCCCTTCCTCTCGACCGATGCCGTCGTCGATGACCTCGAGCGGATCCGGCAGGCCCTCGGCGACGAGACCCTGACCTACCTCGGGTTCTCGTACGGGACCCTGATCGGGTCGATGTACGCGGACCGATACCCGGACCGCATCCGGGCGATGGTCCTCGACGGCGCCGTGGATCCCAGCCTCTCGGCACAGCAGATCCGAGCGGGGCAGGCCGCGGCGTTCGAAGCGGCGCTGGGCCGGTTCTTCCGGGACTGCGCCGCGCGGCCCAAGTGCCTCTTCCACGAGGGCGGCCGGACCCGCGAGGCGTTCGATGCCCTGATGGCGAAGATCGACCGTAAGCCCTTGCCCATCAAGCGCTACGCCGGTCGTCGGAAGGTCGGCCCGGGCCTCGCGTTCTCGGCGGTGCTCGGCGCGATGTACGACCGCGAATACTGGCCGGCGCTTGCGCTGGCCCTGGCCGCCGCGAAGGCCGGGGACGGGCGCTATCTCGTGGCGATCTCGGACCCGTTCCGTGGACGGAACTCGGACGGCTCGTACTCCAACCAGACCGACGCCTATTTCTCGACGACCTGTCTGGATCTCCCGGCGTCCACGGCGACCGACGACTACGACGCCTTCGCCGCGAGGCTGTCGAAGACCGCGCCGCGCTTCCGTGCCGTGGCCTACAACGACCTGCCGTGCGCCTTCTGGTCCGTGCCACCGCAACGGACGCCCGCCCCGGCCAAGGGCGCCGGGGCGCCGCCGATCGTCGTGGTGGGTTCGACCTTCGACCCGGCGACACCATATGCGTGGTCGCAGGCCCTGGCGAAGCAGCTCGAGTCGGCGACGCTGGTCACCCGCAAGGGCGACGGGCATACCGCGTACTTCACGAGCAAATGCATCCGGTCGTCGATCGACGCCTATCTGCTGGAGCTGACCGTCCCGAAGGCCGGGCTGACCTGCGCCAAGTAGGGCGCGGTCGCCCGGTTCGCCCTCCCGGGCCGCGCGCAACGACGGTCGCGGCCCGACGGCCGGCTAGCGCAGCGGCACCTCGTGGACCGCACCGTCGACGATCCGCCAGGCCCGCAGGCTGGGCGTCCCGGTCACCGGGTCCGCCTCGTCGGGGCTGAGCGAGACCAGGAGGTAGAGGGCGTCCGGATAGAACGCCAGGCCGATGTCCGTCGGCGACGGTCGCGCGGGCGTATGGGTGTGCGAATGGACGATCCCCCAGATGACCTCGTCGGCGTCGTCGGCCGCGACCGAGATCCGATACAGGTCGTCGGGGTGGATGTCGTAGCGGTATGGCGATGCGGCGGCGTTACGGGCCGGCTCGAAGCGCGTCGCCGTACCTCCGGACGCCGCGGGGGCGTCGCCCACGATCAGGCCGCAGGATTCGTTCGGGTACTCCGCGCGGGCCTGGTCCACGATCGCGGCGCGGATCTCGTCCGGGAGCGCGGCGGACGCCGGGCCGGGGTGGGTGCTCACCACCAGTTGACGCCGCCTTCGAGGGCTTCCTCCATGTCGGCGAGGTCCGTCGTGAACGTGCCGGCCGAGAGGTACTTCCAGCCGCCGTCGGGGAGGAGCGCGACGATCGTCCCGTGATCCATCGTCTGGGCGACCTTGGCCGCGGCCACCAGGACGGCGCCACAGGACGGACCCGCGAAGATCCCCTCGCGGAAGACCAGTTCGCGCAGGGCCGTGATGGCGTCCGCGTTGGAGACCAGGTACTTCGCGTCGATCAGGGATGGGTCAAGGATCTCGGGGATGAACCCCTCGTCGAGCGAGCGCAGGCCCTGGACCAGCTCCCCGGGGAGAGGCTCGGCGGCGATGACGCGGATCGCGGGCACGTGCTCGCGCAGGTAGCGCGAGACGCCCATCAACGTCCCGGACGTCCCGAGGCCGGCCACGAACACGTCGATCTCCGGGCAATCGGCGAGGATCTCCGGTCCGGTGGTCTCGTAGTGGGCGAGCGCGTTGGCCGGATTGCCGTACTGGTACGGCATCACGAACCGCTCGTCCTTCGAGACGAGGTGCTTGGCCAGCGCGATCGCCCCGTTCGAGCCGAGCGCGCCCGGCGAATCGATGACCTCCGCCCCGAACAGCGCCGCCATCTGCCGACGCTCGTTGGTGACGTTGTCCGGCATGACCAGCGCCACGCGGTAGCCCTTGCGTCGACCGATCATCGCCAGCGCGATGCCGGTGTTGCCCGACGTGGGCTCGAGGATGATCGAGTCCTCGTGGAGCAGCGCACGTCGCTCGAGGTCCTCGACGAGGTACTTCGCCACCCGATCCTTCACGGACCCGGTCGGGTTGAGCATCTCGAGCTTGGCGAGGATCCGGACGTTCGGATTCGGGCTCATCCGCGGGATCTCGACCAGCGGCGTATGCCCGATCGCCTCGAGGATGTCGCCGAAGCGGCCGCCGTGCGGCAGCAGGTCCTCGTGGGCGTGCGCATGCGCATGGGCCTGCGCGCGGGCGCGGTCGCGGCCGGCGTCGTCGCCGGCATCGGCGTCGTCGAGCCGCCAGGGGACGGCCATGGCGGTCAGCCCCCGGCCATCGCCGGCAGGAGCCGGACCTCGTCCGCGGGCGCGACCGGCGTCTCGAGCCCTGCGAGGTATCGGACGTCCTGGCCGTTCACGTAGACGTTGACGAACCGATTCAGATCGCCGTCCTCGGCGAGCAACTGCGACCCGAGCGACGGATGGCGCGCCACGAGGGCATCGACCACCTCGCGGATCGACCCGCCCTCGAGCTCGAGCGACTTGACCCCGCCCACGTTCGCGCGGAGCACGGACGGGATGAAGACCGTGCTCATGCGCGCGCCTCGGGCGAGATCGTCCCGGCCGCCCCGGTCATGGTCATCGCGAACGGGATGTCGTTGCCGACGCTGTCGACCGTCAGTGGATGACCGGCCGCGCGGGCCGCGACCGCCTTGTCGGAGCAGACCGGGCACTCCGGGTCGCGCCGGAGCTTGAGTTCGGTGAACTCCGTCTCGAGCGCATCGAACAGCAGCAGGCGGCCGGCGAGGGTATTCCCGATCCCGAGCAGGACCTTGAGCGCCTCGTTGGCCTGGAGCATGCCCAGGATCCCGGGCACCACGCCCAGGACACCAGCCACCGAGCACCCGGGGGCAAGTTCCGGGGGCGGCGGGGTCGGGTACAGGCAGCGGTAGCACGGACCCTCATACGGCACGAACGTCGTGAGTTGGCCTTCGAACCGGAAGACCGACGCGTGGACGACCGGGATCCCGGCCGCGACGGCGGCATCGTTGAGGATGTAGCGGGTCTCGAAGGTGTCGGTGCCGTCGAGGATCACGTCGTAGCCGGCGATGATCCGCTCGACGTTCGAGGCGACGAGCATCTCCTCGTGCGCGACCACGTTGATGTCCGGGTTCAGGGCCTTGATCGAGATCCGTGCGGATTCGACCTTGCGCTCCCCGACCCGATCGGTCGTGTGGACGATCTGGCGCTGGAG
>CAYMTJ010000027.1:0-2406 GCA_964393345.1 uncultured Anaerolineaceae bacterium | reverse complement strand
TGATCTGGGCGCGGGCCTCGCGGAGGAGGTCGGCGTAGGACTTCGGCATGGGGCTGGGGGACTCCGGTGATCGACAGGCTGACGGCGGTCCGCCGTCAGGGCGTGAGGAGGGGCGAAAGGACGGGCCGGCGTCAGGCCGGCTGGCGACACCTGCAGCGGCGCTCGACGCCGATCATGCCCCGGCCTCCGATGTGGCCGGCGCGGCGGCGCCAAGGTCCGTGAGGACGTGCTGGAGGCTGTCGTGGCTGAGCATCGCGCACTTCAGGCGCGCGGGGCTGATCTCGATCCCGAGCAGGTCGAGGAGATCGTCGGCTCGGAAGCCCGCGACCTCGGTGAGGGGCTTGCCCTTGATCTCGTCGGTCAAGAGGCTGGCGCTGGCCTGGCTGATCGCGCAGCCGCGCCCGGTGAACCCGACCCGATCCACGATCCCGTCCTTGACCCCGAGCATCAGCGTGATCCGGTCGCCGCACAGCGGGTTCGACCCTTCGAACGACGCGTCCGCATCCTCGACGACCCCGAAGTTGTGGGGTCGCCGGTAGTGCTCAAGGATGTAGTCGCGGTAGAGGTCGTCCATCTCGGCGTCGACTATATCGCGGATGTCCAATCCCTACCACGGAGGTCGGGATTGGCCGCTCGGACGCGCGTCCTCAGTCGAAGACGACGAGCTGGCGAAGCGCCGAGCCGTCGGCGAGGCGGTCGAAGCCCTCGTTGATCGCGTCGAGCCCGATCCGGGCGCTGATCAGTCGCTCGATCGGCAGGCGGCCCGCCTGCGCGAGGGCGAGGTAGCGCGGGACGTCGCGGCGGGGCATGCTCGAGCCCATGTAGGACCCGCGGATGGTCCGCTCCTCGGCCACGAGCCCAAGGGCGGGGATGGACAGCATCGCGTCGGGCGACGGCAGCCCGGCGGACACCGTGGTCCCGCCCGGTCGCGTGGCCGCGTAGGCGTTCTGGAGGGTGGCGACCCGGCCGACGGCCTCGACCACCGTCTCGCCGCCACCGCTGGTGACCTCGCGGATGATCGCGACGACATCGGGGTCATCGCCACGGACCGTGTGGGTGGCACCCAGCTCCCGGGCAAGGACCAGCTTGGCGTCGACGACGTCGACCGCGATGATCGGGTCGCAACCCGCAAGCCGGGCGCCCATGACCGCCGATGACCCGACCCCGCCGAGCCCGAAGATCACGGCCGAAGTCCCCGGTTGCGCGCCGCCCGTATTGACCACGGCTCCGACACCGGTCAGCACCGCGCACCCGAGGACGGCCGCAGTCGTGAGGTCCGCGTCGCGATCGATGCGAACGAGCGACCCCTCCGAGACGACCGCGTGATCCGCGAACGCGGCGACGCCGAGCAGATGGTTGACGGGCTCGCCGCCGCCGGGGCGGCTCAGGCGCCGCGTGCCGGCGAACAGCGTGCCCGCGCGGTTGGCCACCTGGCCGGGCTCGCACAGGGCCGGACGGCCGGCGCGACATGGCGGACAGGCGCCGCACGACGGCACGTAGCTGAGAACGACGTGGTCGCCCACCTCGACATCGACGACGTCCGCGCCGACGGCTTCGACGACCCCCGACGCCTCATGACCGAGCAGCATCGGCAGCGGCCGGACGCGCGACCCGTCGATGACCGACAGGTCCGAGTGGCAGAGACCCGCGGCCACGATCCGGACGAGGACCTCGCCCGGTCCAGGATCGGCCAGCTCCAGCTCCGCGACCTCGAGTGGGACGGTTTCGGTATAGGGCGTGGACGCACCAGCTTCACTCAGGACGGCGCCACGGATTCGCACCCACCGATGATAGGCAGGCGTCAGGTCGGCTTGGCGGTAGGCTGTCGTTCGTGGAGGCCGACCCTCGAAAGACGATCGTCGCGCAGGGGTACGACGCGCTCGGAGTAGCCTACGGAGCGTGGGCGTCTCGAATCGTCGACGATCCTCGCGAGCGGATGCTTGACGACTTCTTCGCCCGCATCGAAGACGGCGCGCGAGTCCTCGACATCGGATGCGGCAGCGGCCGGCCGTCGACGGAGGCCCTGGCGACCCGGTTCGTCGTGACCGGCGTGGACATCTCCGAGGGTCAGGTAGAAGCCGCGCGTCAGAGCGTCCCCGAAGCCACGTTCATCCACGCGGACATCGGCGATCTCGACTTCCCGGCCGGATCGTTCGAGGGCGTCACCTCGCTCTATGCCATCTCGCATCTGCCTCGAGACGAGCATGGCGCGCTCTTCATGCGCGTCGCTCGATGGCTTGTTCCCGGTGGACTCTTCTTGGCGACGTTGGGCGCGAACGACAGTCCCGACTGGATCGGCGAGTGGTTGAGCCAGCCGATGTTCTTCAGCAGCTTCGACGCGAACACGAACCGCGGGCTACTGGCGGACGCCGGGTTCGACGTCCTGGTCGACGAGGTGCTCGAGAC
>CAYMTJ010000026.1:0-39278 GCA_964393345.1 uncultured Anaerolineaceae bacterium | reverse complement strand
GGCCAGGGGCAGGGTCAAGGCCAGGGGCAGGGGCAGGGTCAGGGCCAGGGTCAGGGGCAGGGCGGCGGCATCGGTGGTGGCGGCTCCAACGCCCGGTCACTGGGCAACGGGACGGGCGGCAACGGCCGAGCCGCAGGCCCGACGAACCCGAATCGACCGTCCGAGCTCGGCGAGGACCTCGCGTCGGTCTTCGCCCCGTTCGACCGCCTCGGTCGCCCGGGAGACCCGTCCTACATCGCCGGGACCGGCGGTGACGGACAGACGCAACAGGGCAGCGGGACGGGCCAGGGCACCAACAACGGGGCACTCACCCCGTACCAGCAGGTCTACGCCGACTTCGCCCAGTACGCCCAGACATCGCTCGAGCGGGGCTATGTCCCGCTGTCGATCAAGGACTACGTGCGCGACTACTTCAGCTCGCTCGATCCCACGAACTAGCAGACCGGAGGCATCCATGGAGAGCATCACCGCGGCCCCCGACGGCCGCCTGGCACCGGAGGCCTTCGCGGAGCGAGCGCAGACCATCGAACGCGAGGTCGGACGGGTGATCGTCGGCCAGCGCGACCTCGTCCGTCAGACCCTGACGGGACTCCTCGCCAACAGCCACGTCCTCCTCGAAGGCGTCCCGGGCCTCGGCAAGACCATGCTGGTCCGGACCATCGCCGACGTCATCGACTGCAACTTCAACCGCATCCAGTTCACCCCGGACCTCATGCCGGCCGACATCACCGGGACCAACATCCTCATCGAGGAGGGCGGCCAGCGGGTGTTCCGCTTCCAGCCGGGCCCGATCTTCGCGAACCTCGTGCTGGCCGACGAGATCAACCGGGCGACGCCCAAGACACAGTCGAGCCTGCTCGAGGCGATGCAGGAGCACCAGGTCACGGTCGCCCGGCAGCGCTTCCCGCTCGATGCGCCGTTCTTCGTCCTGGCGACCCAGAACCCGCTTGAGATGGAGGGGACCTATCCCCTGCCGGAGGCCCAGCTCGACCGCTTCCTGTTCAAGGTCATGGTGCCGTTCCCCTCAGAGGAGGATCTCGTCACGATCATGGACCGGACGACCGGGAGCGAGGCCGTCACGGCGAGCAAGGTCTGCACGGCCGCCGAGATCGTCGAGATGCAGCGGCTCGCGAAGGCCGTGCCGATCGCCCCGCACGTGACGGCGTACGCCGTCAGCGTCCTCGCGGCGACGCACCCCGACCAGCCGCGCGCGCCCGGCCTCGTCAAGGAATACGTCCGCTACGGCGGGTCGCCGCGCGGAGCCCAGGCCCTGGTGGCCGCGGGCAAGATCTACGCGCTGCTCGACGGTCGCTTCAATGTCTCCATCGACGACATCCGCGCGGTCGCCCTGCCGTCGCTCCGGCACCGGATCATCCTCAACTTCGAGGGTGAGGCCGAGGGCATCACCACCGAGGGCGTCGTGCGGACGATCCTCGACTCGGTCACGCCCCCGGCCGTCGAATAGCGGTCGCGGCCGACCGCCTCCATCCCCGATGACCGAGACCCGCGTCGATCCGCCGGCCGCTCCAGCCGGGACGCGTCCGGCGTTCCTGCCGAGCGAGGTGGACCCCACGGTCTTCGACGAGGGGTTCCTCCGTCAACTCGAGCGCCTGTTGCTGTTGATGCGCTCTCCGGTCCGCGGCGGCCTCAAGGGCGGTCGCCGGAGCGTCAAGCGCGGCCAGTCGGTGGAGTTCGCCGACTATCGCGACTACAGCCTCGGTGACGACCTTCGCCAGCTCGACTGGAACGTCTACGCGCGGCTGGAACGCCTCTTCGTGAAACTGTTCGTCGAGGAAGAGGACGTCACGGTGACGCTCATGATCGACGCGTCGGCCTCGATGGCCTCCGGTACGCCGGGCAAGCTCCTGTTCGCCAAGCGCGCCGCGGCCGCGCTCGGCTACATCGGGCTCGCCAGCGAGGATCGGGTCGCGGTGACGGGGCTGGCGGGCCGGTCGGCCCGCCGTCGGACCGCGCTCCGCGGGTCGGGCCGCGTGTTCCGGTTGCTCGCGGACCTGTCGGCCATCGAGGCCGCAGATGGACCCACCGACCTCGTGGCGGCGGCGCGTCACGCCGGAGCACAGCTTCATGGTCGCGGTGTCGTGATCCTCCTATCCGACCTGCTCGACCCCGGTGCCGACCGCGTCATCCGCGAGCTGGCGGCGACGGGGTCCGAGCTCATCGTCCTGCACGTGCTGTCGCCGGACGAGCTGGACCCGGCCCTCGAGGGGGACCTGCGCCTCGTCGACGTCGAGAGCGGCGACGGGATGGATGTCACGGTGGATCTCGCGACGATCGATGCCTACAAGGCTCGGCTGGCGGCCTGGAAGGCAAGTCTGGCGGACACGGCCGCGAAGCGGCGGGCCACGTATGTGGACCTGTCGTCGGACGTCAACCTCGCCGAGCTCATGTTCGCCGAGCTGCGTCGACGACGGGTCCTGGGCTGACCGATGCCGTTCATCACCCCGCTCGCGCTCGCCGGCCTGGTCCTCGTCCCCGCGGTCATCGCGATGTACCTGCTCAAGCTGCGGCGTGACCAGGCGGTCGTGCCGTCCACGCTCCTGTGGAGCCGGCTGATCACCGACGTCGAGGCCAATGCTCCATGGCAGCGGCTCCGCCGCAGCCTGCTCCTGCTCCTCCAGCTCCTGCTCGTGATCGCGCTGGTCCTGCTCGCGGCTCGGCCCTTCCTGGAGCGACCGTCCGGGCTGGCCCGCGACATCGTCATCGTGATGGACACGTCGGCGAGCATGGCCGCGACCGACGTCGCGCCGGATCGCATGGAGGTCGCGCGCCAGGCGGCCCTCGCCGCCCTCCGGGACCTGCCGACGGGTGGGCGCGTCAGCCTCATCGCCGCGGACCGGAGTGCCCGGATCCTCGTCAACGAGACGACTGACCTTGGGCGCGTCCGCCAGGCACTGGCGGACCTGCGGCCATCGGCGATGCGTGGCGATCTCGGCGACGCGCTGGAACTCGCGGCGAAGCTCGCGGCACGATCCGGCGACGCGCAGATCCTCGTCGCCACGGACGCCGCGCTCGCGGAGACCCCCACGGCGAAGGTCGACGCCCGGATCACCGTGCTGCCGGTGGGACGCGACCGCAAGAACCAGGCCATCGTCGCCCTGGCCGTCCGGACGTCGCCGTCCGCGGTCACCCGATCCGTGTTCATCGGGATCGCGAACCTGGACATCGAAGGGGCGCAGCGACGGCTCGAGATCTGGGGGGACGGCGGCCTGATCGAGGCGAAGGACATCACGCTCGGGCCGCAGGCACGGTCCGACGTGGTGATCGACGACGTCCCGCCCGACATCGAGGCGCTGGAGGTGCGGCTGACCGGCACGGACCCCGGGGCGACGTCCGCGCCAGACCAGCTGGCGCTCGACGATCGGGCGTGGGCCATCATGCCCAGCACGGGCACGAAGCTGATCCTCGTGGTCGGCGAGGGCGATCCGTACCTGGAAACGGCGCTCTCGTACCTCCCGAATGTCGAACTGTACGGGGTCGCCCCGAAGGACTACGGTCCGGCGACGGAGCGGCAGGACGGCCGTCCGTGGGATCTCGTGATCTTCGAGGGCAACCTGCCCGCGACCCTGCCGCGGACGGCCATCCTGGCCATCGCGCCACCACGCTCGAGCGCGCTCGGCGACGTGACCGGCACCATCAAGGACCCGGGCATCGGCTCGCTCGCCCCGGATGAGCCGATCCTGCGGTTCGTGGACCTGACCACGACCCACATCGCGGAAGCCCAGCGGCTCGTCACGCCGGACTGGGCGCGGACGGTCATCCCGGGACCGAAGGGGTCGCCGTTGCTCTATGCGGGTGTCCGCGCCGGGCTCCAGACGGCGGTCCTGGCCTTCGAGCCCCGCCGGTCCGACCTGCCCCTGCAGGTCGCGTTTCCGATCCTGCTCGCCAACCTGACCGGTGAATTGCTCGGCGGGTCGACGGCGCCGATCGATGCCGTGGCTCCCGGCACCCCCGTGCGGCTGACCATCCCGCCGGGCGCGGATGGCGTGACGGTCACCGCGCCGGACGGGGTGGTGACCGAGCTGCTCGGGTCCCTCGCCTCGGGGGCGTCGGTCACGTACGCGGGCACCACGACGCCGGGCATCTACACGGTCACGCCGATCCGCCCGCCGGCCGGTGCCGCGAGCCCATCACCGACGGGCACGGGTCCGACCCCCGCGCCGACGGCGAGCGCGAGTGCGAGTGCCGGGTCGTCGGCGTCACCATCCGTGACACCGGTCGATCCCGATGCCCCCGTCCGCTTCGCGGTCGACCTCTTCGACGTCGGCGAGTCCACGATCGCTCCCGGCTCGGTCGCCTCGATCGAGGGACTGGGGACCGCGCCCGACCCGTCCCCGACGACCGGTGGCGGCGCACCGGTGGAACGACCCACCACCCGCGACGAGCTGTGGGTCCCGATCGTCCTCCTGGTGCTCGTCGGCCTGTGCCTCGAGTGGGCCGTCTTCCATCGTGACGCCGTGGTCCGCATCCGGCGGGCGGTGGGGGCCCGGCTCGGACGCCCGGCGGCGGACGGCGGGCGCTGATGGGGATCTCGTTCGACGCGCCGCTGGCGCTCCTCCTGCTCGTCCCGTTCCTGGCCCTCACGGTGGGCCTGCATTTCGCGGCGCGTCGCCGGATGGGAGCGGGACGCCGCCGGGCCGCCCTGGTCATCCGGTCCGCCCTGCTCGCCGCGCTGGTGTTCGCGGTCGCCGGTTTCCAGCTGGTGTTGCCCGTGGATCGGCTCGCGACGGTGTTCGTCGTGGACCTGTCGGATTCTGTGGGGACCGCGGGTCGCGAGGATGCGCTGGCGTTCCTGCGCGAGACCCTGCTCGAGAAGCCGGACGGCGATGTCGCCGGGATCGTCGCCTTCGGCAAGGAAGCGCTCGTCGAGCGGCTTCCGTCGGAGCTGGCCGAGATCGACCGGATCGCCTCAACGCCGCTGACGTCCGCGACGGACATCGGATCGGCGCTCCGGCTCGCCGCCGCCCTGTTCCCCGATGACGCCCAGAAGCGGATCGTGCTGCTGAGCGACGGCAACGACACGACCGGCGGTGGTCAGGCGGAGGCGGCCCTCGCGGCCGGGCGTGGCATCGAGATCGAGACGCGGCTGATCGGCCCGGGACCTTCGGACGAGGTCGTCGTCGAGCGGTTGATCACGCCCTCCACGGCCCGCCTCGGGGAGTTTATCTCCGCGACCGCGGACATCCGCTCGTCGGTCGCCCAGCCGGCGACCGTCCTGCTGTTCGCGGACGGCGAGGAAGTGGCGCGCCAGGCGGTCGAACTGAGGGCCGGGCTGACCCAGATCACCTTCGATGTCAAGCCGACCGAAGCTGGGTTCCACACCTTCCGGGTTCGTGTCGAAGCCGGGCGGGACACGTTCAGCCAGAACGATCGCGCCGACTCCAACACGATCGTCAAGGGCGAGCCGCGGACCCTGATCCTCGCCGGGAACGATCGCGTCGCCGCGGAGCTCGTCGCCGCCCTCGAGGCGCAGCGACAGCAGGTGGACACGCTGGTCCCGGAAGCGCTCCCGACGGACTTCGCCGGCCTCGCGACGTACGACTCCATCGTCCTCGTCGACGTCCCAAGGCTGCGGCTCTCGGATCGCCAGCTCGCCGCCCTCCAGGTCTACGTCCGCGATCTCGGCAAGGGCCTCGTGATGGTCGGAGGACCGAACAGCTACGGCGCCGGGGGCTACCAGAAGACGCCGCTCGAAGCCACCCTCCCGGTCGACATGGGCGTGCGCGACCGCAACAAGCAGCCGGACATCGCGCTGGTCGTCGTGATCGACCAGTCCGGGTCGATGGCGGCCTGCCACTGCAACACCTTCGACCGCGGTGGCGGATCGGGGATCGCCGGCGTCCAGAAGGTGGACATCGGCAAGGAGGCCATCCTGCGCGCCGCGGCGGCCATGACCGAGCGCGACGAACTCGGGGTCGTGAGCTTCAACGAGACCGCCCACTGGGTCGTCAAGACGCAGCCGCTCGGCGGCGTGGGCGACCTCCAGGGCCAGATCGCCGGGATCCGCGCGGACGGGCAGACGAACATCTTCGCGGGGCTCGACCAGGCGGTGAAGTCGCTCGAAGGCGTCGCCGCGACGCGGCGACACATCATCCTGCTCACCGACGGCTGGTCCTCGTCGGGACAGTACGAGGACATCCTCAAGCAGATGAAGGCCAGCGGGATCACGCTCTCGACGGTCGGCGCCGGTGGCGGTTCGAACCCGTTCCTGGAGCAGCTGGCCGCCGACGGGGGCGGTCGGTTCTACTCCGCCGACAACCCGGCCAGCATCCCGGACATCTTCCTCAAGGAGACGCAGCAGGTCTCCGGGCAGCAGATCGTCGAAGAGCCGTTCTTCCCCATCCTGACATCGTCCTCGCCGATCCTGCGCGGGCTGGACGACGGGCTGCCGCGACTGCGCGGCTACAACGGGACGACGGCCAAGCCGGCCGCGCAGACGGTCCTGGTGACCGCGCGGGACGACCCGCTCCTGGCGCAGTGGCAATACGGTCTCGGGCGGTCCGTCGCGTGGACATCGGACTCGACCGGGCGCTGGGCCACGGACTGGCTGGGCTGGGACGGGTTCAGCCGGTTCTTCTCGCAGCTCGTCAGCTGGACGTTCCCGGGCGAGGAGACCGACGGCATCGAGGCGACGTTCGATGTGCGATCGGGTTCCACGACGCTACGGGTGGAGAGCGTCGAATCCGACGGGTCGCCGCGGGACTTCTACGACACCAACGCCGTGATCGTCGGGCCGGACCTCGCACCGATCGACGTGGACCTCGTGCAGATCGCGCCCGGGGTCTACGAGGCGGACCTCGGCGACGTGGAGCCGGGCGCGTACGCGGTCCGCGTCACCCAGATCCGGTCCGGGACATCGCCGCTGGGCCGGACGGTCGGGCTCGTCGCCCCGACGGCGGCCGAGTACCGGCTCCTGGGTCCCGACGAGGCCCTCCTCGGGTCCCTGCGCTCCGCCACCGGCGGCGGGATCATCGAACTCCCGACCGATCCGTGGATCAACGACCTCCGGACCACGAGCCGCTCGACCGATCTGTGGCCACTCCTGCTCGTCCTGGCGCTGCTCCTGTGGCCCCTCGACATCGCGCTGCGGCGGGTGTCGATCGGACGACGCGAGCTGGCCGCGGCCCGTGGCTGGGTCACGGGCCTCCGCGCGCGCCGATCGGCGACCGGACCGCGCTCGGTCACCGGGGAGGGGCTCCTCGCGGCGCGCGAGCGATCGGCCGGGGCGGCATCGCGCGCCGCCCTTCGATCCACGACGGCGGATTCGAGGACCGCGGTCGCTTCGCCGGTGGCGGGCGGATCATCGGCCGTCGTCGACGCGTCCGGGCCGGCGCCGACGTCGGGGGCATCGCCGACGTCGAGGGGCCCGGCCTCGCCGGATGCCCCGGCAGCGCCGGTCACGACCGATCCCCCGCCGACCGACGCCCGGCCCGGCGCCGACACGGCTGGCGCCTCGGACACCATCGCGAGGCTGCGCGACGCCAAGCGCCGAGCCCGCGAGCTCTGACAGCCGAACCGGCCCGCCCGGTGTAGCCTTCGAGCCCATGTCCCTCCGACGATCCCGCCGCGCCGGGCTCCTGTGGCTGTGCGTCCTGGTCGTCGGATGTGGCATCGATACCGGGACGCCCCCGTCGCCGACCCCGGCCGACTTCCCGGACCTCGCCTCACGCCTGGCCCAGCGCGGTCTCGTCTTCGAGCGGATCGTGTCGGGCGACGCCGGCTGTCTCGACCCGGTCCTGATCCCGACGGCGATCGGGATGGACGCGTCCGGGCTCGGCCAGACCACCCCGGTCCGGCTGTACCTCTACATCTTCCGCAACCGCGAGGCATTCGAGCGCCTGCGCCCGAGCGTCGATGCGTGCGCCCGCGTGTACGTGACCGATGCGGACACCTTCGAATCCATCGACCAGTCGCCGTACGTGCTGGCCGGGCAGGGACCGTGGGCCGAGGCCTTCGAGGCGGCCCTGCGAGCCGGATTGGCGGAAGCCGCGGGCACAGGAGGCTAGGCAGAGCGGTAGGGTCCGCCTCGGTCCGGGACAGAGGGGTGTGGTCGGGCACGGTCCGGATGTCGCGGGTGGATGGGACATCCGGGTGACGGTCGGGAGGCCGGTGTGCGGGGGACGCTCCGGGCATGGTCTATCGTCCCGCCGCTCGTCGCCTTCTGTCCCCGTCCCTCCTGGCCCTGGCCCTCGCGATCGGCACGGTCGCCGTCGCCGTCGGGCGCGACGACGTCCCGCCAGCCGGCACCGTCGCCTCCGTCGCCGGCGCGACCGGCGTCGCCGAGATCGCGCCGATCCCGACCGGGGAAGTCCTCGCCGCCGACTCGACGCCAGGGCGATCGAGCGAGGTCGCGGCGGACACGGCCAGGCCGGATCGCCCCGTCGTGCGGGCCCGGGCCGACGCTGACCCGGCGGCCGTCCTGGTGGGTGCCCCAGGGTCACGACCGACGCCAAGACTCCCCACGGCGAAGGCGCGGTCCGAGCCACGCGGCTCGAGCCAGCAGGCACCGGCGACGTATCGCGGCCGGAACCACGTCTGGATCCCGTCGCTCGGCATCGATCGCTCCGTGGCGGGCTATGCGTGCTCGAACCAGTCCTACCCGGGCGACCGCGTGTATCGCTGGGGCTGTGCGGGCGCCAACAACGTCTATCTGTTCGGTCACGCGCACAGCGTGTTCAAGGCACTCCACGACGCGTACGTGCGCGGCTCGCTGCGGAAGGGCCAGGAGGTCTTCTACGCGGATGGCGACGGCACCGTCCGTCGCTACACCATCTCGTGGTGGAAGGTCACGACCCCCACGAAGGGCACCTGGGCCTATGCCGCCCAGGCGGATCCCAGCCTGACGCTCCAGACCTGCGTCGGGTCGAAGAGTCAGTACCGCCTCATCGTCCGGCTCCACCGCGCAGGGTGACGCGCCGGCGCGCTTCGCCCATCTCGAGCGTCAGACGACGCGCAGCCCGAGGATCCTGCGGGCGATGACCAACCGCTGGACCTGGCTCGTGCCCTCGCCGATCTCGGTCAGCTTGGCATCACGCATGAATCGCTCGACGGGATAGTCGGTCACGTAGCCATAGCCGCCGTGGACCTGGATCGCGGCGTTGGTGGCTCGCGCGCTCACCTCCGACGCGAAGAGCTTCGCCTCCGCGGCGGCGAGGCCATAGTCGCGGCCCTGGTCCTTGAGCCACGCGGCGCGCCAGACGAGGGATCGCGCGGCGTCGATCTCGGTGGCCATGTCCGCGATCATGAACGCCACGCCCTGGAAGCTCCCGATCGGCCGACCGAACTGCTCGCGCGTCTGCGCATAGGGGATCGCGGCGTCCAGGGCTGCCTGCGCCAGCCCGAGCGCGAGCGCCGCGATGCTGATGCGTCCGCCATCGAGGATCGTGAGGAACAGCTTGAAGCCACTCCCCCGCTCCCCGAGCAGGTTGGCGCCCGGGATGCGAGCGCCGTCGAACTGCAGCTCCCCCGTGGCCGAGGCGTGAAGACCGAGCTTGTCCTCAAGCCGGCCGACGCTGAACCCGGGCGTGTCCGCCGGGACGATGAACGCGCTGATCTCGGGCGACCCGTCGTCGCGGGTGCCGGTCCGGGCGGCGACGATGTAGGTCCCGGCGACTCCCGCGTTGGTGATGAAGCGCTTGCCGCCGTCGAGGACCCACCATCCGCCGTCCGGACCAGCCTCGTGGCGTGCCGTCGTCCGCGTCCCGCCCGAATCGCTCCCGGCGCCCGGTTCGGTCAACCCGTAGGCCCCGATGACCCTGCCCTGCGCCATCGGGGCGAGGAAGCGCTGGCGCTGATCGGGTGTGCCGGCGAGGTGCAGCGGTCCACAGCCCAGGCTCGTGTGAGCGGCGACGATGAGCCCCAGCGAGCCCCACACGCGCCCGATCTCCTCGATCGCGATGGCGTAGGCGAGGGTATCGAGACCGGCGCCGCCCTCGTCCTCCGGGATCGGGATCCCGAGCCAGCCCAGTTCCCCGATGCGCCGAACGATCTCGGCCGGGAACCGGCGCTCGCGTTCGTGCTGATCGACGACCGGCGAGACTTCGCTGATCATGAAGTCGCGGATCGTGTCCCGCAGCAGGACGTGCTCGGGCGAGAGATCGAGGTCCATGGTGTCGGCGAGCGTACACCGGGCGACGCATCTCGGGGACCGGTGCTAGCCTTCACCGATGCCCGAGCCCATCGTCTCGGTCCCGACCTCCGGGGGCGTCAACACGACCGTTGTTGACGATGTCGCCCGAGGCGCGTCGAACCTCCGCCGCGAGCTCCTCCTGCGGCTGCGCGTTGATGGTCCGTCATCCCCCGATCAGCTGGCGACGCGCCTGGGCGCGTCACGGACCGGGGTCCTGCAACAGCTCCGCGCCCTGGAGCTCGCCCACCTCGTCAGCCGGCAGACGGTCCGCCACGGCGTCGGGCGTCCCCGCCACCTCTATGACGTGACCCCCGACGCCCAGGATCTGTTCCCGCAGACCTACGACGCCCTGGCGACCGGTCTGCTTGCCGCCATCGGGGCCGTCGGCGGGAGCGAGCTGCTCGACGAGGTCTTCGCGGCCCGCCGACGCCAGTTGAGCGACCGAGTGCGGGATCAGCTCGCCCAGCGAGTCCCCGAGGGCGCGTCGCTCGCGGATCGCGTCCAGGGCCTGGCCGAGGTCCAGGCCGCACAGGGGTACCTGGCGACGTCGGTGGTGAACGACGACGGATCGATCCGCCTCGCGGAACACAATTGCGCCATCTATCACGTGGCCAAGGACACGCCCGCGGCCTGTCGCGCCGAGCTGGAGCTGTTCCAGGACGTGCTGGGTGGAACGGTCATCCGCGAGACGCACATCGCGTCGGGCGATCGCTGCTGCACCTACCGGATCGAGGACCGCCCGGTCACCCAGCGACCGTCTCGACGAGGCTCGGCCTAGGCCTCCTCGCGCTCCACGACGACGCGGCTCGCCGGTTCGAGGATCGGCCCCGGGACATCGCTCACGTTCGGGACGAACGACGCCGCCAGGGCGGTGGCCGCGACCGTCTCCTGGTCCTGCACGGTCAGGATCCCGAGGCGGCCAAGGGTCGCCATCTCATCGCGGATATAGGTCTTGAGCATCTCGGGTCCGTCGGTGTTGATCGTGAAGCGGACCTCGTTCCGCCGGAACGTGTCGAAGATCCAGCGGAACTCGTCCCAGCCCGAGACCACCCGCGTGTTCAGGTTGGAGGTCGGGCAGATCTCGAGCACGATCCCGCGCTCGCGGATCATCGCCATCGCCCGAGGGTCGTAGGCCGCCTTGACGCCATGGCCGATGCGGTCCGGCTCCAGGAGCTCGACGACCCGGGCCACCTCCTCGACCGGACCGGCCTCCCCCGTGTGGACGGTCAGGCCCAGGCCGAACTGCCGCGCCCGGCGGAAGAGTCGGCGATAGTCGGCGACGCGGAAGGTCCCCGACTCGGGGCCCGCGATATCGACGCCGACGACGCCGCGGTCACGCCACGCGATCGCCTTCTCGACGAGGATCTCGTTGAGTTCGTACGGGAACGCCCGATCGAGGCAGAAGATCAGGCCCGGCTTGATCGGATACTCGAGTGAGGCCTTGTCCATCCCGCGGACCGCGGCCGCGATGATGTGGTCGAGATCCTGTTCGCCGCCGCGGTTGCGCTTCATCGGGTTGAAGCGCAGCTCGATCGTCGTGACGTTGTTCTTGCGATAGGCGCCCCCGACGACCTCGTACACGCTTCGCTCGACGGCGAGCGGCGAGCTCTGGATGAGTTCCGTCCAGTGGAAGAGCTGGAGGTAGCCGTCGAACGAGCGGTTCCGCCTCGGGGACACCGTGATCATGTCGCGGAACTCCCAGTAGTCCTTGGTGGGCAGCTTGATGCCCTGGGAGTGCGCGATGCCCCACATGATCGCCGGGGTCACGGCCCCGCCGAGGTGGCAATGCAACTCCGCGAGCGCGACCTTGCGGGCGAGGAGGCGGGGCATGTCCGCAGGATACCCGAGGTCGACCTACGCGCACATCGGCAGGTGTTTCGGGCCATCGCGTCGCAGCAACTGGACGGTCAGCCCGCTCGCCGACACGAAGACCGCATGGTCGGGGTCGTTGATCGTGAGGATCCCGGCCGCCGCGTTGATCGCATCGCTGTGGTCCACGTCGATCGGCCCGATCGGGTCCCACCAACTGCCGCCGATGTCGAACCCGCTGAAGATCCCGCAGTGGCCGAGCTCGAACGGCCTCGGACCCTGGTCGACCGCCGGAGCGTCCGAGGGCTCGAGGACGACCCCGAACGTCTCGGTCCGTTCGACGGCCGGGACGTCGTTCTCCATCCGGACGTGGATGCCGATCGCGGGCTGTCCCGCCACCTCGAGCGTGACGTCACCCTCGGGCCGGGCCGCGAGGGTCGTCGGGCAGTCCGCCAGCCCACCCGCGCACCCGAACGGGCCGACCTGGACGTAGATGATCGGCCCTCCTGCGTCGGCGACGGCCGCGATGGCCGCATCCCCGGCACGGCGGCAATCCTCTGGACCGAGACCCAGGCACGCGGTCGGGACCGCGGCCACCCCCACCGAGGGAGCCGGCGTCGGCGACGCCGACGCGGAGGGGACGGTGGTCGCGGAAGCCGGTGACGACGGACCGGACGCGGTCGACGCGCACCCGGCCACGAGCAGCGCGAAGATCGCACTGGACACGAGCGTGGAGGGGCCGCCCCATCGTCGGTCAGGCATGCGGGCGAGACGCCGGGAGCCGCCATCCGGTTTCGTGACCGTACTGACGCCCGCTGGACCGGGACAAATGGTGGATGGTGGCGCCGCGACCCCGACCATAGGGTCCGAGTATGGGGATCGGTTTCAGCGCCACGTCGACGACGACCGACCATGACGGCGCCCGCCTGTCGGTGGTCACGCCCGCGGCCGACGTCCTGGTCTTCGAACAGGGACCCGGCGGCGTCCGGCTCGTGGGCGGAACCGGGCGCGGCGCGTCGTGGGCCGGCATCGTGGAGTTCGTGGCCGCGGACGAGCCGCTCGCGGGGCGCGCGTGGCAGAGCGGCGTGCCGGTCCGGGTCGATGACTCGGCCCCGCGCCGCATCGTCGGACCGTACTGGGCCGCACACGCCATCCTGGTCCCGCTCGGGCACGAGCACCTCGTGGTCCTGGGGCACCCGACCTCCCTCGACCTCACCGACGGCGCGGCCGTTCGCGCGGCCGCCCTGGCCGTCGCCAAGACGGCGAACGTGCCGGCCGAGAAACTGCTCGCCGACGAGCTGGAGGTGGTCCACGCGCTGCGCGCCCTGATGGCCTACCGGCCGGAGTCCGTCCGTGAGACGGCCCGCCACATCGCGACGGTCGCCGCCCAGGCCCTGTCGTGCGATGTCGGCGCCGTCCAGGTGGTCCATGACGCGACCCTCGAGGTCATCCGGGCCACCAGCGGCATGGCGGCCGAACCCGCACCGCCCGGACCCGGCGCCGACGCCTATCTGCTCGCGGTCGCGGACCTCGCGGCACCGCGGGTCGAGCAATCGGTCGGCGACGGGCCGCGACTCTTCCCGGACCCGGTCGTGTCGCGGCTGACCGTCCCGATCGGCATCGACTCAAGCATGGGCGCCCTCGTGCTCGGTCACGCCGAGGCTCGGCCGCGTGGCTTCACGCTGCTGTGTCAGCGCATCGGCCGTGCGCTCGCCGAGTCCGCGGAACTGCTCCTGGCGCAGGCGGTGGCGCGGGAGACGCTCGCCCGCGAGCGCGACGAGATGGAGCGGGCAAGCCGGACGGACCACCTGACGGGGATCGGCAACCGGCGACACTGGGATGAGGCGACCGAGGACCTTCGGGTTTCGTCGGCGGAACCGGCGGGCCGGCGCGCGATGACCGTCCTGAGCTTCGACCTCGACCACCTCAAGCAGACCAACGACACCTACGGCCACGCCGTCGGCGACACGGTCCTACGCGCCGCGGCGGGCGTGATCCTCGCCGGGGTCCGGGAGTCCGACATCGTCGCGCGCGTCGGTGGAGATGAGTTCCATGTCCTGCTGCTCGACGCCGACGTGGGCGACGCGTCCAAGGTCGCCGCACGGATCGGTCGCGTCGCCCGCCGCTGGCGGGTCAGCGAGCACCAGTTGTCGCCCGAGCTGTCCGCCGGCTGGGCCGTCGTCGAGGACGATCGGATCGACGAGGCCACCGACCTCGCGGACCAGCGGATGTACGCGGCCAAGCGCCGCCGTGCGCACCGGCGTGAGGCGTCCGCGGGGGTCGAGCGCCTTTCGACGGCCGGGCAGCGACCGGATCGGCGCACGAAGGGCCGGGCGGAGCCCCCACCCTAACCGGCGAGCGGCACGACCCGACCCTCGGCATCGAGGGTGGCCTGTCGTCGGAGGCGCTTGAGTTCGGCGCCCGGGACCTGGTCGCGAGCGTGATAGCTCGAGCGGACCAGCGGCGCCGACTCGACGTGCTTGAACCCGAGCGCGAGCGCCTCGACCTTCATCTCGGCGAACTCGTCGGGATGGTAGTAGCGCTCGAGCGGCAGATGCTGCATCGACGGTCGCAGGTACTGGCCGATCGTGAGGATGTCGACGTCTACCGCGCGAAGGGCCGTGAACGCCTCGCGGAGCTCCGGCCGGGTCTCGCCGAGCCCGACCATCAGGCTCGACTTCGTGTGCGCGGGGTAGCCGATCTCCTGCGACATCTCCTTGGCCCGGCGCAGGACGTAGAGCGAGCGATCCCAGCGCGCGCGCTTGCGGACCGGCTTCTGCAGACGCTGCACGGTCTCGAGGTTGTGGTTGAGGATGTCGGGTCGAGCGTCCATGACGGTCCGCAGGCGGTCATCGGAGCCATCGAAGTCCGGGATGAGGACCTCGATGCCCATGCCGGGGCTGGTCTCGCGCATCTGCCGGATGGTCTGCGCGAAGATGCCGGACCCGCCGTCGGGGAGGTCGTCGCGGGCCACGCTCGTGACGACGACATGCTCCAGCCCGAGCCGTCCGACGGCTTCCGCGACCCGGCGCGGCTCGTCGTCATCGAACCAGCTGGGGCGGCCGGTCTTGACCGCACAGAACCCGCAGGCACGCGTACACGTGTCGCCCAGGATCATGATCGTCGCCGTGCGCTGGTCCCAGCACTCCCCGATGTTGGGGCAGCGGGCCTCCTCGCAGACCGTGTTGAGCGACAGCCCCCGCAGGAGCCCCTTGAGATCGTGGAAGTTGTCACCTGACGGCATCCGCGCCCGGATCCAGTCGGGATGGCGGCGCGGCACCATCGAGCCGTCCGTCGCTGGCAGGCCGGCCGCTCCCCCGCCCAGGGCGATCGAGAGGTCCGGGCGATCGTGGCGGCCGGGCGCGCCGTGGCCGGATCCATCGGCCGGGGGCGGGGTGAACATGGGGAGGTCTCGGGCCATCGTTCGCGAGTGTACGACGGTCAGGCCGAACGACGGTCGACGGCGCCGAACGCGTCGGCGAAGCCGTCGGCCAGCCCGCGGGTCACGAACCCGATCTCTGCGGCGGCCCTGGCCGAACTGGCCCAATACGTGACGCCGCTGGACGCCCGCGTGATCTCGCGGATGTTCGGGGGCAGTCCGAACAGGCCCCCGGCACTCGGGGCGAGGAACGACCCGATCCGCAGGATCACGTCCGGGATCCGGATCCGGGGCGGCGCGTGTCCACCCGCCCTGGCCGCGGTCGTCATGGCGTCGATCAGGCGGACGTTCGGGCCGCCCAGTGCGTAGGCACGACCCGGTCGCCCGTGATCGAGGGCCGCGAGGACCCCTGCCGCGAGATCGTCGACATGGACCGGGCACATGCCGAGCTTCGCGAACCCGATGAACGGCGCCGTCCCGAGGTAGGCCTGGAGGAGCTGCTGGCCGGCGCCCGAGTGGTCGCCGGGTCCGTAGACGAACCCGGGGAGGACGATCACGAGCGGGGCGCCATCCGCGGCACGCCGTTCGGCCGCCTGGTGTGCGAGCCACTTGGTCTCGTCGTAGTAGCTCAGGAAACCGGCGCGAGGGTCGCGTCGATATGTCTCATCGACGACGCGGCCCTTCGTGTTCCCGAAGATGTTGATCGTGGAGAGGTGGACGATCCGTGGCACACCCGCCGCGATCGCGGCGTCGAGGACGCGTTCGGTCGCGCCGACGTTCGCGTCGAACATGGCCGGTCGCTCCGATGCGGCGATCCCGATGCGATACGACCCGGCGGCGTGGATCAGTCCGTCGGCGCCGGCGAACGACCTGGTCAGGGACGCCGGGTCCGAGAGGTCACTCGCGACCACGGTCACCGCGGGCCCGGCGATCGCGGCGGCCGCGGTCGACGATGGATCCCGCACGAGCGCGACCACGCCGTCCCCGCGCGCGGTCAGCTGGCGGACGATGACGCCGCCGATGAACCCGGCTCCACCGGTGACGGCGATGCGCACGTCGGGACCCGCCCGCCTAGTAGACGGGCGTCTCCGGACCGATGGCCTCGAGCGCGGTCTTGATCACGCGAAGGAAGGCGGCGGCCTGGGCGCCGTCGTTGGCACGGTGGTCGATGGCAATCACGATATTCATGATCGGCCGGATCGCGATGACGTCGCCCTCCGGGGTCTCGCGGACGACCGGGCGCTTGGTGATGGCTTCCATCGTGAGGATGGCGACCTCGGGCACGTTGATGATCGGCATCGTCAGGTTCGATCCGAACCAGCCGGTGTTATCGATCGTGAAGGTGCTGCCGCCGAAATCGTCTAGTCGCAGCTTGCCCGCACGAGCCCGCCCGGCGACCTCGGCGATCGCGTGGTTGAGGCCGTTGATCGAGAGCTGGTCGACGTCGCGCACGACCGGGACGAGGAGCCCGTCATCGACCGCCACGGCGACACCCATGTTGATCCGGCGCTTGACGAGGATGCCCGCGTCCGTCCAGTGCGCATTGAATGCCGGGAACTGCTTCAGGGCCTCGACGGCGGCCTTGATGACGAAGGGCACGTAGCTAAGCGAGATCCCCTCGTGCGCCTGGTAGTCGCGCTTCGCGCTCTCGCGCGCCTTGACGAGCCCGCTCGCGTCGACCTCCATCTGGACGTACGCATGGGGGATCGCGAGGGCGCGGGTCATCTGCGCGGCGATGCCCTTGCGCATCTGCGTCATCGGCAGGAGGACGTCGTCGGCACCGTCCGGGAAGGCGATGGCCCCGCCGACCGGGCCACGCGCAGCGACCGCGGGAGCCGACGAGGGCACGGGAGCGCCAGGCGGCGTCGCGGCCACCGGCGCCATGACCGGAACGCCCTCGGGCGAGCCCGTCCTGATCGATTCGACGACGGCCAGGACGTCGTCACGGGTGATGCGGCCGCCGCCCCCGGTGCCCTTGATCTGTTCCGGGCTCAGGCCGTGCTCGCGCAGGAGCCGCCGAACGGCCGGGGTCATCCGCGCTTCGGGGTCGCCCGTGGCCGCGAGGCTCGCGGCGGGCGCGGCGGGGATCGCGGCCTGTGCCGCAGGCGGCGACGAGGCCACGGCCGGGTCCTGTGCAGCCACCCGGGCCGGAGCCGCCGCCGGGGACGATCCGCCAGGGGCTGCGGCCGGGGCGGGCTCCGCCGCCGGCTTCTCCGCCGGCGCGGGCTTCGCGGGCGCTGCGGCGGACGGCGCTGACGTCGCGACCGGACCGGTGGCCGCCGACTCGTCGCTCTCGTCGCCGGTGTCGATGACCGCGATCTCGGCGTCGTTCTGGACGGTGGCGCCCTCCTCGGCCAGGATCGCCTTCAACGTGCCCTCGAACGGCGACGGGACCTCGGCATTGACCTTGTCGGTGATGACCTCGAGAAGGGGCTCGTACTTGTCGACGTGGTCGCCCACATGCTTGAGCCACTTGCCGATCGTCCCCTCGGCGACGCTCTCGCCGAGTTGGGGCATCGTCACCTTTGCCACGGTCGCATGTCCTCCTGGGTTCCGGTCCTTGGCGCGTAGTGTGGCCCATCCCGGCGCGACCGGTCGAGTGGGTGGGAATCCCTGCCCATAGACTGGGGCCATGACAGACCCCACCGCCGCCTTCGTCGTCCCGCCGGGTTTCGCCCGAACCATCCGAGGCCCGGTCGGAGGACCGACGACGATCTACGCCGCGTCCGCGTCGACCGGGGGATCGTTCACGTTCCTCGAGAACGTCATCCCGCCGAACGAAGGCCCGCCTCTCCACGTCCATGGCGGCGAAGACGAGATGTGGTACATCCTCGACGGTCACTTCCGTTTCCGCGCCGACGATCGCCTGCTCGATGCCCCGCAGGGATCCTTCGTGTTCGTCCCGCGCGGGACCAGCCATTGCTTCCAGAACATCGGCGATGCCGCCGCGAGGATCCTGGTCATGTTCACGCCGGCCGGCATGGAGGCCTTCTTCGAGGCGCACGCGGCGTTGCCGGCGGGTCCCGTCGACCCGGCGGTCTACCGTGAGATCGCGGCGGCGGCCGGCATGTCGGTCGCCGGACCGCCGCTCGCGGTGTCCCACCCTCGCTGAACGCCATCATGGCCATCGGAGCGCGATTCCGGCGAGCCACGAACATCCGGGAGGGCGAGTCGGGATCGATCGCGCTCGTCGCCGCCGTCTTCCTGATCCTCGAGGCGGGGCGGAGCCTCGGCGAGATCGGTGCCACCACGCTCGTGTGGGGGCAGGTCGCCCGAGCCGACGTCCCATGGCTGTACATCCCGCTCGGGCTGGTGTCGATGGGCGTGGCGATCGCGTTCGGCACGGCGCTCGGCCGGGTGGAGCGCGGCCGGCTGTTCGCGGGGGTCCTCGTCATCGCGGCCGTGCTCCTCGGCGTCGGCTGGCTGTCACTTGGCGTGGACGCGAGCCTGGTCCCCATCATCTGGCTCGCGGTGATGGCGATCGGCGCGCTCTCGCTGACCTTGACCTGGGCGGTCGCCACCTCGACCCTGGACGCTCGCCAGGCCAAACGGCTGTTCCCACTGTGCACGGCGGCAGCGATCCTCGGGTCACTGGCCGGGAGCCTCGCCGCCGGGCCTGTCTCGAGTCTGGTGGGAACGTCGACGCTGATCGCCGTGGAGGGCGTGGCGTTCGGTCTCGCCGCCCTGGTGGTGGCCCGGCTCGCTCGGAGGGGGGTCGGGTCCGGGTGGCGCCCCGTCGTCGGCCCAGCTCGCCCGATGAGCCAGGAGGTCCGGTCGGGCTTCGACGAGGTCCGTCGATCACCGCTCCTTCGACTGGTCGCGGTCGCGTACGTGCTGCTCGCCGTCCTGCTCTTCTTCGTCACGTACCCGTACCAGAGTGCCGCGAAGTCGGCGTTTCCGGATGACGTCGCCCTCGCCGGCGCCTTCGGCACGATCTCGGCGATCGTGACGGGGGCGTCGTTCCTCGTCTCCGTCCTGCTCGCTGATCGGTTCTACCGGCGGTTCGGCGTCGCGGCGGCGGCTCTCGCCCTCCCGCTCGTCTACCTGGTCGGATTCGGCGTGTGGTTGATCTCGTTCTCATTCGTGTCGGCGGCCGCCGTGATGATCCTGCTGCAGGTGACGCAACGGGGCCTCTCCAACGCCGCATGGAGCGCCTTCTACAACGTCGTCCCGGCCCCCCGGCGCGCCCAGGCCCTCGCCTTCAATGACGGCGTCCCTGGTCAGATCGGGATGGTCCTGTCAGGGGTCCTTCTGCTCGCGGTGACGGGTCTCCTGGCACCGACCCAGGTGTTCCTGGTGGGGCTGCTGACCGCCGCGCTGTGCACGGTGATCGTCATCGGTATCCGACGCCGCTATGGCGACGCGCTGGTCCGCTCACTCCGGCGCGGCGCCGGTGAGCAGGTGCTCGAAGGCGGTCCCGGGTTCTCGGACCGGATCGACGCTCCGGACGTCCGTCGCGCCCTGCTCACGGCGCTGCGCGACCAGGAGCCCACGACGCGCCAGCTCGCGGCCCAGCTCCTGGGTCGGATGTCGGGATCGGACGTGGCGGCCGCGCTGCGTGTCGCTCTCGACGACCCTTCGGCGTCCGTCCGTGGCGAGGCCGTGGTCGCCCTCCTCGACGCCCACGATCGGCGCGGCCCAGGCGCGGGCCCCGCCTCGGACGACGCGGAGGCGACGCTCGTGAGGATGATCGACGGTGATCCCGGTTCCCGCCTCGCCGGACTTCGGGCGATGGTCCGGCTCGCGCGACCGCTGGAGCCCGGACGTCGCGCGGTCGCCGTCCGGGATCCGGATCCCACCATCCGCGCGGCGGCGATGACCCTGCTCGCCGGTGCGGTCGATGCGGAGGCGACGACGATGCTCCGCGCCGCGCTCGATGATGGTGCGCATGTCGTCGCGCGGTCGGCGGCCGCTGCGCTCGCGAAGCGCCCGGCGCCCGATCCGATGGTGCTTGAGCGACTCGGAAGCGTCGATGTCGCCGACCAGGTCACCTGCCTGCTGGCTCTCGAGGGGCACGGGCCTACGGTGCGCGTGCCGGTCCTCGCGCTCGTCGAACGGCAGGTGGCACGCGCGCTGATGCTGCAGGAAGCCCGGCGGGTGATCCTGTCGGGCCTTGGCGGGCCGCCCGATGCTCGGGCCAGATGGTCGTTCCTGACCGACGTGCTGTCGAGGCGCATCGAGGCGACGCAGGATCTCGCGCTGACCGCGATGTCGACGCTCGGCGCGCCGGCCGCGGGTGGGGTGATCCGACGCTGCCTCCGCTCCACGGACGCGGATGTGCGCGCACAGGCGGTCGAGGCGATCGACTCGATCGGAGACCGTCGTCTCGGCGCCCTCCTCACCGCGCTGCTCGAAGCACCGACCGCGTCGACGGACGCGGTGGGGTTTGACACGGTCGTCGATCGTCTGCGCGATGATGATGATCCGTGGATCCGGAGCGCGGCCAGGCGGACGACGATCGGGTTGGAGACGATGGACGACGAGGATCGAACGCTCGGCGAGATCGAGACCATGCTGCGGCTGCGCCGCGTACCGCTCTTCGCACGGTTGGCGCCCGAGGACCTCCAACGGATCGCCGCCGTTGCCGTCCAGCGCGATTTCGAGGAGGGGGCGATCCTCATCCGTGAAGGCGACGTCGGTGACGCGCTGTTCGTGTTGATCGACGGGCGAGTACGGGTCATCCACCACGACGCCGACGGCGTCGAACACCAGATCCGCACCTATGAGGCCGGCGACCACATCGGCGAACTCGCGATCCTGCGGGAGCGACCGCGGGCGGCTACGGTCATCGCGGACGGAGGGTCGGTCCGGGTGCTGGCGCTGGAAGGCGAGGCCGTGATGGCCATCCTGCGCGAACGTCCGGACGCGGCGATGGCCATGCTCGCGACCCTGGCCGAGCGCATCAGCGCGCAGGCATGACGGCGTCGCGCCGCAGGCCGGCGACAGCGCGACTGCCGATCGGCACGGTCACCTTCCTTCGCACCGATGTCGAGGGGTCGATGCGCCTCACCCGATCGGTGGGTCCCGCCTGGGATGCCCTGAACGAACGACATCTGTCGATCATCGGCGCGGCGGTCGCGTCCCACGAGGGGATCGTGGTCCGGACCGAGGGCGATGCGGTGTTCGCGGTCTTCGCGGAGGCCGGTGCCGCGGTGGCTGCCGCTCTCGACGCGCAGCGGGCGCTGACTGGCGAGCCGTGGCCGGACTCGGCGCGCATCAAGGTCCGGATGGGTCTGCACTCGGGCGAAGCCCATCTTGCGGGCGACGACTACGGCGGGATCGATGTCGGTCGCGCGGCCCGGATCGCGGCGACGGCCCACGGCGGGCAGGTGATCCTGTCGAGCCCCACGATGAGCCTGGTCGTGGACCGGCTTCCGGACCAGGTCTCGCTCCGAAGCCTTGGCGACTTCGTGCTCAAGGACGTTGATCGCCCGGAGGCGCTCTATCAGCTCGATGCCCCCGGCCTGCCGAGCGGCTTTCCCCCATTGCGAGCTGGTGCGGCGGCCTCGGGCAACCTCGAGGAGCGCTTGACGAGTTTCGTGGGCCGCGAGACCGACATCGAAACGATCCGGACCCTTCTCGACGAGCGCCGGCTGGTGACCTTGACCGGCCCGGGAGGGATCGGCAAGTCCAGCCTGGCCGTCGAAGTCGCCCGGTCCGTGCAGGCCGAGTACCCGGACGGCGCGTGGTTCGTCCCCCTCGCGTCGATCGATCGCGCCGACGCCGTGGAGCCCCTCATCGCGCGGACCATCGGGTTGTTCGACGGGCCCTATCGCAGCGCGGTGGAGACCCTCCCGGGCTTCGTGGCCGACCGCGCGATGTTGTTCGTGTTCGACAACTTCGAGCATGTCCTCGACGCCGCCGCCGTCGTCGGAGGGATCCTGCGCGCCTCCCCGGGATCGAAGGTCGTCGTCACGAGCCGGTCGCCGCTCCACGTCGCGGGCGAGCAGGAGTGGCCTGTCGGTCCCCTGGTCGTCGACGGTGTCGACGAGCCTGCGCGCCGACTCTTCGACGAGCGGGCCCGCGCCGTCCGTCCCGGTTGGGATCCGGGACCTGATGCGGCGATCGTCGGCGAGATCGTGCGGTCCCTTGACGGCCTCCCCCTTGGGATCGAGCTGGCCGCCGCGCGAGTCGCCTTGCTCCCTCCGGCCGCCATCCTGGACCGGCTTGCCGCCCGACTCCCGCTCCCGGGCGCCGACGCCCGAGACGCCCCGGCCAGACAGCGCACGCTCGATGCTGCCGTCGCCTGGAGCCACGACCTCCTGAGCCCCGATCTCCAGCACGGGCTCCATCGGCTGTCCGTGTTCGATGAGACGTTCGACCTCGAGCAGGCCGGTCGCGTGGCGATCGACGACGACATCCGGAGCGCGGATGTCCTCGACATCCTCGCGGAACTGGTGGATCGGAGCCTCCTCCAGCGTGCCCCAGACCAGCCCGGGGTTCGCTTTCGGATGCTTCGGACCATCCGGTCGTTCGCCGCAGCCCGCCTGGTCACGGAAGGTGAGGAGCTCGCGACGCGGCGGCGTCACGCCCTGGCCTTCCTCGATCTCGCCGAGACCGCCAAGGGCTACGAGGGTGGCAAGGACGGAGCCGCGTGGCTGGACCGGCTGTCGGCGGACGACGCCAATCTGCGCTCGGCCCTCACCTGGGCCATCGACCACCACGAGAGCGACATCGCCCTGCGGCTCGTGGCCGCCCTGTGGCGATTCTGGCAGGCGGATGGCCATCTCAGGGAGGGGCGGATCCTGGCCGGACGAGCGCTCGCCATGCCAACCGCCAAGACAGAGACGGCCGAGCGGATGTGGGCCGTCGCGGCAGCGGGCAGCATCGCCTACTGGCAGGGTGACTTCGAGGAGTCACAGCGTCGCTACGACGAGGAACTGGCCATCGCCGAGGTGCTGGGCGATGGCGTGGGCCTGGCCGACGCGTACTTCAACCTGGGCCACCTCGTCTTCCTGAATCACGAGGACGAGGCGACGTTGCTGGCGAGCCAGGCGCGGACGCGGGCCGCATTCGAGGCGATCGGCGATGAGCGTGGGCTGGCCCGCGTGCGCTGGGCGCTGGGCAACATCGCCCTTGGCGGGCTCCGACCCGAGGAAGCGATCCAGACCCTGCAGGAGGCGCTCGGGGCGTTCGAGGCCCTTGGCGACGCGCAGTATCACGCCATGACCATGGCCTCCATGAGCTGGGCGCACTTCACGCTCGGCGACATCCCGGCTGCCTGTCGCTACGCCGTCCGGTCGCTGGTTGAGACATTCGCCATGCGCGACCGGGGGACCACGACGATCTCGCTGCACGTGGGCGTGCTCATGGCCGACATGCTCGGGCGCTTCGAGGACGCGGCCCGGCTGACCGGCGCGTTCGATGCGCTGTGCGAGCGCTACGGCGTCCGGCCTCCGGCCGCCCTCGGCCGGTTCATCGACACCCAGGATCCGTTCGGGGCGGCCCGGCAGGGTCTCGGCTCGGACGAGGCGTGGGAGCGCCTCTACGCCGAAGGTGGACGGATGGACCTGGAGGAGGCGGTGGCGCTCATCGTCGAGCTCGGCAGTGGGTTCAACGAGCCGGCTGGCGTGGGGTCCTTCGCTGACGCGTCGACGGCCACCTGACGCGGCGGTCAGTACGCGGCGAGCTGTCGGATCCCGTCGGCGATCTTCTCGGGGTTGACCATGAACCAGTCCTCGAGGACGTGGTTGTAGGGCACCCCCGGGACCTCGGGGCCGGCGATGCGCGTCACCGGACCGTCGAGGTAGTCGAACGCTTCCTCGGCGACGGTCGCGGCCACCTCGGCGCCGTAGCCACCGAACCGGTTGTCCTCGTAGACGACGAGGCATTTGCCGGTCTTGCGCACCGAATCGAGCACGGTCTCGGTGTCGAGCGGACGAAGGGTGCGCAGATCGATGACCTCGACGCTGATCCCCTCCTCTGCCACACGGTCGGCGGCTTCGAGCGAGTAGTGCGCCATCAGCCCGTACGCGATCACCGTCACCTGGGTGCCGGGGTGGGTCACGGCCGCTCGTCCGAGCGGCACGACGTAATCGGTGTCGGGCACGTCGCCGCGGACCGAGCGGTACATCTTCTTGTGCTCGAAGAACAGCACCGGGTCGTCGTCGCGGATGGACGCCCGGAGCAGACCGCGCGCGTCATAGGGCGTGGAGGGGATCACGACCTTGAGCCCGGGCACGTGGGCGAAGAACGCCTCGACGCTCTGCGAGTGGTAGAGGGCCCCGTGGACGCCACCGCCGTAGGGGGCACGGATCGTCATCGGGACGTGGAATCCGTTGTTCGAGCGATAGCGCATCCGCGCCGCCTCGGACACGATCTGATTGAACGCGGGATGGATGAAGTCCGCGAACTGGATCTCGGCCACCGGTCGCAGCCCGTTGAGTGCGGCCCCGATCGACGCTCCGACGATCATCGACTCGGTCAGTGGCGTGTCGATGACGCGGTCGCCGCCGAACTCGGCCCAGAGTCCGTCGGTGGCGAGGAAGACGCCGCCCTTCCGACCGACGTCCTCGCCGAGGACGACGACCGACGGATCCCGGCGCATCTCGTCGGCGAGCGTCTCGCGGATCGCGTCGATGAAGGTCCGGGTCGCCATCAGTCGGCGAGCGGCTGGTGGGGATCGTCCGCGTAGACGTAGCGCATCGCCGTGGACGGATCGGGGTCGGCCTCGGCTTCCGCGAACTCGGTCGCGTCCTCGACGGCGGCCTTCACCTCATTGGCAAGGGTCGCCTCGATCTCGTCGTCGAGGATGCCCGCGTCGCGAAGCTGGTCACGGAACCGCGGCAGCGGGTCGCGCAGGCGCTCGGCGGCCAGCTCGTCGGCGGAGCGGTACTTCGTCTCCTGGTCGTCGGAGGAGTGCCCGGTCAGGCGCGTGACCTTGGCCTCGATGAGCGTTGGCCCGTCGCCCGCCCTGGCGCGCGCCACGGCGTCCCGCGCCGCGGCAAAGCAGGCGAGGACGTCCACGCCGTCGACGACGACACCGGGGATGCCGTAGCCGGCCGCGCGACTCGCGACGTCCTCGACGGACACCTGCATGGCGGCCGGCACGCTGATCGCGTAGCCGTTGTTCTCCACGACGAAGATGAATGGCAGCCGATGGATGGCCGCGAAGTTCAGACCCTCATGGACATCGCCCTGATTGGACGAGCCCTCCCCCATCGCGGTCATCACGACCTGCCCGGTCTGACGGACCTTGGCCGCGAGGGCGATCCCCACCGCATGGAGCAGCTGGGTCGCGACGGGCGAGCTGACCGACACGATGTGGTGCTCGGGGCTCCCGTAGTGACCGGGCATCTGGCGTCCACCCGATGACGGATCGTCGGCCGTCGCGTACTGCGCGGTCATGATGTCACGCGCGCTCATCCCGAACGCGAGACACGTCGCGATCGAGCGATAGAACGGGGCGATCCAGTCGTTCCCGCGATCGAATGCCCAGGCGATGCCGACCTGGGCGCCCTCATGACCCTGGCCGGAGATCACGAACGGGATCCGGCCGGCCCGGTTCAGGATCCACATCCGCTCGTCGAGCGCCCGCGCGAGCGTGACGAGGCGATACATCGAACGGAGGTCCTCGTCGGTCAGTCCGACGGAGGCACCGAGTCGAGACCTGCCGCGAGTGTCGGCCATCGCGTCGGATGGGCCTCCGTATCGAACCTGAACCTGGCTAGAAGTTGATCGACCGGCCGTCGACGGCCATCGCCGCCTCGCCGATGGTCTCCGAGAGGGTCGGGTGCGCGTGGGTGGCCGCCCCGATCTCCCACGGGGTGACCTCCAGCGTCATGCCGAGGCTGGCCTCGGCGATGAGGTCGGTGGCGTGCGGCCCGATGATGTGGACGCCGACCGCCGTATCGGTGGCCTTGCTGGCGAGGACCTTGACGAACCCCTCGTACTCCCCGCCGATGAGCGCCTTGGCGATGGCCTGGAACGGGACCTTGCCCACCTTGTAGTCCGTCCCGGCGGCCTTGAGCTGCTCCTCCGTCAGGCCGATCGACGCGATCTCCGGGCGGCAGTACGTGGCATGCGGCTGGGTCAGGTAGTCCATCTCGTGGACGTCCGACTCGCCGGCGATCACGTGCGCCGCGATGATCCCCTCGTGCGCGGCCGTGTGGGCCAGCCACAGGTTGCCGATGACGTCGCCGACGGCGTACACGTGCGGCTCCTTCGTCCGCATGTGGCCGTTCGTCTTGATCACGCCGCGGTCCGTCTCGACCTTGGTGGTCTCGAGCCCGATCTCCTCGATGTTCGCGGCGCGCCCCGTGGCGACGAGCAGCATCTCCGCCCGGAGCGCCCCGGCGTCCTTGCCATCCGGCCCGACCTTGAGCGAGACCCCGGTCTTGTCGGCCTTGACCGCTGTCGCGTGGAACCTCGCGTTGGTCATGACGGTGATGCCGCGCTTCGTGAAGCTGCGCTCGAGGAGCTTGCTGACCTCGCCGTCCTCGAGTGGGACGATCCCCGGCAGGTATTCGAGGAGCGTGACGGTCACGCCCACGTCGTGGAACATCGAGGCGAATTCCACGCCGACCGCGCCGGCGCCGACGATCACGATGTCCTTCGGAAGGGTGTCCATCCTGAGGATGTCGTCGCTGGTGACGATGCGCTTGCCGTCCGGGGTGAGGCCCGGCAGCGACTTGACCCGTGACCCGGTGGCGATGATCACGTCCGTGGCGTTGAGGACGCGCTCACCGCCCTTGCCGGGCGTCCCGTCCTCGCCGGGCTGGGTCACACGGACCTTGCCCGGACCATCCAGCCGGCCGCGACCGGCGACCCAGGTCACCTTGTTCTTGTCGATGAGCGTCTTGAGGCCGGTCCACATGCGCTTCACGACGGCATCCCGCCGCGCAGCCATCGCCGCATAGTCGATCACCGGTTCGCCAGGGAGCGTCAGTCCGTAGTCCTTTGCGTGGCGGACGCGGTCAGCGAAGGCCGCCGACTCGAGCAGGGCCTTGGTCGGGATGCACCCTCGATGGAGGCACGTGCCGCCGATCTTGTCCTCGTCGACGAGGGCGACCTTGAGCCCGAGCTGGCCGGCCCGGAACGCGGCCGCATAGCCGCCCGTGCCCGCGCCGAGCACGACGAGGTCGAAGTCGTTGGAAGAGCCGACGGCCATGGGTCAGGGTGCCTCGGGGAGCCGGGCGGACGGCGTCCACGAGCGATCCGTGGGGCGCCGCGCCGGCGGGTGGGTCATCGCTTCGATGGTACGCGTGACCGCTCGGCTCCCGCAACCGACCCGGTGCTAGACTCGGCCCCCGGACCCCCACGCCCACGCCATCACCGCCGCAGGAGCGCCGCCTCGATGGATCCGGACATCCTCCGCGCCGCCATCCTCGTGGGGATCGCGTACCTCGCCGGGTCCATCCCGATGGGCGTGCTCGCGGCGCGGGCATCGGGCGGACCGGATCCACGGACCGTGGGCTCGGGGCGGACCGGCGGCACGAATGCGCTTCGGGCGCTCGGTCGCAAGTGGGCGACCGTGGTGGTGACCGGCGATCTCCTGAAGGGGGCACTCCCCGTCCTGCTGGCACGAGCCGTCACCGGCGGGGACACCGTCGTCGAGGTCCTGTGTGGCGCGGCCGCGGTCACCGGCGCGATCTGGTCGATCTTCAACGGGTTCCGGAGCGGGCGGGGCGTCGGTTCGGGCGTGGGCGCGATGCTCGTCGTCCAGCCGATCGCGGTGCTGCTCGCTGCGCCGATCTTCGTAGGGGTGATCCTCGTGACGCGCTACGTGTCACTTGGGTCGCTGCTCGGATCGGCGGCGATGGTGCCGGTCATGGTCTTGCTGATCCTGCTCATCCCCGGGACCCCGATGCCGTACCTGGCCTTCGCGGCCATCGGCGCGGCGCTCATCTGGCTCGCTCATGCCGACAACATCGATCGCCTGATCCACGGCACGGAGCGCAAGTTCGACCTGGGGCTGCTCGGCGGGAAGCGCCAGGGGTAGCGACCGGGCGCGACCCCGGAATCGAACGATCCGGGTCGGCTGACGGCCCGGATCGTGGTCGTGCTGATCGGCGGACCATCGGTCCGCCCGGGCGTCAGTCCCCTCGCATGCTCCGGAAACAGTCGCTGCAATAGACGGGCTTGCCGCTCGTGGGCCGGAACGGGACCTGGGCTTCCTTGCCGCAGTTGGAGCACGTCGCGGCGAACATCTCGCGTGGGCCACGATCGCGGGACCCGTACCCGCCGCCCCCGCCGCCCCCGTAGCCGCCGCCACCGCCGGCCGAGTACCCGCCGCCGGCTCCGTAGCCGCCGTACGAGCCCCCACCCTCGGCGTTCCGGGCCGCCTTACGACTGGCCCGACACGACGGGCAACGGCGCGGCTCGGTGAAGCCGCGCTGTGCGAAGAAGTCCTGCTCGGACGCGGTGAACACGAATTCCTGTCCACAGTCCGCACAGGTCAGGTTCTTGTCGCTGTACACGAAAACGAAACTCCTCTCGGTAGCCGGCGCGATCCCGTCGGGTTCTCGCGTCAGCCGTGAGAGGAGTCCGAGTCGTGTCGAGCTACGTTCTTGCCGAGGACGCGTTCCACGGCATTTGTGGCCGGGATGGTACGCGGTCCGTCAAGCGTTGACTAGCCCCGAAATTCACGCCTGCGAGCGGGCGATCCGGGCTCAATCGAACGGGGCCGTCGCGAACAGGTGACTGAACTGCTTGCACCAGATGATCGTGCTCCGAAAGTCGGTCGGATCGAGCCCCGCCGGCAGGTCGTAGCCGAACGATCCGTCCGTGGCCTTGAGGACGCCGATCTCGAGCGCGCCGTTCGCGTAGCCCTCGGCGCTGGGTGAGAGATAGACGTACAGGTCGGGCCCGTTGCGGACCGAGAAGTCGGAGAGCCGCAGACGATATCGACCGGGTTCGATCTCGATGACCGTGGCGGTCCCGGACCCGTAGTGGAAGTCGTCCGAGCCGTAGAACTCACCGCTCAGGATCGCGATCGGCTGGAACGGGGCGGGCGTGGGCTTGGCGGTCGGCTTCGGCGTCGGCTGAGCGGTCGGTTTCGGCGTCGGCTTGGCGGTCGGCCGGGGGGTCGGGTTCGCACCGGGTGGAGCGCTCGCCCCGGTGGAGGGATCCGGCGAGGCCTCCGCCGCGGAGGGCTCGGCCGACGGCGCGACCGTCGGGTCCGTCGAGGGCGATGGTGAGGCGGATGGCGCGTCGCTAGCAGGCGGCGTCGGCGTCGGCGTCGAGATGACCCCGACGAGCTCGGGTTCGATGAGCTGCGTGCGCAGGAAGATCGGCGAGGCCAGGTACCAGGTCAGCGGCAGTCCGACCGCCAGCGCGGCGGCGAGCACCACGCTCGATCGACCCGGATGCCGGCGTGCCGCCGCGATCCAGCCGCGCCGCCACGCGATGACGACGAACGCGATCGCGGCGACGATCGAGCCGATCGCGACCGGGATCCGGAGGTCGTAGAGGGCGCCGAAGAAGACTCGCCCGAATTCAGCAAGGATGTCCATGTCGGCGAGCGTGCCGCGCACCCGTGACGACCCGATGACAGCCGGCCCAGCTCCTAGCTGCGGTCCGAGTCGAAACCGGCGGTCGCCGGTGGGGCCACCGAGAACTCCCGCCCGGCGGACGCGAGATAGGCCTCGACCTCGCGGGTCCGGCGGGTCTCGCCCCATCCGAGTTCCGCCCCGAGCAGCACGGCGACACGCGGGGCGATCGAAGCGCCGCGATCGGGCAGCTCCTGGGCAAGGCGCATCCGGCGGGAAAGGACATCGTCGAGCGACATCGCGAGTTCGTGCAGGGCCGCCCAGGTCACCTCGGCTTCGAGGAAGGCGCGACCCGGGACGAGCGCCTTGAGCGTCCCTCGCTGGGCCCCGAGCGCGACCACGCCCGGTGCCTCGGTCCCGTGCCGGGCGACGAGCCGTGCCGCGGCGTCCGGATGGATCGCGCTCAGGGCTTCGACGGACGCGAGCTCGCCGACGATCCGGTCGAGCGCCTCGCGGTCCGCGGCACCCGACAGTCGCATGTCCGCGGTCTGGCTGGGCCGCGTGCGTGCCTCGGCCCGCCCCAGGACCGCATCGATGGCGTCGCTGGCCATGACGCGATAGGTCGTGTACTTGCCTCCGCCGATCCGCACGAGGCCTCCGTCCTCGACGGTCACCTGGTGCTCGCGGGACGCCTTGACCGTCGATCCGCCGGATGGCGCGATGAGCGGTCGCAGGCCGGCGTACGTGCCCACGACGTCGTCCCGTCGCAGGTCGACGTCCATGAGTTCGTTCACCGTGGAGAGGAGATGATCCACCTCCCACCCGGCGGCCGCGGGACGGGCGGCGGGACCGTCGAACGGCGCGTCGGTGGTGCCGATCAGCCAGTGGTCCATCCACGGGACGAGGAAGACGATCTTGCCGGGGACCCGGATCGCCATGCCGATGCGGTTCGGGATCCGCTCGCGCGGGACGACGAGGTGCGCCCCACGGCTCGGGAGGATCCTCGTCGACCCGCTGCCGAGCGGATGATCGGCCTCGGCGTTCCAGACACCGGTCGCGTCGAGGATCGCCCGTGTCCGGATCTCCAGCGCGGCGCCGGTCGTCAGATCCGTCGCCGTCAGCGCATCGACGCGTCCCGTGGCTGGGTCGAGGTGCGTGCCGGTCGCCCGCACGCGCGTGACGGCCACGGCCCCCGCGGCGATCGCGCTGCGGGCGACAGCGAGCGTGAACCGCGCGTCGTCCTCGACCCCGTCGTGATAGAGCAGCCCGCCGCGGAGGCCCCTGGTCCGCAGGGCCGGCGCGAACTCGAGCGTCTGGGCCTTCGTCAGGCGTCGATGCCAGCCGCCATCCCGACGCGCGCCGAGGACGTCGTAGAGGGTGAGTCCGGCGTCGTAGAACGCCTTCGAGACGAAGGGGATCCCGTAGATCGGGAAGAGCAGCGGCTCGAGCGAGACGAGATGCGGGGCGTTGCGCAGGAGGCGGGCGCGCTCGGCGAGGGCCTCGCGCACGAGGCCGAAGCGGAGTTGCTCCAGATAGCGGAACCCGCCGTGGATCAGCCGCGACGAGCGCGACGACGTGCCGGCCGCGATGTCGTCCTGCTCGATGAGCGCGGCCCGCATGCCGCGCGACGTCGCGTCGAGCAGCGCGCCGCAGCCCACGATGCCACCGCCGACGATCACCACGTCCCAGGTGGACTGGGTCAGCGACGAGACGGCGGCACTCCGCGCGGCTCGCGGGTCCGGGACGCGCGGAAGGTCCGGCTCGGTCACGCGTCAGGACGGCGACGAGACACGCGCCACAGGTGCCAGGCGGTCGCGACGATCAGGAAGATGATCGCGATCGGCGAGTAGAAGAGCGCGTGCTGCACCGGCTCGGGAAGCAGGCTCGTCAGCGCCGCCGCACCGAGGACGACCGCCGCGGCCGCTGCGGCGACGAGGACCACGGCACGCCAGCCCGGTTGGCGCGGCGTCGGGCCCGGCTCAACCACGGTCCGCCTCCAGGGGGATGCCGATGGGCGCCACCAGCACCTTGCCGGCGTGGGCCGCGCCGCGGCGGGTCCGCAGACCGATCTTGGGACGGTGGAACGTGACCGTGAGATCGGCGCGGACCGCGGGGTCCGACGCCTCGCCGCTCGAGAGGTCGATCGCCGTGGGAGTGTCCACGGCCACGACCGGGACGCCCGCCGCGCTCGCCCGGCCGATGAGGTCGACGGCCGACCGGATGGGTTCGCGAAGTGCGCCACGCACGCCCGTCCCGAGCAGGGCGTCGACGATGACGGCGGCTTTCTCGATCCCCTGCCCGAACGTGTGGATGTCACGCGCGACCGGAAGATGCGCCTTCGTGATCCCCGTGTCGCGGGCGATGCGATCCCAGTTCCGGGCCGAGGTGCTGCCGCGTGGACGAGCCTCCGGACTCACGAGACCCACGATCACCTCGGCACCGGCGAGCGCCAGCCGTCGGGCAGCCACGAGCCCGTCACCCCCGTTGTTGCCTGGGCCGCACAGGATCACGATCGGACCGGTTCCCCACCGTTCGAGGTCCACCGCGAGTGCACGCACCGCGGCCGCGACCGCCGTCCCGGCGTGTTCCATCAACCGCTCCTCGGGCACGCCGACCGCCTGCGCGCGCCGGTCGGCGCCGGCCATGGTCTCGGCCGAGATCGGCGTCAGCGCCGCCGACGCGGCCCAGTGGCCGCGCAGGCCGCGGAGATCGAGTTCGAAGATCGACGGGTCGTTCGCGGGCAGGGCGGGGACCGGGTCGACGGTGGTGGGCATCGCGCCGGAAGCGTAGCCGAACGAGGTTCACCTCACCCGCAGGCGGGCGGCGCGGTCGCGACGCTCGATCAGCCCGTCGGCGGCGAGCGCGGCCAGGGCCCGGGCCACGGCGTCGGCATCGTGGGCGCCCAGCGGGCCCGCGAACGTGACCCACGACGTGGTGTCGGCCGCTCGAAGTCGATCGAGGATGCGCCCCCTCAGCCAGCGGTTCGTGGAGGCGAACGGCGCGGCCCGTTCGCCGGTCCGTGTCCTTGGCGTTCGATGCACGCTGGCGCCAGAGGTCGCGAAGGCGCACCAGGCGGCGGCCGGGCAGGCAGCGCAGTCCGCCGAGGCGGCGCGGCACACCGTGGCCCCGAGGTCCATCAGCGCGTGGGTCCACGCGGCGGATCGACCGACGGGGACGGCCCGGTCGGCCAGGTCCTGGAACGCGCGGAGGCTGACGGCCTCGCCGACCGGCGCCGCGCCGAAGACGATGCGCATCAGAACGCGGCGGACGTTGGTGTCGACGGCCCCGACCGGCGCACCGAACGCGATGGCGGCGACCGCCCGGGCCGTGTACGGGCCGACGCCCGGCAGCGCCTCGAGCGCGGCGAGGTCCTCGGGCACGTGACCGCCGTGGTCGCCGACGATGTCGCGGGCGGCCCGCCAGAGGTTGAGCCCCCGCCGGTCGTAGCCGAGGCCCTGCCACTCGCGCAGGACGTCGGCCGGCGACGCGGCGGCCAGGCGGTGGACGGTCGGGAACCGCGTCATGAAGCGTGCCCATCGTTCCGCGGCTCGTGCGGCCTGCGTCTGCTGGGCCATCGCCTCGGACACGAGGATCGCGTACGGGTCGGTCGTGCGACGGAACGCGAGGTCGCGGGCGTTCGCGGCATACCAGTCGAGGATCGCGTCCTGGAGGTCCGTCGGGATCGGCGGTGACTCGGTCATCGCCCGCAGCATAGGCATCGGTCGCTGCGGTGACCGCGGGGTGAGCGCATCGGCGTAGATTCGACGCATACGCCAGCCAGGGAGATCGCCCGATGCCGACCGCCACCTTGACCTTCAGCGGGTTCCGACCCGAGGCCATCGACTTCCTCGCCGATCTCGCGGTCAACAACGATCGCGACTGGTTCGCGCCCCGCAAGGCCGAATACGAGCGCCTGCTCAAGGAGCCGATGGAGGCGCTGGTCGTCGCCCTCGCCGAGGCCTTCGCCGCCCGCGACCTGCCCTTCCAGGCCGACCCGAAGCGCTCCCTCTTCCGCATCTATCGCGACACCCGCTTCAGCAAGGACAAGTCGCCGTACAAGACCCACCTTGGCGCGACGTTCCCGTGGCTCGAGCGGGACGCGGGGGGCGAACCGGTCTTGGCTGACGGCGCGGCGCACGCGAACGGCGGGTACTTCAACTTCCAGCCCGGCGAGATGTACGTGGGCGGCGGGATGTGGATGCCCGAGAAATCACGCCTGGACGCCTTCCGCCGCGCCGTGGTCGACGAGCCCGATCGGGTGCGCGCCGCGCTCGAAGAGCCGGGATTCCGGGCGACATTCGGGACGGTCACGGCCCACGAGTCGCTCAAGCGCGTCCCGCCCGAGTTCCCGGCCGACCACCCGAACGCGGATCTGCTGCGGGCAAAGGACGTGGTGTTCGGCCGGGCGATGTCTGACGCCGAGGTCTGCTCGCCCGCCCTGCCCGACACGATCGCCGACGCGTTCGCCGCGGGGATGCCGGTGTTCCGCCTGCTCGCGACGATCCACGGCTGAGCGGGATGCGGTTCGGTGCGGCGTTCTGGATCAATCGCACGGACTGGGCGTCGATCCGCGACGCGTCCCTGACCGCGGAGCGTGCCGGGTGGGACAGCCTCTGGATCGACGATCACCTGCTCGCCGACGAGGGCGACCCCACGGACCCGAAGCTCGAGGGCTGGGCGACCCTGGCCGCGCTGGCCGTCGAGACCCGGTCGATCCGGCTCGGGCTGCTCGTCGCCGCCAACACCTTCCGGACGCCGGGTCTGACCGCGAAACTCGCCACGACGATCGACCACCTCTCCGGCGGGCGCGCCGTGCTCGGCATCGGTGGAGGGTGGTTCGAGCTTGAGCACGAGGCGTTCGGGATCGACTTCGGGTCCGGGTTCGGCGAGCGGCTCGACCGGCTCGACGAGGCCGTCGGGCTGATCCGACGGTTGCTCGATGGCGAGGCCGTCACGCACGACGGACCGGTCTACGCGATGCGCGACGCCGTCTGCCGGCCGCGGCCGGTCCAGGAACGCCTCCCGATCCTGATCGGCGGCTCCGGGCCCACCAAGACGCTGCGGACGACGGCCCGTTACGCGGACCTCTGGAACGGCTATGGGTCACCGGACCGGGTGGCCGGGGTGAGCGAGACCCTCCGCGAACGGTGCGCGGATGTCGGGCGCGCGTTCGGCGACATCGAGCGGACCGTGACGATCCACGCGGTCGTCCGCGACTCGATGGAGGCTGCCCGACAGGCGTGGGCGGAGACGGCACGACGGCACGGGCTCGAGGGACGCGTCGGCTCCGACGGGACCGAGCGCGGCCTGACGGTCGGCGGACCGCCGGCCGTCGTCGCCGCCACGGTGGACGAGTACCGGGCGATCGGGGTGCGCGAGGTGGAGTTCGTGTTCCGCGACCCGTTCGATCACGAGACCATCGAACGCCTCGGCGAGGTCCGTCAGGCGCTCGGCTGAGCGGGCGTCGGGCTGTGGCGGCATCGATGTGCGGCGACGCGCGGCCGGCGTTCAGCCCTCGGCGTGCGCGCGCTCCCACAGCGCGAGGGCGAGACGGTCGGCGACGAGCGACTCCAGGATGGTGCGCTCGAAGGGACCGTCTGCCCCGCGCCGGTCGGTCGCCATGGTCAGCGTGGCGCCCGCGATCGCGGAGCCGACCGCCACGAGCTGACCGCCGCGCCGGGTGATCGTCGCGGCGACCTCGTCGTCCGCGGACGACCCGGCGAAGACCATCGCGCGATGGCCGGGCAGCGCGAGATAGACCTCGGTATGGAGCCAGTCCCCCGTCTCCGCGGCGTGGGCGGCGAGTCGTGGGGCTTCGCGGAACAGCAACGCCGCCTGATCGGCCATACCCAGCGTCGCTGACTCGGCCAGCACGTCGATCGCCGCAGCGCCATCGAGCAGGTCGGCGACGGCGTCGATCGAACCGCCCAGATCGCCGCCCAGGACGTCGAGCCGATCCGCCAGCGATCGCGCCGCGTCCAGGCGAAGCGATCCCGACAGGACGCCGAGGAGCGCGAGCGTGGCGCGAAACGTCAACGTGGCGATCCCGGACTGCTCGTCGCCGGCGTGGAGCGGCAGCACGACGTCGGCCGCCGAGGCCAGCGGCGAGTCCGGACGGTTGGTCACGGCGATGACCGGGCCGGTCCCGTGGTGCCGACGGGCACTCGCCACCACCTCCGGCGTGCGGCCGGAGGCCGAGATCGCGAGGACGGCGAGTTCCCGCGCCGGTGGCGTCCCGGGCCCGACCGAGGCGTACTCGACCCACGCGGTCGCCCCGGCGGCCCGATACGCGGACGCCGCCACCGCCGCGGCGTACCGGGAGCTGCCCAGACCGACGAGCATGACGCGCCGCCCGGCCAGGCGGTCGACGGCCTCACGGACCGCGGAACCGTCGTTGCCGATGGCTTCCAGGAGCTCGATGAGCGCCTGGGGCGCCCGCTCGATGTCGGCGCGCAGACCGGCGATGCGGTCGGTCACGATCGAGCCGTCCCGGACCCGATCAGCCACGCCATGCCCTCCGTCGGCGCCCACAGCCAGCTCGGAAGGTATGTCGCCGCGTAGACGAACTCGGCGGTCTCCTTGTCGATCTCGAAGGCGCGCAGGAGTGAGACGTCGATGTCCGCGGCCTCTCCGGCGTCACGCAGCCCGTCGCGGTAGGCGTCAAGGAAGCGCTCCCGAGCGCGCACGAACCAGCCGTCGAGGTCCAGCCCGGCACGCACGAGCGGACCGCCGTTGCGTGCCTGCGCGCGTCGACCGGCGCTTCGTCCCACGTGGTCGAGGGACCGCAGCATCGACGCGATGTCGCGCAACGAGGATCGTTGCGCGCGGCGTTCGTCGATCGACGAGAGCGGGTCACCCTCGAAGTCGACCACCCGGTAGCCATCCGGTGCGATGAGGATCTGGCCGAGGTGGAGGTCGCCGTGCGCCCGGATGACGCGCGGCACGGTCGCCATGGCGTCGAACACCGTGAGTTCGGCCGCGATCGACGGGGCCAGCGAACGGAGCACCCGTCCCTCCTCGCCCGTCGTGACGGCGAGCGCTTCGTCGAGGTGCGTGCGTGCGGCGGCGGACCAGGCGCGGATCTCGTCCCGCGTGGCGTCGCGAGGCGCCAGATCGGCGATGTCGGGCCGCGACGCCAGCGCGGCATGAAGACCCGCCACGAGCGTCCCGAGTTCGGCCGGGACCTCCGTCGCGAACTCCAGGCTGACCTCTCCAGGGGCCAGCAGCCACGCCGCCATCGCCTCGGCGAGCGACTCATAGAGGTCGGTGCCGTCCGCGACGAACGACTGGGCCACGGCCACGGTGGTCGTCCCGTGCCGCGCCGACACGACTTCCGCGAAGCCGGCGAGCGGCGGGACCGCGGGGAACCCGACCTCCTCGGCCAGGAACGCCACGAGTTCCAGCTCCGGATTGAGCCCGGTCTGGAGCCGGCGGAACGCCTTGAGCAGGACGGTCTCCCCCAGCACGACCGACGCGTTCGACTGGTCCGCGCCGAGATCCCGTTCGGCGGAGGCGGCGATACCGGCCGGCATGGCCCGGCCGGGCCGGCAGACGAGCGCCGCGGACGGCGCGGCCCACGTGTCGCCGGCGCCCGTCATCGCGGGGATCGACCGCCCATCGGCCATCGCGACCGCGAGCGCTCGCCACGTCCCATCGCCGGGTGCCGCGACCCGGAGCGGCCGACCCGTCAGCGCGAAGGAGTACCGCTGGGTCGAGCCGTCGTCGAGCCCGAGACGGGCGATCGCGAGGACGTGGGCCCCGTTCCCGTCGAGGTCGAAGGCGTCCTCGAGCTCGATGGACTCGATCGTCCGACCCTTGGCGCCGAACCAGCGCTGCGCCGCGAGTCGGTCGCGGTCGAGCCCGGCGAGGACCGCCTCGACCGCCTCGCGGGTGTCGGTCCCGCCGCGGGTGCCGGCCCCGCCGTGGGTGCCGGCCCCGCCGCGGGTGACCGCGCCGTCGCGGATGACGGCGTCCCTAGGTGCCAGTGTTGATCATCACGTGCTTGATGAACGTGTAGTCCTCGAGCGCGTACTTGGAGCCGTCCTTGCCCCAGCCCGACTGCTTGACGCCGCCGTGGGGCGTCTCCGATGTCAGCGTGAAGTGCTCGTTGATCCAGACGTGGCCGAAGTCGAGCGCCTTGGCGACGCGCATCGCCTTGCCGATGTCGGTCGTGAAGATCGACGACGCGAGGCCATACGGGGTGTCGTTCGCCCAGGCCACCGCCTGATCCTCGTCGGCGAAGCGCTGGACGGTGACCACGGGCCCGAAGATCTCCTCCTGGATGATCTCGGACTTCTGGTCCGCGCCGGCGATGACCGTGGGGGCGTAGTACGCGCCGGCGCGATCCGGGCGCTCGCCGCCCACCACGACCTCGGCGCCGCTGCGGGCCCGATCGACCATCCCCTGGACCTTCTCCGCGTGGGCCTGGGCGATCATCGAGCCCATCTCGATGTCGTCGCCTTCGGCCGGATCGCCCCACTTGATGCTCCGAACCTGGTCGGACAGGCTGGACACGAACTTCTCGTACACCTTCGGGCCGGCGATGACCCGGGTGGCCGCCGTGCAGTCCTGGCCGGAGTTCCAGTACCCGGCGAACTTGAGCGTCTCGGCCGCGAGATCGAGGTCCGCGTCATCGAAGACGATGACCGGCGCCTTGCCACCGAGCTCGAGATGGAGGCGCTTGACGGAGTCGGCGGCGATCTTCGCCACGCGCTTGCCCGTGACCGTGTCGCCGGTGATCGAGACCATCCGGACCTTGGGATGGCCGACGAGGGCGTCGCCGATGTCGGCGCCGGACCCGGACAGGACGTTGACGACGCCCGGCGGCAGGATCTCGGCAAGGATCTGGGCGAACGCCAGCGCGGTCAGCGGCGTGCGCGCCGACGGCTTGAGCACCGCGGTGTTCCCGGTCGCGAGCGCCGGACCCAGCTTCCAGCTGGCCATGTAGAGCGGGTAGTTCCACGGGGCGATCGAGGCGACGACGCCGATCGGATCGCGCCGGATGATCGAGGTATGCCCGGCCGCGAACTCGTTGGCCGCCAGGCCGTCCATCACGCGCCCGGCGCCGGCGAAGAACCGGAACAGATCGGCGCAGACGGCCATCTCGTCGATCGCGGCACCCACCGGCTTGCCGGCGTTGGCGCTCTCGAGCCGACCGAGCTCGTCGGCCCTCGCCTCGATCGCGTCGGCGATCTTGAGCAGCAGCAGCGAGCGGTCCTGGGGCGTCGTCTTCTTCCAGCTCGCGAACGCGGTCTCCGCGGCGTTGACCGCGCGGTCCACGTCCTCGGCGGCGCTGGCCGGGACGGTGGCGATGGCCTGATCCGTTGCCGGGTTGATGACCTCAGCGGTCTTGCCGTCCGCGGCGTCGACGAACTCGCCGCCGATGAATTGCTTGTAGGTCTTGACGCGCTCGAGGGTGTCGGTCACGGGATGGCCTCCTGGGGCGTGACGGGTTCGAACGGGAAGTGTCGCCATCGTAGTCCTGTGCCGGAAGTCCGTCCCACCATGTGGGCGC
>CAYMTJ010000025.1:20000-41003 GCA_964393345.1 uncultured Anaerolineaceae bacterium | reverse complement strand
CCTAGATGGCCGCGGTGGAGCTGCGCGACATCATCACGGACGAGGACCGCGCCGCCGTCCTCGAGATGCGCACGAGGCCGGACCAGGAGCGGTTCGTGTCGCCCGTCGAGGAGTCGTACCGGGACGCCGTCATGGAGGCCCACGCCTGTCCGCGGATGTGGAGCGTCCACGCCGGCGGGTCCATCGTGGGCTTCGTCATGATCAGCGACGGCATCGCCCAGGCGACGCTCGACGCCGACCCGGACCTCCTCGGCCCGTACTACCTGTGGCGCCTCCTGATCGACGCGCGCTACCAGCGCGTCGGCTACGGCACCGCGGCCCTCGACGCGGTCGTGGCGTACCTGCGGGGTCGACCCGGCGCCGAGATCCTCTGGACGTCCGCGGGCGAGGGCGACGGGTCGCCGCGACCGTTCTACGAGCGGTATGGCTTCGTCGCCACCGGGCGCATCATCGATGGCGAAGTCGTCCTGCGACTCGACCTGGACACGGAGGTCGCATGAAGACCCCCGATCCCTCGACGCCGGACGGCGCGCGGACGCTCGAGCGACTCGCGGCCGACAAGATCGGCTGGCTGACGACGACCAACCCCGACGGCCAGCCGCAGAGCGCGCCGATCTGGTTCCTGTGGGAGAACGGCGAGATCCTGATCTACTCGTACAAGCGGGCCGCGCGCAACGGCAACGTGGCCCACCAGCCGCTCGTGGCGTTCAACCTCAACTCGGACGCGACCGGCGGGGACGTGGCCACGATGGAAGGCATCGCCCGGATCGATCCCGATGGCCGCCCCGCGCATGAGCACCCTACCTATCTCGCGAAATACGGCTCGATGATCGACGGCTACGGCTGGACCCCCGAGTGGTTCGCGGGCGAGTACCCCGTCGTCATCCGCGTGACGCCCACGCGCTGGCGACTGGGCTGACGGACGCGCGACGTTGGCTCGACGGGCGCTGACGGCGGCGGTCTTCGGGACGGTGGCCGGTGCCGCGGCCGCGGCCGGTGCGCGATTCGCGGGTCGGACGGTCGTCGCGCGGACCGAGCGGCGCCTCAACCCCACGCGCTACGTCCCGCCGTACTTCGCCTCGGCGCGGGCTCGGGCCCTGCACGAGACGCTGACGGTCGTGGACCTCCACGCCGACTCCCTGCTGTGGGGCCGGGACCTGCTCGTGCGCGGCGATCGCGGCCATGTCGATGTCCCGCGGTTGATCGAGGGGAACGTGGCGCTCCAGGTGTTCGCGGCCACGACCAAGTCGCCCCGGCACCTCAACATCGAGCGCAACGACGACCGCAGCGACGACATCGCGCTCCTGGCCCTCGCCGAGGGTTGGCCACCGCGGACGTGGCGGAGCCTGCTCGCTCGAGCGCTGCACATGGCATCGCGGCTTGACGCGATGGCGGCCCGCTCCGACGGGCGCCTGACGGTCATCCGATCCCGGGCGGACCTGGCGACCCACCTTGCCCGTCGTGGTCCGGCGTGGCCCGTGACGGCCGGGCTGCTGTCGATCGAGGGCGCGCATGCCCTCGACGGCGACCCGGCGAACGTCGACGTCGTTGCCGACGCGGGCTACCGGATGATGTCGCCGAGCCACTTCTTCGACAACGCGTTCGGTGGGTCTGCGCACGGGATCGACCAGGGCGGGCTGACCACGCTCGGACGCGAGATGCTCGAGAGGATGGAGGCGCGCCGCATGCTGATCGACGTCGCGCATGCCTCGGCCGCCACCATCGACGACGTCCTTGCCGCGGCGACCCGACCCGTCGTCGCGTCCCATACCGGCGTCCGCGGGATCGCGGACAACGTGCGCAACCTCTCGGACGAGCACCTGCGCGGGATCGCGGCGTCGGGCGGGCTCATCGGGATCGGGTTCTGGCCGACGGCGGCGGGCGGGGAGGACGCGACGTCGATCGCGCGCTCGATCCAGTACGCCATCGACGTGGCCGGCGTCGAGCATGTCGGGCTCGGCTCGGACTTCGACGGGGCCGTCCCCGTCCCGTTCGACGCCACGGGTCTGCCACAGCTCACGGACGCGCTCCTGGACGTGGGGCTCAGCGACGAGGCGATCGCCCGGGTGATGGGCGGCAACGCGATCCGGCTCCTGCTCGAGACGCTGCCGGACACCTGACACCGGAGTCCCGCGGCGACGAGGCCGTGCCGGCCCGAGGCTCTGGTAGCATCACGGTCCCGCGCGGCCATGCCACGGTCGCGTACCAGCGGAGAACCCTGACCGTGACCCCCACCCCGGACGCCGACCCGCAGGACGTCGCGCCCGCGGTCGCCGATCTCGACACGATCGTCTCGCTCTCGAAGCGGCGCGGGTTCATCTTCCCGTCGTCGGAGATCTACGGCGGGATCAACGCCGTGTGGGACTACGGCCCGCTCGGGGTCGAGCTCAAGAACAACGTCAAGCGCGCCTGGTGGCGGGCCATGGTCCAGGAGCGCGACGACATCGTCGGGCTCGACGCCGGGATCCTGATGCACCCGCAGGTGTGGGTCACGTCCGGTCACGTCGGCTCGTTCAGCGACCCGATGGTGGAGTGTGCGACGTGTCGACGGCGCTACCGGCTCGACGAGCTGCCGGGCGCCGAGGACCTGTCCGCGTCGGACCTGCGCGACGATGGGATCGTGGCGCGCCTCGGACTCCGCTGCCCCAACGACAGCGGCCCGTTGTCGGCGCCGCGGCGGTTCAACCTCATGTTCAAGACGTTCATGGGGCCGGTGGAGGAGGACGCGTCGGTCGTCTACCTGCGTCCGGAGACCGCGCAGGGCTCGTACGTCAACTTCAAGAACGTCCTGCAGTCGTCGCGCAAGAAGCTCCCGTTCGGGATCGCGCAGATCGGCAAGAGCTTCCGCAACGAGATCTCGCCGGGCAACTTCGTGTTCCGGATGCGCGAGTTCGAGCAGATGGAGATGCAGTACTTCGTCCGCCCGGAAGCGGCGGCGAGTGCGGCGTTCGACGAATGGCTGCCGAAGCGCCGTGCCTGGTACGAGCGCTACGGAGTGACGCCGTCGCGCCTGCGGCTGCGCGAGCACGCGGCCGACGAGCTCGCCCACTACGCGAAGAAGGCGGTCGACGTCGAGTACCGGTTCCCGTTCGGCTGGAAGGAGCTCGAGGGCGTCCACAATCGGGGCGACTTCGACCTGTCCCGTCACAGCGAGGCGTCCGGCGAGAGCCTGGAGTACTTCGATCAGGCGACCGGGGAGCACGTGGTCCCGTGGATCGTCGAGACCGCGGCGGGCGCCGACCGGGCGGCGTTCACGTTCCTGATCGACGCCTATCGCGAGGAGGAGGTCCGCGGCGAGACACGCGTGTCGCTCGCCCTCCACCCGGACCTGGCGCCATACAAGGTCGCGGTGCTCCCCCTGCTCAAGAAGCGGCCGGAGATCGTGGAGCTGTGTCACCGGATCAAGGCCGACCTGCAGCGTCACACGATGGCGGTCTACGACGACACCGCCGCGATCGGCAAGCTGTATCGTCGACAGGACGAGATCGGGACGCCGTGGTGCGTCACGGTCGATGTGGACTCGCTCGAGGACGGCGCGGTGACCGTGCGGGATCGAGACTCCATGACCCAGGAGCGCGTGCCGGTCGAGGGCGTGACGCGGCTGATCCTCGATCGGCTGGACGCGGCGAGGGTCGACGCGCCCGGCGCCGACGCGGGGGCCGGCTGATCCGATGACGTTCGGCGGGCGCACCGACGCCGAGGGCCCGAGCGGGCGCGCCGTCGTCCTGCTCGCGGTCGCGAGCGCCGGGCTGGCCGGCTGCATCACGCTGGTCTTCCTGGCCATGCGGGCGGTGATGGACATCGGTGGGGCGTGCGCCGACGGCGGGCCATTCGTCCCGGTCCAGCCCTGCCCGGACGGCGTGCCGTTGCTGCTGGTGCTGGGGGTCTTCGGGCTGTTCGGCTTCGGGGCGCTGGGGTTCTTGGCGGGCGCCCGCATCGGCGGCGGCTGGGTCGCCGTGCCGCTCCTCGCGTGGCCGGGGCTGTTCCTCAGCCTGGCCTGGAACTTCCTCGAGTACGGGTTCTGGCCGCCGAGTGGTGGCGGCTGGGAGTGGGGCTGGCTGATCCCGGGCGTGCTCTTCGTGGTGATGGGCGGCGTCCCGCTGCTCGTGGCTCTGGCGGCTCGGCGCGAGTGGTCGGATCGGGCGGTCGGCGGCGGCGTGTCGTCGTTCGGGCTCGGGTCGGTCGCGGGGCCGCAGGTGCGCATCGCGTACGCCCCGCCGGGTGTCTCGACGTCATCGCCGGTCCCCGTTCCGCGACGAACCGACGCGCCGGGTCGGGGTTCGAGCGGCGGGACCGACGTCGTCGACCGCCTCGAGCGGCTCGCCGGACTGCGTCGCAGCGGCGACCTGACCGACGACGAATTCGAGGTCGCGAAGGCGGCTCTCCTCGCCGGGACCGCTGACAACGGCGACCGGGCGGCCACGCCATGACCGGACCGCGCTGGCTCTCGATCGTCGTCATCGCAGCCGCGGCCATCGGAATCGCGTTCGCCTACCTCCTGTTCAGCGCGGTGGCCGGCGGCGCCTGATCAGGTCGGTGTCGTCGACCGTGGGCCGCTCCCGGTCGACGGACCTACTCGTCGGCGTTCGCGGCGACATCGGCGGCGCCCGCCACGCCGCGCGGCTCCTTGCCCTTCGGCCAGTACAGCTCCTTGTGGACCTGGTCCTCCGGGTACCCGCGCCCGAGCAAGGTCGCCTCCGCGGACAGGATCATGTCCGGGTTGCCGCAGATGTAGGCGATCGAATCGGCCGGGGTGAGCCCCAGCTCGTCGAGGACCGGCGCGAGGATCGTCTCCACGCGACCCGTCCGCCCACTCCAGTCCGCGTTCCTGGGGTCCGCGGGGCGCGAGACCGTCGGCACGTACCGCACGGGATACGACCCGGTCGACTCCCAGTCCTCGAGGATCCCGCGATACCCGAGTTCGGACGCGTACGACACGCCGTTGAGGAACACCACGTTGCGCGGCGCTCCGTCGATGAGCATCTGGCGCATCATCGAGACGAACGGCGCGTTCCCCGTGCCGGACGAGATGAAGATGTGGGTCCGGTCATCGTCCGGCCGCAGGACGAACTTGCCCTTCGGGCCGATCATCCGCATCCCGTGGCCCACCGGCAGCCGCCAGAGCAGAGGCGTGAAGGTCCCGCCCTGGACGAGCCGGACGTAGAACTCGTACCCGTCGGATCCGGCGACCGCGGGCGCCGAGGCCACCGAATACGGTCGCTGCACGATCCGGCCGTCGACCATCACGCCGATCGTCATGTACTGGCCGGTCTCGAACGGGGTCGGTTCGCCGTCGAACCGCACCCAGAAGTAGGCCAGCGAATCGGTCTCGTCCTCGCGCCTCACCAGTCGCGCGTTATAGACCGGGGCGTCCGCCTCGATGGCGCGGGCGTCGGCGGCGAGATCCGTCATCGCGGTGTGGAGCCTCCTCGGTGGTCGTCCCGGTGATGGTACCGACAACGGGAGGCGGCCGAAGCGAGGGGGCCCCGCCCGACCTCATGGCGCCCGTGCGAGCGCGGGCACGGGCTGTGTCGAGCGTCTGGGCCTGGCGCGAGCGGCGGCAACTGGGGGAGGGCTGCCGCCGCTCGGGGGCGCGTGGAGGCTAGAAGGGGAGCCCGCGGCAGGACACGTCCGGGTTGTAGTCGGCGAACAAGCCGCTCGGGTTCTCTTGCCAGATCCACGCGTGGATCTCGTAGAAGTCCGGCAACTCATACGGATTGGGAGCCGTGACCAGGTGCAGGCGCTTGCCGAACAGGCGCGGTGCCTCGGGGCCGTTGGCCTCGTGCCAGGCCTCCTTGAGGACGATCCACTCGGCCGCCACGAGCCGGTAGCCGCCGTCGGCGCGCGGCGCGTAGACGAGGGCCTCGGGTCGGAGCTTGTCGAGGGCCGGATCGGCCACGAGGTCGCCCTTGACGTAGTGCTGGCCCATCCCGCCCTCACCAGGCTTCGACGCGCAGCCCTTGACCGGACCGTAGCCGGCCGCCATCGCCACATCGAGGTTGTGGAACGGCCGCGTCGCCTGCCGGACGTTGGGCAGGCGGTGGCCATCACCGCTGCCACCGGCGAAGGCGACCGAACCGCCCAGCATGGCGAGGACGGACAGAAGCGCGATCGACCCGACGAGTCGGGTTCGCAGGTTCGACATCACGACACCTCCTTGTTGCGGTCCATCGAGATCGACGGTCCGTCGACCGCCCGTTCCAGTCGCCATCCGGCACTCCTCCGCTCTCGCTCGCCGCTCATCCGGGCGAGCCGTGCCGGGAGCGTCGTCGCGCCGAATCGCACCGTCATCGGTCGAACGACCGATGACGCCATTGCACCGATACCTACACTCGGGGCATGACCAGCCGACCGGACCCGGTCCGTTGCCCGCTCCTGATCGGTCGCGACGATCTGCTCGACCTCGCCGACCGCCGGCTCGCGGCTGTCCTCGCGAGCCACGGACAATTCCTGCTGATGTCCGGGGAGGCCGGGATCGGCAAGACCCGGTTCCTCGACGCGATCGACCAGATGGCCCGCGAGCGAGGGTTCGCGACCGCGTGGGGAGAACTTGCGCCGCAGGATGCCAATGTCCCCGCGGCATCGATCCTGGACCTCGCCCGGACGATGACGCGGAAGCCGGTCCTCGCCGCAGCCGGCGGTACGCTGCTCCGGCTCGGAGAAGCCGCCATGGACGCCGGTGGCATCCGCCGACGCCAGCTGGTCATGGATGTCGTCGACGTGCTCGTCGGCGCCGTCGAAGGGCCGACGCTCCTTGGGTTCGAGGACCTGCAGTGGGCGGATGACCTCAGCCTCGAGATCATCGCCGAGCTGGCACGCCGTGGCCGGGACCATCGCCTGCTGATCTGTGGCAGCTACCGCACGGACGAGGCGCCGATCGGGACCTTCCTGCGTGACTGGCGTTCGCGACTCGTCACGCAGCGCTACGCCGAGGAGGTCCGGCTGCGACCACTCGACGAGAGCGAGACCGCGCTCGTCACGACGCTCCTGCTCGGGACCGGTCTGCCGGCGTCCCGCGACGTCGTGGCGGCGGTGTTCGATCGGACCGACGGGATCCCGCTGCACATCGAGGAACTGCTCGGCGCCCTCAGCGCTGATGCCCGCGCCAACGGCTACGCCATCCGCGAGGCGAGGGTGCCCGACTCCATCGAGGATGCCGTCGTTTCACGCCTGGCCCATCGAAGCAAGGCCGCCCAGGCCGTCGCTCGAGCCGGCGCGGTCATCGGGCGCTGCTTCGTCCCCGAGGTCCTCGCGGGGATCATGGACCTGCCGCCGGAGTCGCTCGATGCCCCGCTCCAGGAGCTCATCGATCATGGCGTGCTGTGGCCACCCGGCGATCGGGGCCTGTTCGACTTCCGGCATCAACTCCTGCGCGACGCCGTCTACCGGCGCGTGCCCGCGGCCGAGCGCCGTCGATTCCACGCGCGCGCCGGCGAGTTCGGCGCGGAACTCGAGGGCCAGTCGGAGATCCATTCATCGCTCCATTACGAGCGGGCCGGCCTCCGACGCCGGGCATTCGAGACGGCGCTCTCGGGGGCCAGCGCGGCGGCACGCGTGTCGGCGCATCGCGAGGCGTACGAGTTGTATCGCCGCGCGGTCGCCAACCTCCCGGACGATATCGGGCCCTCGGAGCGGGCGGCGATCCTGGAGGCCGCGGCCGGCGAGGCGACGACCGTCGAGGACTACCCTGCCGCCGCGTCACTGGCGGAGGCGGCCAGCCGAGCCTACGTCGAGGCGGGTGAGTCCGTGAAGGCGATCGCCGTCCGGATCCAGATCGAGAACCTGCGGCGCCGCGATGTCGCGCCGACGTCGGATCGCCTCGCCTCGCTGGCGGCGATCGCCGAGGAACTCGACCGCCTTCCGGACGGGGACGACGTCACCGCGGCGCGCGCCGATGTCGAATCCTTGCGGGTGCTGGCCCACCTGGAGCGGCGGGCGATGCCCGAGGCGCAGGCCGCGCTGGCGACGACGCGCCGCCTCGGCGAGGCACTCGGCGATCCGGACGTCACCGAGTTCGCCGCGGTCATGGACGGCGCGATCGCGACGATCGAGGGTCGCGTCCGGGAGGGGATCGAGATCATGGCCGGCGTGGCCGTGACGGCCGAGCGGGACGGCCGCGAGGAGAGCGGCGTGACCGCGTATCGGAGCGCCGGGTACATGGCCATGCTCTCGATGGACTACGCGGCGGCCTCGCGCATGCTCGATGCCGGCCGCCGCTACGCCGACGCGATCGAGCAATCGCACTGCGCGCATGTCATGGCCAGCACCTCCGCCGGCGTCGCGTGGGCCGACGGTCGGTGGACGGACGCCGTGATCGAGGCCGGTCAGGCGATGGCGGATCGGGGGTGTCGGCGCGGGGCCGAGATCGCCCGCTGGGCGCTGGCCTACACGGCCCTGGGCCGCGGCGAGACGGCCGTCGCAACGGCCGAGCTGCGCGAAAGCTGGCGATTCGGCCTGGCGTCCGAGTCGCTCGAGATGCTGCTCCCGCCCCGCTGGGGGATGGCCGAGCTGGCGATCCAGACGGGTGATCACGAGTCGGCGATCGACGGCTGTCGAGACGCCGACGCACGGGCACGCGCCGTGGGCGAACGGGTCCTGCTCGTCCCGTTCGTCGTGACCGGGGTTCGCGCCTTCCTCGGAGCCGGCCAGCCGTCGGAGGCGGCGGCATGGATGACCGCCTGTACCGAGTACCTGGGCACGATCCCGGAGGTGGCCGCGGCCGCCCTCGAGCACGGGACCGGACTCGTCCGGATGTCCGAGGGCTCGACCGGCCTCGCTCGCGCGAACCTGGAGGCGGCGGTGCGCGGCTGGGACGCCGTGGGTCGCGTGTGGGAGTCGACCTGGGCACGGCTCGATCTCGCGCAGTGTCTCGTCCGGTCGAACCTGTTCGCCGACGCGCTCTCCCTCGCCGTGGAGGCGCGCGCCGTGGCCTCCCGGCTCGATTCCCGCCCGCTGGCCGAGCGCGCCGACGCGATCCAGCGGATGGCCCGCGGCCGTGTCGCGGCCGAAGAGCCATGGCGACCGCTCACGAGTCGCGAATTCGCCGTCGCTCGGCTGATCAGCCAGGGGCTGACGAACGCCGAGATCGCCGATGCGCTCGGGATCGCGCCGAAGACCGCGTCCGCCCACGTCGAACACATCCTCGCGAAGCTCGGTGCCGCGCGTCGCGCGGAGATCGCGACGTGGACGAGCCACATCGAGACCGTCGCCGGTCCTCGTTGAGCGCTGCGTGACGGGGCGGCCACGCCGGCCCGCGATCATCGTCACCGGCCCGCAACCGAGGGTCGCGCGCACCCGACGGTACAATCACGGCCACATCTGACCGACCGTCGCGGGCCGCCATCCCCAGCCCGGCTCGAGCCCGCCGCCGCTCCCGGAGGACCCATGGCCACCGCGACCCCCACCGTCGACCGTTCCCATCGCGCCGCCAAGCGCTACATCTACGCCTGGGGCGATGGCCGGGCCGAGGGCGACGCGACGATGCGCGACCTCCTCGGTGGCAAGGGCGCGGGGCTCGCCGAGATGACGATCGCCGGCCTGCCGGTCCCCCCGGGCTTCACGATCACGACCGAAGCGTGCAACGACTATTTCGCGGCCGGCGAGCGCCTCCCCGACGGCCTCTGGGACGACGTCCTGGCGGCGGTCAAGGAGGTCGAGGCGTCCACCGGCAAGGGCTTCGGTGATCCTGCGGATCCGCTGCTCGTCAGTGTCCGCTCCGGCGCCAAGTTCTCGATGCCCGGGATGATGGACACGGTCCTGAATCTCGGCCTCAACGAGGAGACGCTCCACGGTCTGATCGCGCTGACCGGCAACGAGCGCTTCGGGTGGGACGCGTACCGCCGCTTCATCCAGATGTTCGGCCGGATCGTGCTGGAAGTGAAGGGCGAGCGCTTCGACCACGCCCTCGATGCCTCGAAGACCGCCCACGGCGCCGCGCAGGACACGGACCTGTCGGCCGCCGACCTGCGCGAGCTCGCCGACGAGTTCAAGGCGATCGTCCGCGCCGACACCGGCCGCGACTTCCCGAGCGACCCGCTCGAGCAGCTCGAGCTCGCCATCAAGGCCGTCTTCGCCAGCTGGTTCGGCAAGCGCGCGATGGACTACCGCAACAACCAGAAGATCGCCCATGACCTCGGGACCGCGGTCAACGTCATGACGATGGTCTTCGGCAACATGGGCGACGACTCCGGGACCGGCGTCGCGTTCACGCGTGACCCGAACACCGGGGAGAAGGTCCTGTTCGGCGAGTACCTGACCAACGCCCAGGGCGAGGACGTGGTGGCCGGTATCCGCACGGCGCCCAAGATCAGCCAGATGGCCACGGACATGCCCGAGGTCTACGCCCAGTTCCAGACCATCGGCCAGCAACTGGAGCGCCACTACCGCGACGTCCAGGACCTCGAGTTCACCATCGAACGCGGCAAGCTCTTCATGCTCCAGACGCGCTCGGCGAAGCGCACGGCCGCCGCCGCCGTGAAGATCGCCGCGGACCTCGTCGACGAGGGCGTCATCACGCAGGAGGAGGCGCTGGGCCGCATCGAGCCGGCCCACGTCGACCAGCTGCTGCGGGACCAGTTCGACCCGTCGGCGCGCGAGGGTGCGACGCGCATCGCCAAGGGCCTCAACGCGTCGCCCGGCGCGGCCGTGGGCAAGGCCGTCTTCGACGCCGATACGGCGGTCGAGTGGGTCGGACGTGGCGAGCGCGTCGTGCTGGTCCGCGTCGAGACCTCGCCCGACGACTTCCACGGCATGGCCGTCGCGCAGGGGATCCTGACCGCACGAGGCGGCGCCACCTCGCACGCCGCCGTCGTCGCGCGCCAGATCGGCAAGCCGTGCGTGGCCGGCTGCCACGAACTCGCCGTGGACTACGGCACGACTTCGGCCAGCGCGAACGGCGTCACGTTCCGCGAGGGCGACCTCATCAGCCTCGATGGCGCGACCGGCGAGGTCTTCCTCGGGGCGCTCCCCACGGTCTCGGCACGCTTCGAGGACCAGCACGAGCTCCAGCGGATCCTCGGCTGGGCCGACGAGGTCCGGCGCATGGAGGTGTGGACCAACGCCGACAAGCCCGAGGAGGCCGAACTCGCGCGCAGCTACGGGGCGCAGGGCATCGGCCTGTGCCGGACCGAGCACATGTTCCGGGAAGGCGAGCGGCTGGAGATCGTGCGGGACGCGATCCTGGTGGCCAACGTCGCGACCCGCGCCAAGGCCCGCCGCGCGTCGGGCGGGACCCTGGACACCGATGATGCGGCCGCGGTCGAGCGCTTCGACGCCGCGATGGCCAAGCTCGAGGTCCTCCAGCAGGGCGACTTCGAGGGCATCTTCCGCGCGATGGATGGCCTGCCGGTCGTGATCCGGCTCATCGATCCGCCCCTCCACGAGTTCCTGCCCAACCTCGAGGAGCAGCTGGTCAAGGTCACCAGGGCCGAGATGACGGGTGGTGCCAGCGAGGAGGACCGGATCCTGCTCGCGACCATCAAGAGCCTGCACGAGCAGAACCCGATGCTCGGGCTCCGCGGCTGCCGGCTGGGTCTGATGATCCCGGACTTCGTGAAGGTCCAGACCCGCGCGATCCTCAACGCGCTGATCGCCGTCCAGCGCGACGGGGGTCACCCCAAGGCCAAGATCATGATCCCGCTCGTGGGTCACGCGAACGAGCTGAGCGCCACGAAGGCGCTGCTCGAGGCGGAGGCCAAGGCGGTCGAGGCCGCCGCGGGGACCGAGGCGGAGTACGTCTTCGGGACGATGATCGAGGTCCCCCGAGGGGCCCTGACCGCCGACCTGATCGCCAAGGACGCGGCCTTCTTCAGCTTCGGCACCAACGACCTGACGCAGATGACGTTCGGCTACAGCCGCGACGACGCCGAGGGCGGGTTCCTGCTCAAGTACGTCGAGGACGGCATCCTCCCGGTCAACCCGTTCCAGACGCTCGATGACGCCGTCGCGGGACTGATGAAGACCGCGGTCGACAAGGGCCGCGCGACCCGCCCGGATCTCGAACTCGGGATCTGCGGGGAGCACGGCGGCGATCCCGCATCGATCGCGAAATGCGAGCAGATCGGTCTCGACTACGTGTCCTGTTCCCCCTTCCGTGTCCCCGTCGCCCGGCTCGCGGCGGCGCAAGCGGTCCTCGCCGGTCCGGAACGGGACAAGTGAGGCCCTAGCGACGGCATCGCGACCCGCTGAGCGGTGGATCGTGGTCTGGAGGGGTTCGTCACGGTCCTAGGTACCTCTCCGTGCGGCCCCGGGCCGCACCGGGCGACCCCGCCGGTCACAAGGTGGTCCCCGACCGCACCACATCGCGCCTGACCGCATTGCGCGGCGGCCCGCGCGCAGCGAAGATACGACCATGGAATTCGACCCGATCGGCGCCATCCAGCAGACGATCGCGACCGCCCCGTTCGCGGCGATCGCGGCCGTGATCCTGGGCGGCCCCACGCTGCTCTACTTCATGGCGCGGACGGCCTTCTTCTCGCGGAGTGATCGACGCGCGCCGTCGAGCGGCCGGATGCTATGGGCCTGCCCGCAGTGCAGCTCGGTCAACGAGAGCATCCACGACCGCTGCTACACCTGCCACTTCGAGCCGCAGCCCGAGGACGACATCACGATCATCGACCCGGACACGGGCCGGCCGCTCACCCCGGTCGTCAAGCCGTGGACGGTGCGGACCGCCCAGGCGGCGGCGCCCAGGACCATGGCGGATCGTCCCGCGGTCGCCGTCGGCCCCGGGCGGACCGCGATGGCGAGCACCCGGGCCCCGATCGCGGCGCCGCCCGCGACCCCGGCCCCCTCACCGACCCCGGTCATGGCCGGGACGCCGGTGGGCACCGCCCCGACGAGCCCGTCATCCGAGACCGGTGTCCTCCACCGAGTCGGGGTGCGACGCCCGTTCGATCCGCCATCTCGACGCTGACGATCCCGCCCCTCGACGTCAAGATCCCGCACAACGTCGTCATCGTCGGCGGGGGGTTCGCGGGTCTGTATGCCGCGCGCAGCCTCGGGCACGACCCGGAGATCCGCCTCACGCTGATCGATCGGCGGAACTTCCACCTGTTCCAGCCCCTGCTGTACCAGGTCGCGACGGGGGCCCTCTCGCCCGGCGACATCGCCCAGCCCCTGCGATCGATCCTGCGCCGCAACCGCAACACGACGGTGATCCTGGGCGAGGCCGTCGGGCTGGACGTCGATCGCCGTCAGGTGATCCTCTCGGACGGCGGACCCATCGACTACGACACCCTCGTCGTCGCGACCGGCGCCCGGCACAGCTACTTCGACCACCCGGAGTGGGCGTCGGTCGCCCCCGGGCTCAAGACCATCGAGGACGCCACGGAGATCCGGCGCCGGATCCTCATCGCGTTCGAGGCCGCGGAGCGCGAGGCGGACCCGGACCGGCGTCGCGAGTGGATGACGTTCGTGATCGTGGGCGGCGGTCCGACGGGCGTGGAACTGGCCGGCGCCATCGCCGAGATCGCCCGCGACACGCTCAAGCGCGACTTCCGGGCCATCCGGCCGCCGGACGCCCGGATCCTCCTGGTCGAGGCCCTCGACCGCGTGCTGCCGACCTATCCGGCCGGGCGCTCCGCGTCCGCCCGGAAGCAGCTCGAGCGGCTCGGCGCCACGGTCCGGCTCAGGACTCGCGTGACCCACGTCGACGATCGCGGCGTTCGCGTCGACACCGAAGGCGTCGACGAGCGCATCCCGACGCGCACCGTGCTGTGGGCCGCCGGCGTCCAGGCGTCCTCGTTCGCCGGCGTCGTCGCCCGCGCCACGGGCGCGCGGACCGACCGAAGCGGCCGCGTCATGGTCTGGCCGGACCTGACCGTGCCCGATCATCCGGAGATCTTCGTGACGGGGGACGCCGCGGTCCAGCCGTGGAAGGAGGACCGGGCCACGCCGGGGGTGGCCCAGGGCGGGATCCAGGGCGGCACCTACGTCGCCAAGGTGATCCGTCGCCGGGTCCTTGGCCGGCCCCACGACCTGTTCCGCTACCGCGACAAGGGGGACGTCGCGGTCATCGGCCGGCTCTCGGGCGTCAGCAACGTGGGCTGGCTCGGGCCGCTGGGGCAGCAGAGTGGGTTCACCGCGTGGCTGCTCTGGCTCGGGATCCACATCGTGTACCTGATCGGGTTCGCGAACCGGATCGTCGTGGTGACGCGCTGGGCCTGGACGTTCCTGACCCACGGGCGCAGCACCCGGCTCATCACCGGCACGACGCTGCTCCCCGAGATCGTCACCCCGGAACCGCCGGTCCTCGAGGAGCCGGCCGGCGACGCCGACGACGATCACGCGCGATCCGGCGCTCCTGTCGAGCGGGGTGACGTCGCGGATCCCGTCGGGCGAGCCGGGGACCGCCGCTAGCGGGACGGCGGGCGGGACCCTGGCTCGGGGGTGCCGGCGCTCGGCAGGTCGATGCGGAACGTGGTCCCGTCCGGGCCCGTGCGCTCCACCTCGATGGACCCGCCATTCGCGGCGAGGAGCTCGCGCGCGATCGTCAGCCCGATCCCCGTGCCCGCGCGCCGCCCGGTCCGCGGGTCCAGCCCGCGGCGCGCCGGATCCGCCCGGTAGAACCGCTCGAAGACGTGCGCCACGTCCTCTGGCGCGATCCCGGCGCCGGCGTCGCCCACGCGGACCGTCGCAACGCCGCTCAGGGTGGTCGCGGCCACGGTCACGCGGCCACCGGGCGGGCTGTGATCGAGCGCGTTCCCGATGACGTTGCGCAGGATCCGCTCGAGATGGACCGGGTCCGAGCGGACCAGCGTCCCGGCCGGGATCGCCGTCTCGAGCGTCGCGTCGAGCTGGCGCCGAAGCCCATCGAGCGCAAGCGTCACCTCGTGGACGACGCCGGCCAGGTCGATCGGCTCGGGCCGCGCCTGGAGCGGCGCCGCCTCCGCGCTCGCGAGGTCGTTGAGCTCGGCCACGACGCTCCCGAGCGCCGCGGCCGATGACCGCGCGGCCTCCAGCCCGTCGCGGTCGGCCGGCACCACGCCGTCGACCATCGCCTGGAGTTGCGAGACGAGGACCGTGGCGGGGGTGGCGAGGTCATGCGCGATGTCGCTGGCCGCGCGTCGCCGGAGCGTCTCGGACCGGGCGAGCCGGTCCGCCATCGCATTGAACGCGTCCGCGAGGTCGGCCGATTCCCGGTCGTCGCCGCCGGTGGCCCGCGCCGTGCTCTCGCCGCGGCCGAGCCGATGGGCGGCTTCAGCGACGTCGCGGAGCGGTCGGGTGAGGCGGGACGAGACGTAGGCCGACGCCAGCGCGATCGCCAGGACGCTGACGGCGCCGCCCAGGATCAGCGTGGCGTTGAAGAGCGGCAGGAACCCGCGGTCGCTCGGCCCCACCGGGAGGTCCGCCTCGAGCGTCGCCACGGTCGTCCCGTCGACCGTCACCGGGGCCGTGTAGGTCACGAACGGGTCGACGGGTGCCAGGCCGAACGCGGCGAGGATGGTCCCGTCGACCGATACCACGCGGACCTCGCCGCCCAGGCGTGTCGCCAATTGCCGGATCGTGGTCTGCAGCCGCGCCGGGCGGCCGAGCTGGTCGTCGACGATCCCGGCCGCGTCGATGACCCGTTCCTGCTGCGTATCGGCGACGACCGTCGCGAAGCCGCGGCTCACGACGCGATTGACGACGATGCCCGTCACGAGCAGGACGCCGAGGACGATCGCGCCCAGCAGCAGCGACAGCCGCCACGCGATCGGTGGACGACTCCGTGGGCTCACGTCTCGTCCCGGACGGCCACGAGCCGATAGCCCACCTTCGGGATGGTATCGATGAGCCATGGGGCGGCCGGGTCATCGCCGAGCTTGCGCCGGAGATTCGCGACGTGGACGTCGACCACCCGGTCGAACACGTCCTCCGGCCGGCTCGTGACCGCATCGAGCAGCTGTTCGCGCGTCAGGACGCTGCCCGGGCGGCGCGCCAGCGCGGCGAGGAGGCCCGCCTCCCCGGGCGTCAGCCGTCCATGCGCGACCTGGCCGTCGACCGTGAGCGTGTAGGCCCGGCTGAGCGGATCGAACCGGACCCGCCCACCGTCGAGCGAGACCGGGCCCAGCTCCTCCGCCGGTGACGCGACACCCGTTCGGCGCAGGATCGCCGCGACCCGCGCGGTCAGCTCGTTCGGATTGAACGGCTTGGCCAGATAGTCGTCGGCGCCCATCCGCAGCCCCGCGATGCGCTCGGCATCGCTGCGCTTCGCCGACGCGATCAGCACCGCGAGGTCGCCACGCTCGCGGATCGCCTCGAGCACGGCCACGCCGCTCAACCCGGGGAGCATCAGGTCCAGGACGACGAGGTCGATCCCCATCGAATCGACCGCGTCGATGGCGGCCTGACCATCGCCGACGACGGTGACCGTGTGACCGTCGCGCTCCAGGTAGAGCCGCAGCAGATCGGCGAGCCGGATCTCGTCTTCGACGACGAGGATCCGTGCGGGTGACGACATGGCGGGCATCGTAGCCGGGTGCCTGTTCAGGAGTCGTGAAGACGCGGCCGCAGGCCTCGCGCGGGTCGGTTCCCGGGCGCACCGCAAATCCCGCGATGACAGGTGGTTCGCAAGGTGGCGCGGTTGACCATTCTGCCTACAGGACCCATGGTACGGAAGTCCTTATCTCGGATCCTCGCTGTTCCCTGGGGGTTGTTCGATTGCTCCACACCTCTCGGCGATACCTGAGCGCGCTCGCGATCGCGGGACTCGTCGCGCTGATGCTCCCGCTGTCCGCCGCACCGGTCTTCGCCGAGTCTCCGGCCACGGTGCCCGCCCACTTCCGTGATGAACTCGTCTGGGACGGGCTGACCTCGCCGACCGCGGTCGCGTTCGCCCCGAACGGCCGGGTCTTCGTGTCGCAGAAGAACGGGCGGATCAACGTCTATGACAGCCTGACCGACTCGACCGCCACCCAGTTCATCGATCTGACCAGCGACGTCATGAACTACTGGGATCGCGGGATGGTCGGCCTGGTGGTGGACCCGGACTTCCCGACGCGTCCCTACGTCTACGTCGCGTACACCTATGACCACATCCTCGGCGACCCGGCCCCGGCCCCGAAGTGGGGGATCGGCCAGCCATCCGACCCGTGTCCGACCCCGCCGGGCGGCAACACCGACGGCTGTGTCGTCTCCGGCCGCGTCGAGCGACTCACGGTGAGCTCCAACGGGGCAGGCAGCAGCGTGTCGTCGCGCAAGGTGCTCGTCACTGACTGGTGTCAGCAGTTCCCGAGCCACACGGTCGGCACGCTCGCGTTCGGGCCTGAGGGCGCGCTGTACGTGTCCGGCGGCGATGGCGCCAGCTTCGACGAGGGGGACTGGGGTCAGTTCGGCGGAACGCTTCCGGGCACGCCGACCCCCGTCAACCCGTGTGACGACCCCACCGACGAGGGTGGCGCCGTGCGCTCCCAGGACTATCGAACGAACGGTGATCCGATGGGGCTCGACGGGACGATCATCCGCATCGACCCCGACACCGGCGCCGCGTGGCCGGACAACGCGAACGCCGGCAATGCGGACGCGAACAAGGCCCGCACGATCGCCTACGGCCTCCGCAATCCGTTCCGGATCACGATCCGCCCCAGCAACGGCCACCTCTGGATCGCCGACGTCGGCTGGAGCGCGTACGAGGAGATCGACCGGATCACCGATCCCGATGCCGCCCCGAAGAACTTCGGCTGGCCATGCCTGGAAGGGAACGAGGCGCGCCCGCAATACGAGAACGTGCCGCTCTGTCAGTCCCTCTCGTCGTCGACCGCACCGATGTGGGAGTACTGGCACGAGAGCGAGATCGTCAACGGCGACGGCTGCACGCCGGGCAGCAGCTCGATCACCGGCATCACGTTCCTCAAGTCCAACAGCAACTACCCGAGCCGCTATGACGACGGGCTGTTCTTCACGGACTGGAACCGCGGCTGCATCTGGTTCGTGCCCGACGCGGGCGGGAACCCGGACTTCGCGGCGGTCGAGAAGTTCGCCGACCTGCGCCGGGACAGCGAGGACGACGGCGGCGCCGTGTGGCTCGGGATGACCCCGGCCGGCGACCTGATCTACGCGGACTTCAACCGCGGCGAGATCCGCGCCATCCGCTACTACCCGGTCAACGCCAAGCCCAACGCGACCTTCACCGCCACGCCCAGCTACGGCGCGCTGCCGCTCGTCGTCAAGTTCGACGCGAGCGGATCGACCGACCCCGACGGTGACGCGCTGACCTACGCCTGGGACCTCGACGGCGATGGCCTGTACGACGACTCCACCGCCAAGAAGCCGAGCCGCACCTATTCGTCGGTGGCAAGCATCGTCGTCCGTCTGCGCGTGACGGACGATGGCGTCCCGTCGGAGTTCGATACCGCCAGCAAGACGATCTTCGCCGGGTCCTGGGCGCCGATCATCTCCATGACCAAGCCGAAGACGACGGTCACCTGGGAGCAGGGGACGGTCATCCCGTTCGCGGCGACCGCGACCGACGAGGATGGCTCGATCGGCGCGTCAGGCTTCCGCTGGGTGTTCAGCGTCAGCCACTGCCCGTCGAACTGCCACCTGCACGAGGTCCAGTCATTCGACGGCGTGAAGTCGGGTTCGTTCGTCGCGCCGTACCACGAGGCCCCGAGTTCGATCGTCGTCGAGCTGACCGTCACCGACAGCGACGGGCTCAAGACGGTCAAGAAGCGCACGCTGGCCCAGAAGCTGCCGTTCACCGACATCGCGAACTCGAAGTTCGTCGAGGACATCGTGTGGCTGGAGGCACAGGGGATCACGTCGGGCTGCACGGCCACCAAGTTCTGCCCGAACGATCCGGTCAGCCGTGGTCAGATGGCCTCGTTCCTGGCCCGCGCGTTCGATCTGCCGGCGGCGAGCAAGAACTACTTCACCGACGACAACAACAACAAGCACGAGAAGAACATCAACCGCCTCGCCAAGGCCGGGATCACCAACGGCTGCACCGCCACGCGCTTCTGCCCGAACGACAACGTGAGCCGTGGTCAGATGGCCTCGTTCCTGGCCCGCGCGTTCGATCTGCCGGCGGCCAGCAAGAACTACTTCACCGACGACAACAACAACAAGCACGAGAAGAACATCAACCGGCTCGCCAAGGCCGGGATCACCAAGGGATGCACGCCGACGAGGTTCTGCCCGAACGACGTCGTGACCCGCGGACAGATGGCGGCGTTCCTCCATCGCGCGTTCGGGGATTGACGGTCCGCCGCTGACCTGCGCGCCGCCACGACGCGGCCGGGCTCAGAGTTCGCTGTCGCGTCGCCGTTCCGTGGCTCGGATCGGCGTGTAGGGCACGTAGGCGGGCCACCACGTCGCCGCATCCACGGCGCTCGCGGCACCATCGCCCAGCCGCTCGGACGCGACCGCGGTCGCGATGCGCCGGGAGACGGCCCGCAGGTCCGAGATCGGCGGGTACAGAGCCCCCTGCGCCAAGCGACCGTCCGTGACCGCCGCCGCCAGCGTGTGCGCGGCCGTGAGGAACGTCGCATCGCGCAGCATCGGTGCCTCGGACGCGACCGCTCCCAGGCCGACGCCCGGGAAGATGAACGCGTTGTTCGCCTGGCCGATCTCCACCGTCCGCCCACCCCAGGTCTCGGCCTCGAACGGGGAGCCCGTCGCGACGAACGCCCGGCCGTCCGTCCAGGCCAGGAGGTCGCTCGGGATCGCCTCGGACGCCGACGTCGGGTTCGAGAGTGGCAGGAGCACGGGTCGTGGGGTCACCTCCGCCATCGCGCGGATCGCACCCTCGGTGAACGTGCCGGCGACGCCCGTGACCCCGACGAGGACCGTGGGCCGCACTCGACGGATCGTCGCCTCCAGGTCGGGGGTCCCGTCGACCGCCGGTGCCGCGAGTTCGCGTTTCGTGGCGTCGAGATCCGGGCGACCCGCGTGCACCAGCCCGCGCGAGTCCATGAGCGCGATCGCGGCGGCGATGTCGGACTCGGGGACGCCGGCCTCGCGCATGGCCAGCCGCAGGAGTCGCCCGATGCCGATGCCGGCGGCGCCGGCTCCCACCACGACCACGCGGGTCTCGGCCAGCGTGCTTCCCGTGGCCCGCAGGCTCGCGAGGACGCCGGCGACGACCACCGCGGCCGTGCCCTGGATGTCGTCGTTGAACGAGGCGATGCGGTCCCGATAGCGGTCCAGGAGGCGCAGGGCGTTGGCCTGCTTGAAGTCCTCGAACTGGATGAGACATCCTGGCCAGACCGCCTCGACGCCCGACACGAACGCTTCGACGAGCGCGTCGTAGTCCGCGCCCCGCAACCTCGGCGCCCGGTAGCCGAGGTAGAGCGGGTCCTCGAGCAGCGATGGGTTGTCCGTCCCCACGTCGAGCGACACCGGCAGCGTGAGCGACGGATGGATGCCCCCGGCCGCCGTGTACAGCGCGAGCTTGCCGATCGGGATGGCCATCCCGCCGGCACCCTGGTCGCCGAGCCCGAGGATCCGCTCGTTGTCGGTCACGACGATGAGGCGGACGTCCTCGAACGGGCCCTGCCGGAGCAGGTCGGGGATCCGGTCGCGATCGGCTGGGGTGATCCACGTGCCACGGGTCCGCCGGATGATGTGGCTGAACTCCTGGCAGGCCCGCCCGACGGTGGGCGTGTAGACGATCGGCAGGAACTCCTCGAGGTGTTCGGCGAGGAGCCGGTAGAACAGCGTCGCGTTGCGGTCCTGGAGCGCGGCGAGCCCGATGTAGCGCTCCAGCGCGTCGTCCTTGCGACGCAGGTGCTCGAGCTCGAGCTCGACCTGTTCCTCGATCGAGAGGACCCGGTCCGGGAGCAGGCCGCGGAGCTGGAACGCCTCGCGCTCGTCATCCGGGAACGCGAGGTCCTTGGTCAGCAGGCGATGGCCGAGGAGCGCCGGACCCGCCAGGCCGATCGCCGCAGGCCGCCCCGCCGCGACGTCGTCGAAGGGGACGGGGAGGGGACGCACGCCCCGGAGGATAGCCGCGCGGGCCTACGTCCCGCCGGCCGGCCCGGCGGTCGGGTCGGCCAGCCCGGCGGTGTCGGCGTCGGCCAGCCC
>CAYMTJ010000025.1:9925-19900 GCA_964393345.1 uncultured Anaerolineaceae bacterium | reverse complement strand
GTCGGCCAGCCCGGCGGTGTCGGCGTCGGCCAGCCCCGCGGCGCCCGCGTCGACGACGATGACGCCCACCATCCCGTACGCCTCGTGCCCAGGCAGGTGGCAGATGAACGCCTGCGACCCCACCGTCCGGAAGGTGACCGTCGTGGTGCGCGTCTCGCCAGCCGGGATCGAGATCTCCGTCGGCCGCGCACCGTGGACCGGTTCCGTCCCCGTCCGGTGACGCTCGTGACCGGCCGCATCGGCGACGATCCACTCGTGGTCGATGGGATCGGTGTTGTGGAGCACGATCCGCACCGGGACCCCGACCGGGACGCGGACCACGTCCGGTCCGAAGCGCGAGTAGTGGATGTCGATGGTCACCGTCGCGGGCTCGAGGCCCGGTGCGTTCGACCAGGCGGCCGCCACCCCGGCGACCCCGAGCGCCATCGCGATACCCGCAAGCAGACGGAGCATGGCGCTCAGGCCATCCCGATCGGCGTCTTGCGCCGCATCAGGAGCACGATCGCGCCGATCCCGCCGACGCTGAAGACGATCGCGGCGAGGATGCGCGACCCGGCATCGCGCCGAGCCGCGGCCCCGAAGGCGCTCGCGACGGCCTGGGCCGGCGTCTCGAGGCCGGCCGCGACACGGGACGGCGAACCGGCACCGGACGCATCGATCGCGAGGTCATAGGCCAGCTGCGTCGCCGCCGCGTCGACCCGGACCTTGGACAGCCACGCATGCTCCGGGATCCACTCCATGCCGCGATCCGATCGCAGGTCGGCGAGGAGCTCCCGGGACGCGGGCTGGCTCGTCGTCAGCTCGAGGCCGTTGTCGCGGGTCGGGACAGGGAGCAGGGTCGGGCGACGATCGGTCATCAGGTAGACATCGGCCTCGACGCGCTCCTCACCGGTCTTCCCGAGTCCCAGGATGCGCAGCGGGACCCACGGGTCGTCCGTCGGGATCGTCACGTGGACCGGCGTCCCGTCGCCGATGCCCTGACCGCGCGCCGCCGCCGCGTCGGCATCGAAGACGGCCGCGAGGAAGATCGGGCTGCGCGCCGCGTAGAAGTCGAGGACCTCGGGGGCGTCGGGCGGGAGCCGGAACCCGTGCTCGGTCGCCCATCTGCCGACCTCATCGCCACCACCCCTGAGGACCGTGACGTCGAGCGCGTCGATCTGGACCTCCATGAGGACCTCGGCCTCGTCGGCGGCACGGGCCGACTCCGCGTCGAAGCCCACGGCGGACGGGATCGGCGGTTCGGTCTCGAGGATGAGGCGCTGGAGGGTCCAGTCGCCGCCCTTCTCCACCTTCGACGGGATGCCGGGCAGCGGCGTCAGGCTGCCGAACGACCCGCCGCCGCCGGCGAACTGGAACGCGGTGACGTAGTGCTCCTCCCCGTCGTGGTAGCCGGCGAAGGTGGTCGTTCGCAGCAGGTTGACCGCGCCGTTGGGCCCGATGAGGCCCCCGCAGGCGGCGACCGGTCCGGCGACGATGGCGGTGAGGATCAGCGCGGCCGTGATGCCGAGGCCGCGTCGCGCGAAGGTTCGGGTCATCGTGGACCCTCCATCGAGGCGCCGGCGTCAGCGGGCCGGTGCGCTTGTGGCCCTAGACTCCACCGCCGGTGGGTGGGTTCCCTTGGTGGGCGCCGTGCCGCCCGCGGTGGCCGCTTGCCGATCGCCGGGTCCCAGCGCGGCGTAGCCCCATCAACCCGGTGGCGGGATCTCGAGGTCTGTGCGACCCTCGGGGCATGACGGCGATGACGCGCGCCCGCCTGCTGTTCGCGCTGCTGATGTCGGGCCTGTTCGTCGCCGCGCCGGCCGCCGCCGCGGCCGCCGACTTCCCGGCCAAGGACAGCCGCTACCACTCGTACGACGAGATGGTGCAGGTCCTCCAGGACGCCGAGACGGCCTACCCGGACATCGTGGACGTCTTCTCGATCGGGCAGAGCTACCAGGGCCGCGAGCTGTGGGCCGTCAAGATCTCCGACAACGTCGGGACGGACGAGGCGGAACCCGAGGTCCTCTTCGATTCGCTCCACCACGCCCGCGAGCACCTCACCCTCGAGCAGACGCTCGCGATCCTGCGCTGGCTGACGGAGGGCTACGGGACGGACGAGCGCATCACGGACATCGTCGACGGCCGCGAGATCTGGATCGTCCCCTCGGTCAATCCCGACGGCGCCGAGTGGGACCTGACCGGCGACCCGTACCGCGAGTGGCGCAAGAACCGCCAGCACAATGCCGGTTCCACGCACCGAGGCACGGACCTCAACCGCAACTACGACTACAAGTGGGGCTGCTGTGGTGGCTCGTCCGGGTTCACCGGCTCGTCGACGTACCGTGGCCCGGCACCGTTCTCGGCGCCCGAGACCCGGGCGATGCGCGACTTCATGCTCAGCCGGCGGGTGGGTGGCCACCAGCAGATCCAGGTGGCGATCAGCTTCCACACCGCGGGCGAGGAGATCCTCTGGCCGTACGGCTACACGAAGACCGACATCCCGCGCGACATGACCGTCGACGACCACGCCGCGCTCAAGACGCTCGGCAAGCGGATGGCGGCACGCAACGGCTACACCCCGAAGCAGTCGAGCAGCCTGTACATCACCGACGGCGACGAGATCGACTGGGCGTACGGCCGCCAGCGCATCTGGATGTACACGTTCGAGCTGTACCCGAACTACGCCAAGGACCACTCACCCGGTCGCCACTACCCGCGCGACGAGCTCATCGAACGTGAGACCGAACGCAACAAGGACGCGATCCTGTACCTGATCGAGCGGGCCGGGTGCCGGTACGCGGTGATCGGCAAGGCCAGGACCCATTGCGGCCCGCTGTTCGACGATTTCGAGACCCCGCGCGGCTGGGACGTCGACCCGCTCGGGACCGACACCGCGACCGGCGGCGCGTGGGAGCGCGGCAACCCCAAGGGCACGGCCTGGCAGTCGACGACCGCCACGTCCGGGTCGCGCGCCCTCGTGACCGGCGCGGCCGCCGGGAGCATGGCGCGGGCGAACGACCTCGATGGCGGCGTGACCTCGATCCGCTCGACGCCCGTGGAGCTGCCGGCGGAGACCGGCGAGTTGACGTTCCGCTACTGGTTCGCGCATGCGGCGAACTCGTCGTCGGCCGACCGCTTCCGCGCCTACGTCGAGGAGGATGACGGGACGCGGACGCTCGTCAAGCAGGAACGAGGCGCCGCGAACCGCGACACGCCGGCCTGGAAGACCGTCAGCGTGCCGATGGATCCGTGGGCCGGGCAGACGGTCCGCATCGTGTTCGAGGCCGCGGACCTCGGCGACGCGAGCATGGTCGAGGCCGCCGTCGACGACGTCCGGATCACCCGACCCTAGCGCTCAGGCGACGTCGGACCCCGGCAGCTCGACACGGAACGTGGTCCCGCCACCGGACGGCGAGTCCACCGAGATCGACCCGCGGTGGGCCTCCACGAGCCCGCGCGCGATGGCGAGGCCCAGCCCGGAGCCACGGGACGATTCGCCCTTCACGAACCGCTCGAACACGTGGGGCAGCAACGCCGGATCGATGCCGGGCCCGGAGTCCCGGACCGTCAGGACGATCCGTGCCCCATCGACCGCACCCCCCAGCACGATCGACCCGCCCTGCGGCGTGTGCCGCAGGGCATTGGCCACGAGGTTCGACAGCACCTCGCGGATCCGGACGGGATCGAGATCCACGATCGGCAGGTCGTCGGGCGCGTCCGTGGTGAGCGTCACGCCGGCGGCCTCCGCCGCGGGTCCGAAGGAGCGGGCGACCTCGGCGAGCAGCAGGTCCGGGTCGGTCGGCTCGGGGTGGAGCGTCAGCGTCCCGGCCTCGGACAGCGCGACCGTGCGCAGGTCGTCGATGAGCCGCTCCATGACCCGGGTCTCGTCGAGGATCGTGGCGAGATGGGCGGGGTCGGCCGGGTAGACGCCATCGACGATGGCTTCGAGATTGCCGGTGATGACCGTGAGGGGCGTCCGCAGCTCGTGGCTGACGTCGGCGAGCAGCGTGCGCCGCTGCTCCTCGTCGGTCTCGAGGCGCGCGACCATCGTGTCGAAGCCTCGCGCGAGTTCCTGGACCGGGCGCATGTCGGAGCGGGTCCGGCCGACGCGTGCGGTGTAGTCGCCGTCCTGCACGCGGCGGGCCGCGGCGAGCATCCGGTCGAGGTCGCGGGCCGCGCCCATCATCCCGCGCATCAGCGTGCTCACGATGCCGACGACCACGACCACGGCGATCACCACGGGGAGTGGCCCGAGGGTCGAGAGCATCGAGGCGAGCGCCGTCAGGATCGAGGCGACGATGACGAAGAAGAGCAGCCCGAACAGGCACCCGAACCCCTGGCGCCGCCGCCACGGCGGCCCGCCAATCCCGCGATGTCGCCACGGACCGTGCCGATCGCCCGGCCCGTGGCCGCGGCCGGGCCTGTGACCCTCGCCGCGCCACGACCGGCCGTCCGCATGGGTGCCGCCGTCCGCCCGGGGCGGCCGCGGATCGCTCGCCGCCGGTGGCTGCGGATCCTCGGTCACGGCTCGACCCCGCGATCGTCCGCGAACCGATAGCCCACCCCATAGACCGTCAGGACGTAGCGGGGGTCGCGCGGATCGGGTTCGATCTTGCGGCGCAGGTTCTTGACGTGCGAATCGATCGCCCGCTCGTACGACTCGAACGCCACCCCACGCAGCGCATCGAGCAACTGCGAGCGCGTGAAGATGCGACCCGGGCTGGCCGCGAGCGTGGCGAGCAGCTTGAATTCGGTCGGGGTCAGCTCCACGGTCCGGAAGCCCACCTCGGCCCGCATCCGTGGGACGTCCAGGACGACGTCATCGGCCCGGATGTGGTCCGACGGCGCCGGGGCCTGCTCGGAGCGACGCAGGACGGCCTTGACGCGAGCCACGAGTTCGCGGGGCGAGAACGGCTTGGTGAGGTAGTCATCAGCGCCGAGTTCGAGGCCCAGGAGCTTGTCCAGCTCGTCGTCGCGCGCGGTCAGCATCACGATCGGGATCGTGGTGTCGCGCCGGAGCTCGCGCGTGACGTCGAGGCCGTCGAGACCCGGCAGCCCGATGTCGAGCACGATCAGGTCCGGTCGCTGCCGCCGCGCCGTCTCCAGGGCGGTCCGACCGTCCGCCGCGGTGAGCACCGTGAACCCCGCGTACTCGAGGTAGTCACGGGCGAGCTGGACGATCTTCGGTTCGTCGTCGACGACGAGGACGGTTCGCATGGTGGCCATCGTAGGGGTGTGGGGAGGGATCGGAGACGGCGCGAAGCGGTGGCGGCGCGGCGCGAGGCGTGACCGACCGGGTGGAGGAAGGGAAGCGCCCCCGAGAGGGATGCCCGGGGGCGCGGGAGAGGGGAGGTCGACGCTAGCGGGCGTCGCTGGTCGTCTGGCCCGGCGCGTCGCCGGATCGACCGGCGGCGGCGTTCGGATCGTGGGCCTCGCGGTGCCAGTCCTCGAACCGGCCGCGGAACCGGTCGCGCATCCCGTCCGGGGCATCCGGGCCCCAGCCGTGACCCCAGCCATGCCCCCAGCCGCGACCCGGCCCGTCGTGGCCCCGGCCGCGGCCGCCCCAGATCAGGGCGCGGATGAGCCCGAAGACCAGCAGCAGGATCAGGATCGTGCCGAGGAACCCGAAGAACCCGGGTCCGCCGTGACCCCAGCCGTAGCCGTAGGCGTACGCCGGCGCGACCGCCGGGTTGATGATCGTCGCCCCATCGGCGACGGCCTGGGTGACCGCGGTGGACAGGCCCGCCTGGTAGGCGGTGGTGGCGATGGCGCCCGCGCCGACCGCGAGGACGGCGATGAGCAGGATCGCGGCGAAGGTGCGGCCCATGTCGGTGACTCCTTGGTGTGTGGTGCCTGGTCGGGCTCCGTGGTGGATCCCGTCTGGTGATCACCTTCGCGCGGCCATGTGGAGCGGATATGGAGGCGTCATGGTGGTCGCGCGGATGTGGCACGCTCGCGGCACGCATGAAGCCCGCCTCGCTCGTCGCCGCCATCGACCAGGGGACCACCAGCAGCCGCTGCATCCTGTTCGACCGCTCGGGTGCCGCGGTCGCGAGCCATCAGCTGGAGCATCGCCAGATCACGCCGCGACCCGGCTGGGTGGAGCACGATCCGCTCGAGATCGTCGAGCGCGTGTGGGACGTGGTTCGCGGGGCGTTACGGGGTGTCGACGGGGGCGCCGGTCCGCGGGCCCTCGCCGCGGTGGGGATCAGCGACCAGCGCGAGACCACGGTGGTCTGGGATGTACGGAACGGAAAGCCGGTCGGGAACGCGATCGTGTGGCAGGACACGCGGACCGCCGAGGCCGCCGCGCGCCTCGCCGCCGCGGACCCCGCGGGCATCGACCGCTTCCGGGCGCGGACCGGCCTCCCGATCTCGACGTACTCCTCGGCCCTCAAGCTCGCCTGGATCCTCGAGCACCTCGGCGCCGACCGGCGACCCGACGCCGACGCGGGCCGCCTGCGCTTCGGCACGATCGACAGCTGGCTGACCTGGCACCTCACCGGCGGGGTCGACGGCGGGGTCCACGTGACGGACGCCACGAACGCGAGCCGGACGATGCTGATGGATCTCGAGCGCCTGGAGTGGGACGAGGCGATCCTCGGCGAGCTGGCGATCCCGCGGGCCATGCTTCCCGGGATCCGGAGCTCGTCCGAGGTCTACGGGACGGGCGCCGCCGGGACGCCGATCGAGGGCGTGCCGGTGTCGGGCATCCTCGGCGACCAGCATGCCGCGCTCCTCGGGCAGGCCTGCCTCGCCCGTGGGCAGGCGAAGTGCACGTACGGCACCGGCTGCTTCCTGCTGCTCCACACCGGCGAGCGGCCCGTCCACTCGTCGCACGGCCTGATCTCGACGGTCGCGGCCAAGCTCGGCGACGCGCCCGCGACGTACGCCCTCGAGGGCTCGGTGGCGGTCGCCGGATCGCTCATCCAGTGGCTGCGTGACGACCTCGGGATCATCGACGACGCCGCCGAGATCGAATCGCTCGCCCGTTCCGTGCCCGATTCGGGCGATGTCGTGTTCGTGCCCGCGTTCAGCGGCCTGTTCGCGCCGCACTGGCGCCCGGACGCCCGAGGTGTCATCGTTGGCCTCACGCGGTTCGCCACGAAGGCGCACATCGCCCGTGCCGCGCTCGAAGCGACCGCGTACCAGGTCCTCGACCTCGAAACCGCCATCGCCGCGGACCTCGGGGAGCCGCTCAACGGTGACCTTCGCGTCGACGGGGGCATGATCCGGAACGAGTTGCTGATGCAGTTCCAGGCCGACATCCTCGATCGACCCGTCGCGGCGCCGCCCATCGCCGAGACCTCGGCCCTCGGCGCGGCGTACGCCGCGGGTCTCGCGGTGGGGTTCTGGAGCGGGCTCGACGAGATCCGGGCGCTCGATCGGGTCGATCGCCGCTGGGAGCCGGCGATGGATGCCACGGAACGGGCGACCGGCATCGCCCGCTGGCACAAGGGCGTCGAACGCTCGCTGGGCTGGGCATGAGCGTGCACGAGCCGCACGACGGCGCCGCGACCCTGACGGCCGAGCAGATCGGGGCGATCAACCGCTTCCCGGACGACAACCCGAACCCGGTCATGCGCATCGACGCCGACGGGCACCTGATCTACGCGAACCGGGCCAGCGACGCGGTCCGCCGGGCGATGGGCGTCGACGTCGGGGATCCGGTCCCGGCCTCGATCGTCACCGACCTCGAGGCGGCCGCGTCCCGATCGGGGTTCGTCGAGTTCGTCTGGGAGAACCGGACCTACGCGATCTGGCCGATCCCCATCCGGGACATGAACTTCACGAACCTGTACGGGATGGATGTCACCGCGGAACGGGCGATCGTGAAGTTCCCGGACCAGAATCCTAACCCGGTGTTCCGCCTGCGGCCCGATGGCGCCCTCGTCTACGCCAATCCCGCGAGCGCCGGGCTCATCGCCGGGCTCGGCCTGACCATCGGGCGCCCGATCCCCGCCGATCTTGCGGCCCGGCTCCTCGATCGGTCGCGCGAGCGCGGATCGAGTGTCGAGGTCGACGCCGGCGGGCGAACCTACACGCTGCTGCCGATCGACGTCCCCGAGTTCTCGTTCGTCAACGTCTACGGGACGGACGTCACAGCGGTCAAGGAGCGCGAGCGCCTCGCCCGGGAGAACCAGCGGCTGCTGCTCAACATCCTGCCGGAGGCCATCGCTGAGCGCCTGCGCGAGGGCGAGCCGCTCATCGCGGACCGGTTCGACGACGTCACGATGATGTTCGCCGACATCGTGGAGTTCACCCGACTCTCGGCGTCGCTGACCCCGTCGGAGCTCGTGACGGTCCTCAACGACGTGTTCACCGCGTTCGACGCCCTCGTGGACCAGTACGGGCTGGAGAAGGTCAAGACGATCGGCGACGCCTACATGGTGGTCGGCGGGATGCACGATCCCGATGGCGACCATACCCGCCGGGTGGCGTCGATGGCCCTGGACCTCGCGTCGGCCGTCGGCCGGATCGAGGCCGCGGTCCGGCTCGGCATCACGTTCCGCATCGGGATCAACTGCGGGCCGGTGGTGGCCGGCGTCATCGGCACCAAGAAGTTCATCTACGACGTGTGGGGCGACACCGTCAACGTCGCGAGCCGGATGGAGTCGAGCTGCGTCACCGGTCGCATCCAGGTGACGCACGCGGTCATGGAACGCCTCGGCGACGCGTTCGACATCGAACCGCGCGGGCTCATCGACATCAAGGGCAAGGGGCCGACCCCAGCCTACTTCCTGGTCGCGCGCCGCTAGGTCGCGCGAGGCCTCCGGTGCGGACGCGCACCACTTTCCGGCACGTCCGGGCCACGTCGCTCGGGATCGCACGCACGGACCGGGCGATCGGGCGTGCGGGAGCGTTTGCGCGATCCAGCGACCGTGGCCTAGGGTGTCGACACGGCCCGCGCGACATGTGCCTGTCTTGCCGCGGGACGCTCGCATCCACAAGGAGGACGTGCCCATGACGCGCAGGCTCACCCTGTTGCTCGGTCTGGTCCTGGCCGGATCCCTCGCGCTCGTGCCCGCCGTGTCGGCCCATTCGAACCACCACCGGCCACTCCCGTCGACCATCGCGCTGCCCGACGGCTTCCAGCCCGAAGGCATCACGTCGGCCGGGCATCGGCTCTTCGTGGGCTCGCTCGTGGACGGCGCGATCTGGAAGGGCAACGCGTGGACGGGTCACGGCCAGGTGATCATCCCAGGCGTCGAGGGCCAGATGGCCGTCGGCATCCACCTCGACTGGCGCGGACGGCTGTGGGTCGCCGGCGGCAGCGACAAGACGATCCGCGTCTACAACCCACGGAACGGGGAACTGCTGCGGACCTACAGCTTCCCGACCGCCGGGTTCATCAACGACCTCGTCATCACGCCGTGGGGCGTGTACGGCACCGACTCGTTCAACGCCCAGCTGTTCGTCGTGCCGCTCCGCCCGTTCGGCGGTCTCACGGCCGTCGACAAGGCGAAGGTCCTGCCGATCACCGGTGACCTCACGACCCAGCCCGGCTTCAACTCGAACGGGATCGTCCGGCATGGCCGATGGCTGATCGTGGTCCAGACGAACGCGGAACTGCTCTTCCGCGTGAACCCGCGGACCGGCGCCAGCCAGATGATCGACCTGCACGGGTACAGCACCGACGGCGACGGGCTCCTGATCCGTGGTCGCCACCTGTATGTCGTCCAGGGCGCGAAGGACCAGGTCGCGGTGGTGAAGCTGAACCGGAAGCTGACCGACGGCCGCTACATCGGCCGGATCACCAAGCCGAGCCTCGACGTGCCCTCGACCGGGACGTTCGCGTCGGGTCGGCTGTACGTGGTCAACGCCCGGTTCGGCGTGGCCGATCCGACGACGGCCGAATACTGGATCTCCCGCCTCCCGACCTGGCCGAACCGCCACTGAGGCTCGTCGCCGCGCCATCCGCCGACTGTCCCTGACCGAGGGACGGCGATCGGGTCATCCCCGCACCGGGTCATCCCCGCACCGGGTCATCCCCGC
>CAYMTJ010000025.1:0-9825 GCA_964393345.1 uncultured Anaerolineaceae bacterium | reverse complement strand
TGCGCGGAGCGTCGTTCCACAAGACGACGCTCCGCGCCGTTGTTTGCCGCGCTGGCGCCCCTCGGGTCCGGTCGCGCCGGGGTTCGCGCGGCGGCGACCCGCGCGTGTTCGCGTCGCGGACCATGAGGGTCCCGGGATCGCGCTATGCCCCGTTCCGCGTCGCAGGAGGCGCGCGGCGGCGCTGCTTATATCGTCGCCCGTGAGACGGGAATGCGCGGCCCGGCGCCCGAGACCCACCGCCGCTCGACCTGGGCGACCGACCGACGAGCACGACCGTGGATCGACGATCGCCCAACACCCGCCGACCGATTTCCCGTGAGGCGGGCGACGACATAGGGACCGTGCTGCGCGACGCCGCGAACGGGAGACAAACGTGCATACGGCCGGCGGCCGTCGCCCAGCGAGCGGGACGCCGCCTACCCCCAGCCGGATCTGGCGGGATCGCCAGGTCGTCGGGTCGAGGCCCCGCCGACGCCGGGTCTGACCCTGGGCGCCAGCGGGACCTCGACGGCGCTACATCAGTGCGTCGACCTGCACCACCTCGATCGAACCGCCGTAGGCGCGGTGCGGGCAGCCCGAGGCGATCGAGACCGCGCTGTCGAACGAGTCGGCCGAGACGACCGAATAGCCGTTCACCGCGGACCCGCCGTCGCTGACGCTGCCGCTGGCCGAGATCGTCTTGGTGACCGACGTGGGATTGCCCGGGTCGACGACCTTGTCACCGAGGCCGCCGAACCAGTCGGTCCAGGCCTTCATGACCTTCTCGCCTTCTTCGGGCGTGGACGGCATGCCGCCACCGTGGTACAGGAGCAGGTAGTTGCCCATCGTGAACCTCCTCGAGCGTCGCGCACGCCGTCTGACGTGCCCTCGGACCTACGACGAACGGGGGTCGGCCGAATCGACAGCCTTCGGATCGACAGCCTTCGGATCGGCCGTCTTGCCATGCAGCGGACCGAACAGCCGATTCGACCAGACCGCGAAGAGGACGACCGCGCCACCGACCAGCACGAGGACGGCCGGCGCCGAGACCCGGTCGGCCAGCGGCCCCGCGACGAGTGTCGGGGCAAGGCTCGCCGCGCTCACGACCGACGCCAGGACGCCGAAGACGCGGCCGCGAACGTCCTCGGGGATCGACTCGAGCAGGCTGGTCTGGGCGGACACCGACGTGACCGCGTACGACGCCCCGGCGATGAACGCGATGACGACGATCGCGGGCAGGACCGGGATCGCGGCCGCGCCCAGCGACGGGGATGCGGCGACGATGACGCCGAGCAGCACCGTGAGCCCGCCGAAGCCCAGCAACCCGATCTCGGCCGCGAGCCGGCGCGCGACGCCGCCACCGAAGCGCCGCAGAGCGAAGACCCCGAGGACCACCCCGAGCCCGAGCGGCACGACGACGACCGCCAGCTGATCGGGTTCGAGGCCGATCGAGAGCGCGAGGGCCGGCCCGAGCACGCCGAGCACGCCGGCGATGGAGGCCCCCGCCGCGAGGTGGATGATCGGCCGGCTGATCTCACGGTCCCGCCGGACCGTGGCGAACCCCTCGCGCAGGTCGCGCACCGGCTGGAGCCAGCGGTCGCGCCGGGACCCCGATCGCTCGGCCGGCTGGTGCGAGGGGAGGCCGACACAGGCCACGGCCGCGGCGACGTACAGCACCGTGACGACGCCCAGCACCGCGGACGGCCCCGCGATCGTGACGAGCAGCGGCCCCGCGAACGCGAACCCCACCGCGAACGAGCCCTGGAGCGTCAGGTTGAAGATGCCCATCGCCGTCTCGAGCTGGCGGACCGGGACGACGCGCGGGATCATCGAGCCTTCCGCCGGGGTGAGCGCCACGCTCGTCAGGCTCACGCCGAGGTTGAGGGCCAGGAGCATCGGGACGTTGGCGCCGGCGAGGGCCAGGCCCGCCATCAGGACGGCGCGCACCACGTTCGGACCCAGGAGCGCCCAGCGCAGGTCCAGCCGATCCACCACGACCCCGGCGAACGGTGACAGCAGGATCTGGGGGACCACGTACGTGGCCAGGAGCGCGCTCACGGCCGAATTCGAGCGCGTCGTGTCGAACACCAGCACGGTCATGGCGAACAGCGCCATGTTCCCGCCGACCTGGGTCGCGGCCTGGATGAACCAGAGTCGCGCGAACTGTCGATTGCGCCGGAGGGGCACGCGGCGGTGCCGGCGCTGGGGTTTCGAGTCGGTCATCGCGCGAAAGTGTCGCGCATCGACACGGGACGGCGCTGATGCGCCATCATCGGGGTCGTGATCCTGCACCTGGTCCGCGGCCGGCCGAGCGACGGATGGGCACCGCCCGTCGACTTCGACGCGCGACGTCGACTCTCGGCCGCCGCGCTGCTGAACAGGGGACTCGAGACGGTGGTCGTCGGCTGGCGCGACGGGGCGATCGTCGTCGCGACCGCGTGGGTCGACGTCGAGTCACTGCTCGCCGCGACCGGGGGTCCCGACGGTGCGCAGGGTCTCGTGCGGCGTGGCCTGGGTCTCGCGGTCTCGGTCGAGCCCGAGGCTAGAGGCGAGCCCGGGGCCGAGCCGGCGGCCGAGCCGGCGGCCGAGCCGGCGGCCGAGCCGGCCCCACAGTCGGCGTTGACCTACGAGATCGCGAGCCGCACGTTCGCCCAGCTGCCCGCGGACCACTCGGTGCTGCGGTTGATCACGATCGATGCGACGCCGGGGTCGGAGGCCGTCCTCCTCGAGACGTTGCGCTCCGTGCAGCTTCGACTCGTGAACGACGGGCTGATCGCCTCGCACGTGGCTCGGCGCGTGACCGCGACCGGCACCGAGGCCATCGTCGTCGCGCTCTGGACCGACCATGAGGTCATCGCCGCGGCGACCGGCGGGAACCCGGATCGGCCGGCCGGCTTCGCGCAGTTCGGTTCGTACGCACGCTCGGCGCGGGTGGAGATCTTCGATGCCGTCGAGATCGCGCCGCGGCTGCCGCTCGCGTCCGGGCCGCCGATCGTGATCCTCGACGACGACCGGCGCATCGTGGATCTGACGCCGTCGGCCGCGGCGGTCCTGGGGCGGGACCAGGACCAGGCGCTCTGGGAACGGCTCGAGGACCTGACCGGGGACCTCGACTGGGTGCGGGACGCGTGGTCGGCTGGCGCGCGGGGTGCCGCGGACCTGGCCGGAGCGACGGACCGGGCCGGCGAATCCGGGTGGCTGGTCCCGTCCGGCGGGTTGGCGATGGTGCGCTGGCGATTGCGTCGCGACGCGCCGGTCGCGGGCCGGCACGCCCTGCTGGTCCGGCGTCGAAGCGAGCCGATGCCGATGGCCGACGAGCTGGACCGGGCCCTCGACGAGGTCTTCGCGCGCGATCCGGTCTGACCCGGCGCGCGGCGGTGGGACGGTGATGGGGCGGTGAGCCGAAGCGCCTAGACTGGTCGGGTGCCGGTACGCGATCCAGAGCGCCTCCTCGACGACCTGAACGAGTCGCAGCGGGAGGCCGTCCTCGCGGTGGAGGGACCGGTCGCGATCCTCGCCGGGGCGGGGACCGGCAAGACCCGCGTCATCAGCCGGCGGACGGCATACGCGATCCGGACCGGGTACGTGGCCGCGGACCAGGCGCTGGTGGTGACGTTCACGGACAAGGCCGCGACCGAGATGGTGGAGCGGCTTCGCGACCTGGGACTCCCCGGGGTCACGGCACGCACGTTCCATGCCCATGCGCTGAACCAGCTGAGGCACTTCTGGCCGTCGCGGCATGACGGCCAGCCGTTGCCCGCGATCATCGACTCGAAGCTGCCGCTGCTCGTGCCGCTCGTTCGGGGATTGCCGGGGCACTACAAGTTCACGCCGGCGAAGGATCTCGCGAGCGAGATCGAGTGGGCGAAGAGCCGGCGCCTGACGCCGACGAGTTACGAGGCGGGCGCCCGTTCCGTGGCCCGCGAATCGCCGATCCCCGTCGATCTCTTCGTCCGCCTCTTCGCCGGCTACGAGCGGGCCCGGACGCGTGCCGGTCGGATCGACTTCGATGATCTCCTCGTCGAGACCGTGGAGCTGCTCGAGCACGACGCCGAGGCCGCCGAGACCGTCCATGCGCGCAAGTCCTGGTTCAGCGTCGATGAATACCAGGACACGAACCAGCTCCAGGAGCGGCTGCTCGAGCTGTGGCTGGGGGATCGGCGCGACGTGGCCGTGGTGGGGGACGAGGATCAGACGATCTACACGTTCACGGGGGCCAGCAGCGAATATCTGACGAGCTTTGCGGAACGGCATACCGGCACCCGGGTGGTGACGCTGAGCGAGAACTACCGCTCATCGCCCGAAGTGCTGACGCTCGCCAACCGCCTGCTGGCATCGGCCGGACGGACCAAGCACCTCGAGACCACCCGGCCGTCCGGCCCGGAGCCGCAGATCGTCCGCCACAACACCGAAGCCGGGGAACTGGCCGCGCTGGTGGCCTGGATCCGCCAGCGCCTCGCCGACGGCACGCCCGCCGCCGAGATCGCCGTCCTGGTGCGGATGAACGCGCAGATCGTGCCCATCGAGGCCGCGCTGACCCATGCCGGGATCGCCTACCAGGTCCGCGGCCTGCGCTTCTACGACCGGCCCGACGTCAAGGGCGCGATCGATCTCGTCCGTCGCGCGGCCGCGGCAGGTGCCCTGGCGGCGACCGGTCCGGCCTTGCGGGGCGCCGTTCGCGCGCTCTGGGCGAAGGAGCTCGGATACGACGGCGACGACGCCGGCGGGGCAGGCGGATCGACGGGTTCAGCCAACGCCGCCGAAGGCCGAGGCGGCGAGGAGGCGCGCGAGCGGGCGGCGGCCCTCGACACGCTCATCGACATCCTTTCGACCCAGCTCGGCGGCGACGGCGGTCTCGATGCCGCCGCCTACCTCGCAGAACTGGACCGACGACGCAAGGACGAGGCGGCCGGGTCGGCCGAGGGCGTGAACCTGCTGACGTTCCATCGGGCCAAGGGGCTCGAATGGGACGCGGTGGCGATGCCGATGCTCGAGGACGGGTCGCTGCCGGTGCGCGGGGCGTTGAAGGACGACGACCTGCTCGAGGAAGAGCGTCGGCTCCTGTATGTGGGGATCACGAGGGCGCGGGAGCACCTGCTCCTGTCGTGGGCCGCGGAGCGCGAGTCGCGCGGGCGAACCACCCGTCGCGATCCCAGTCGGTTCCTGGCCGACCTGCGGCCGCGACCCGCCCAGCGGGTGGTGCAGCTGCCGGACCGGTTCGAGGCGGAGCAGGCAGCCCGCCGCTCGGTTCGTTCCGTGGCGTCGGCCGGCGAGGATCCGGCGAACGACGATCCCGTGATGGCCGCGCTCCGTGCCTGGCGCACGTCCCGTGCCCGTCGCGACGCGGTGCCGCCCTACATCGTGTTCCACGACCAGACCCTGGCGGCCATCGCCGAGATCAAGCCCATCAGCAATGCGGGCCTGGCGCGGATCAAGGGCATCGGACCTCAGAAGGTCGCGTCCTACGGGGAAGAGATCCTCGAGATCATCCGCCAGACCCGGTAGAGCCCGACGAGGCGCCGACCGTTCAGGCGGGACCAGTGCTTCCAGCCGGCCGCCCGTTATGCACCGAATCGGCGCCTGAGACGCCCCCCGGCTTCGGTATGCCCGTCGACTGCATACGCTGGTGGTTCTGGGGGCCGCGTGGGCACCGCGGCCCCGTCCTCGTCAGGCCCGTCGACGTGTGATCCACGCCGTGCGCTTGCAGGGCGAGGGCCGGCCTCAGGCCCCTCGGCGCCGGTCGCCTGAGGAGCCCGCAGCCCACTCTCCTATGCAGTCGACGGGCATGCGCGGAGTCGAGCCGCTCCGACGGCGAATCTGGTGCATATCTGACCAGGTCGCGCGCGGCGGCGTCGCCCTCTGTGTGCCGGCGAGATCGGATGAACTGGTGCGCGAGTGCACCGGTCGTGACAGACACCTGGCACGAGGCTGGTCCACGTTCCGTGTCGTCAAACGGCGATCGACCGGGATCGCCGAGCGACATGACGGTTCGACGCCTCGCGTCACCCGCCGCGGGGATCGAGCAAGGTCCTCCACCACTACACTCTCGCTTCACACCGGGCGCCGTCGTGTCGACGACGCGCCGGCACGCGGAGACGGAGGATCGGGTTGACGATCAGGACGACGGGCGCGCGATCCTCGGGGACCACCGCGATCTTCCGGAATCACCTGACGTGAGCGACGTGACCCCCACCTCGGACGCCGGCGCCCTCTTCACCCTCGACCCCAGCCGCGCCTATCCGATCCTCGATCGGGCGGACGGCGTGTACGTGTGGGACACCGACGGGCGGCGCCACCTCGATGCGATCGCGGGGATCGGGGTCGCCACCGTCGGCTACGGCCGCGACGAGGTCGTGGCCGCGATCACCGAACAGGCCGCGCGTCTGCCCTATGCCGTCTCCAACATCTTCGGCAACGAGCCCGCATCGCGGCTCGCCGCGAACATCGCGCGACTGACCCCGGGAGACCTCGACTTCGTCCACTTCACCTCGGGCGGGTCGGAGGCCGTCGAGGTCGCCCTGAAGATGGCCCGCCAGTACCACGTCCTGCGCGGCGAACCGGAGAGATCCACCTTCATCTCGCGCTGGAACGGCTACCACGGCGCCACGTTGTGGGGTCTCACGGTCGGCGGGTCGAGGCTGCGCCGCCGCGTCTACGAACCGCTCCTCGCCGATACGCCACACATCCGCGCCCCGTACTGCTTCCGCTGTCCGTGGCCGGGGGCGCACCCGGATTGTGGCCGGCCGGCGGCCGAGGAACTGGAAGCCGCGATCGTGGCCGCCGGACCCGAGCGGGTCGCCGCGTTCATCGCCGAACCCATCGTCGCCTCGGTCGGCGGGGCGCTTCGTCCGCAGGACGACTACTGGCCGCGCATCCGCGAGATCTGTGACCGCCACGGCGTCCTGCTGATCGCGGACGAGGTCGTCACCGGGTTCGGGCGGACCGGGCGCACGTTCGCGCTCGACCATTGGGATGTCGTCCCCGACCTGCTCGTGATGGGCAAGGGCATCAGCGGTGGGTACGCTCCCCTCGGTGCCGTGGCGGTCCGCGCGGGGATCCGCGCGGCGTTCGCCGAGGCCGGTACCGCGTTCGAGCACATCTTCACGTTCGGCGGGAACCCGATCGCGACGGCCGCGGCCGGTGCGGTCCTGGCCATCTGGGAGCGCGAGCGGTTGATCGACAACGTCGTGCGCCTGGAGCCGGCCTTCCGGGCGGCCCTCGACCGCCTGCGCGAGCACTCGTTCGTCGGGGATGTCCGTGTCAGCGGGTTCATGGCCGGGATCGAGTTCGTCGCCGACCGCGAGACGGCCGAGCCGTTCCCACCGGCCATGCGATTCGGGGCGCGGATCCGCGATGCGGGTCTGCGGAACGGCGTGGTCACGTATCCCGGCAGCGGGATGGCCGACGGCGCGCGCGGCGACATCATCAGCCTGTACCCGCCGCTCGTCTTCGACGAGAGCCACATCGCCGAACTGTCCGAGCGCCTCGAGGCGACGTTCACCGAGGTCGAGCGCGAACTCGCCGCGATGACCTAAGTGGCGATCGCGATTCGACACCGCGCCGCGCATCTAGCCGTCCGCACGCTCGAGGTCGACGGCGATGCCGGAGTCGCGTGCCCGTGACGCGACGGGCATCCCCCGATGACCGTGGATCGCCGCCCGCCGTCGGTCCGTCGATCGCGGCGGAGGCCCTCGACATCGTCCCGGCGAACGAGGCGTCTCGCGACGACATCCTCGCGATCTTCGGTGTGCGCGGCTACCCGGCGAAGTGCCAGTGCCAGCGGTTCAAGATCGGACCCCACGGCTGGACCGAACCGACGCTCGCCGAGCGCATGGAGCGACTCCACCAGGAGACCCACTGTGGCTACCCGAGCGCCCGGTCCACGAGCGGTCTGGTCGCCTATCTCGATGGCGAGCCCGTGGGCTGGTGCGCCGTCGAGCCGCGCGCGGCCTATCCGAAGCTGCCGGAACAGCGCGTCATCCTCCGCAAGCGCGGCGAGGACCCCCACGACTCGACCGTCTGGGCTGTCACCTGCTTCGTGACCCGCGCCGGGTTCCGGCGTCGCGGCATCACCCGCGCCCTGGCTCGCGCCACCGTCGCGTTCGCCCGTGATCGTGGTGCTCGGGCGCTGGAGGCGTACCCGATGATCACCGAGCCGGGCGTCGAGATCACCTGGGGCGAGACGCACGTCGGCACGCGGAGCATGTTCGAGGCCGCCGGGTTCGAGCAGATCGCCCACCCGACGGTCCGCCGAGTCGTCATGCGGATCGACTTCGAGTCGCCGACCATCAAGCCCGAGCGCACCAGGGAGCAACGACCATGACCACCGCCCCGATCATCCTCGTCCCCGGATTCTGGCTTGGCGCCTGGGCCTGGGACGAGGTCGCCGCGCTGCTCAGAGGCGCTGGCCACGACGTCACCGCGATCACGCTGCCCGGGCAGGCGTCGGTCGACGAGGATCGGTCGTCGATCACGTTCGACGACCACGTCGAGGCGATCCTCGACGCGGTCCAGGCGGCGGCTCGACCGGTCGTGCTCGTGGTGCACAGCGCGTCCGGGTTCAGCGGGTACGCGGCGAGCGACCGCGTCCCGGACCGGATCGCGGCGTTGGTGTATGTCGACACGGCCCCGGGGAAGCCGCCGCTCGATGCGTCGCTGGAGGGCGACAAGCCGCTGGTCTGGGACGAGGTGTCGGGGGAGGAGAACCTCGAAGGCCTCACCGAGGCGCAGCTCGCGACGTTCCGTGAGCGCGCCGTGCCAGTCCCCGGTGGGGTCGTCCGTGGGCAGTACACCTTCACGAACGATGCCCGACGCGACATCCCCTCGACGATCGTCGCCACCGGCTACTCGGCGGCGGACTACCAGCGGTATGCGCAGGAACATCCGGACTGGGCGTTCCTCGCCGGCATCCCGGAGCTCCGCGACCTGGCCTGGATCGACCTCCCGACCAGCCACTGGCCGATGTGGTCGCGCCCGGCCGACCTCGCCCGGATCATCGGGGAGGTCGCCTCCAACATGGCGACCGATGGGGTTGCCACGACCGGTTCTTGAGCCTGGTCGCCGCGATCGGGCATCGACGCGGGTCGAGCGCATGCACCAGATCGGCGTTCCCGGTCGCCCCGAATTGATGCAGTCGACGGGCATACGAAAGGTGATGCACGCCCGCCATGAACAGTGCATACGTGCCGTCGACCCGCCGCGCCGGCGGCGCCAGCACCCTACCCAGCGAGGCGCTTGTACTTGATCCGGTGCGGCTGGTCGGCCGCCGTCCCGAGCTCGCGGTGCCGGAACTCCTCGTACTCGGTGAAGTTGCCCTCGAACCAGCGGACCTGGCTGTCGCCTTCGAAGGCGAGCACGTGCGTGGCGATGCGGTCCAAGAACCAGCGATCGTGGCTGATGACCACGACGCAGCCCGGGAACGATTCCAGCCCCGCCTCGAGCGCCCGCAGCGTATCCACGTCGAGATCGTTCGTCGGCTCGTCGAGCAGGAGCACGTTCCCGCCGGATCGCAACAGCTTGGCGAGATGCACCCGGTTCCGCTCCCCGCCAGAGAGCGCCCCGACCGGCTTCTGCTGATCCGTGCCCCGGAAGTTGAACGACGACACGTACGCCCGCGCCGGCAACTCGCGCGTCCCGACCTTGATGATCTCGTCGCCGCCCGAGATCTCCTCGTACACGGTCGCATCCGCCCGGAGGTCGTCGCGGCTCTGGTCCACGTACGCGAGTTGCACCGTGTCGCCGATCCGGATCGACCCGCCGTCGGGCTGTTCCTCGCCGACGATCATCCGGAACAGCGTCGTCTTGCCCGCGCCGTTGGGCCCGATGATCCCCACGATCCCGGCCTTC
>CAYMTJ010000024.1:0-41969 GCA_964393345.1 uncultured Anaerolineaceae bacterium | reverse complement strand
CGCGGCCGCACGCACAGCGTGGCGCGCGTCTCGTTGAGCCGATACGCCTTGCCCTCGGGCGACGCGAACGTGAGCGTCCCGCGCGTCGCATCGGCGATGGCGGCCTGGGCGCCGACGACGTTGGCCCACGTCGGCGACAGCGAATCCTCGATGTCGGCCATGAACACGCGCGCACCCGAGTTGAGCGCGTTGATCATCATCTTCGGCTCGGCGGGCCCCGTGATCTCCACCCGCCGGTCGTCGAAGTCCGTCGGGGCCGGCGCCACGCGCCAGGTGTCGTCGTCGCGGATGTGCGCGGTCGCGAGCAGGAAGTCCGGGCGGACGCCGGCATCGATCTCGGCCTGGCGATCCTGCCGACGCCGCAGGAGGTCGAGCCGCACGGGACCGAAGCGCCGCTGGAGATCGGCCACGAACGCGAGGGCGTCGGGGGTCAGGATCCGGTCCGAGCCCGGGACGGCCGCGCCGGTCACGACCACGCCATCGATGTCCATCACTCGACCTCGCTGCGTCGGACCGTCGCCTCGATCAGCCCGTGGGGTTCGCTCGTCGCCACGTACACGAGCTTGTCGTTGGCCATCCCGAACGGCGACAGGTCCGCCGGCCAGTGGTGCAGGTTGGGGAGCGCGAAGCGGATCTCCTCGAGCTCCTCGTGCCGCTCGAGCATCGCGCGGCCCATGATCCAGATCGACGCCTGCACCGACGCGCTGTCGTGGTCCGCGAAGACCTCGAGCATCGTCGCGCGGATCGCGTGCCAGGTCTCGTCGTACTCGAGGCCGGGCGCCCCGTAGCGCCAGATCGCGGTGAGCCTGGTGGCCATGATCCGGTCGTCCGTCTCGGCGAGCGTCGTGTAGCGATCCCGCGGGAACCCGCTGAACCCCGACCGCGTGGTCTTCATCACGACGAGGTCCTCGACCCCGGACTCCACCACGACGCCCTGGCCGCTCGTGGACACGGTCGTGACCCGCGTGCCTTCGCCCGATCGGGCGAAGGCGTCCGGCGCGGGTCGACCGCCGATGTCGACCGGATGCCAGGCGTGCTCCCGGACGTTGACGGTCGCGCGCCCGACCGCCGCCTCCCCCAGGAAGTGCTGCCCCAGCGCGGTCGCGTAGTGCTCGATCGAGCCCGCGAGGTGGTCCGCGGCAAAGGCGTACGCGGTGTTCTTCATCGTGTCGGTCGCGACGACGTTCGTGTTGTCGCCGTCGGTGTGGGCCGCCTCGAAGTCGCCGTCGAGGGCGATGGCCACCGTGATGTCGCGCAGCCGATGCGGGGTGACGCCGCGCCCCACGCGCACGATCCGGATGGCGGCCTTGCCGTAGCGATTGGGCCCGAGTTCGATCACCGGCGCGACTCCTTCGGCTGGCTCGTCAGTCTGCCATGCCGGTCCGCGGCGATGTCGATGACCGCGTCGAGCGCCCGTCGTCGCTCGGCGTCGCGGTCCGTCGCGGCCAGCGCTGCCTCCAGCCCGGGCAGCAGCGCGGCGCGCGGTCGGCCGGCCACGAACACGCAGTACCGGAAGCCGAACCGGGCCTCGTACGCCTCGTTGAGCCGATCGAACGTCGCGCCGAGATCATCGACCGGGGGGTGGTCGTAGCCCTGCTCGCGGAACGACATGGCGGACACGGTGTCCGCCGGGGCGCCAAGCCTGGGGTGCGCGTCGATCAGCTCGATCTGCTCGGGTTCGGGCATCGCCTGGGCGATGGCGCGCGCGGCCGCGAAGTACCGATCGGGATCGTCCTGTGGCAGGTTCGCCGCCGCGAGTCGGGCGAGGAACGCGGTCGCGCCTTCGAACAGCGGCACGGGATCCTCGACGCGTCCGGCCGCGCGGCTCCCCGATCCGGTCACCAGCCGCCGGCGTCGCGGATGAGCCGATGGAGCACGCGCGCGGCGACCACCCGGCGATACTCGGCGGTCGAGCGGACGTCGTCGATGGGCTGCAGCTCGCCGGCGAGCGTCTCGGCGGCACGGTCCGCGGTCTCGGGCGTCGGCTGACGACCCTCGAGGATCGCCTCCGTGGCTGAGGCACGGATCGGGGTGGCCGCCACGGACCCGAGCGCGACGCGCACGTCGGACCACGTCCCGGTCAGTGCCCCGTCGCGGTAGGCGATGGCCATGACGACCTTGCTGATCGACTGGGCGCGGCGCGTCCCGACCTTGCGGAACCGGACCTCGCGGCCGGGGGCGAACGGGAAGCGGATGCGCACGATGAGCTCGTCCGGCGCGAGCGCCGTGACGCGATACCCGGTCCAGAACGCGGCGGCCGGGACGGCTCGCTCCCCCCGCACCGAGCCGAGGATGAGGTCCGCGTCCATCGCGAGGAGGACCGGGAGGGTGTCGCCCGCGGGGGACGCATTGGCGGCGTTCCCGCCGATCGTGCCGCGGTTCTGGATCTGGGCCGCGCCGATCGTCGCGGCGGCCTCCACGAGCGCCGGCAGGTGTTCGCGACACAACGGGGAGCGGCGGATGTCGGTGTACGTGGTCAAGGCACCCAGCGCGATCCCCTGGCCGTCGAGCGTGATGCCGCGCAGGTCATCGATCCCCCACAGGTCCACGACCCGTGCCGGAGGTTCGCCGAGCTCCCCGGTCAGCGCGACCATGAGATCGGTGCCACCCGCGATCGGGCGGACGGTGCCGGTGGCATCTGGCGCGACCGCGGCGTAGGCGTCGGCGAGCGTGCGCGGGCTGACGACGGGTGGTTCGATCGGCACGCTCAGGGCTTCCCGCGTCGCCGCCGGACCAGCAGCAGGATGAGGGCCGCCAGGATGCCGAAGCCGACGGTCAGCTGCGTCGGCGTGAACGCGGCCGTCGGGACCTCGTCGTCGGCCGAGTCGATGGGCTCGCCGCCATCGTCGCGCGTCGTCTTCCCGGACGGCGGCGGGGTCTGCCCGTTCGCCCGGATGGCCACGCGGTCCGCGTCGTGCGTCATGTCGTCGCTCCTGCGGCCATCGCGATGGCGTCGATGATCTTGGTGTACCCCGTGCACCGGCACAGGTTGCCGGCGATGGCTTCGCGGATGTCGTCCTCGTCCGGGCCGCCGCCGGCGTCCAGATAGGCGCGGGCCGCCATCAGCATCCCCGGCGTGCAGATGCCGCACTGGGCGCCGCCGGCCTCGAGGAACGCGCGCTGCAGAGCATCGAGCGTCTCCGGACCGGGCGCGAGGCCCTCCACCGTGCGGACGTCCGCCCCACCCACCTGGCAGACGGGGACGAGACAGGCATCGACCGGCGCGCCGTCGATGAGCACCGTGCAGGCGCCACACTCGCCCTCGCCGCACCCCTCCTTGGTCCCGGTCAGCGCGAGGTCCTCGCGCAGGACGTCCAGGAGCCGGCGCATCCCGGGCACGTCCACGTCGACGCGGGCGGCGTTCACGGTGAAGGTATAGGCGGTCATGCCGCCGGCCGCCGTTCCGGGCCCGACTCGGCGGGGATCGATGCCCCGGGTCGCGGCGGCGCCATCTCGGGGCGCCCGGCGATCGCCGCCAGGATCCGCTCCGGGCTCGCGGGCAGGTCACCGATCCAGACGCCCGTCGCGTCGGCGATGGCCGCGACCACGGCCGGGGCCCCCACGTCCATCGGCAATTCCCCGACGCCCTTGGCCCCGTGCGGCGCCCCCGAGAACGGGGCCTCCACGAGGATCGTGCTGATCCGCGGGGCGTCGAGCGCGGTGGGGATGATGTACGTGGCCAGCCGGTCATTGAGGTATCGGCCGTCGCGCAGCTTGATCTCCTCGATCGTGGCGTAGCCGACGGCCTGGAGCGTGCCGCCCTCCACCTGCCCCTCGGCGAGGACCGGGTGGATGACGGCACCGATGTCATCGGCGGCCACCACATCCCGGACGTGGACCTCGCCCGTGTCGAGATCGACGTCGACGCGCGCGACGCAGGCGGCCCAGCCGAACGCCGGGTACGCGTCGCCACGATATGTGTCGTCATCGAAGTGGATGTCCGGGTAGGGCTCGAACCGCTCGTCGATGCGGAGCGCACCGTTCGCCCTGGCATGGTCGCGATAGGTCGCGGCGAAGGCGCCGCCGGAGGTGGCCTCGACCGCCGCGCGCAGCTTCCGGGCCGCCTTGATGAGCATCCCGCCGACGACCATGGCGGTCCGCGAGGCGACGGTCGGACCGCTGTCCGGCACGAACGCCGTGTCCTGAGGCGCGATGTCCACGTGATCGACCGGGACCTCGAGGGCGTCCGCGACGAGCTGCGGGAAGATCGTCTTGGTCCCCTGGCCCATCTCGGTGGACCCGGTGAGGATCCGGATCCGGCCCTCGGCGGTGAGCTCCAGTGACACGACCGACGCGAGCTTGACCTCGCCCGAACCCGTGAAGCCGGCCCCGTGCCAGGCGAGGGCAAGGCCGATCCCGCTCGCGACGCGCTGCCGCTCCGTCCGCAGCGGCGACCCCGGGATGGTCCCGGATCCCTGTCGTCCCACGCGCTCACGGGCCGTGACCAGGCGGATCCGCTCGAATTCGGCGGCCTCGGCGGCCCGCTCGAGGACCTCCTCGCCCGCCACGCTCTCGCGGAGGACCTGGCCGGTGGGCGTGCTGTCCCCGAGCCGGTACACGTTCCGTCGACGGATCTCCAGCGGGCTGATCCCGAGCCGTTCGGCGATCTGGTTGAGGTGCGTCTCGGTCGCGAACTCCACCTGCGGCGCCCCGAACCCGCGGAACGCACCGTTGGGCGGCGTGTTGGTCCGCGTCGCGGTGGCGCGGATCCGAACGTTCGGGCAGCGGTATGGGCCACCGGCATGGATCGCGCCCCGGCTCAGCACGACGGGCGTGAGCGTGCAGTAGGCGCCGCCGTCCATCACGACCTCGATGTCCTGCGCGAGCAGCCGGCCGTCCGATGTCACGCCGGTCCGGTGCCGCACGATCGCCGGGTGGCGCTTGGTGGTGGCGGCGATGTCCTCGTGCCGGTCGTAGATCATCCGGACCGGTCGCTCCGCCTTGCGTGCGAGCAGGGCGGCGTGCAGCGCGATGACCGACGGGAACTCCTCCTTGCCGCCGAACCCGCCGCCGGTCTCGGCCTGGATCACCTGCGCCTGCGTGTCGCTGAGCCCGAGGCCGCGCTTCAGCGCGCCGTGGACGTAGTACGGGCACTGGAGCGACCCCGTCACGGCCACGCCGCCGTCGTCACGCGGCGTCGCGATCATCGCGTTGTTCTCGATGTAGAGCTGCTCCTGGTGACCGACGCGGTATTCGCCTTCGAGGACGAGGTCGGCGGCGGCCATGGCGCCGTCGATGTCGCCGGACCCGATCTCGTAGGTCGCGAAGACGTGGTCGGAATCGAGTGGGTCGAAGATGGCGCGCCCGGGCGTCGCGTCGACGCGGATCGCCTGGCGCGCGGCACGGAGCGTGGCCCGATCCGGGGCGGCGATCAGGGCGAGCGGTTCGGCGTGATGCATGATCTCGCCGCCGATGGGCACGAGGATCGGCTGGTCCGACTTGATCGAGGCCACGATGTTGTCGCCCGGGATGTCCGCCGCGGTCACGAGGACGACCGAGGACCAGTCGAACCCGGGGTCCTGGGTGAGCCCATCGAAGCGGGCGCGTGCGTGGGCCGAGCGGATGGTCGCGCCGTACCAGGCACCGGGCACGACGATGTCGTCCGCGTACAGCGCCGCACCGGTCAGTTTGGCCGGGCCCTCGCGTCGCAGCGGTGCCGCCGGTCGAGCGCGACCGGGCGTGGTGGTGCCGGGCCGGACGATGAGTGCGTCCGCGGTCTCGGTGCGTGACGTCATGGGCAGCTGACGACCCTCCTCGGAGGCTGAGCGTACCATCGGGAGGGAACGCGGGGCGGGTCTGCACCAGATCCCACCGGACCGCACCGGACATCACCCCGCGGTGCCAAAGGTCACCACCTAGCCGTCCTACTTACGTCCTATACCGGCGGGCTCGGGGAAGGCTCAACGTATAGGCGAGCGCTCCTGGTCTGCCCCGTGCGGACCGCCTCGCGCGTCGTCACGATCCTCGATGAGGAGTCTGAGCGGACCATGCAACTGAGTCAGGACACGCTGCTGGCGATCCTCGCCGCGGTCCTCATCGCCGATATCCTCGTCGTGTTCATCGCGCTCATCTGGACGCAACTCCAGAAGCGGCGCCAGCGATCGGCGCCACCCGCGGTCAGCGGACCGGCGGGTCCCGGGCCTGGGTTCTCCGGGACGGGAGGTTCGAGCGGGGCGGCCAACGCCGGTAGCGCGGTCGGTGGGGCGGGCTTCTCTGCCTCGGCGGTCACGATGCCGCGGCCCGGCAGTGGGATGCCGACACCGCCGCCCATGATGGAGCGCCAGGCATCGTCCTCGTCGTCCGACACCGCGACCGATCCGCTGACGGGGCTGCTCGTTCCGGCAGCATGGTCGCGGATCATCGCTGATGAAGAGGCCCGCATCCGGCGCTATCACCGGCCCGCGACCGTGGTCCTCATCGAGATCGAGGGGCTGGAGCGGCTGGCGTCGCGTCTCGGTCCCGCGTCGGTCGACCGGATCGTGCCCGCCGTGGCCGACACGCTGCGCCGCGGGACGCGCGAGGCCGATCACATCGCGCGACTGGCCACGGGCCGGTTCGCCATCCTGATGCCGGAGACCGACGAGGTCCTGGCGATCAACTACGTCGAGCGGATCCGAACTGCGTGCGATCTGTGGCTCGAGTCCGGGGCGGTCGCGCTGCGGCTGGCCGTCGGGTGGGCCAGCTCCACGAACGATGGGTCCCTCGTCGATGCCGAGGCGATGGCGACGGATCGCATGTATGCCGAGCTCCGTCGGTCGGCGCGGCACGCGTCAGCCGGAGGTTCCCCAACGGGGAGCGGCGGCGGCGCGGACCAGGGACCCGAGGCGGCGTTCAGCTCGTAGGGTCTTCGGCTTGGCGGGGCTGTGCCGGGGCCGGGGGCTGAGGCCGATCACCGCTCTTGCCCGTCTCGTGCCCCCGGTGCACGAATCCGGTCCCGCGTGCGCCCGGTGCACACAACGGACGTGATCGGCGGTCTGACGGCTCATCCTTTGCTCCTCACGCAAAGATCGACGCGATACCGCCCCGATTCGCTCGAATCGTGCATGGGGAGCACGAAACCCGGGCGCAGTCGCCGATCCGGGGCGCCGTCTGCCTCGTTGTGTGCACCCGGCGCAAACGACCGAGGCTCGACGAGGCACGGCCCGGCGTGGCCCAAGCCCGGCACGGCCCAGCCCGGCATGGCCCGATCAGCCCGGCACGGCTCGATCAGCCCGGCACGGCTCGACGAGGGCGGGGCCCGGCGGACCATGCCCCGGTTCGCCCGGCCCCGGTTCGCCGGGTGTCCTAGTCCCGGCCCAGGCGGATCCCGCGTCCCGGCGTCGCGCCGGTATGCACGCCCCCATCCACGACGATCACCCCGTTGACGATCACGTGCTCGATGCCGTCGGGGAACCGGCGCGGGTCGTCGTAGGTAGCGTTCGAGCGGACGGTCGCCGGATCGAAGACCACGATGTCGGCCAGCATCCCGTTCCGTAGCAGACCCCGTTCCCGCAACCCGAGCCGTGCCGCGGCGGCACCGGTCATCTTGCGGATGGCCTCCTCCATCGAGAGCAGGGTCTCGTCGCGCACGAACTGTCCCAGGATCCGAGGGTAGGAACCGTACGTCCGGGGCGACGGCTTGCGACCGACGAAGGTCGAATCCGTCCCGACCATCCCCGCGGGGTGGGCCACGAACGGCCGTAGCGTCTCGGCCCACGGCCCGCTCGTGACCTGATTCACGCCGAGATCCTCGGCGAGGAGCAGGTCGCAGATGGCGTCCACCGCATCGACCCCCATCTCGCTCATCACCTCGGCCAGGGTCCGCGACTCCCAGCGCAGCAGGTCCCGACGACGGAACCCGCCGAGCCGGATGTCGGCCCAGCCCGACGGACCCGTGAGGGTCGCGCCGCGGACCGCGAACTCGGCGCGCAGCCGGTCCCGGACCGATCGATCCGCGAGCCGCTCCTTGAGCTTGGCCGGGCCACCCGCCTGGACCCAGCCCGGCAACTGGATCGTGAGACGGGTGCTCGCCCATTCCGACGGGTAGGTATCGAAGGTCACGTCGAGGCCATTGGCTCGCGCGCCATCGACCAGGTCGAGCAGCGGACCCGCCGGTCCCGGGGCGCTCTCGCGGTGATAGAAGTGCGTCAGATGCGCCGGCGCGCCCGACACGCGGCCGATGTCGATGGCCTCACGGAACGGGTCGAGATACCTGTCGCCGAGCTGGTAGCGCACATGCGTGTGGTAGAAGCCGCCGGCGCGACCAGCCTCCTCGGCGAGCGCGGTCAGCTCCTCGGTGGTCGCGAACGACCCCGGCGGATAGTCGAGGCCGGATGACAGCCCCACGGCCCCTTCCGCCATCGCGTCGCGGAGCTGCGCCCGCATCCGATCGATGGCCGCGCCGTCGGCCGGGAGCGCATCCCACCCCAGCGCCGCGATCCGGAGCGCGCTGTTGCCCACCAGCGTGGCGATGTTGACGCTGACCGCCCCGTCGTAGAGGGCGAGATAGCTCGCGACATCGGACCAATCGAACCCCGATCCGCCACGGAACCCGTCCGGGTCGAGGAACAGCGGGCCGTCGAGGCCGCCATCGAATTCCACGAACGCCGCAAGGTCCGCGGCGCGCACGAACGGCGCGAAGCTGTTGCCGTCGACGCCCACGACCTCGGTCGTGACGCCCTGGCGCACCTTGGGCTCGTGGCGCGGGTCCTCGAGGATGACGAGGCCGCCGTGGCTATGCAGGTCGATGAACCCGGGCGCGACGACCTTGCCGGTGGCATCGATGCGACGACCGACGTGGCTCGGCTCGGCCGCGTCCGGATCGAGCAGCCGCAGGCGCTCCCCGTCGACGACGACGCTCCCCGGGCGCCCGGGTGCGCCAGTGCCATCGACGAGGGTCCCCCCGGTGATCAGCAGGTCCGCGTGATCAGCCATCCAGGACGCCATCTCCGGAGGATCGACCCGCGACCCGCGACGCCGGGCCGTCGAGGCGGCGGCCGCGGACCCAGGCGGCACGGACCATGTCCGGGTGCGACCGGAAGATCAGGCGACTCGCCAGATCGTCGGGGTCGGCATCGTCCATCCCCGGGACCGGGACCAGGTACGAGGGGTCGATCGCGATGACGTCCGCCTCCTTGCCGACCTCGAGCGACCCGATGAGGTCGTCGATGCCGAGCACCTGCGCACCACCGAGCGAGCCGAGCCGGATCCAGTCCATGGGCGTCATCGCGGTCGCATCGCGGTCCGAGCGCGGCGCCGCGCCCCCGGCCACCTCGAGCGCGTTTCGCGCGTAGGCCCCGACGCGCATCGTCGCGAACATCGAGAGCTCCGGCCCGCCGGCGACGTCGGAGCCGAGTCCGACGCGCAGCCCAGCGTCGAGATAGCGCCCGAGCGGCATGATCCCCGAGGCGAGGAAGAGGTTCGACACCGGGCAATGCGACACCCGCGTCCCGGTCTCCACGAGTCGCCCCAGCTCGCGATCCGACAGGTGCACCGCGTGGGCCAGGACCGTGCGCTCGCCGAGACCGCCGGCGCGGTCGTAGACGTCGACGTAGTCACGGGCCTTGGGAAAGAGGCGGGCGACCTCGGCGATCTCACCGCGATCCTCGGACACATGCGTCTGCCAGTAGGCCCCAGTCCGCGCGGCGAGCGCGGCCGACTCCCGCAGCAGGTCGGCCGTGCAGGACACGGCGAACCGCGGCGTGACCGCGTATCGGAGGCGGCCGTCGTCGCGGCCATGCCATCGGTCGATGAGGTCGGCGCTCTCGCGGAGGGTCCGCTCGAGGATCGTCGAGGGGTCGATCGTCGCGTCGTAGGTGATCCGGTCCATCATCACCTTCCCGATGACCGCGCGGATCCCGTGGGCCTCGGCGGCCGCGAATGTCGCATCGAGGCTGGCTTCGTAGACCGCGCCGTAGACGAGCGCCGTCGTCGTGCCGGCAGCGGCGAAGGCGCGCCACGCGAGGGGCGCCAGGCGCGCGGCCTCGGTCGCGTCGAACCCGCGCTCGAGCGGGAAGATGTAGCGGTCCAGCCACGTGAGCAGGTCCAGGCCGGCACCCAGCCCGGCGTTCGGGAGCTGGGGCAGGTGCGCGTGCGTATCGACCATCCCGGGGAGCAGCACGAACGGCCGCAGGTCGACGGCGCGCGCGGCCTCGTCCGGCCGTTCGCTGGCGGGTCCGGCGAACGCGATCCGGCCCGCGGCATCCATGACGATGAGGCCGTCCGACTCGTGGCGCGATCCCCCGGCGTCGAGCGGGGTCAACAGCCGTGCACGCAGGACGAACGGGGGCGCTTGCGGCAGGGTCTCGGGCGCGGCGGCGGCGGTCACGCCGGGAAGGCTAGCAGGGCGCACGGCGCCGGCACGGGCCGAGTCGCCGGCACGGGCCGAGTCGCCGGCACGGGCCGAGTCGCCGGCACGGGCCGGGTCGCCGGCACGGGCCGAGTCGCCGGACGTGAAGCGACCACCGGGCCCCAGGGCATCCGGTGGTCGACGGTTCGTCGGTCGACTCGGCCGCTCGCGGCGGCCATCGGGGTCAGCGCTTCTTGCCGCGAACCTCGAAGAGGTGCGCCGTCCACTCGGAGCCGCCGCGGTCGATCGTCGCGGAGCTGCCGTGCCAGCCACAGGTGCACGTGATCGTCTGATCGCGGTGCTTGTACTCGTCGATGACGTGCTTGAACGGCTCGACGGCGGGGGTGGCGGGCTTGAGGGGCGGGCGGCTATTCAACGGGGTCTCCTGCACGTCGACGGCTGGGCACGCAGCGCGTGGGGGGAGGCCTGAGTGTACTCCAGTCGGGCGATCCCTGCCCGGTCCGGGTGTTGACAGGAAGCACCACCCGACGCGGCCCCGCGGCCCGCGACCCGCGCTCGACCCGGGACGCCATCGAGCGGCGGGACCGGATCAGTCCGGCGAGAGGTGATACCCCATCCGGCGCGGGATCCGCGTGACTTCGCGAAGGAGCGGGTTGACGGGCTCGCCGCGCTCCTCGGCCTCCTCGCGCCGCACGATGGCCTCGCGGATGAGTCGGGCACCGGCGTACCGGAACGGTTCGGGCGGAAAGGGGCGCGGTCCGTGCCGCGGCGAGAGCAGGGCCGCCGGCGCGAGGATGTCGTCGGTCGCCGGCGTCTCGCCGAGCGCGAGTCCCGCCAGCAGCCGTCCGGCCACGACGGACGGACCGACCCCATTGCCGGAGTAGCCGTGGGCATAGTGGATGGGTCGCCCGCCCGCGAGGGTCCCGATCATCGGCAGGTGGTCGGCGGCGATGTCGATCGGACCGCCCCAGGAGTCCACGATGCGGACATCTGCCATCGACGGGAACAGCCGCCGCAGACCCGCGGCCGCGCGCGCGGCGGATCCGGCGTCGTCGGTGAACGGCCGTCCGATCCGACCACCGAACCCGGCCCGGCCGCCGCCGCCCCCGATGGCGATCCGGCCATCCGGCGTGGTGCGCAGGTAGTGCAGCGTGAAGCGCGCATCGGCGAGGCCCTCGCCCCCGGTCCAGCCGATCTCGGCCAGGTGCCCGGGGATCGGCTCGGTCAGGGCGATGTACGACGACCATGTCACCAGCCGACGCCCGAACGACGGCCAGGCCGCCGCCCAGGCGTTGAGCGCCACGACGGCCGCTCCGGCCAGCACCTCCCCGGCGCCCGCCGTCGAGGCCGTGATCACCCGGACCGGTCGACCGGAGCGGGACGGCGCCGCCCGCCGTCCGTCGACCCCCAGGCGCCCCAGCCAGCCGGGTCGCTCGCCGTCGATCTCGGTGACGCGGGTCCCCTCGTGGATCACCACCCCGCGCTCGAGGGCCACGCGACGCAGGCCACGTGCCAGGGTCGCGGGCTGGACCGTGGCGGCACCGGGCATGAAGACGCCGCCCCGCAAGACCGGCGACGCCACGCGGGCTTGAACGTCGTCCGCGCTCAGCGCCTGGAGCCGCTGCCCCTCCCCGACGACCCGGCACGCCTCCACCGCGGCCATCCCCTTGCCGTCCTGTGCCGGCGCCGCGCTCGCGGTCAGCGCGCCGGCCTTCGTGTACCAGGCGTCCACGCCGTGCTCCCGGCACCACCGTCCGATCTCGTCGACCGCGGCATCCATCGCCCGGCAGGCGGCCAGCGCCCCCGCGGCGCCGTGGCGCTCGGTGAGGGTCGGGAGCTCGTCCCACCAGCCGGTGACGAACCCGCCGTTGCGCCCGGACGGCCCGCCGCCGCAGATGTCGGCGTCGAGCAGGATCACGCGGGCGCCCGGCGCCCGCTCGGTGACGCGCAGCGCGGTCCAAAGTCCCGTATAGCCGCCACCGAGCACGACGACGTCGGCCGTGCTCGTCCCGATCAGCGGTGGAGCGGCACTCGCCAGGCCGGGGTCGGCGAGCGCCTCGGCCGCGAGCGCCTCGCGCAGCCACCAGGACCGGCGAGCCGCGCTCGGCCGGACATCGGGGGTCACCGGGGCACGGCTCGTCAACCGCCGCGCGTCAGCAGCCCGGGATCGAGCAGGTCGTCGATGGTCACCGGGTTCGGGACGAGCCCGAGCTCGGTCATGAACGCGATCGAGGCTTGCCAGCCGTCGGTGTCCAGCGCGCCCAGCCCACCCGCCGCCTGCGCCGACCCGGACCACGACTCGATGGTCGCCGCGAGGATGGCCGCCTGGGCCTCGCGAGCCGAGGCTAGCTCAGGCACGACGGCGATCGCCGCGTCGAGGCCTTTCTCGGGGTCGGCGGTGATCTCGGTCATGGCGCGCAGCGTGGCGCCGACGAACGCCGCGATCGCGTCGCGCTTGGTCGTGAGCGTCTCGACCCCGGCGATCAGGCCCGGGCCCGGGAGCGGGGTGATGGCGTCGATGCGCAGGATGTTGACCGCCTCGCCGGCAAGCTCCAGCTGGACGGGCTCGTTGTTGGCAAACCCCGTCGCGGCTTCCACGGCACCCTGGGCCACCGCGCCACCCTGGCTGAAGTCCGGGTACTCGACGACGGTCAGGTCGTCCGGCGTGAGCCCGGCCGACGCGAGCAGTGCCTGGAGCATGATCCAGGACGAGCCGTACTTGCCCGGGATGCCGAGGGTCCGGCCCTCGAGATCGGCGGCGGTCGCGATGCCCGACGAGGCCTTCGCGAACACGATCGACGGGAACCGGCCGTAGACGGTGGCCACGTACCGGATCGGGATCCCCTGGCTGACCGCGGGGATGACGCTGGTCCCGTCGCTCATGCCCACGTCGATGCTGCCCTGGCCCACGAGCGTGACGAGATCCGGGTCGATCTTGTTCTGGAACGTGACGTCCAGCCCGGCATCGGCGTAATAGCCCGCCTGCTGCGCGAGGTAGAACGGGGCGAACTGGACGCTCGGGATGAACCCGAGACCCACGTTCAGCGCGACGGGCACGACGCTCGATGGCGACGACGACGGCGCTGCGCTCGATGGCGACGACGACGGGACGCCACTCGAACACGCGGCGACGAGCGCGCCGACGATGAGACCGACGACGGATGCACGGACACGCGACGACACGGGAACCTCCGGACTGGATCGAGGGGTCATCGGACGCCGACCAGCCGGCGCTCGACGAGGACGACGAGGGCGTACAGCACGATCCCGAGCAGCGCGATCGTCAGGATCGTGGCGAACATCAGCGGGTAGTCGAACAACGACCCGCGCGCGAGATTGATGAGCAACCCGAGACCGCGATCGGCACCGGCCCACTCCCCGACGATGGCGCCGACGACCGCGAGCGTGACGCCGACGCGGAGTCCACCGAGGATGCTCGGCAGCGCGGCCGGGATCTCGAGGGTGGTCAGCACCTGGCGACGCGTCGCTCGCAGCGCGCGGCCGAGTTCGAGCAGCCGCGCATCCACGGCCCGGATCCCGACCATCGTGGCGATCGCCACCGGGAAGAAGACGATCACGGCACAGATCAGGACCTTGCCGAGGAGCCCGGGCCCGAACCACAGCGCGATCAGTGGGGCGAGCGTGAGGATCGGGGTGGCCTGGGCCGCGACCAGATATGGCGACAGCACCCGCTCCACCAGCGAGCTGCGCGCGAGCGCATACCCGATGACGACCGCCGACCCGGCGCCGATGACGAACCCGAGCGCGACCTCGCCCAGCGTGGCGGCGAAATGCGGGGCGATCGTGCCGTCCGCCCAGGCCGTGACGAACCGGGCCGCGACGGCTTCCGGCGGCGGCAGGATGAACGACGGGATCCCCGCGGCCACCACGAGCGCCTTCCACCCGGCGACGAACAGGACGAACACCCCGAGCACCGGGAGCACGGTCGAGCGCGTCACGACGCGAGCTCGAGGTGCGAGCGGATCTCGGCCGCCGTCGATGACGCGATCGCGCCGTCGAGCGTCTCGATGGACCGGGGCCGCGCCTCGTCCACCGCGATATCGGCCACGATCCGACCCGGGCGAGCCGACATGACCACCACGCGGTCGGCGACGAGGATCGCTTCGGGGATCGAGTGCGTGACCATCACGATCGTCGCCGCCGCGCGTTCGCCGAGCCGGAGCAGCTCGAGGTCGAAGCGTTCGCGGGTCAGCGCGTCGAGCGCGCTGAACGGCTCGTCGAGCAGCAGCACCTCGGGCTCGAGCGCGAGCGCCCGCGCCAGCGCGACCCGCTGCTGCGTCCCGCCCGACAACGTCGAGGGGACCGCGCGCAGGGCCGCCGTCTCGAGGCGGACGAGATCGGCCACGTCGTCCAGTCGCGCGGCGCGCCGCGACGCTGGCCAGCCCGCGAGTTCCAGGGGGTACGTGATGTTCGCGGCGGCCGTCCGCCACGGCAGCAACCGTGGCTCCTGGAAGACGAGGCCGACGCGCGGGTCCGGCCCGTGCAGCACCTCGCCGTCCAGGGTGACCGTGCCGCGGTCGACGGGGAGCAGCCCGGCGATGACCCGCAGCAGCGTGGACTTGCCACATCCGTTGGGACCGATGAGCGCCACGATCCCGCCGCCCGGGACCTCGAGATCCACGCCGGCGAGGGCCGGGTGCTCGCGGCCGTCGACGGTCCGGAACGAGACCGCCACGTCGGTGAGCGCGAGCTCGCCGCTCACGCCGGCCCCGCGCCATCGGTCAGGTCGCGCAGGATCGGCGCCGTGGCCGGGTAGAGCGCGGCGTAGGCCGCGAACAATCGGTCATACGTCTCGGCATGCTCGGGGCGGGGTTCGAGTCGCCGGTCGACGTGGGTCATGGCAGCGACGGCGGTCTCGATGTCGGGCTGCGCGCCGATGGCCGTCGCCGCCGTGATCGCCGACCCGAGGACGGCGGTCTCGAGCACGGACGGGACGAGGACCGGGAAACCGGTCACGTCCGCCTTGATCGCGTTCCAGATCTCGCTTCGCGCAGGGCCACCGCAGGCACGCATCGCGTCCACGCGCACGCCGGCCGCGAGCATCGGGGCCGCGACGTGCCGGATCGCGAGCGCCGAGGCCTCCAGGATCGCCCGCGCCAGGTGCGCGCGGGTATGCGTGAGCGTGAGACCCGCGAAGACCCCGCGCGCGGACGGATCCCACAAGGGCGACCGCTCGCCGGCCAGGTACGGCAGGAAGACCAGCCCGTCCGCGCCGGCTGACACCGAGGCAGCCTCGGCGATGAGCGCCTCGGTGCTGATCGTGGTGCCCAGGATGCTGTCCCGGTACCAGTCCAGGGCGCGTCCGGTCGAAGCCATCGCGGCGCCCACGCTGTAGCGACCGGGGAGTGGCGCGGGCGTGACGAAGGCGCCCGGCACCTCCACCGGTGCGTCCCAGTAGACGCCGAAGCCACCCGCGGATCCGCCCGGATCGTAGGCATCACCGGGGCCCAGCAGGCCGGCGCCGAGATAGCTCGCGAAGGCGTCGTTCGTGCCGCCCGCGACCGGGATCCCGGGCCGGAGGCCGAGCGCGTCCGCGGCGGCGTCCGTGAGCGTGCCGACGACCGATCCCATCGCGCTCGGCGGCGGCCGTCGGTCGACGTGGAGGCCGGTCGCGCTCGCGATCGCCGCCAGGTCCGGGTCCGCCTGCCCGGCCACCAGCGGCGCCGCCGCTTCGCCGGTCAGCCGGAACGCCAGCCACTCCCAGGTGGCCAGATACCAGCGGGTCGCGGCCGCGGTCGCGGGTTCATGGCGTTCCAGCCACAGCGCCGCCGGGAGCGGACCCAGGGCCCAGCCGCGCAGACCGGTGACGGACTCCAAGCGCTCGAGCTCGGCCGCGGATCGCGCGTCCAGGAACGTGATCGCGGGACGCGTGGCCTCGCCACGGTCGTCGACGGGAACGAGGGTCGGACCGTGCCCGTCGACGCCGATCCCCACGACCTCGACCGGCGACTCGGGACGGAGCGCGCGGACGGCTCCCACCACCGCCGACCACCATCCGCCGGGATCCTGCTCCGCCCAGCCCGACCCGTGGCCCACGGTCAGGTCGTGCGGCGAGCGCGCGATGGCGAGCAGCGCCCCGTCGAGCCCGATCAGCCCGGCCTTGACCTCGGCGGTCCCCAGGTCGATGCCGAGGAAGGCCGGGGTCGTGGCCACCCGGGCGGACGCGCTCATCCGAGCGTGACCGCGTCGAGCGCGACGACGGCCTCCGCCGTTTCGACATCCGTGACCAGCGTTCGCACCACGCCCGCCCGAAGCGCGCCGAGCACCGGCCGGACCTTGCCCTCCCCCGCCGCGACGCCGATCGACGCCGGCACGCGACCCAGCGCACGGGCATCGAACGCGATGACCCGCTGGCGCAGCTCCGGGCAGACGAAGGCGCCATCGAGGTCGAACGGGGCGATGAGGATCTCCCCGACCGCTTCCGCGGCGTCGAGCTGGCGAACGACCGCCTGGCCGACAGAGGACGCGCCCCAGCTCCGCCCGCCGATCCCGAACAGCGCGACGTCGAGCCGATCCCAGAGCTCGAGGATGGCGCGAACCCCGGCATGCGCGATCAGCGCCGTCCGCGTGGCGGCGTCATCGACGAGCCCCGGCGCCATCAGCCCGTGGACCTGCGCCCCGAGCGCATCGGCGATCCGGCGGAACGGCTCGCGCTCCGCCCCGGGGTCCCAGTAGCCACCGGCGAGCGGGACCACCGTGGCCGCGACCGGCGTGGCGGTCTCGTCGAGGCCGTCGGCGACCGCGGAGATCGTGGCACCGTCCCCCACCCCGACCGTCGCCCCGCTCCGGACCGCGGCGGCGAGGACCTGCGCCGCGAGCCGGCCGACCATCCGCCGGGTCAGCTCCTCCGGGCCGGCGATCGTCGGCGCGAGGTGGACCGCATCGAGACCGTAGCTGCGCCGAAGGGCGTCGGCGGCGGGCGATTCGGCGGTGACCCGATCGATGATGCGGATCTCGACGATCCCCTCGGCGCGGGCCCGCTTCAGCAGCCGCGAGACCTGCGGCCGCGTGACGCCGAGCTGCTCCGCGATGGCGTTCTGGGTCTCGCCCAGCTCGTAGTACAGCCGACTCGCGCGGACGAGCAGCGCCAGGTCGCTCACCGAGGACGCACAGATGTACTGAACAGATGTGCATGCATGTGCGGCGGATGATACCGCCTCGGCGAGCGGCGTGGGACCGCGATGCGGCGACGCGGCGACCTACGGCAGGGCGGCGAGCGTCTCCATCGCCGTCCGCACTTGGAGCGGATCGAAGCTGGCGTCGAGGTCGAGAGCCGCCTGGAGGTTGGACCGGGCGCTCTCGGTGCGACCGAGGGACGCGTCGATCATGCCGGCGTGGTACAGCAGCTTCGCGTCGCGGGTGCCGAACGCCAGGGCCTTGGCCATGAGCGCGTCCGCCTCGGCGGCTCGACCGGCGGCCAGCATCGCCCACGCGGCCGCGTCATACCCGAAGACGTCCTGGCGGACGGCGAGTTCGGCTTCGGCCAGTCGGACCGCTCGCTCCGGGTCCAGGCCGTGGTTCGCGAGATACAGGACGAGCGTGCGGTCGTACACGCCGGCGGCTTCGCCGGCGAGGAGGGCGATGGCCTCGATCGTGTCGAAGTCCGCCGTGGCGCGCTTCGCGTCATCGGCACCACCTCGCAGCGTGTAGAGGTCACCACGGCGAGCCAGGAACTCCGGCTGCGGGACGATCGCGATCGCGGCGCTCAGCTCGTCGATCGCGAGGTCCAGGTCGCCGTTCGCGGCCGCGACCCGGGCGAGACCGCTGTGCGCGAGGAAGGACCCGGGGTCAGCCGCGAGGGTCTGGCGGTAGGCCGCCTCGGCACCGGCGCGGTCGCCGGTCGAGATGAGGACGTCGGCGAGCTGGTAGGCGTAGAACGCCGCTCGCTCGCCCTCGGCGCCTTCCTCGGCCGCGGCGCTGACGGCGGCCCGGGCATGTTCGATGGCGGCGACGGTGTCGCCGGTCACGAAGGCGAGGTGCCCGAGCCGAACCTCGGTGGCCGCCGAACCGGCGATCACGTGCACGCGTCCGTACGCGGATCGTGCCGTCTCGATGTCGCCGATCTCGAGCGAGGCGTCACCCAGCGTGGCGAGCGCGACCGGGTCGTCGGGCCGGCGCTCGAGCACGGCCCGCGCCTGGGCGGCCGCATCGGCGAATCGATGGAGCGAGACGAGGACGCTGCCGCGGTAGCCGAGGGCCGCGGCGTTGGTGGGATCGCGCTGCAGGGTGGTCGCGAAGGCCGCCTCGGCGCGGAGGTAGGCCGTGACATCGCCGGTCGCCCGCGCGAGGTCGATCTCGGCGATACCGAGCCGGTTGGAGCTGACGAAATCGTCAGGGTTGCGACGGACGCGCTCGGCCCAGAACTCGACGTTGGCCCGAATCCGGGCGAGATCGGCGGAACCGTTCAGCCCCGCGCCCGCGCCGTCGCCGGTGCCGGTGCCGGACCCGAGCGAACCCGCATCGAGGTCGCCGACGGTCGGCGTGAACGGGACCGCCGGTGCCTGGATCGTGGGGGTCGTCGGCGTCAGGCGAACGACCACCTGGCTGGCAACCACGACGACGAGCATCATCGCGATGATGGCCACGAGGCGGGTCATGAGCGGCCGGTGCGGGCGGATCGTGCTGGTGGTCATGTGGTCGTCGTCCCTGGTCGTCGTCGGTGGCTGAGGTGAAGGGCCTGGGACCGAGCCGACGGCTCGATCCCAGGCAGGTGACTCGGCGCGACCGCTCAGTGCGGGGCGGCGAGGTACGGGAAGCTGCTCATGAACGGCACGTCGTTGGCGTCGACGCCGTCGCTCGTGACGTTCCCCTTCGTGACGAGGGAGAACTCCGCGTTGATGACGTCATCGGCCAGCTTTCGACCGTTCAGGAACCCGGCGGAGTCGCCGAGCTTGATGGTCAGCGTGTCCGGGAGCAGGACCTTGGCGAGACCGTTCACCTCAGCGGGGGTGTACGGGGTCGCGCCGGCGTTGGTCAGGACCGCGCCGAAGGCGTTGAGGACCGCGACCGTGGTGTCCTTCATGGACGATCGATCATCCTTCGGGTCGAGCAGGTTCGTCAGATCCTTCTCGCCGTCGGTGATGTTGAAGACCGTGTTGATGGCCGGGCGACCCATGCGGTCGATCCGCTGGTAGCCCGCGTCCTTGACCATCGAGGTGGTGGCCCAGATGCCGACCGTGTTGCCGGTGCCGCCGAGCTTGGCGTTCGGCAGCTTGAGGACGATGCTGCTGACGTTGGTCCCGGCGAACGTGTCGGTGCCGGTGAAGCAGCTCAACAGGTTGGCGTCGGTGTCGTCATCGTCGAGATCGCAGTTGGCGGTGTCGCCCGCCGTGCCCAGGTCGAGCTGCCCGTTGAGCAGGCGCGACTTGAGGTGCTGGAAGCCGACGAGGTCGAAGAAGAACGGATCGTCGCGGGGACCGGCGAAGGCCTTGCCGCCACCGTCGACGTCGGCGATCCGGACCGTGCCGTCATAGCGGCTGGTCTTGCCCGTCGCGACGAGGTTGCCCGACCATTCGCTGCGCTCGGCCGCGGCACCGGTCGCGCGCAGGATGCGGAACGACTGGTTGTTCGTGCCGTCGCCGAACTGGCGAAGGTCGTTGAACTTGATCCGGTACGCGATGTCGGCACGGGCGTCGCCGTCCGTGTCGATCTTGATCTCGTACAGCGCGCCCTGACGGAACCGGGCGGACTCGGCGTCGGCCGGGGAGGTCAGGGGGTTGACGTTGAGGACGATCGCGGTCTTCGACGGGCTGGCCCGGAAGGCGTAGATGTCCGTGATGTCGAGCCGCGCGTCGGTCTTGACGAGCGGCGAGTCGAGGTGGTCGGCCGCGCCGACGAGGAGCGGACCGGCGCCGACGGTGGCGATGACGCCCGCCATCGCGAGCGCTCCGGCCGCGCCGATGAACTTCTTGGGAGAACGCATGAAGCTGGTTGCCTCCAAAGGCTGGGGTGGGCACGTTTCGAGCCCTGGACGGGTCAAGGGAGTGGCGCGTCTGGCGCGCACGCGTCTACGGGGTGCGCTCGGCCATGGGCGGTCCTCCATCGGGCCCGTCCGCTGGGCGGATCGGGCGTTCCGTGCCGGGTCTGGGGACTCGGCTGGTCGACCCGGGTACGCAGGGTCGACGCGGATGGATGACTCGAGTCGGCCGGCGGCCTGGACCGCGGGACCGATCGCGACGCTAGAGGACGCGGCCCGGGTTCAGGATCCCGTGCGGATCGAGGGCGTCCTTGATGGCGCGCATGAAGCGAACGGCGTCGGGGCCGCGCTGGCGTTCCAGCCAGTCCCGACGCGCGAGCCCGATCCCGTGCTCACCGGTGACCGTCCCGCCCATCGACAGGGCCGCTTCGTAGAGGTCGTGCTGGATGGCCTCGGTCAGCTCCCGGGCCCGCGGGTCGCCGCGCTCGAAGACGAGGTCCGGGTGGAGGTTCCCGTCGCCCGCATGCCCGAATGCCCCGATCCGCACGCCATGCTTCTGCCCGATCGCTTCGACCGCCCGCAGCATGTCCGGGACACGCGAACGCGGGACGCCGATGTCCTCCATCTTGACGTCGCCGATCTTCTCCAGGGCGTAGTGGGCGCCACGGCGAGCCTGGCGGAGCAGGTCGGCCTCGGCGGCGTCCTGCGAGCGGACCGTCAGCGTGGCGCCGGCACCCTGACAGGCCACCTCGGCGCGGGCGAGCTCGTCCGCCGCGGCACTCCCCGGCATGTCCGACTCCACCATGAGCATGGCCGCCGCCGTGCGGTCCAGCCCGAGGCCGTACATGTCGTCGACGGCACCGATCGTGTACCGGTCGAGCAACTCGAGCGTCACCGGTGCGAGTCCGGCCGCGGCCATCGCGCTGACGGCTTCGCCGGCCCCGTCGAGGGTCGGGAAGAACGCGAGCATCGTGGATCGTGGCGGCGGCGTGGGTCGCAATCGAAGGGTCGCCTCGGTGATGATCCCGAGCGTCCCCTGGCTCCCGATCAGCAGGTGCATCAGCGAGTAGCCGGCGACGTCCTTGATGTTGCGGCCGCCAGTGCGGATGACCGACCCGTCGGCCATGACGACCTCGAGCGATAGCGCCGAATCGCGGGTCTGCCCGTACTTGACGCAGCACAGCCCGCCCGCGTTCGTCCCGAGGTTCCCGCCGATCGAGCACATCTCGTAGGACGCCGGATCCGGCGGATAGAAGAGGCCCTGCGCCGCGACCGCCTCCTTCAGCCGGGCGTTGATGACCCCGGGCTGGACCACGACCACGAGGTTGTCCGTGTCGATCTCGAGGATCCGATCCATCGCGGTGAAGGCGATCGTGAGTCCGTCGGCGATCCCGGCCGCACCGCCGGACAGTCCGGAGCCGGCCCCACGCGGCACGATCGGGACACCGAACTCCCCGCACAGCCGCACCAGGGCCGCCACCTCGGCCGTCTCCGTGGGCAGCGCCACGGCCCCCGGCAGGCCACCTTCGAGGTAGGCGGTCTCGTCGTTCCGGTACGACTCGCGGTCCGTGGACTCGGTCAGGAGGCGGAGCGTGGGGAGCTGGTTCCCGATGGCGTCGATGAGCCGGCCGATGGTCATGGCTGGCAGTGTACGGGCGCACGGGTAGGATTCGGGTGATGCGACCCCTGCTCGCTGTCGTGCTCGCCGTCGCCGCGCTCGCGTGGCCCTCCGCCGCCGTTCCCGTCGCCCACGCGGAGTCTCCTGTCGGCGTGCGGGACATCGTGGCGGGCAGCGTCGGGCGATCCAGCCTCGCGCTCGACGCCACCTACGACGCGCGACTCCGGCTCTCCTGGGCGAACGCGCGCATCCGCGTCCGGGCCGACCTGACGATCCGCAACACGTCCGGCGCCGGGATCGACCGGGTGGAGCTCAACACGATCGCCGCGAAGCTCGGCTCGATCCGGCTGGACCCGGTGACGGTCGACGGCATCGCGGTTCCGGCGTCGCGGCGCGGCCAGACGATCACGGTCCCGCTCGGCGGCGTCCTGCCGATCGGTGGGACGACGGTCATCCGGGTGCGCTTCGGGGCGGATCTCCGGTCCTCGCTGTCGGGGTCGAACTGGCTGTTCGCCAAGGCGAACGGGATCGTCGACCTCTATCGGTGGCTGCCATGGGTCAGCCGCCGGACCAAGTTCGAGCGACCCAACCACGGCGACCCGTTCGTGACCCCGTCGTCTCGGCTCGTGACGGTCACGGTGGTGACGGATCGCCCGCTGGTCCTCGCCACCTCGGGGGACCGGACGTCGAAGAGCGCGGATGGGCGGACGCAGACATTCGAGGCGCGCAACGTCCGCGACTTCACGGTGACCGCGGCCACGGACTATCGCACCAGGTCGCGGACGGTCGGCGACACCGTGGTCCGGGTCTATTCGCGGTCTGGCGCCCCAGCCAGCGCCCTGCTCGACGCGGCGGCGGATGCGCTCGCGGCGCTGGAGGCTCGTCTCGGCCCGTATCCGTATGACGTGTTCAAGGTCGTCCAGTCGGCGGGCGCGTACGGGATGGAATCACCGGGGCTGATCTGGATCCCGACCGGCGTCTCGACCGCGAACCTGCGCTACCTCGTGGCGCACGAGACCGCGCACCAGTGGTTCTACAGTCTCGTCGGGAACGACCAGGCCCGCCAACCCTTCGCGGACGAGGCGGCGGCCGACTTCATGGCGCGCTACGTGACCAGCCTGCAGCGCGGCAGCCGGTGCCCGGTCGGGCGACTGGACCGCTCGATCTACCGGTACACCGCCCGCTGCTACTACGAGAAGGTCTACATCCAGGGCGGGAACCTGCTCGACGACGCCCGCCGGGTCATGGGCTCGAGCGCCTTCTGGACCGCACTCCGTGGCTACATCGACGACCACCGCCACGGCCTGAGCACGAACGCGACGCTGCTGCGGGCGCTCGACGACGGGACACCGAAGGACCTCGATGCGCTGTTGTTCGGCGACCGGTTCCCGTCGGTCGACCTCGATGCGGCGGCGGCCCCGGCGGGCGCCGGTCAGCTGTCGGCGGGCGGCGGTCAGATGCCCGGGTCGATCCCCACCCGCTGGTCCGCGGCCAGGGCCTGCGGCATCTGACGGAACGACTCGGGGAGCATCGGGCGCCAGGCCTGCCACCCGGCCACGAGCCAGGCGCTGACGGCCCGTTGGGGCCACGCCCAGGCGAACCGGTACGCCTCACGGATGCTCGACGGCAACAGCCCGATCGCCGGCCAGAGGGTCCACTCGTAGGCCGCGGTGGGGACCGGCAGGCGACCCAGCGGCCCGGGGAGCGGCGGCCGCAGGATCACGTCGGCCAGTTCCCGCGCCAGCTCTCCCACCTGGACCGGGCCATCGGGGCCGATCTGCCGCGCCAGGTACGCCTCGAACGCCTCGAGGTCCGGCGGGAGCAGCGCGTCCGGGATGCCGAAGGCGCGTCCGATCGGCCGGGTCTCGGCATAGAACGCCGCCCGCCGCCCGGCGGGCAACGGCGACAGCCATCGCTCGTACGCGACGAGCGTCGAGTCGATCAGCGTGGCGTGGACCCACAGCGAGAGGTCGGGATCCGTCGCTGCATAGCCGCGTCCGGTGATCGTGAGATGCAGGTCATGGAGCCGGCGGATCTCGGCGCGAGCGACCGGCGTTGACCCGTAGACGATGCGCAGGAAGCTGCGCAGCGTGCCCTCCAGCCGCCGCCACGGATCGGCGCGGAAATCGGAGTGGTCGGCGACACCGGCGGCCACCGATGGATGGGCGATCTGGAGCAGCAGGGCGCGCGGTCCCGCCCCGAGCAAGAGCATGGCCTCGCGGTTGAGCCGCCAGGTCTCCGAATCGGGTCCGTAGAGCCCGTGGCGCCCGTCGATGTCGGACCGGCCGGCCAGGGAGCGCCTAGCGGTCGTCCGGGCGGCGGCCGATGGCGAACCAGGCCACCGGGAACAGGGCGCCGGCGATCGCGACCTTGGCCAGGTCCCAGATCAGGAACTTGGTCATGCCCTCGGCGACGGCCTGGGCCCACGACCAGTCGAGCACGATCTTGAGCCACGGCACCCCGAACGCGTAGATGATCGCGGTCCCGAGGAGCATGGCTCCGAGCGCGCCACCGATGCGGCGATCCCAGCCGAGTTCGGCCAGCCGTCCGACGACCGCCGCCGCGACGACGAACCCGACGAGGTAGCCACCGGACGCACCCTGGAGCTTGGCCAGCCCGAACGAGCCCTCGGCGAAGACGGGCAGACCGGCCAGGCCGATCGCCAGGTAGAGCAGGAGCGCGAGCGCGCCCCGCCGGAACCCGAGGGCACCCCCCACCAGCAGGACCCCGAACGTCTGGCCGGTGAACGGGACCGGCGTCGTCGGGATGACGACCTGCGCGGAGACCGCCACGATCAGCGCGCCCGCCACGATCAGCGCGATGTGACGGACCCGCGTGCCGGTCCGCTCCCCGATCCGGATCGGAACGAGGAAGTCGGCGAGCGTGATGCCGCGCTCCTCGGCGGTGCTTCGGTCGAGTCTCGGGATGGCGATCGTCATCGAGGCTCCGTGGGTGGAGTCGGTTCCAGCGACCGACGGCGCAGGCCGGCCGTCCGGCGACCGACGGCGCGAGTCTAGCACCCGGCCTCAAGCGGGCGGAACCTATTCGTAGGCGACCGCCGTGACGATCGAGAGCCGGGCGGCGACCCGCGCCGGGTAGGCCGCGGCCAGCATCGCGAGCGCCACGCCGAGCGCCAGGGCCAGCGCGACGGCCGACCACGGGATCGAATCCTCGACGCTGAGCCGTCCGCCGGCGAGGACGATCATCAGCGCGCCGATGAGCAGGCCGCCGACGATGCCGACCAGCCCGCCGGCCAGGCCGATCACCCCGGCTTCCACGACGACCGATCGCCAGACCTGGTGTCGCGTCATCCCGGCTGCGCGCAGGACGCCGATCTCACGGACCCGCTCCATGACGCTCATGGTGAGGGTGTTCGCGATCCCGAGGACGGCCACAATCACCGCGATCAGCGCGAGGGCATCGAACCAGCCGAAGACCCGCAGGAGGGCATCATCGATGGCGCCCTCGACGCGATCGAGCGGCACGACCTCGAGCGCCGCGAGGGCCGCGGCGGCCTCGACCGCCTCGAACGCGGGGCTCGCCGCGACGGCGCTCCCGGACTCGAACCGGACCGCGAAGGCGTCGGCACCGATAACCCCGAACCGCGTGGTCGCCTCGCCCCAGCCGATGATGACGGCCTCGCCGGCGCGACCGGGCATCGTTCGTTCCGCGATCCCGACGATCTCGAGGGCGGCGGTCGAGCCATCGATCGCGGCGGCCGCCAGTCGATCGCCGATCGCGAGGCCGCGCCGCTCGGCGAGCGAGCGCGGGACGATGGCGGCACCTCCGGCATCGATCGCCGCGAGGGCGGACGCTCGGTCCCCGGCCGTGAACGTGAGCCGCTCGTCGGCCGCGAGGTCGGCCCCGACCATCGCGGCCCCGTCGCTGGCGATCCCGTCGATCGCGAGGTCGAACGTGGCGATGGGACTCGCGAACCGGACGCCGGTCACCGCGGCGAGATCGGTCGCGATCGACTCCTCGGAGGTGACGGGGCGGATCGACGTGACGAGGACGTCGCCGGGGACGACGTCGGCGACCCAGGCGCTGGCCGTTGAGCGCGCGTTCTGACCGACGCCGCCGAGGGCGACGACGGTCGCGAGCCCGACACCGAGCGCCCCGACCGTCAGCGCGGCGCGCCCACGGTCGCGAACGAGCGTGGCACGAGCGAGACGCTCGTCGAGTCGGAACGGGAGACGGAACGGCAGACCGGCGACCCGCGTGAGGAGCGGCACGAGGACAGGGACGAGCAGCGTCAGCCCGAGCAGCGAGCCGTACACGATGGCGGCCCGCGCTGCGGACGCCGCGCTCGCATCCCGAGGCCACGCGGCCAGGCCGCCGACGGCCACCACGGCGAAGACGAGGACGAGCCAGCGGAGACGCGCGCCGCGTGACGATCGCGGCTCGACGGCGCGTCGGAGCGACTCGACCGGCGGGATCCGGGCCGCCCGCCGCGCCGGTTCGAGTGCGGCGGCGACCGTGACGCTCAGCCCGACCAGCACGGCGACGATCGCTCCGTCGACGGGGAGTACCGGGACATCGAGCGGCACGTCGCCGATGGTGGCGAGCGACGCCGCGATGGCGCGCGCGAGCAGGATCCCGAGCCCGAGGCCGAGCAGCGACCCGACGGTTCCGATCAGCAGCGCCTGCCAGAGCATGTAGCGGACCACCTGTCCCCTGGTCGCCCCGACGGCACGGAGCAGGCCGACGTCCCGGGTCCGCTCCGCGACGGTCATCGACAGCGTGTTGAAGATCAGGAACGCGGCCGCGAACAGCGCGATGGCCGCGATGAGCGCGGTGGTGGCCGTGAAACCGGCGGTGGACGCTCGGAGGGAGGTCGCGAGGTCGGACCGCGTCATGACCACGTACGGCTCGGCGAGGAGGCGCGCCTCGAACACCCGCGTGACGGCCGCCGGATCCGTCCCGGGCTGGAGACCCACGTCGACGCGCTGGACGCCAACCCCGTCGAAGACGGCCTGGGCCGCGGCCAGCGGCACGACCACGGTCCGCTCGAACCCGGCACCGAGCGGGCCCTCGCCGGCGATGATCCCGACGACCGTCACGCGGGCCGGAGCGCCGGCTCCCAGGATCACCAACGTCGACCCGACGGCGAGACCGTCGGCCGTGGCCAGTCGCGCCGTGATGAGCGCGACGGCGGCGCCGCGTGCCGCGTCGACCAGGCCGGTCCCGGCAACGAGATGCGTGTCGTGGAGCCGGGCGTCGGCGCCTGGATCGATCCCGAGCACGGTCACGGCCGCCGGGAGGCCGCCGCTCGTCGAGGCGGCGCCCAGGAAGGTCCGTCGTTCCAGCACGGGCGCCGCCACGACCACGCCCGGCGTGGACGCGATCGCCGCGACCGTGTCGGGTCCGAGCCCGCCGTCGCCGAAGGCCGTGACGCGCAGGTCCGCGCGACCCACGAGGGACGCGGCGGTGCGCTCGGCCGAGGCCGCGATCCCGGCGTTGGTCATGACGGCGGCGACCAGCACGGCCACCCCGAGCATCACGCCGCCGACCGTCAGCGCCGTCCGCAAGCGGCGTGCCACAAGGCTGCGCCAGGCCAGTCCGGCCAGGCCTCGCATCCGGTGCCCTACAGGCCCAGCTGCGCCAGCCGGGCGATGAGCGGCGTCGCGTCGTGTGTGGCGCGGCGCCCGAGGACGATCGTGTCGCGCACCTGCCCGTCCCCGATGACGAGGACGCGGTCGGCATAGGCCGCCGCCTTCGAATCGTGGGTCACGAGCACGACGGTCTGGCCACGCTCCTGGCTGGACCGCCAGAGGGCGTCGAGGATCTCGGAGCCGGTGGTGTAGTCGAGGTTACCGGTGGGCTCATCGGCGAGGAGGAGGGCCGGGCGGGTGACGAGGGCCCGGGCGATCGCGACGCGCTGTTGTTCACCCGCCGACAGCTGGTCGGGTCGGTGGCCGGCCTTCGCGGTCAGATCCACCAGCGCGAGGACGTCGCGGATCCGGTCGCGGAGTTCGCCGCGCGACGGGTCCGCCCCGGCGATGGTGAACGGGAGGGCCACGTTCTCCTTGACATCGAGCATCGGGATCAGGTTGAAGGACTGGAACACGAACCCGGTCCGGTCCCGACGCAGCCGCGTCGCGGCCTCGTCCTTCAGGGCACTCACCACCTGTCCGTCGAGGACGACCTCGCCGGCCGTCGGCTGGTCCAGCCCGCCGAGGAGCTGGAGCAGGGTCGACTTGCCGGAACCCGACGGACCCATCAGGGCCACGAATTCGCCGGGAGCGACCTCGAGGGTGACGCCGCGGACGGCCTCCACGATCGAGTCACCCACCGTGTAGGACTTGACGAGCCCGCGGGCCTCGAGGATCGGCGGCGGCGCGGGACGCGGGGTATCGGCGAGGGGTGGTGCGACGACCGGCTCGCGGGACGTGACGATCATCGCGTCACCCACCGAAGAACAGGCTGGAGACGCCGCCGACGATGGCCTCGAGGAGGCTGGGCGGGTCGGCGGCCGGCAGGATCCGCTGTCCATGGTCGTCGGTCCCGCCGTCCCCGGGGCCGGGGCCCTCCGGGCCGGCGGGCTCGTCGACCGCGTCGAGGTCCGTGGGGAGTGGCTCCGGCGGTGGGAAGGACCGTCCGGCTTCGGGATCCGCGACGGGCGGCGCCCCGGATGGGCCGGGCGTGACCGTCGCCGATGGCGTCGACGCGACGGTCGCCTCGGGTGCATCGGTCGGCGCGGTGGGCTCGGCCGTCGGGCGCGGCGCGCGCGTCGGTCGCGGTGTCGGCTCGTCGGTCGGCTTGGGCTGCGGTTTCGCCGTCGGCTTCGGTGTCGGCTTCGGTGTCGGCTTCGGCGTCGCCGGGGATGAAGAGCCGCAACCGGCCCGGTCCGCGAAGAGCACGGTCCACATCTTCTTGCCATCCGAGCCCTGGTAGGCGCCGATCCCGATGACGTCCCAGGACTTGCCGAGGATGTTCGACCGATGGCTGCTGGAGTCCATGAACAGCGCGTGGATGCGCGCCGTCGCGACGTCATCCGCCTCGTTATTCCAGCCGATGTTCTCGCCCGCCAGCCGGTAGCAGTAGCCCTCGTCGTCGAGGACGTCGAAGACGTTGCCGACCCCGGGGATGGAGTGGCTGAAGTAGTCGCGCTTGATCATGTCCTTGCTGCGCCAGCGGGCGATCGACGTCAGCGTCGAGGACACCTTGAGCGAGGCGCGGCCGGCGGCGGCGCGGCTCTGGTTCGTGAGCGCGACGAGCTCGGACTCCGACGCGCCCGAGTAGGCGTTCTCGCTCCACGCGGCGGTGGGTGCCGGGATGGCGAGCGCGATCGCCGATGTGGCGGTCACGCACAGCGAGACGACGAGGGCGAGTCGACGATGCGCCGCGAGCGACGGACGGTGGGACATGCGGCCTGCTCGAGCTCCGATGGGCGATACCCGGCCTGGGGAGCCGGTGAGGCCTCACCGTACGGATCCGTGTTGCCCAGGTCCCCCGCGCGATGGTCCCGGTACCACGCTGCGCAGGTACCGGTGCGTGCGCGTTGGTGCGTGCGTGGGCGTGCATTGGCGTGCGCGGGCGTGCGGGTGTGCCGCCCGTGCCTTACCCGTCCCACCCGCCCAGGCCAGCCGACGCCCCCACGGGACGTCGCCACGCGACTTCGCCACGCGACTTCGCCACGCGACTTCGCCAGATTCTCATGACATGACCGTTCGGCGCCGATGCCCGGGTCGCGCACGTCCGCCGGAGCGCGACTCCGGGGAACCCACGCTCGGCGGGGACAGGAAGCGACGCCAAACCAAGCACGAATCGCGGCGCTGGGGCCGCCCGACCGCGGATTCGTGCCTCCTACGTGGCCCCGTCCGTGCCTAACGGTCATGTGATGACCATTTGGCGGAGTGGCGACGGGGGACTCAACCCCCGGCCCGGCGCACGGCCCGGCGACGCGCCGGTCTCCGTTACGTGCCGGCGGCCGCCAGGGTGGTGCTCACGAGGGCCCGTGCCTCCTCGATGAGTCGCTCGAGGTGGTCGTCGCCGCGGAAGCTCTCCGCGTAGACCTTGTAGACATTCTCGGTGCCGGACGGTCGCGCGGCGAACCAGCCGTGGTCCGTCGTCACCTTGAGGCCACCGATCGCGGCGCCGTTCCCCGGCGCACTCGTGAGGATCGCGGTGATGGGATCGCCGGCGAGGCTCGTCGCCGTCACCGCCTCCGGCGTGAGCCGGCCCAGCACGGCCTTCTGCGCCGGCGACGCCGGGGCATCCACGCGTCGATAGGACGGCGCACCGTACCGCTCCGTCAGGGCCGCGTAGGCCTGGCCCGGATCGCGCCCGGTCCGCGCCGTGAGCTCCGCCGCCAGCAGGTCCGCGATGATCCCGTCCTTGTCGGTGGTCCAGACGGTCCCGTCGCGGCGCAGGAACGAGGCGCCGGCGCTCTCCTCGCCACCGAACCCGATCGAGCCGTCGACCAGGCCCGAGACGAACCACTTGAACCCGACCGGCACCTCGACGAGACGGCGACCCAGCCCGGCGACCACCCGGTCGATCATGCTCGACGACACGAGCGTCTTGCCGACGCCGACCTCGCTCCCCCAGTCGCGCGCCCCGCCGAACAGGTACTCGATCGCGGCCGACAGCACGTGGTTGGGGTTCAGCAGCCCGGCACCCGGCGTGACGACCCCGTGCCGGTCGGCGTCGGCGTCGTTGCCCAGCGCGAGGTCGAACCGGTCGCGCAACGCGACCAGCCGCGCCATGGCGAACGGCGACGACGGATCCATCCGGATCCGGCCGTCCCAGTCGAGGGTCATGAACCCGAACCGCGGGTCGACCGATCCGTTCGTGACGGTCAGGTCCAGCCCGTGGCGGCGTCCGATCTCGCCCCAATACGCCACCGATGCACCGCCCATCGGATCCACCCCGAGCCGCAGGCCCGACGACGCGATCGCCGCCATGTCGATCACCGACGGCAGATCGTCGACGTAGGCGCCGAGGAAGTCGTAGCCCGTGGCGGTAGCGCGCGCCTGCTCGAACGAGACCCGGCGGATGCCGTCGAGTCCGTCGCTGCCCGAGGCCGCGAGGATCCGGTTGGCCTCGTCCTCGATCCAGCGCGTGACGTCCGAGTCGGCGGGCCCGCCGTGCGGCGGGTCGTACTTGAAGCCACCGTCCTCGGGCGGATTGTGCGATGGCGTCACGACGATGCCGTCCGCCAGGGACGCGCCTGGCGGACGGTCGCGGTTGGCCACGATGATCGCGTGCGACACGGCCGGCGTCGGCGTGTAGCCGTCCGCGGCATCCACCCGCACGTCGACGCCGTTCCCGACGAGGACCTCGAGGGCCGTCCGCTGCGCCGGATCCGAGAGCGCGTGCGTGTCCTTGCCGATGAACAGGGGGCCGCCGTAGCCCTGGGCGCGCCGATAGCGGCAGATCGCCTCGGTGATCGCGAGGATGTGCGCCTCGTTGAACGCGGCACGGAACGACGAACCGCGATGCCCGGACGTCCCGAACGCGACGCGCTGCGCGGGATCCGATGGATCGGGCCGGAGGTCGACGTACGCGCCGATCAGCGCGTCGACATCGACGAGCGTGGATGGGTCGGCCGGCAGCCCGGCACGGTCGCTCTGCGCCATGCGCGGAGCATAGCGAACGGGTTCCCGCCTATCGGGCGGTGTCGCCCTCGGCCGGCCGGAAGGTCTCCGCGAGGCGGGATGCCGCCGCGATCCGGCGTGGCACGATCACGAAGACCCACAGCGCCCCGGCCGCGTAGATGAGCGCCAGCGCGATCTGCGCGACGATGGTCTCCAGCGTCGGATGCCATCCGGTCAGGTCGGCGAGGAAGATCGGCAGTCGCGGCAGGTCGTCGAGGAACGTGACCGGCACGATCGCCGACTGCTGGAGCGCGCGGACCGCGTTCCCGGCGAAGGCGACCGACAGCGCGATGACGAGGGTGACCGCGACCTGGAGGAAGCGCTTGACCGGGATCTGGCGCCCCATCCGCATGATGACCCAGGCCGCGATCCCGAGGACCACGATCGCGATGGCGAACCCGAGGGCGACATACGCCTCGAGACCGCGCGCGAACGACAGCAGCGCCTGGTAGAAGAGCGCCGTCTCGAGGCCCTCCCGGAACACGATCGTGAACCCGAGGCTGAACAGCGCGACGGAGGACCCGGTCGCTGCGGCGGCCCAGACGCGGGCCTTGACGAACTCCATCCAGCGTCGCTGGTCCAGCCTCGAGATCATCCAGAAGGACACGTAGAACAGCAGCACGACGGCGCCGACCGCCATCGCCGCTTCGATGACCTCGCGGTAGGCCGGCGCGAGGTTCAGCACCGCCGAAACGAGCACGAACGCGAGGATCGACGTCAGGAGCGCGGCCGCGACGCCCCGGAGCACAGCCGACTTGTACGCACCGTGCCGGCTCGCCTCGAGATAGCCCAGGACGCTGGCCACGACGAGGACGCCCTCGAGGCCCTCACGGAACAGGATCGTGAACGCCGACAGCGTCGCGAGCATCGGCGCGGCCAGGCCGGGCGACGCGAGCGTCCGCTCGACGTCGTCGAGGCCGCGCTGGGTCGCCGCGGCGAGACCACGGACCTCGTCGAGCGGAGCCCCGCGGTCGATCGCGGTCCGCAATCGCGCGAAGTGTTCCTCGAGGATGATCGTGAGGGTGTCATCGCGGACGCGCAGCGGGATCTCCACGACCTCGAAGTGGTCGAGATAGGCACTTCGAGCCGCCTGGAAGGCGGCCGTCGCGTCACCGGCCGCGTAGAGCGTGACGCTGTCCTCGATGAGCGACCGGGACTCGTCGATCTCGGCCAGCGCCTGGGCATCGGTGACCTCGGCCGCGCGGACGGTCGCGGGCGCCAGGGCCCCGACCCAACCCAGGAACACGAGCGCGAACGCGGCGAAGGTCAGGGGCCGGGCGTGCGTCAAGGGGGTCTCCGGAGGATCGGGATGCGGTCCGGCGATGCTACGACGGCGTGCGAAATCGTGTCAATCGCCCTTGGGTCGCGAGCGCAAGGCGCCTTGCGACCGATGGGCCAGGACGGCGGCGCGTGACGTCGGCGCGGTTCCGGGTACACTCCGCTGGCCCGTCCGGTCACGCGCGATGCCCGACCATCCGGATGCGGCGCCGCGGTGGCCTTAGCTCAATGGCAGAGCAGCGGAATGTGGATCCGCAGGTTATGGGTTCGAGCCCCATAGGCCACCCCAACTCCCTCCCGTCCGGCCCCTCCCGTCCGGTCCGCGCCGGGACGGTTCAGCCGGCCGCGGCCAGGGCGGCGACCTGCGCCGAGGCGCCGGTCAGGATCGGCTCGCCGTGGCCCACGAGCAGCGTCTCGAACGTCAGCGCGCCCATCTTCGCGACCGACGCCTTGGCGGCGACGAGGTCCGCGGTGAACTGCGGGCTCGAGCCGGTCAGCGTGCCACTCGAGGTGTTCAGCGCGTCACCCGCGACGAGGAGTGACCCGAGCTCGTCGAGGACGGCGATGTGGCCGGCCGTGTGCCCCGGCGTGGCGACGATCCGAAGCCCGAAGACCGAGTCGCCGTCCGCGACGGCCGTCAACGCCCGCGGGGCGGTGATCGCCGCGAGATCCTCGGCGCCGGCGTACCCGGTCGCGCTGGCCGCAAGCTCGAGGACGGCGCTCGCGCTACCGGCATGGTCGGGGTGCATGTGCGTCAGGATCACGTGGCCGACGGCGTCCCACGCCAGCCCGACGGCCTCGAGCGATGCGCCGATCGCGCCGTCGCTGCCAGAGACACCGGTGTCGACGATGGCGGCCTCGCCGCCCCGGACCAGGATGTAGGCGGACACGAACCCGAGGTTGACGCGCTCCCATGCGGTCCCGCCCGCCCCGGACGGAGATGGCGCCGTCGGCGAGGTGGACGCCTCCGCCGTGGGCTCCGGAGTGGAGCCGGACGTGGCCGGTGCGCTGACGGTCGAGGGCGACGGCGATCCGCTCGTCGCGGGGGCGCACGCCGCGACCCCGATCACGGAGATCGCCAGGGTGCCGCGACCCAGGTCGGTCAGGAAGGCACGCCTCGAGAGCGTCGATCGCCAGTCCATCGTCACGAGATGGTACGACCGACCCTGCCGATCGGATCGCGTCGTGGCAGGATTCGGGCATGGCTCCTGCCGATCCCGTCGTCCTCGTCACCGGCGCCACGGGCGGTCTCGGTCGGGTCATCGCGGCCGCGTTCGCCGCCGACGGCGCACGACTCGGCCTCGTCGGGACCGACGGAGCGCGACTCGCGACGGTGGCGACCGATCTCGGCCTCGAAGACGATCGATGGGCGCCCGGCGTCGGCGATCTCGGCGAGGCGGGCGGCGCCCGGGCCGCGGTCGAGGCCGTGGTCGAGCGGTTCGAGCGGATCGATGCGTGGCTGCACGTCGTCGGCGGCTGGGCCGGCGGGACCCCGATCGTCGATCTCGACATCGCGGAGATGCGTTCGATGCTCGACCAACACCTGTGGACCACCCTCCACGTCGCCCAGGCGGTCGTGCCGGGCATGATCTCCCGGGGCTGGGGCCGGATCGTGGCCGTCAGCACGCCGTTCGCGCTCACGCCGGCACCGAAGGGGGCGTCCTACGCTGTCGGCAAGGGCGCCCAGGACCTGCTGATGCGGACGCTCGCGCGCGAGGTCGCCGGGTCGGGGGTCACGGCCAACCTCGTCGTGGTCCGCAAGATCGGGGAGGGCGGGACCAGTCCCGAGGCGATCGCGGCGGCGATGCGCTATCTCTGCTCCGAGGACGCCGCCGCCATCAACGGGGGACGGATCCCGCTCGACGGGGCGTAGCCGGGCGACGCCGAGACCGGCGCCGCGACGCGGCATGTCTATACAATCGGGTCGTCCGACGATCGAGGAGGTCCGCGCGATGCAGCAGCACCAGATCACGATGCTCGGCACGGGGCTCATCGGCGACTTCTACACGATGACCCTCCATGGACAGCGCGGCCGCGATCACGTCCGCGTCGTCTACTCGCGCAGCGCGTCGCGCGGCGAGGCCTTCCGCGAGCGCTGGTCCATCCCCGAGTCCACCACGGACCTGGCGGCCGCCGTCAACCACCCCGATACGGACGTGGTGGTCGTCGCCCTCCCCAACTTCCTGCACGAGGAGGCGGTCGAGCTCGTGGCGAAGGCCGGCAAGGCCGTGCTCTGCACCAAGCCGCTGGGACGGACCGCCGACGAGGCCGCCCGGATGCTCCGGATGGTCGAGGAGGCCGGCGTCTTCGCCGGCTATCTCGAGGACCTGTGCTACACGCCCAAGACCCTCAAGGCGATCGCGTCGGTGGCGGCGGGGGCGATCGGCCAGGTGACGTGGGTCCGCTCCCGGGAGACGCATCCGGGACCGCACTCCGCGTGGTTCTGGGACGGGCGGCTGACCGGCGGCGGCGCGATCATCGACCTCGGGTGCCACTGCATCGAGATCATCCGCAACTTCGTCGGCAAGGGGAACCGACCGGTCGAGGTGCTGTGCCACACCGACACGCTGGTCCACCCCATCGCCGACGAGGACAACGCGGTCGCGCTCATCCGGTTCGAATCCGGCGCCATCGGGCAGTTCGAGGTCAGCTGGACGTTCCGTGGCGGCATGGACCTGCGCGACGAGGTCGCCGGGACCCACGGCACCATCTGGATGAACCACTTCCTGCGCACCGGGTTCGAGATGTTCACCGCGGGCGGCGGCGGCGGATACGTCGCCGAGAAGGCCGAGACGAGCGCCGGTTGGCTGTTCCCCGTCGGCGACGAGGTCTCCGAGCTGGGGTACGTCGACATGTTCAGCGACATGTTCGACGCGCTGGAGACCGGCCGGGCACCGCAGGAGACGTTCTACGACGGGTACGTGGTCAACGCGGTCATGGATGCGGCGTACCGTTCCGCGAAGAACCGTTCCTGGGAACCCGTGACGCTCGACTGGCGCGGTGGGACGACGGACCGGATCGCCGCGACGCCGGAGACCTATGAGGGCCAGGTGGTGATCAAGCGCGAAGTCCTTCCCGATGGGCGGCACAAGCTGATCCTCAAGGACCCCGCGACCGGCGACTTCAGCGACCGCGTCGTGGCCGGCGGCTGAGGCACGGCCCGGCGACATGGCCACGCTCCCGGAACCGGTCGTCGACGTGCTGCCGGAGGGCCTGTGGTTCTACGGCAACCTGTACCGGGTCTTCGGCCGCGACGTCCACTTCTGCGTGGCCCACGACGGGATCCGGACCGTCGAGGTCGATGGCGACGAGGTGGGCCGGGGTCGGCCGATCGGCGACGTCCCGGATGCGCCGGAAGATCCCCGTGTCTCCTATTGGCTGTATCGCGTGGACCTCGGCTGGCTCGTCTCGGCGGTCGCCGCAAGCCTCGTGACGGTCGTGGCGATGCGGGTGCGCCGCCGCTAGACGGGTGGCGCCGCCTCGAATCCGAGCAGCGACTCGAACCAGACGGCCGCGCCAAGCAGGTGATCGAGCGCGCCGGGCGCACTGACGAGCTGGACGGCGTATGGCAGCCCGGCATCGTCGAGCCCGCTCGGCAGGCTGATCGCCGGCAGGCCGAGCGTGCTCGCCGGCGCGCATAGCCGCCCATCGCCGGTCCCGTCCGCGAGGGGCGGCGCCACGTCCGGCGCGACGGGGAGCAGCAAGGCATCGTGGTCCTCGAGGATCGGCCGCATCGCCGCGAGCACCTCGGCCCGCGTCCGGAGGGCATCCGCCAGCTCGCCGGTGGCTCGCGCCAGGCCGGCGCGGACCAGTGCCGCGATCGTCGGCCCGTACTCGGGGCCGTGCGCCTCGAACGTCGCACGATGGTACGCCGCGGCCTCAGCCTCGAGGATGACCTGCCCGGCCGGCGCCAGGTCATCGAACGCCGGCGGGAGGGCGACCCCCGGTACGGCCGCGCCCGCCGCACGGGCTCGGTCCAGGATCTCGTCCAGATGCCGACGCAGGCCCGGCGTCGCCCGCTCGATGAGCGCCACACTGACGCCGATGCGCGGTGTGGCGAGGTCCGCCGGAACCGCTCGGATGTCGGCCATCACCGCCAGGAGCGCGGCGGCGTCGGCCACGGAACGGGCGATCGATCCGCCATGGTCGAGGGACCGGGCGAGCGGCACGACCCCGTCGAGCGGGACCGCGCCGTATGGTCCTTTCAGACCGACCACCCCGCAGTAGGCCGCCGGTCGCAGGGTCGATCCGACGGTCTGCGTCCCGATCGCCCCCGGGATCACCCGGGCCGCGACCGCTGCGGCCGACCCGGACGACGACCCGCCCGGAGTCCTCGCCTTCTCCCAGGGGTTCCGCGTCGGCGGAGGGTCGCGGTAGGCGAACTGGGTCGAAACGGTCTTGCCCACGATGATCGCGCCCGCCCTGCGCAGCCGGGCCACCAGGGTGGCGTCGTCCGTCGGGTGGGTGTGGGCGAACGCGGCGGCCCCCGATCGCGTCGGCATCCCGCCCACATCGATGATGTCCTTGACGCCGATCGGGACGCCGTGGAGGGGGCCGAGCGGTTCGCCGCGTCGCTGGGACCCATCGAGGGCCTCCGCGGCCGCCCGCGCGCCGTCGGCGTCGACGAACGCCCAGGCCCGGAGCTCGGGTTCGACCGCCGCGATCCGCCGCAACGTCGCCTCGAGCAGATCGGTCGCGGAGACGGCGCCGTCGCGAACCGCCTCCGCCGCGGCGACGACCCCGAGGTGCGTCAGCCCCGGGGCGGTCACGCCGGCGCGCTCACGCGGGCCGGCTCGCGCCGGGGCGGCTCACGTGGTCCGGCCCCGGACGAGGTCCCGCCCGGCCACGAGCGAGCGGAGCTTGGCCACCGTCGCCCAGCGGGCCGTCTGGCTGAACCCGCAGTCGGGCACGAGCGTTAGGCGCGCCTCGGGGACGCCGGCACGCAGCACGAGGTCGATCCGCTCCGCGATCTCGTCCGCGGTCTCGAGGTGGTAGTTCTTGACGTCCACGATGCCGGCCGCGACATCCCGGCCCGCGTCGGCGATCTCGCCGAGCATCTCCACCTCGGCCATCTCGCGGTTGGCGAACTCGAGGACGAGCTCGTCGACGTCGAAGCCCAGCATCGCAGCGAGCACCGGTCGGTAGGTCCGCCTGGCGAGCGGCCGTCCGAGATAGTTGCCGAAGCACAGGTGGGCGCCGAGTCGGACCTTCCCGACGACGGGTGCCACCGACGCGTTGAACAGGGCCGCGAAGTCCGATGGGGCGTCGGGGTGGATCGCCGGTGACGGATCGTCGATCTGGATGAAGGTCGCGCCGGCGGCCACGAGCGCCTGGAGCTCGGCCCGCAGGATCGGGACGAAGGCCTCGGCGGCGTCGTTGCGGTGCGCGTAGACGCGACCGGGCCCGTGCTCGAGACGGCCGGACAGCGTGTAAGGACCCGGGATCGTGACCTTGAGCGGTCGCGTCGTCCGAGCGGCCGCGTACCGGTACTCGGCCACCACACCCAGCCCATCGGGGGCCGCGATCGGCTCGAGCACGTCGAACCGGTGCTGTTGGTCGTGCCCTCCGGCGCCGAGGCGGCGCGGCGCCGGCAGGGGCCGGACGCCGGTCAGGTGCTTGTAGAACTCGGCCGTGAAGAAGCCGGCCCGGCGCATCTCGCCATCGCACACGATGTCGATCCCGGCCGTCTCCTGGTCCCGGATCGCGAGGTCGACGGCGTCGTCGAGCATCTCGGCGAGATCGGCGGGTCCGAACTCGTCGCGCGCCGCCGCGTCGATCCCGGCGACGAACCACGACGGCCGCGCGTGCGAGCCCACGACGCTGGTGAGCAGTCCCGAACCCTGGGGCGCGGCCGCCATCAGCTGGCCCGTCCGAGCGCGACGGCCGGCACGCCCGCGGGGTCCCCGGCGCCGATCCAGCGAGCCAGACACTCACGGGCGAACAGCTGGTCCACGACCATCGACGCGGCACCGGTCACGCCTGCCAACCCGCCCAACGACGATCGCTGGATCTGGAGGTCGCGCGTGGCCAGCGGGAGCGACCGACCGTAGACGGTCTCTCGGATGGCGGCGAGGAACGGGTCCGGGCTGTTGGCCACCCCTCCTCCGACGACGATCAGCGACGGATTGAAGAAGTTGACGACGCTCGCGAGCATCGAGCCGATGCGCCGCCCGGCGCCCTGCAGCAGCGCGACCGAGACGGGGTCGCCGAAGGAGGCCGCACGGGCGACATCGAGCGCGGTCACGGTCCCGTGCTGATCAAGCGCGAGGCGGAGTCGCTCGCTCCGTCCCTCGGTCGCCGCGGCCTCCCCGGCGCGTCCGATCGCGCCGCCACCGGCCAGGGCCTCGAGGCAGCCGACGTTGCCGCACCGGCAGACGACCGCGGGGTCGTCGGTGACCTGGATGTGCCCCACGTCACCGGCGCTTCCCTGGGCGCCGCGATGCAGGTGGCCATCGGAGATGATCCCTGCCCCGATGCCGGTCCCGACCTTGACGACCACGACGTTGTCGTGTCCCGCAGCCACGCCCGAGCGCCACTCCCCGAGCGCCAGGACGTTGACGTCGTTGTCGACCCAGACCGGAGCGTCGTAGCGCTCGGCGAACCGCTCCCGGATCGGATACCCGTCCCAGCCGGGCATGATCGGCGGCGAGATCGGTCGGCCGGACTCGAACTCGACCGGGCCCGGGACCCCGATCCCGACACCCCACAGCCGGCCCGGGATCGACGTCGTCGTCCGAACGAGCGTGTCGAACAGCGATCCCACGCGACCGAGACCCGCGTCCGGGCCCGCCTCGATCGACGCCGGCTCGTCGTGATGCGCCAGGACGCGGCCGTCGAGGGTCGTGAGCGCGACGTCGATGCTCGTCGCGCCGAGATCGGCGACCAGCAGGTGTCCGGCGTCCGCGCGAAAGGCCAGACGCCGCGGCGGTCGACCGCCGGTGCTCGGCCCGACGTCGCCCTCCGTGATCAGGCCGCGGTCGAGCAGCTCACCCACGCGCTGCGCCACGATCGCCCGGCCGAGGCCCGTCCGCGCGACGAGCTCGGAGCGCGCGCGCGAGCGACCCAGGCGGATCTCGTCGAGCACCATGACCAGCGCGTCGAGCGATTCGTCGGCGGGCGCCGAGCGGGTGAGCGTGCGCATCGTGCTTCGCATGGTACGCGTCTTCGTCCGGCGGTCGGGAGACTTTTGCACTTGACAGGTCAAAGTACCATCGTGCTCAGCGGTCCCCGACCGCGAGTGCCCGTGCGAACCGCGACCCCGACCCCCGGCGGTGTAGCATGTCTAGACAGGTTCCGAGACCCGAGATGGTGGTGCGCGCAGCATGACGAGAGGGATCGCCGACATCGGATCGGCCGTGATCGGTACCGGGTTCATCGGCACCGTCCACGTGGAGGCCCTGCGCCGGATCGGCGTACAGGTGCGGGGCGTCCTGGGCAGCACACCGGAACGTGGCGCGGCCCGTGCCGCGGCGCTCGGGGTCGCGAAGGCCTACGACTCCCTGGACGACGTCCTGGCCGACCCCGGCGTGGACGTGGTCCATGTCACGTCCCCGAACGACCTCCACGTCGCCCAGTCGATGGCCATCCTTGCCGCCGGTCGACACGTCGTCTGCGAGAAGCCCCTCTCGCTGACCGCCGCGGATTCGCGTGGACTCGTGGAGCGGGCCGAATCGACGGGTCTGGTCAACGCCGTCAACTTCAACATCCGCCACTACCCGCTGAACCAGCACGCCCGGGACGTCGTCGCGTCCGGGGCCGTGGGTGACGTCCGCCTGGTGACCGGCCGCTACTTCCAGGACTGGCTGCTCCTGCCCGGGGACTGGAACTGGCGGCTCCGCCCGGATGTCGGCGGGGCCCTGCGCGCGGTCGGTGACATCGGGTCGCACTGGCTGGACCTGATGGCGTTCGTCACGGGACAGCCGATCGTGGCGGTCATGGCGGACCTGGCGACGTTCATCCCACTGCGCGAGGAACCGACGGGACCGGTCGCCACGTTCTCCACCGAACGCTCCGCCGACACGGTCACCCGCACCATCCAGACCGAGGACGCCGCCACGATCCTCCTGCGCTTCGCGAACGGCGCGCGCGGGGCGGTCAGCATCTCGCAGATCAGCCCGGGCCGGAAGAATTCCCTCCAGTGGGAGATCGACGGGTCGGAGTCGGCGCTGGCGTGGGACTCGGAGCACCCGGACCAGATCTGGCAGGGTCATCGGGAACGGCCCAACGAGATCCTGATCAAGAACCCGGCGCTCATGTCGGCCGGTGGCCAGGCGGCGGCGGCCCTGCCCGGCGGGCATGTCGAGGGCTTCGCCGACACGTTCTCGGCGCTCTTCCGCGCGATCTACGCGGACGTGCTGACCGGCCACCCCGCGGCCCGCCCGGCCTATCCGACGTTCGCGGACGGCCACGACGAGATGCTCGTCAACGACGCGATCGCCCAAAGCGCACGGATCGGCCGCTGGGTCGATGTCGTCCGATCGCCCGCCGTCGTGGGAGCCCGCGCATGAGACTCGGCCTGCTGACCGCCCCGTTCCCGGAGACCCCGCTCGACGACGTCGTCGACTGGACCGTCGCCAACGGCTTCGACGCGATCGAGATCGCCTGCTGGCCACGGACCAGCGGCCCGACGAGACGGTACGCGGGTACCTCGCACATCGACGTTGCCGGCATCGACGCCGGCGAGGCCCGCGACCTCGCGGACGGCATCCGGGCCAGGGGCCTCACGATCTCGGGCCTCGGGTTCTATCCCAACCCGCTCCATCCCGACCCGGCCCACCGCGAGGCGGTCATCGGCCACCTCAAGCACGTCATCGTCGCGGCCGAGCGCATGGACGTCGGGCTCGTCAACACGTTCCTGGGTGCCGACGCGGCCAAGGACCCGGACGCCAACTGGGCGGACGCCCTCCGGATCTGGCCGGACATCGTCGCCTTCGCCGCGGACCACGGGCGGAAGCTGACCTTCGAGAACTGCCCGATGCTGTTCAGCCTCGACGAATGGCCGGGAGGCCACAACCTTGCGACCTCGCCGCGGATGTGGCGCCGCATCCTCGAGACGTGGGGCGAGACGGTCGGTCTCAACTTCGATCCGTCGCACCTGATCCTTCAGATGATCGACATCCCGCGGTTCATCCGCGAGTTCGGTCCGCACATCCTGCACGTCCAGGCCAAGGACCTGACGATCGACCGCGAGGGCCTGTACGAGCGGGGCATCTTCTCGCAGGGGATCGGCTGGCAGATCCCGCGCCTGCC
>CAYMTJ010000023.1:0-42979 GCA_964393345.1 uncultured Anaerolineaceae bacterium | reverse complement strand
GGACCGTCGGCGCCGGCGCCATCGTCACCATCACCGAGTAGGGACGACCCATGGCGAAGCAGCGCATCCGCATCCGTCTCAAGGCCTACGACCACCGTCTGCTCGATCAGTCGGCGGCGCAGATCGTGGAGACGGCCCAGCGAACCGGAGCCGACGTCGTCGGCCCCGTGCCGCTGCCCACGCGCATCGAGAAGTTCACCGTCATCCGGTCGCCGTTCATCGACAAGGACAGCCGGGAGCAGTTCGAGATCCGCACCCACAAGCGGCTCGTGGACATCCTTGACCCCTCGTCGAAGACCGTCGACGCCCTGATGCGACTCAGCCTGGCCGCTGGTGTCGACATCGAGATCAAGATGTGATGCGCCACACCACCACGCGGCCCATCGCGGCGTTGCCCGCTGCGCGCGCTCACTCACGCACCTGCAAGTGCGCTCGTTCGCGTGCTCACGGGCGCCTTGCGCTGAGCACGCCTGTCGGCGTGGCGCTCATGGGGGGCGGGCGATGAGCATCGGACTCATCGGCCGCAAGGTCGGCATGACGCAGGTCTTCGAGGACGACGGCACGATGGTGGCCGTGTCGGTGCTCGCGATCGAGCCGAACACGGTGACCCGCCTGCGCACGACCGATCGCGACGGCTATACGGCCGTCCAGCTCGGCACCGAGGTCTCGCGCAAGCTCAACAAGCCCGAGTCGGGCCAGCTCAAGGACCTGCCCAAGGTCGCCACCATCCGCGAGTTCCGCGTCGACGACGTCGATGCCTACGAAGTGGGTCAGGTCGTCTCGATCACGGACCTCTTCGACGCGGGCGACGAGGTGGACGTCACCGGGGTCTCGAAGGGCAAGGGCTTCGCCGGACACATCAAGCGCCACAACTTCCATCGCGGGCCAAAGTCCCACGGCTCGGATCATCATCGCGAGCCCGGGTCGATCGGGCCCGGCACCACGCCGGGTCGCGTCTACCGCGGCCTGAAGATGGCCGGCCACATGGGCGACGAGCGCGTGACCATCAAGAAGGTGCGCGTCGTGCGCACCGATCCCGAACGCAACCTGCTGCTCGTCAAGGGGACGCTCCCCGGCGCGCGCGGCTCGTTGATCCTCGTGAAGAAGGCCTGACGCGATGCCGCAGACCAACGTGTACGACCGAACCGGCAAGACCGTGGGGAGCGTGGAGCTCAGCGACGAGCTGTTCGCCGCGCCGGTCCACGCGGCCGTCCTCCACCAGGTGGTGACCGCCCAGCTCGCCGGTCGTCGGATCGGCACCCATGACACCAAGACCCGCGGGGAGATCCGCGGCGGTGGCAAGAAGCCGTATCGCCAGAAGGGCACGGGTCGCGCCCGGCAGGGCACGGTCACGGCGCCGCACTACCGCGGTGGCGGCACGGTCTTCGGACCGCACCCGCGCTCCTACGAACAGCGCCTCCCGCGCAAGATGAAGCGGCTCGCCCTGCGCGGCGCCCTGACCGCCAAGTTCAGCGACGAAGCGATCAAGGTCATCGACAGTTTCGGGCTCGAGGCGATCAAGACCAAGGACCTCGCGTCCGTGCTCAAGGCCCTCGAGGCCGGCGGCCGGGTCCTCGTCGTCGCCCCGTCGCGAGACGAGAAGCTCGAGATGTCCGCGCGCAACCTGCCGACGGTCGAGATCATCCTCGCGGACTCGCTCAACGTGGTCGACCTGCTCAAGGCCGACGTGGTCCTGATCGAGCAGCCGTCGCTGGCCCGGATGCAGGAGGTGTACGCGTGAGCGCCCTCACCGCGCCCGAGATCATCCTGCGCCCGGTGATCAGCGAGAAGTCCATCGACGAGTCGGGTCGCGGCAAGTACACGTTCGCGGTCCACACGGACGCCAACAAGATCCAGATCAAGGCGGCCGTCGAGGAGCTCTACAAGAAGGAGAACGTGACGGTCGTGTCCGTCAACGTCCTGACCACCAAGGCGAAGGAGAAGCGCCGCGGCACGAAGCGCGGCCGGATCGTCGGGAACACCACGCCGTGGCGCAAGGCGATCGTCACCCTGGCCCCCGGCCAGAAGATCGAATTCTTCGAGGGGGTCTGAGATGCCGCTTCGTAGCTACAAGCCCACCTCGCCGGGGCTCCGCCAGATGACTCGCTCGACGTTCGAGGAGATCACGACCAAGGAGCCGTACAAGCCGCTGCTCGAACCGCAGACGCGCGGGTCCGGGCGCAACAGCGCCGGGCGGATCTCCGTGCGCCATCGCGGCGGCGGCGAGAAGCAGCACTACCGCCGCATCGACTTCAAGCGCGACAAGGTCGGCGTGCCCGCTCGGCTCGCCACGATCGAGTACGACCCGAACCGGTCGGCGCGCATCGGCCTGCTCCACTACCGCGACGGCGAGAAGCGCTACATGCTCCTGCCGCACGGCCTCAAGGTGGGCGACATCGTCTTGGCCGGGCCGGCCGCCGAGGCTCGCGTCGGGAATGCCCTGCCCCTGGCCAACATCCCGCTCGGCACCACCATCCACAACATCGAGCTGGTGCCCGGCAAGGGTGGCCAGATCGTCCGGTCGGCCGGGACGTCCGCCCAGCTGCTCGCCAAGGAAGGCGAGTACGCCACCGTCCGCCTGCCGTCCGGGGAGATGCGGCGCGTCCCGCTGCGCTGCATCGCGACGGTGGGCCAGGTCAGCAACCTCGATCACGAGAACCAGAACCTTGGCAAGGCCGGCCGCGCCCGGCACATGGGCCAGCGGCCCGAGGTCCGAGGCGTCGTCATGAATCCGCGCGACCATCCGCATGGTGGTGGTGAGGGCAAGTCCCCGACCGGGATGCCGCCCAAGACCCCGTGGGGCAAGCCCGCCATGGGCTATCGCACCCGGCGGTCGAAGACGACCGGACGACTCATCGTCCGGTCACGGCATCGCAAGTAGCGGGGAGGCAGGTACCGAATGTCCCGTTCGATCAAGAAAGGCCCGTTCGTCGAGGCCCGGCTCCTCGGCCGGATCGAGGAGATGAACAAACGCAACGAGAAGAAGGTCGTCAAGACCTGGTCCCGCGCGTCCGTCATCTTCCCGACCTTCATCGGCCACACGATCGCGGTCTACAACGGCAAGAAGCATGTCCCGGTCTACGTGACCGAGAACATGGTCGGCCATCGTCTCGGTGAGTTCAGCCCGACCCGCAACTATCGCGGGCACGGGAAGCACACCGAGCGCTCGGCGTCGCTGAAGTAGGAGCGTCGACCGTGCGTGTTTCCGCCACCGCCAAGTATCTCCGGGGCTCCACCCGCAAGGCCCGTCTCGTGACGGCCGCCATCAAGGGCAAGCCCGTGGAGGAGGCCGCCGCGCTCCTGCGGTTCATGCCGCAGTACGCGGCCAAGGACGTCGCGCGGGTGCTCAAGAGCGCCACGGCGAACGCCGAGAACAACCACAACCTATCGGCCGAGGATCTCGTCATCGTCGACGCGATCGCCGACGAAGGACCCACGATCAAGCGCTTCCGGCCGCGGGCGCAGGGCAGGGCATTCCCGATCCACAAGCCCATGACCCACATCACGATCGTCGTCGCGGACCAGGAGGCCTGACATGGGACACAAGGTCCATCCGTACGGCTTCCGCCTGGGTGTCTCGCGCACCTGGACGGCCAAGTGGTACGCCGATGACAAGGAATACACCGCCTCCCTCAAGGAGGACATCCGCATCCGCCAGCTCATCGACAAGCGGCTCGCGAACGCCAGCGTCAGCGGCGTCGAGGTCGAGCGCGGCATCAACCACGTGACCGTCACGATCCACACGGCCAAGCCGGGGATCGTCATCGGCAAGGGTGGCGCCAACGTCGAGATCCTGCGCCAGCAGGTCGGGGCGCTGACGAGCCGCAAGGTCAAGCTGGAGATCAAGGAGATCCGCCAGCCCGAGCTGGACGCGTACCTCGTCGCCATCAACATCGCCGGACAGCTGAGCCGCCGGATCGCCTTCAAGAAGGCCATGAAGCAGGCCATCCAGCGCTCGATGAAGGCCGGCGCCAAGGGCGTCAAGATCGCCGTCGCCGGCCGCCTCGGCGGCTCGGAGATGGGACGGCGGGAGTGGGACAAGGAAGGCCGCATCCCCCTCGGGACGCTGCGCGCGGACATCAGCTACGGCCAGGTCCATGCGCACACGACCTACGGCCGCATCGGCGTCAAGGTCTGGATCTACCGGGGCGACGTGGCGCCCGAGCGGATCGCCGCCCGCGACCTCAACGTGCCGGCCCCGGCCGTGACGGGAGCCTGACCGATGCTGATGCCGAAGCGGGTCAAGCACCGCAAGGTCATGCGCGGCCGGATGTCCGGCGTCGCCAAGGGCGGCCACACGGTCGCCTTCGGGGACTATGGGCTCGCGACCCAGGAACCGGCGTGGATCACGAGCCGGCAGATCGAGGCCGCCCGGCGGGCGATGACGCGCTCCGTCAAGCGCGGCGGCAAGATCTGGATCCGGATCTTCCCGGACAAGCCCGCGACCAAGAAGCCCGCCGAGACGCGGATGGGCTCGGGCAAGGGCGCCCCCGACCACTGGGTCGCGGTCGTCAAGCCCGGGCGGATCCTCTTCGAGATGGCCGGCGTCGATCACGAGTCCGCGGTCGAGGCCATGCGCCTCGCCAGCCACAAGCTCCCGGTGGCGACGCGCGTCGTCCAGCGGGAAGGCGCGAAGGAGGCCTAGGCGATGGATATCGACAAGGCTCGCGCGCTGTCCGACGCCGAGCTCGAGGACGCCCTCCGCGAGGCCAAGCAGGACCTGTGGGGCGCGCGGTTCGCGCTCTCCACCCGACAACTGAAGGACTTCAGCACGATCCCGCAGACGCGGCGAACGATCGCGCGGATCCTGACCGTCCAGCGCGAGCGCAAGCTCGGCCGGACGGCGTGAGGGAGATCACGCGATGACAGGAGCGAACGCACCAGTGCAAGGCAAGCGGAAGACCAAGGTGGGCCGCGTGGTCAGCGACAAGATGGACAAGACGATCGTCGTGTCCGTCGAGCGCCTGGCCCGCCACCGGTTGTACAAGCGGGTCATCCGCCTGTCGACGAAGTTCAAGGCCCACGACGAGGCGAACGACGCCCGGATCGGCGACACCGTCCTGATCGAGGAGTCCCGGCCGCTCTCGGCGACCAAGCGCTGGCGCCTCGTCAGCGTCGTGGCGCGCGCCGGTGACCATGGGCTCCCCGGCGAGGCGGTCGTATCCGAGGAAGCCGAGACGACCGAGGCCATCCACGCTGCGGCACATCCGGGCCGAGCCCGGGCCGACGCCGACGCGGAGAGCGCGGATGACGCGCCGATCGCGCCCGATGAGGACGCCTCGTGATCCAGCCGCAGACCCGCCTGAAGGTCGCCGACAACACCGGCGCGCGCACGATCCAGTGCATCCGGGTGATGGGTCGCTCCCAGAAGACCGAGGCCGGCGTGGGTGACGTGATCGTCGCGAGCGTCAAGCAGGCCATCCCCAACGCCGCCGTCAAGAAGGGCGACGTCGTGCGGGCCGTCATCGTGCGGACCGCGAAGGAGTACGGCCGGCCGGACGGCAGCTACATCCGCTTCGACGAGAACGCCGCCGTGCTCATCAACAACCAGGGCAACCCGCGCGGGACCCGCATCTTCGGGCCGGTGGCGCGCGAACTGCGCGACCGGAACTACATGAAGATCGTCTCGCTCGCCCCGGAGGTGCTGTGATGCGATCCCGAGTCGTCGCGCCGCGCGCGCCCAAGGTCCCCGAGATCCGCAAGGGCGACACGGTCGTGGTGCTCCACGGCAAGGATGCCGGCAAGTCCGGCACGGTCGAGCGCGTCGTGCGTCGGCAGCCGTCGCCCGGTGGCCGGAGCATGTTCCGGCGCGGGTCGACCGCGGGGGGCGTGAGCGTCGTGGTCGAGGGGCTGAACATCGCCAAGCGCCACACCAAGCCACGCCAGTCCTCGGGCACCACGGACCGTATGCCCAAGGTGCAGCAGGGCGGGATCATGGACATCGCCCAGCCGCTCCCCATCGGCAAGGTCATGCTCGTCTGCCCGAACTGCCAGAAGCCGACGCGGATCGGGCACGCCACGCTCGAGACCGGGCGGCGGGTCCGGGTGTGCGGGCACTGCAGCCAGCAGCTGGAGACCAAGGCATGAGCACGCGGCTCCAGCAGCGCTACACCGCCGAGATCGTGCCGGCGCTCCAGAAGCAGTTCGAGTACGGCAATCCCAACCAGGTGCCGAAGCTCTCCAAGATCGTCGTCAACATCGGGCTGGGTGAGGCACTCACGAACGCCAAGGCGATCGACGCCGCCGTCGGCGATATCACGCTCGTCACGGGCCAGAAGCCCGTAGTGACCAAGGCCAAGAAGTCCATCGCCCAGTTCCGTCTGCGGACCGGCAACTCGGTCGGCGCGAAGGTGACGCTCCGCGGCGACCGGATGTGGGACTTCCTCGACCGGCTGACGACCATGGCCCTGCCTCGCATCCGCGACTTCCGGGGGATCCCCGGCAAGTCGTTCGATGGGCGCGGCAACTACACCCTCGGCCTGCGCGAGCAGCTCGCGTTTCCCGAGATCGATTACGACAAAGTGGACCGTCTCCGCGGACTGGAGATCAGCATCGTGACGACGGCGAAGACCGACGAGGAATCGAAGCGGCTGCTCGAACTCCTCGGCATGCCGTTCGCCTCGTAGGCGCGGGGAGGAAGACCGATGGCCAAGAAGTCGATGGTCGCGAAGGCGGCCCGAACCCCCAAGCACAAGGTGTCGGGGTACCACCGCTGTTTCGTGTGCGGCCGGCCGCGCGCGTACATGCGCCGGTTCGCCCTGTGCCGGATCTGCTTCCGGGAGCGCGCCCTTCGCGGCGAACTGCCCGGTGTCACGAAGTCGAGCTGGTAGGAACACGATGAACATCTCCGACCCGATCGCGGACATGCTGACTCGCGTCCGGAACGCCTCGCGCGCCCGGCACACCGAGGTGGTGGTGCCCGCGTCCCGGACGAAGCGCGAGATCGCTCGCATCCTCAAGGACGAGGGCTTCATCGCCGACGTCCGCGAGGACCAGGACGGCACCGCCGCGGTCCTGCGGCTCACGCTCAAGTACGTCGATGGCAAGGTGCCGGTGGTCTCCGGGCTCAAGCGGATCAGCAAGCCCGGGCTGCGGGTCTATGCCCGCAAGACCGACATCCCGCGCGTTCTCGGCGGCCTCGGCATCGTCATCGTCAGCACGAGCCAGGGCATCATGACCGGCCAGCAGGCGCGCCAGGCGCAGCTGGGCGGCGAAGTCCTCGCGTACGTCTGGTAGATCGACATGTCACGTATCGGTCGCCTGCCCATCACGCTCCCGCCCACCGTCGAGGTCGCCATCGACGGTCGCACGCTCACGGTCAAGGGGCCTAAGGGCGTCCTGACCCGGGCGCTCCACCCCGACATGTCGGTCAGCCGCGACGACGCGACGATCGTGGTCTCGCGACCCACCGAGCAGAAGGGCCACAAGCAGCTCCACGGCCTGACGCGGACGCTGATCAACAACATGGTCATCGGCGTGAGCGACGGGTACCGCAAGGGCCTCGAGATCACCGGTGTCGGCTACCGCGCCGCGCTCAACGGACGCAAGCTCCAGCTCAACCTGGGGTACAGCCATCCCGTGGAGATCGACCCCCCCGACGGCATCACCTTCGAAGTCGAGTCGCCCACGCGGCTGGCCGTCGTGGGGATCGACAAGGAACTCGTCGGGCAGATCGCCGCCCAGGTCCGCTCGACGCGCAAGCCCGAGCCGTACAAGGGCAAGGGCGTCCGCTACGCCGGCGAGCAGGTCCGCCGCAAGGCCGGCAAGGCCGGCAAGATCGGCGGCAAGAAGTGAGCCTGACCAGGGACAGAGGACGCCGACGATGACCAAGCTCGCCAGCCGGGGAGCGGCGCGCCAGAAGCGCCACGACAGCATCCGCCTGCGGCTCGCCGGGACAGCGGCGCGACCGCGTCTCGCCGTCTTCCGCAGCCTCAACCATATCTACGCGCAGGTCATCGACGATGCGTCCGGACGGACGCTCGCCGCGGCTTCCACGGTCGAGAAGGAGCTTCGCGGCTCCACGTCGACCAAGTCGGAGGAAGCGGTCGTCGTCGGGCGGCTCATCGCCGAACGGGCGAAGCGAGCCGGTGTGGAGCGCGTGGTCTTCGACCGAGCCGGGTTCCGGTATCACGGGCGGATCAAGTCGCTCGCCGAAGCCGCCCGCGAAGCCGGCCTCGACTTCTGAGAAGGAGCCAACGTGGCACGCATCGACGCATCGAAACTGGCGCTCGAGGAGCGCGTCGTCCAGATCAATCGAGTCGCAAAGGTCGTCAAGGGCGGCCGGCGGTTCAGCTTCAGCGCGGTCGTCGTCGTCGGTGACGGCGCGGGCCACGTCGGAGTGGGACTCGGCAAGGCCGGCGAGGTCCCCGAGTCGATCCGCAAGGGCGTCGAGGATGCCAAGAAGAACCTCATCCGCATCCCGATGGTCGGCACCACGATCCCGCACGAGGTCAATGTCCAGTACTCGGCGAGCAAGGTGATGCTCAAGCCGGCCAGCCAGGGCACCGGCGTCATCGCCGGTGGCGCGGTCCGTGCCGTCCTCGAGTCCGCCGGCGTTCGCGACATCCTCTCGAAGGTCTACGGCTCCACCAACCCGGTCAACGTGAGTCGGGCGACGATCGAGGCCCTGCGCGGGCTGCACTCGGCCGAGGAGTTGAGCGCCCGTCGGGGCGTCCCGCTGGTCAGTCGGATCGCCGGTCAGCCGGCCGCGGCCGCCGAGGTGCGCGATGGCCGCTAGGCTCAAGGTGACCCAGGTCAAGAGCGAGATCAGTCACATCGCCCGCAACCGCCGGACCATCCGGGCCATCGGGCTGCGCGGCATCGGCAGCACCAGCATCATCGCGGACAACCCCGCGACCCGCGGGATGGTCCGCCAGGTCCGGTTCCTGGTCTCCGTCGAGGAGATCGACGAGCCGGAGACCGCGGGCGGGCAGGAGAAGGCATGAAGCTCCACGATCTACGACCCGCCGCGGGATCGACGAAGCCGCGGACCCGTGTCGGCCGCGGGATCGCCGCGGGCAAGGGCAAGACGGCCGGTCGCGGCACGAAGGGCCAGAAGGCGCGCGCCGGCGGGTCGATCCCGCCCTGGTTCGAGGGTGGCCAGACACCGCTCCACATGCGCATCCCGAAGCTGCGTGGCTTCAAGAACCGGTTCAAGATCGAGTACGAGGTCGTGAACGTGGGCGCCATCGACGCCCTCGCCGCGCGCGGCGCGTTCGAGACCGAGGCGCCGACCGGCAAGGGCGGGAAGACCGCCAAGGTCGCGCAGATCACGATCAATCAGGACATCCTGCGCGCGGTCGGTCTCGTCCGGACCCTCAACAAGCCGCTCAAGGTCCTCGGCTCCGGTGAGCTGTCTGCCCCGCTGTTCGTCGTGGCCGATGCGTTCACCGCGTCGGCGCGGACCAAGATCGAGGCCGCGGGCGGGTCCGTCAGCGTGCTCGAGATCCCGACGGCCGCCCTGCCGGCGCTGAAGGGCGAGACCGCGACGGCCGCGGACGACGCGCCGCGATCGTCCGCTGGTGCCCGGGCCAAGACCACCAAGGCCGCTCCCTCGGACGCCGCATCCGCGGACGCCGCGGTCGCCGATGCCGGGCAAGAGCCCGCCGAGACCGAGGGGGCGCCCGACCCTTCCGCACCCGAGGCAACGGCGGATGCCGCCGACGCCGCGGACAGCCAGTCATCGCCCGACGTCGATAGCCCCGACGCCTGACCGTGTTCGAGTCCCTGCTCAACGCCTTCCGCGCGCCCGATATCCGGCGGCGGATCCTCTACGTCCTCGGCCTGCTCATCGTGTTCCGGCTGCTGGCGGCCGTCCCCGTGCCGGGGATCGACAAGGACGAGCTGGCCGCCTTCGTCGCCGACAATCCGCTGTTCGGCCTTCTGGACCTCTTCTCCGGCGGCGGGCTGGCGAGCTTCTCGGTCGTCGCGTTGGGCATGAACCCGTACATCAACTCGTCGATCATCATGCAGCTGATGACCGGCGTGGTCCCCTCGCTCCAGGCGCTGAGCCGCGAGGGTGAGTACGGCCGCAACAAGATCAACCAGTACACCCGCTACCTGGCCGTGCCGCTGGCGGTCCTCCAGAGCTACGGCTTCCTCGCCCTCCTGAACTCGCAGGGCGTCCTGACCGGCACGTTCGACCTGTCGAGCTTCGAGACCGCCACGCAGATCGTCACCCTGACCGCGGGGTCCGTGGCCCTGATGTGGGTGGGTGAGCTGATCACCGAGCGCGGCATCGGCAACGGCATCAGCTTCATCATCTTCGCGGGCATCGTGAGCCGGGCGCCGTCCGCCGTCACGAGCTTCTTCGCGAGCCCCAACCCGACGACCTTCGTCGCGTTCGCGGTGCTGGCGATCGCGGCGGTCGGCGTGATCATCTACATCCAGGAAGGGCAACGCCGGATCCCGATCCAGTACGCGAGCCGCGTCCGCGGACGGCGCATGTACCAGGGCGGCCAGACCTTCCTGCCGCTCCGCGTCAACCAGGCCGGCGTGATCCCGATCATCTTCTCGGTGAGCATCCTGCTGTTCCCGCAGCAGCTCGCGTCGTACTTCACCAGCTCCGAGATCGGCATCGTCCGAGACATCGCGAACGGGATCGTGTCGTTCTTCAGCCCGAACTCGATCGTGTACATCGTCCTGTACTTCCTGCTGACGATGGGCTTCACCTACTTCTACACGGCGTTCACGTTCAAGCCGGACGAAACGGCCGAACAGCTGCGCAAGAACGGCGGGTTCATCCCTGGCATCCGACCGGGTCGACCCACCCAGGATTACCTCTCGAGGGTCGTGACCCGCATCACCTTCGCCGGCGCGCTCTTCCTCGCGATCGTCGCCGTCTCGCCGTCCGTGATGGCCCTCGCGCTGCCCGAACTCGGGGCGATCGGTCTCGGTGGCACGAGCCTCCTGATCGTCGTCTCCGTCGTCGTGGAGACGATGAAGCAGATCGAGGCGCAGCTGATGATGCGCAACTACGAGGGATTCATCCGGTGACGTCCTGCCGCGTGACCGCGCCCGGCGCGACGGCCACGATCCCGTCCCGTCGGCCGCAGACCGTCCGCCTGCACACGTGCTCGACGAGGCCATGGCCGCGATCCGCCACGGCCGCCGACGGGGTACGTGACACCGAGCGATGACGGTCCTCGTCCTGCTCGGGGCACCCGGGGCAGGGAAGGGGACCCAGGCCGCGATCCTGACCGAACGCCTCGGGCTGCCCCACGTCGCGACCGGTGACCTGTTCCGGGCTGCGGTCCGGGATGGCTCGGCGGTCGGCCTCGAGGCCCGTCGCTACATGGAGCGCGGACAGCTCGTCCCCGACGACATCACCTTCCGGATGCTGATGACGCGTCTCGCCGAGGACGACGCCGCGGGCGGGGTGATCCTCGACGGCTTCCCGCGGAACCGGGCCCAAGCCCGGACGCTCGACGACGCGCTCAGGGCCGATGGGCGCCAGGTCGACCACGCGCTCCTGATCGAGGTCCCCGCCGAGGTGCTGGTGGAGCGGCTGTCCGGACGCTGGATCTGCGAGGTCGCCGGCCACGTCTACAACGAGCACACGAACCCGCCCGAGACCCCCGGCGTCTGCGACCTCGACGGATCGCCGCTCGTCCAGCGGGCGGACGACCGGACCGAGACGATCCGGGCGCGGCTGGCGCTCCAGCTCGAGGGCCTGCGCGACGTCGTCGCCCACTACGCCGAGAGCGGTGTCCTGCGCCGGATCGACGGGCAGCGCCCGATCGACGACGTCAGCGCCGACCTGCTCGCGGTGTTCGACCGGCCGGCCGGGGACGCCTGACGTGGTCACGCGCAAGTCCCGCGCCGAGATCGACCGGATGCGCCGGGCCGGGCGGATCGTGGCCGAGGTGCTCGAGCTGGTCGCGGCCGAGGTCAAGCCCGGCGCCTCGACCGCCGAGATCGATCGGATCGCCGAAGCCCACATCCGGCGGTCCGGCGCGATCCCGTCCTTCAAGGGCTATCCGGGCGTCAATCCGCGCCGACCGTTCCCGGCCAGCGTCTGCATCTCGCTCGACGACGAGATCGTCCACGGGATCCCCGGCGAACGGGAGATCCGTGCCGGCCAGGTCGTCTCGATCGACGCCGGGGCGATCCTCGATGGGTGGCACGGCGATGCGGCCCGGACCTTCTACGTGGGTGACCCGCCCGCCGAGGTCGCCACGCTGATCGAGACGACGCGTGCGGCGATGCTCGCGGGCATCGCGGCCGCCCGACCCGGCGCTCACATCGAGGACATCTCGGCCGCGGTCGAGGACGTCGCGACGCCCGTCGGCCTGGGCATCGTGCGCCAGTTCGTCGGCCACGGCATCGGGACGGAGATGCACGAGGAGCCGCAGGTGCCGAACTTCCGGACCGGCCGGCCCGGTCGGAAGCTGGAGCCCGGCCTGTGCCTCGCGATCGAGCCGATGTTCACGATCGGCAGCGCGGAGGCGCGGCTCCTGGCGGACGACTGGACGGTGGTCACGCGCGACGGATCGCTGGCAGCACACTTCGAGGACTCCATCGCGATCACCGACACCGGCCCCGAGATCCTGACCGCCCTGTGAGACGCTTGCCGGGTCGTGGGATTTTTGATACGCTGCGCGTTCGTGTGTCGGCCCGGTCGGGCCGACACTGCGCGTGAGAAAGGGAAGCACGTAGCCTGTGGCCAAGAAGGACGCGATCGAAGTGGAAGGCACGGTCATCGAGCCGCTGCCCAACACGATGTTCGCCGTCGAACTCGAGAACGGCCACCGGGTGCTCGCCCACATCAGCGGAAAGCTTCGGATGAACTTCATCCGGATCCTGCCCGGTGACCGCGTCCGCGTCGAGTTGTCGCCCTACGACCTCACGCGCGGCCGGATCACGTACCGACTCAAGTAAGCCACTCCCACCCGAGCCCGAGGATCCGTTGAAAGTCAGAGCCTCCGTCAAGGCGCGCTGCGACAACTGCAAGGTCATCCGTCGCCACGGCACCGTGATGGTCATCTGCACCAATCCCAAGCACAAGCAGCGGCAGGGGTAACCGATGGCCCGTATCGCCGGCGTCGACATCCCGCGCGAGAAGCGCGTCGAGGTCGCCCTCACCTACGTCTTCGGGATCGGTCTGCCCACGAGTCAGAAGATCGTGGCGCAGACGAACATCAACCCCGACACGCGCGTTCGCGACCTCACCGAGGAGCAGGTCAACCGGCTCCGCGAGCTGATCGACCGACGCTACAAGGTGGAGGGCGATCTGCGCCGCGAAGTGGCGCTGAACATCAAGCGACTGACCGAGATCGGCTCGTACCGCGGCCTTCGTCATCGACGAAATCTCCCGGTCCGCGGCCAGCGGACCAAGACCAATGCTCGCCAGCGGCGCGGTCCCAAGAAGACCGTCGGCGTCCGGCGCAAGAAGTGACGAGGGACTGACCAGGCATGGCGGAGCGCAAGAAGGCGGTCAAGCAGCGTCGGCGTGAGAAGAAGAACGTGCCCCAGGGCCACGTTCACATCCAGGCCACGTTCAACAACACGATCATCACGATCACGGACCTCAATGGTGCGGTCATCAGCTGGGGGTCGGCCGGTGTGGCCGGCTTCAAGGGCTCGCGCAAGAGCACGCCCTACGCGGCCGCGCTGTCGGCCGACGGCGCCGCTCGCCGCGCCATGGAGCACGGCATGCGCCAGGTCGAGGTCTACGTGAAGGGCCCCGGCGCGGGCCGCGAGCAGGCGATCCGGTCGCTCCAGGCGGCCGGGCTCGAAGTCAACGCCATCACCGACGTCACGCCCATCCCGCACAACGGCTGCCGCCCGCCCAAGCGGCGCCGAGTCTAAGAGCCCGAGGACCCATGGCCCGATACACCGAATCCGTCTGCCGCCTCTGCCGGCGGGAGGGCGCCAAGCTCTTCCTCAAGGGGACGCGCTGCTATACGAAGAAGTGCGCGTTCGAGCGCCGGCCCAGCCCGCCCGGCCAGCACGGCGTCCGCCGCCGCAAGGTCGGTGAGTACGGGTTGCAGCTGCGCGAGAAGCAGAAGGTCCGCCGGACCTACGGCGTCCTCGAGCGGCAGTTCCGCAACTACTTCGTGGACGCCGAGAATCACCCGGGCGTCACCGGCGAGAACCTGCTGCGCTCGCTCGAGACGCGGCTGGACAACGTCGTGTACCGGATGGGCTTCGCCACCTCCCGGGCCCAGGCTCGCCAGCTGGTGACGCACGGCCACTTCGCGGTCAACGGCCGGGCCACGAACGTCGCCTCGTATCGCGTCAAGCCCGGCGACGCGATCGCGGTCCGCGAGACGCACCGGGCCCGCGAGCCGTTCAAGCTCGCCAAGGAGACCCTCCGCAATCACCAGGCCCCGGAGTGGCTGCGCATCGACGCCGCCACGCTCGCCGGGACCGTCGTCACCCCGCCCAGCCGCGACCAGATGCCGCTCGATCTCAACGAGCAGCTCGTGGTCGAGTACTACTCGAGGTAACCGCACCCTCATGATCGAACAACTCGAGAGCCCGCAGATCGAGCCTGTCGAGGAAGCCGGCACGTTCGCCAAGTACGAAGCCGGACCGCTCCAGGCCGGGTACGGCGTCACGCTGGGCAACGCCCTTCGCCGTGTCCTGCTGTCGTCCCTCGAGGGCGCGGCCGTCACGAGCATCCAGATCCGCGATGTCTACCAGGAGTTCTCCACGATCCCGGGCGTCAAGGAAGACGTCACGCAGATCGTGCTGAACGTCAAGAAGCTCCGGCTCAAGAGTTACGCCACCCACCCGGTCCAGCTGCGGCTCATCAAGAGCGGCGCGGGCTCGGTCACCGCGGCGGACATCGCCGAGTCGGCCGACGTCGAGATCGTCAACCCGGACCTCGTCCTGATGACGCTCGACACGGACGATGTCACGATCGAGCTCGATCTCACCGTGGAGCGCGGCGTGGGCTACCTCGGCGCCGAGCGTGCGGAGGCGCTGCCGATCGGCGTGATCGCGGTCGACGCCATCTTCACGCCGGTCCGCAAGGTCAACTACTGGGTCGAGGGCATGCGCGTCGGTCAGATGACCAACTACGACAAGCTCACGATCGAGATCGAGACCGACGGGACGATCACGCCGGAGGAGGCGCTCAGCCGCTCCGCCGAGATCCTGGTCAACCAGTTCCGGCCGTTCGTGACGATCGGGATGGCCGCGGTGCCGGCCGCCGTCGTGACCGGCGCGGCCGCGCTGCCCGCGAACATGCTCGACATGCCGATCGAGGAGCTCGATCTCCCGATGCGGGCCTACAACTCGCTCAAGCGCAACAACATCGTCAAGGTGGGGCAGCTGCTCCAGCTCAAGGACGACGACCTGCTGCGCATGCGGAACTTCGGCAAGAAGTCGCTCGACGAGATGAAGGAGCGCCTGCGCATGCGCGGGTTCATCATCCCGGAGACCGAGACCGATGGCCTGGACCTCGAGGACGGCGACGAGCCGTTCGAGGACGAGGCAGAGGCCTGACCCGTGGCGTCGCATCGCGTCGGCGGGCGGAAGCTCAGCCGCAAGCAGGGTCCGCGGCTCAGCCTGTTCAAGAACCTGACCGTGTCCGTGATCCGCTACGAGCGGGTCAAGACCACCGAGGCCAAGGCCAAGGAGATCAGCGGTCGGGTCGAGAAGATGATCACGCTCGCGAAGCGCGGGGATCTCGCGGCTCGCCGAGCGGTCGTGGCGCAGTTCCCCAACGAGCCGCTCGTCGTCGACAAGCTGTTCGATGAGATCGCGCCGAAGTACGCCGACCGGTCGTCCGGGTTCACCCGGATCGTCCGCATCGGCCAGCGCCGCGGCGACGCCGCGGAAATCGTACAGATCGAGCTGGTCTGACCGAACGAACCGTGAGATCGGCGGTCGGACCGCGCGCCGATCAGCAAGACGACCGAGAGGTCGTCACCAGGCGCTATCGCGCCCTGGTCGAATATGACGGAACGGACTTCTTCGGCTTCCAGGTCCAACCTGGGCGCCGGACGGTCCAGGGGATCCTGGAAGATGCGCTGGCGAGCCTCGGGAACGGGGCGAGCGGGCGGGTCGACGGGGCCGGACGAACGGATGCCGGGGTGCACGCCGAGGGACAGGTCATCGCCTTTTCCTACGACGGACGCCTCACGGCGACGGAGCTGGGTCGAGCGCTCGACGCGCTGCTTCCCCCCGACGTCGCCGTCCGGGATGTGCGTCGGACGAGCACCGGGTTCCATCCCCGCTTTGCGGCGCGGTACCGGGAGTACCGCTACACCGTCTGGAACGGGCCGCGCAGTCCGCTTCGCGAGCGTCAGGCGCTCGGGGTGCGGGTCCCGCTCGACACCGCCGCGATGGCGCGGGCCGGGTCGGTCTTCATCGGCCGGCACGACTTCGGCACCATCGGGGCAGCGGACCGGTCATCGGTCCGGACCGTCATGGCGGTCCGGGTGCGGCGGCAGGGACGGCTCGTGACGATCGACGTCCGGGCCGACGCCTTCCTCCGCGGCATGGTCCGCCGGATGGTGGCCCTCCTCCTGGAGGTGGGTCGCGGCAAGATGGACGAAGCAGGGGTCCGGTCGGCACTCGCCGGTCCGGGTCCGGCCCTCGACGGGGCAGCCGCCCCGGCCAAGGGGCTCTGCCTCCGGCGCGTCGCCCTCGGGCGACGAGCGGGCGAATCGAACGGAGAACACGAGGAACGATGAACGCCAAGACCGTAGCCGTCCGCGAGAGCGAGATCGAGCGCCGCTGGTACGTCGTCGACGCGACGGACGAGACGCTGGGTCGGCTCGCGTCCCGGATCGCGCGCGTCCTCGAGGGCAAGCACAAGGCCACGTACCAGCCGAACCTCGATTCGGGCGATCACGTGATCGTGCTCAACGCCGCGAAGATCGCGGTCAGCAGCAGCAAGCTCGAATCCAAGGTCTACGCCCGCCACAGCGGGTACCCGCAGGGTTTCAAGGAGGAGACCCTGGGTCACCTCCTTGCCCGCCGACCCGAGGAACCCATCCGTCGTGCGGTCAAGGGCATGCTGCCCCACAACCGCCTCGGTGCCCAGCAGATCCGCAAGTTGAAGATCTATGCCGGGTCCGATCATCCGCATCAGGCCCAGCAGCCTGAGCCGCTGGCCTGACGAGGAGCCCACGCCCATGTCCACGCTCGCCTTCACCACCGGCACCGGTCGTCGCAAGACGGCCATCGCCCGCGTCCGCCTGTTGCCGGGCGAAGGCGAGATCGTCGTGAACGGTCGCTCGCTCGATGAGCATTTCGGCAACGCCATCAACGAGGCGGACCTGCGGATGCCCTTCCGGGTGACCGGGACCGAGGGTCGGTTCAACGCGATGATCAAGGTCGAGGGTGGCGGGGTGACCGGCCAGGCCGGGGCGATCCGGCACGGCATCGCCCGCGCGCTGCTCGAGCTCGATCCCGAGGGGTTCCGTCTGCCGCTCCGCCAGGCCGGCCTCCTCACCCGTGATCCGCGGATGAAGGAACGCAAGAAGTACGGCCTCAAGCGCGCCCGCAAGGCTCCGCAGTACACCAAGCGATAGCGGCCGGCCCGACGCGGGCTCCGGTCATGGCGGGGAGCGAGACAGATGACGGCTGAGACCCTCCGCGGACGGGATCTGCTGAGCGTCGCGGACCTGACGGCCGCCGAGGTTCGCCAGGTCTTCCGGACCGCGGCGAGCCTGAAGCTCGAGTACGCCGCGGATCGACGGCACGCCCATCCGCCCCTCACCGGCCGGACGCTGGCGATGCTGTTCCAGAAGCCGAGCCTCCGGACCAGGGTCACGTTCGAAGCGGGGATGGTCCAGCTGGGCGGGCACGCCATCTACCTCACGAACGACGTGGTCTTCGGGGCGCGCGAGAGCGTCCGTGACGTGGCCCGCAACCTCGAGCGCTTCGTCGATGGCATCGTGGTCCGGACGGGACCACAGGCCGTGGTCGAGGAGCTCGCCGTCCAGTCGGCCATCCCGGTGATCAACGGGCTGAGCCTGCGCGAACACCCGTGCCAGGCGCTCGCCGACGTGTTCACGATCGAGGAGCGGTTCGGCGACGTTCGTGGCGCCGTCCTCGCGTTCGTCGGCGACGGCAACAACGTCTACCACTCGCTCGCGCTCCTCGGTGCGGCCCTCGGCATGGAGGTCCGGCTCGCGCACCCGGCCGGCTACGGGCCGAACGAGCGGATCGTGGCGCGCGCCCGGGAGATCGCCGCCACGACCGGGGCCCGGCTCGTCTTCGGCGAGGATCCTCGCGAGATGGTCCGCGGCGCGTCGATCGTCTACACCGACGCCTGGACGTCGATGGGCCAGGAGGCCGAGACCGAGGAGCGCCGTGACGCCTTCGCCGGCTACCAGGTGGACGATGCCCTGCTGGACGTCGCCGGTCCCGATGTCGTTGCGATGCACTGCCTCCCGGCCCACCGCGGCGAGGAGATCACCTCGGCGGTGATGGACGGACCGCGGAGCCTGATCTTCGACCAGTCCGAGAATCGGCTGCACGTCCAGAAGGGTCTGCTCGTGGAGTTCCTGTCATCGGCGGACGCGACGTGAGCGAGGCGCTCTACGAGGACTACAAGGACGCCCTCCGGCGCGGTCACTCGGCCGCGCTGCGCGGTCGGTTCGACGAGGCGATCACGGCGTACGCCGAGGCCGCCAGCATCGCCCCGGATCGGGCGGTGCCGCAGACGAGTCTCGCGGGCGTGCTCGCCCGGACCGGCCGGATCACGGAAGCGCTCGATGCCTACGACGTGGCGCTCGCTCGGGCACCGGAGGACGAGGCGGCGCTCCGTGGCCGAGCCGAGATGCTCGCGATCGTCGGCCGCCGGGACGAGGCGGCCGACACGCTCGATCGCCTCGCCACGGTCCTCGACCGCGACGGGCGCCTGCTCGACGCCTGCGACGTGGCCCGGCGCGCCCTCGACCTCGCGGCATCCCGACCGCGCCGGGAGGGTCTCGAGGCGCTGATCGAGCGGCTACGGGCGACCGGAGCGGATCCGGCGGCGGACGCCCTGGCCCGGACGCTCGGGACGCTCGACCGGGACGGTGTCTCGATCCCGACGGTCCGGACCGCGCCCCGTCGCGACCCCCGGCGCGCCGTCATGTCGGCGGCCGCCACGCTGGCCGCCGCGGGGGAGTCGGCCATCGACCGCGGCGACCGGGATGAGGCGCGCCGCTGCTTCCTGGAGGCCGCAGCGGCCCAGCGCTCGATCGGCAACTTCAACGCCGCGCTGGACCTGTGCAACCAGGCGCTCGCCCTCGCCCCCGCCGATGGCGATGTCCATCTCGCGCTGGCCGAGCTGTACCTCGATCGCGGGTGGCGGACGAATGCCGCGGACAAGCTCGCGCTGCTCGGCCGGCTCAGCGAACTGGCGAGCGACGACGTGACCCTCGCGCGGCTGTGCGCGATCGCATCCGACCGGTTCCCCGACGATGCCCGCCTGACGGCCATCTGCGGCTGATCGCCCGGCCCGGACCGGGCCCGATGCTACACTCGGCGGACGATGCCCGAGCTTCTCCAGTCGATCCTCGAGCAGGTCGGACTGAACACGGTGATCGATATCGGGATCACCGCCCTCCTGATCTACGCGCTGTTCAGTCTGATCCGCGGCACGCGTGCGGTCCGGCTCGTGATCGGGGTCAGCGCCGTGATCGTCGTCTACTGGCTGGCCGTCGTCTTCAACCTCGTCCTCCTGACCGCGATCCTCCAGGGCGGCGCGGTCGTCGGCCTGTTCGCGCTCGTGGTCGTGTTCCAGCCAGAGCTCCGGCGCGCGCTCGAGCGGATCGGCCGGGTCGGGTCGTTCGGGTGGCTGTTCTCGCCGGCCGAGTCGCGGATGTCGCGCAACGTGGCCGCCGCCGTCGCCCGCGCCGCGGGCGGTCTGTCTGCCGACGGGCACGGGGCGCTGATCGTGATCGAGCGCGAGACGGGCCTCGAGGAGGTCGCCGAGACCGGGATCATGATCCACGGCGACCTGTCCGCGGATCTGCTCCGGACGATCTTCTCCCCTCGGACCGCGCTTCATGACGGCGCCGTGATCATCCGCGAGGAAACGATCCTCGCCGCCGGGGCGGTGCTGCCTCTGGCTGAGACCTCGATCCACACCGAGCGCTTCGGTACCCGGCATCGCGCGGCCCTCGGGATCGCCGAGCAGACCGACGCCCTCGTCGTGGTGGTCTCGGAGGAGAACAGCCAGATCAGCCTCGTCGAGCGCAGCCGGATCACGCGCAACCTCACCGAGGCCGGGCTCGCATCGACGCTCCAGCAGCGGCTCGACCCGGCGTCGGCGCGTCGAGGCGCGTTCAGCTGGCGGATGCCCGGAGGCGGGACCGACGGGCGACCGCCGCTCGGGGACCTGGCCCGGTTCCTGGGCCGGGCGCCACGAGCGGCGACCCCCCAGCCCCCGGCCGACGACGAGCCGACCAAGAGCGCGGCGGCCCAGGCGCCCAGGTGACTCGCGCCCTTCGGATCCTCGTCCACAACTGGCCCCTGAAGTTCGCGGCGGCGGGGCTCGCCACGCTCATGTACGGCGGGCTGGTCCTGTCGCAGAGCGCCCAGACCTACAACGGCGTGGTCGCGGTGGTGCAGAAGGACCTGCCGGGCAACGTCGTCCTCCTCTCGGCGATCCCGCCCGTGACCTCGATCCGCTACTTCGCCCCGGCCGGCGTGCCGACGGCCAACGCCACGTTCACCGCCGAGGTGGACCTGTCCGACGTCGATCCCGCCACGGGCACGGCCACGGTCGCGGTCACGGTCCGGGCCGTCGACGACCGGATCAACATCCTCTCGTTCGAGCCGCCATCGGTGACCCTCGATGTGGATGAGCTGATCCGGCTCGACGTCCCCGTGGATGTGGTGATGGGTCCGATCCCGGCCGGGATCGAGCTCGGCGACGTCAAGGTCTCGCAGTCCACGGTGTCGGTCTTCGGGCCCGCGTCGATCGTGAGCAAGGTCGTGGAGGCGCGCGCGGACGTGGTGGTCCAGCCGAGCGGGTTCGATATCGACCAGGACCTGATCCTGCGCGCCGTCGACAGCCTCGGGAACGCGCTGAGCCCCGTCGAGGTCGAGCCACGGACCATCCACGTGTCGATCCCGGCGTTCACCGACCGGGCCTCGCGGACGCTCCCGGTCAGTCCGGTCGTGACCGGCACGCCTGCGGCGGGGTTCGAGGTGGAGGGCGTCACCGTGACCCCGCTCAGCGTGACCGTCGAAGGCGATGCCGACGAGCTCGCCGCGCTCGTGCGGATCGATACGCTGCCGGTCTCGGTGATCGGCGCGTCGAGCGACTTCGACATCGATGTCGATCTGGATCTGCCCACTGGCATCGTGCCGGTCGGTGCCCCATCGGTCCGCGTCGCGGTCACGCTCCGGCCGGTCACGGCGACCCGAACCTTCGAAGCGGGCCTGCGCCTTATCGGGGCGCGCAGCGACCGGATCTACGGCCTGAGCGTGGATCGCGTGCTGGTCACGATCGGCGGGTCGATCGCGGACCTCGATCGGCTGGTCGGCGGGACGCTCGTGCTGGATCTCGACGTTCGCGACCTTGGTCCGGGGACGACGGACGTCGAGGTCACCGCCACCCTCGCGAGCGGCCTGACGCTCGTGTCGGCGAGTCCGGAGACCGTCAGCGTGACCGTCTCGGTGCCGCCATCGCCCTCACCTGCGGCCATCGGGCCGTCGCCCTCGCCCGTCCCGAGCGGCTAGGCATGGCCCGCCTGTTCGGGACGGACGGCATCCGCGGTGTCGCCAACGTCGATCTCAAGCCGTCCCTGGCCTACGACCTCGGACGCGCGACCGCGCATCGCCTCGTCGGCGCCGGCGGATCGCTGGTCGTCGGGCAGGACACCCGACGCTCCGGCGACATGTTCGTGGCGGCCATCTCGGCCGGCGCCACCAGTCAGGGCGTCGACGTGCACCAGGTGGGGGTCGTGCCGACCCCGGCGCTCGCGTTCCTCTCAGCGACGGGCTCCTTCGCCGCCGGGATCATGGTCTCGGCGTCCCACAATCCGGCGGACGACAACGGCCTCAAGGTGCTCGACCGATCCGGTCTCAAGCTCGATGACGCCCTCGAGGACGAGCTCGAGCAGCTCATCTGGCAGGCGGACGACCTCGGGGGGGTGGGGAACGCCGCGCTGGGGCGGATCGTCCGGGCCGTCGGGCTCGTCGACGACTACCGGCACCATCGCACCGCACTGGCGGCCTCGGTCCACGCCGATGGGTGGCGCGTCGTCCTCGACGCGGCGAACGGATCCGGATCGGCGCTCGGTCCCGAGATCCTGCGGGCCACGGGCGCCGAGGTCGAGGTCATCCACGCCGAGCCCGACGGGGTCAACATCAACGTCCGTTCCGGCGCCACCGACCCGGCGTCGCTGGCGATCGCGGTGGTCGATCGCGGCGCCCAGGTCGGGTTCGCCCTCGACGGGGACGCGGACCGGCTCATCGCGGTGGATGCCACCGGCCGCGTGGTGGACGGCGACCAGATCCTCGGGATCCTCGCGCTGGACCGCCTGTCGCGCGGCGACCTGCCGGGCGGGGTGGTGGTCTCGGTCCTGTCCAACGGTGGCCTGCAGACCGTCGTGGAGGCCGCCGGCGGTCAGGTCGTGCGCACGCCGGTCGGCGACAAGTACATCCTCGATGGCATGCAGATGTCGGGCGCCCGCCTGGGGGGCGAGAAGAGCGGCCACGTGATCGATCTCGACCACACGACCTCGGGCGACGGCATCGTGACCGCCCTCGACGTGCTGCTGGTCATGCAGCGGACGGGTCGGACGCTCGCGGAGCTCGCCGCGGACATCCCGATGCTGCCCCAGCAGCAGCGCGCCATCCGGGCCCGACACCGGGACCAGTGGGAGGCCGATCGGCCGTTCCAGGACGCCATCCGCGACGCGAGTGCTCGTCTCGGCGCCGCGGGTCGGGTGCTCGTCCGGCCATCGGGCACGGAGCCGGCGCTGCGGGTCATGGTGGAGGGCCCGGACGAGGCGGAGGTCGCGGCCATCGCCGACGCGCTCGCGGCACTCGCAGGGGAGCGTCTAAACTAGCCTTGGTGCCCACCCATCGGAGTCACCACTCACCGAACCGCCCAGGGCGGCCATCGCGCGACCGCTCGAGGATGCGGCGCAGGAGGGCCTGACGACATGTGTGGGATCGTGGGCTACACGGGTCCCCGTGAGGCGGGTCCGCTGCTCATCGAAGGACTCAAGCGGCTCGAGTACCGCGGCTATGACTCCGCGGGCATCGCCCTCGTCGACGACGCCGGTGACCTGTTCGTCGAGAAGCGGGCCGGCAAGCTGGTCAACCTCCAGACGGCGATCGCGGACAGGACGCCACACGCCGCGATCGGCATGGCGCACACCCGCTGGGCGACGCACGGGCGACCGAACGACCTCAACGCCCACCCCCACCAGGATTGCACCGGCGACATCACGGTCATCCACAACGGGATCATCGAGAACTTCCGCGAATTGCGCGACGACCTCGAGGCACGCGGGCACACGCTCTCGTCCGAGACCGACACCGAGGCGATCGCGCACCTCGTGGAGGACGCCTACCAGGGCGACCTGGCGGATGCGGTCCGTGCCGCCCTTCGGCGCATGGACGGGGCGTACGCGATCGTCGTCATGCACCGGGCCGAACGGGACCGCCTCGTCGGGGCGCGCCAGGACGTGCCGCTCGTGGTGGGGCTCGCCGACGGGGAGACCTTCCTCGCCTCGGATGTCGCCGCGATTCTGGCGCACACCGACCAGGTCGTCTTCCTCGACGAGGGCGACGTCGCCGACATCCGACCGTCCGGCGTCACGATCACCGACGTCCACGGCGCCGAGCGCCGGCGCGCCGTCACGACGATCGACTGGACGCCCGAGGCCGCCGAGAAGGGCGGCTACGAGCACTTCATGCTCAAGGAGATCCACGAGCAGCCCGAGGCGCTGGTCCAGTCGCTCAGCGGCCGCGTCTCGAGGGACGGGCACATCGAGGTCGAGGAGGTGGCCGGCCTCGCCGAGACGCTTCGCGCGATCGATCGCGTGGAACTCGTGGCGTGCGGATCGGCCTACTACGCGGCCATCGTGGGCGCCGCCGCCATCCAGGAGCTGACCGGGCTCCCGGCCCGGGCCACCGTGGGCTCGGAGTTCCGGTACGCGCCGCCGCCGCTGAGCGAGCGGACGCTGGTCATCGCGGTCACGCAGTCGGGCGAGACCGCGGACACGATCGCGCCGGTCCGCCTGGCCCGTGGCCGCGGCTGCCCCGTCGTGGCGGTGACGAACACCGTCGGATCGGCGATCACCCGTGACGCGGACGCGGTGATGTTCCTCCAGGCCGGCCCGGAGATCGCGGTCGCGGCGTCCAAGACGTTCGTGACCCAGGTCACGACGCTCGTCATCCTCGCGGCCGCCGTCGCCCGCGCTCGCGGGACGCTGGATCCCGCCGTCGAAGTCGAGCTCGGGACGGCGCTTCGCGCGCTGCCGGCGGCCGCTGCCCGGGCGCTGGCCGGCGCCGAGAGCCGGACACCCGAGCTGGCCCGACGCTACGCCCACTCGCGCGGGTTCATGTTCGTGGGTCGCGGGCACGGCTATCCGGCGGCGCTCGAGGGCGCGCTCAAGCTCAAGGAGGTCAGCTACGTCCACGCCGAGGGCTACGCGGCCGGCGAGCTCAAGCACGGGCCCATCTCGTTGCTCGACGCCGAGTGTCCGCTCGTGGCGATCGCGACGCGCTCGTCGGTCTACGACAAGCTCATCAGCAACGTGATGGAGGGCCGGGCGCGGGACGCCCGCGTGATCGCGGTGGCCACGGAGGGCGACGTCCAGATCGAGCGGTTCGCGGACGACGTCCTGTGGGTGCCCGACACGCACGAGATGCTCTCGCCGATCCTCGCGGTCATCCCGCTCCAGTCGTTCGCCTACCACATGGCGGTGACGCGCGGCACGGATGTGGACCAGCCACGCAACCTTGCCAAATCGGTCACGGTCGAGTAGCGATGGCCGACCCCCACGCGACCGCGAACGACGGCGCGGCGGGTCCCGGTCCCGTACCACCCGGGACGACCGAGCTCGGCGTCGACATCATCAAGGTGGACCGCATCCGCGAGACGATGGCGCGCTTCGGAGCGCGGTTCTCCAACCGGGTCCTGACGGACGCGGAGCAGCGCTACGTGCGTGACCGTCCCGAGACCTTCGCCGGGCGATGGGCCGCCAAGGAGGCGGTCTCCAAGGTGCTCGGCCTGGGCGTGCGCGGGATCGGCTGGCGCGACATCGAGATCGAGCGCCTCCCCACGGGTCAGCCATCGGTCCGCCTGCACGGTCGGGCGGCGGCGCGTGCCGAGCAGCTCGGCATGGGCCGCATCGCCGTGTCGATCACGCACGAGGCGGACTACGCGGTCGCCGTCGCGTTCGGGATCCGGACGGCGGGTGGTCGATTCGTCTTCCCGCCCGACATCGAGGCGCGCCTCGATGACCGCGAGCGCCAGATCCTCGCCCGGATCGATCGGCTTCGGACGCTCGCCGAGACCGGCAGCGCGGCCGCCGTCGCCGAACCCGCCGGGCCCGACGCGTCCGATGGCGACTGATCGCCGACCGGTCGGTTTCGGGCGTCGGCACGAAGACGCCGAGGCCGCCGGGGTCGGCCGCGCGAGTGCCCTACCCGATGGCGCCGTCCGGCTCGACGATGAGCTCGCGAGCACGCTCCTGCCGGAGCGTCCGGCCCGCGGTCACAAGGGATCGTTCGGCAAGCTGCTCGTCGTCGCCGGATCGCTCGACCATGCCGGTGCGGCCCTGCTCGTGTGTCGCGCGGCCGGGCGTGCCGGCGCCGGGCTCGTGACGCTGGCCGTTCCCGAGTCGCTCCAGCCGCTGTTCGCCGCCAAGGTCGTCGAGGCCACCACGATGGCCCTGCCCGAGGACGATGTCGAGGAGGTGGACCCGGAGCCCGCGCTCGCGCGCATCCTCGACCACGAGCACGATGCGCGCGTGGTCGGGCCCGGTCTCCGCCCCGGGCTGGCCACCGCGGCCCTCGTCCGCATGCTCATCGCCGCCGACGCCGACGACGGCGCCGGGGCGCCGATCGTCCTCGATGCCGAGGCCCTCCGCTCGCTCGCGGCCACCGACGAGTGGTGGACCGCGGCGCGACGCCCAGCGGTCCTGACGCCGCATGTCGGGGAGTTCGCGCGGCTGCGTGCCGGGAGCGGGCTCGACCCGGCCGCCGATGGGGACCTCATCGACGACGATGCCGCGCGGATCGCCGCCGCGCGGGACGCGGCGAGGGCCTGGCGCTCGGTCGTGGTGCTCAAGGGCGCCGCCACGGTCATCGCCGACCCGGATGGGGCCGTCGCCATCGCACCGTTCGAGAACCCGGCACTCGCCAGCGGGGGCACCGGCGACGTCCTTGCGGGCGCGATCGGCGCGCTCCTGGCGCAGGGAGTCCCGCCGTTCGCCGCGGCCCGCCTCGGGGTCTACCTCCATGGCCTGGCCGGCGACGGCGTCCGCGAGCGGCTCGGTGACGCGGGGCTGCTCGCGTCGGACCTCCCGGACGGCCTGGCCATCGGGCGCAAGCGGCTCGCCGCGCTCGCCGAGCGCCGGGCGCGGGCGGGCCGGCTCGGATTCGGCGCGCTGGCCGGTGACCAGGGCGGTCCGGCCGCGGCGTCCGCGTCCGAGGGCTCATGAGACCGCCGATCGAGCAACGACTCATCGAGGCTGGTCTCCCGCCGCTGCCGCGGATGGCCTGGCTCGAGATCGACCTGGACGCGCTGACGACGAACCTCGCGACGCTCCGTGAGCTCGCCGGGCCGGGTGTCCCGGTGCGCCCCGTCGTGAAGGCCGACGCCTACGGTCATGGGGCCGTGGCCGTGGCGCGGGCACTCGTCGCGGCCGGCGCCGACGGACTGTGCGTCGCGACGCTCGATGAGGCAATGCTCCTTCGAGCGGCCGGGATCTCGGCCCCGGTGCTGGTGCTCTACCCGGTCCCGGAGACCGGCGCGACGACGGCTGCCCGGCACGACATCCGGATCTCGGTCGGCGACACGGACCTGCTCGCGGCGACCCTGGCGGCCTTGGCCGGTCGGACGGACGACGCGCGGCGGCCGCTGGCCGTCGAATTCGAGGTGGAGACCGGGCTGGGCCGGGGCGGCCTCCTCGAAGGGCCGCTGCTCGACGCCGTGGCGGCCGTCGCGGACCGGCCGGATGTCGAGGCGACGGGACTCTGGACGCACTTGCAGGATCCCGCCGATCCGGCCGCGACCGCCCGCCAGCTGGCGCGGTTCGACGCCGCCGCCGATGCGCTGCGGAGCGCCGGGCACGGACTGCCGAGCCGGCACGCCACGGCCAGCACGGGTCTCGTCTCCGACGACATCGCCGCCTATGACGGCGTGCGGCCGGGCCTGGCCCTGTACGGACTGGCGCCGGACGAGCTCGACCACCACCGGCGCACGAGCGGGGCCGCCGCCCGGCTCCGGCCGGTGATGAGCCTTCACGCCCGGCCCATCCGGGTCCTCGACCTGCCGGAGGGCTGGGGCATCAGCTACGGCCCGACGTTCACCACGACCCGACCGAGCCGCATCGCCACGCTTCCGCTGGGCTACGGCGACGGTTGGGCCCGAGCCCTGTCGAACCGCGCGGATGCGCTGGTCCGCGGCCGGCGCGTGCCGATCGTCGGCAACGTGGCCATGGACGCGATCATGGTCGACGTCACCGACGTGCCACGACCGGCGGTGACGATCGACGACGAGTTCACGCTCATCGGCGCACAGGGAGCCGAGCGGATCACGGTCGCGGACGTGGCGCAGACGCGCACCACGAACTCGTGGGAAGTCGTGACAGGGTTCGCCCGCCGGCTCCCCCGGGTGTACCATGCGCGACCCGGACCGGTCGGTCTGCGAACACTCACGGACTGAGGCGAGTCATCGTGGCGGCGCGTATCGAGCTCTGGAATGGCGACATCTGCGACCTCGAGGTCGATGCGATCGTGAGTGCCGCCAACGTCTCGCTGTGGATGTCGACGGGCGTCGGCGGGGCCATCAAGCGCGCCGGCGGCGACGCCATCGAGTTCGCGGCGCTCCGCCAGGCCCCGGTGCCCCTCGGCGAAGCCATCGTCACCCCGGCCGGCTCACTCGCGGCCAAGGTCGTGATCCATGCCGTCTCGCTCGACGTCGACCGACGGACCAGCGGGCCGGTCATCGCGTCCGCGGTGCGATCGGCGCTGGCCCGGGCCCGTGAACTCGAGCTCACCAGCGTCGCCTTCCCCGCCCTCGGGACGGGCGTCGGCGGCTTCCCGCTCGACGAGGCGGCCCGCATCACCGTCGAGACGGTGCGCGAGGTCCTGCCCGCGTGCCCTACCATCGACCATGTGATCCTCGCCCTGCGCGGCCTGGCCGCTTACGACGCTTTCGCCGCCGCGATGAGCGCCGGTGTCCCGATGACCGCGGGGCGTGCCGGATGACCCCGCTCGAGATGGCCGAGGAACAGCGCGACGAGCTCGTCGAGACCGTCGCCCGCGAGATCCTGATGCGTGGGCTGACGGGTCCGGCCGTCCACTTCCTCGAGGCGAGCCGGCCGTATCGACCCCTCGGGGCCAACGCGATGCTCTTCTTCGATCCGGTCCTGCGCGGCCTCTTCGGCGGGGACATCACGTCCGCGAGCGAGATCCTCGCCGATGACGCGGGCATCGAGCAGCTGATCGAGCGACTCGAGGAACTCGACGACGAGGCGATCTGGGACGCGTGACCCTGGCCGGCGTCCCGACGGCGAGCATGCGCGCATGAATGTTGATCCTCGCGCCTTCCTGACCCTCGACCGCGGCGCTGCCACGGTCTCGGTCGCGCTCATCGGTCGCGTCCGGGGGACCTGGCGGCTGGTCGGGTCGGTGGCGCTGCCGGCGGCGATCGACGACGACGACGCGATCCACCTGCTGCTCGCCCGCGCGCGCACGACCGACGTCGCGCTGGCTCGCGGCCTCGGGATCCTCGACGATCGGCCGGACACCCTGCCCACGGTGGGGGTCCGCTCCGTGCAGGCGCGCCGCCTGGCGGTCGTGGCCTCCTCGCAGCGCGCGCTGGCCCCGCTCGTCGCCGCGGCCGAGCGGAGTGGCTGGCAGACGCGCGCCGCCAGCGCGGAGACGACGGACCCGCTCGAGATGACGCGCCTGCTCCTCGATGCGTCCGTGGATGCCATCCTCGCCGGCGCGGGCGATCCACCCGGCGCGGATGAACGCGGGGCGCTCGCCGAACTCACCGCGCTCGTGGCCGCCGCCGCCGCCCGACGACCGGAGTGCCTCGTCGTCCTGGCGGGCGCGATGACCGACGGCGCGGCCGCCCACGGCGACCTGACGGCCCGCGCCGGCGAGACGATGTTCGCCCCGGCGGCACGGTCAGGACCCGCCGGAGCCCCGTTACGGTCGCTCCTCGCCGAGCTCGCGCTGCCACCGGACGACGCGCGCCGCTCGCTCGGTCCCGCCGCCGAGACGCTGGCGGGCATCCTCGATCGGACCGTCGAGCTCGTGGAGACCGGGTACGGTGGTGGGCTGCGCGCCGTGGCAACCCCCGGGGCGCCCGGCGAGCCGCCACACCTCGAGATGGCGATCGTGCCGGGCGCCGGCCTCTGTCCCGCCGATCCGGACGATCACGTCGTGGACCAGGTCCTCGGCTGGCTCACGGTGGCCTCGGACCGCCATCGACTGCGCGACCGGCTGCGCGAGCTTCGCATCGCCCCATGGGCGGACCTCGCCGGCGATGGTGTCGCGTTGCGTCTGGCCTCGGCCCGCGCGGCGCTCGGCCGGTTGGTGGAGGCGGTGCCGGACGCCGCGACGGCGTCGCCACCCGATCTGGTCGTGGCCAGCGGCGGCGTCTGGTCGTCCGTCGCGCCCACCGCGATCGCCCTGGCCATCAACGACGTCCTGCGTCGAGCGGGTGCCAGTGCGTACGCGTTCGATCACGCCAGGCTGCTCGGTCCCCTGGGGTCGATCCCGGATCCGGCGGAACGGCGAGCCGTGATGGCCGACCTCGTCGACGACCTCCTGCTGCCCCTCGGAAGCGTCGTCACGCCGGCGGGCCTGAAGACGGGTCGCACGATCGGCCACGTGCGGGTCCACGGGCGGCCGGAGCGGGTGGGGTCCAGCGAGCCGCTCGATCTGCACGCCGGCGGCATCGAAGTCGTCGCCCTGCCGCCGGGCACGGTCGCCACGGCCGAATTCCAGTTCCGCGACGGCGTCCGACTCGGCGGGCGCGGTCGCCAGTTCGCCGTGGACGTGGCGGGCGGGCTCGGCGGGCTCATGGTCGACCTGCGCGACGTCCCGCTCCGGCTCCCGGAGCGCGCCGACCGCCGTCGGGAGCTGCTCCAGGGTTGGCAGTCGACCGCCGCGGCCGCCGGAGCGGCCCGTGTCTGAGCGCCCGGACGATCTCGGCCTGGTCCCGTGCCGGCGACTGCTGGCCTCGCCGGTGGACGCCACGTTCGCCGTGGGACCGGGCGACCGGATCCTCGTGGCGAACGGCTCGTCGGTGGTGGTGGGTGCGCCCCTCGTCGAGCGGCTGCGCGATCCGCGGATCGAGGACAAGGTCATCCCCGACGACGTCACGCCCCGACCCGGGGATCGCTGGCACCCGGGCGGGCGCGATGCGAGCCCCGACGTGGTCGCGCGGCCTGGTCGACCGGCGACGAGCGGCGAGTACCTGTTCCCCTGGAAGAGCCGCTGGCGGATCGCCACCGGGGACATCCTGGACCCCCTCGAGAGCCCGGTCGCCGGCATCGTTCGCGACGTCCGGCCGGGAACGTCGATCACGATCCGGGCGGCGGGTCGCGGGATCCCGGGAATCGTCGCGCTCGGGGAGCCCACGCGCGGTCGGCTCACGATCGCGGCCGGTCCCGAGGGAGGCCTGCGACCGGGCGGCCTCGACGTGGGCATGGCCGGGTCGATCCTGGTCGTGGACGCGCGCGTGGATGCCGAGACGCTGACGCGCGCCCGGGCGATGGGCGTGCGGGGCATCGTGGTCGCGGGACTCGCGAGCAAGGAGCGGCGCGACTTCCTCGCGTCGGAGACCCGTCAGCGTGCCGCGCTGCACCGGCTGCCGCCGTACGCGGTCCTCGTGATGGAAGGCGCCTCCCGGCGACCGATGGCGGGTCCGCTGATGCGGCTGCTGGCCGCGCTCGCCGGTCGCGAGGTGGCGGTGATCGCCGATCCGCCGATGCTCGTCTTCGATGTCCCGGACCTCCCCGTGCCCGTCCCGCCGCCTGGTCTCGTCCGGGTCCGGGCCGGGGCGCTCAGCGGGCACGAAGGCCGGTGGCTCGGCGCGATGGGCCCTCGGACGTTCGGCGATTCGGTGGCGATCGAGGCGGGCCGCGTCCGTCTGGCGGACGGGGCGACGGTGGCCCTCCCCCTGGGGGATCTCGAGCGCTTCGACTGATCGGTCGCGACACGGGCGGGCGCCTGCCTGACCGACGTCGCCCGGCCCGGACCGGCATCCGCGCCCGTCGTGGGCTACCCTCGGTAGCCGATGCCGAGCACGACCCTTCCGACGCGTCGCCTGATCTGCCCGGACCCGGCCGCCACGACCGCGCTTGGCCTGGCGCTGGGCGCGGTCGTGCGGGCCGGTGACCTGCTCTGCCTGTGGGGTGATCTCGGGGCCGGGAAGACCCATCTCGCCAAGGCGATCGGCGCGGGCCTGGGGGTGGACGCGGTCATCACCTCGCCGACGTTCATCCTGATGGCGGAATACGCCGGTCGGCTGCCGCTGTTCCACGTGGACCTCTATCGCCTCTCGGACGGCACCGACGCGCTCGCCGGCGGGCTGCTCGACGACCGTCAGTCGGCCGGCGTCACCCTCATCGAGTGGCCGGAGCGGCTCGGTGACGCGCTGCCGGAGACCCGCCTCGATGTCGTCATCGATGGCTCCGGCGACGAGCCGAGGCGGATCGAACTCGTCGCGCACGGTGATCGCTATCGGGCGACGCTGGAGGCCATCCGGTGACCGACGATCGAGCGGACGGGATCCTGCTGGCCATCGACACCGCGACGACCCGCGCCGTCGTGGCGCTGGGGACGCGGGACGGCTCGCTGATCGATGCGCTGGCGTGGGACGTCGGGTACCGGCACGGCGAGACGCTCCTTCCGGCCATCGAACGCCAGCTTGCCGCGGCTTCGGTGGGACGCGACCGGATCTCCGCCATCGTGGTCGGCACGGGACCCGGCGCCTTCACCGGGCTGCGGGTCGGTCTGGCGACCGCGAAGGGTCTCGCCCACGGCCTCGAGCGCCCCATCATCGGCGTCCCGACCGGCGACGCCCTGATCGCGTCGATCGCCATCGCGACGGGGCACGCGGTCGGGCGTGTCGTCCTCCTCCTGCCGGCCGGCCCGAGCGATCGACTGGTCGTGCGCCACGGGGTCGGCGCGGTCGTCCTCCCGGCGGGTCAGGAGCCCAGCCTCGCGCCCGGCGAGCACCTGGCGGCCATCGACCTCGCGGGCCGCGCGACCGCGGTCGCCGTGGAGGCCGGCGAGGCGCATCGCGATGGCCTGGCCGCCGAGCTCGTGCGGGCCGGGGCGGCGCGGCTGGCGGCGGGCGAGGTGGACGACCTGGCGGGACTCGTTCCGGTCTACGTGTCGTCGCCGCGCGGCGCGGCGGCATCGAGCGGGGAGGTGACATGGTCGCGCGACCCCCGGTGAGGCTGTCGATCGAGCCGATGCGGCTCGACGACCTCGACCCGGTGCACGCCATCGAGCGCGCGAGCTTCAACGCGCCGTGGCCGGAGAATGCCTATCGCAGCGAGATCGAGTCGAACCGGCTCGCCAGCTACCTGGTCGTGCGCGTCGACGGCGCGATCGTCGGGTATGGCGGCATGTGGCTCATGGTCGACGAGGCGCACATCACGACGTTCGCCATCGACCCGCTCTGGCGCCGACGACGGATCGGCGAACGGCTGCTCCTCGCGTTCCTCGACCTCGCGCTCGACCGCGGGGCGCACGAGGCGACCCTCGAGGTCCGCCTGTCGAACCTGCCGGCTCGCCGCCTCTACGAGAAGTACGGGTTCCGCCCGGTCGGATTGCGGCCGCGCTACTACAGCGACGACCACGAGGACGCCCTGATCATGACCACCGAGCCGCTCGCCGGTCGCGCCATGCGGGATCGGGTGGAGCGCCTGCGCGCGGCGCTCGACGCGATGCCGGCGCCGGAACGGCCGGATGCCATGCCCCCCGACGCGGCCGGCCCGACCGGGGCGGAGAACCCCAGATGAGCGGCCCGCTGCTGCTCGCCATCGAGTCCTCGTGCGACGAGACGGGTGTCGCGCTGATCGAGGGGGGCCGGACCATCCACGCCAACGTCGTGGCCTCGCAGGTCGCCCTCCACGCGCCGAGCGGCGGGATCGTCCCCGAGGTGGCGGCGCGCGCCCACCTGCGCTGGATGATCCCGGCGCTCGATCAGGCATGGTCGGACGCGGGGGCGACCTGGCACGACGTCGACGCGGTCGCGGTCACCTACGGACCGGGGCTGGCGGGCTCGCTCCTCGTCGGCATCAACCTCGCGAAGACGCTCGCGTGGGTCCACGACCGGCCGCTGATCGGCGTCAACCACCTCGAGGGCCACGTGTACGCGGCATGGCTCACCGATCCGGGCGTGCCGGCCGACGGACCGGAGCCGGTCTTCCCGCTCGTGGCGCTCGTGGTCTCGGGCGGGCATACGTTCCTTGCCGAGATGACCGATCACCTGACGTATCGGCTGCTCGGGACGACCGTCGACGACGCGGCGGGCGAGGCCTTCGACAAGGTCGGTCGGTTGCTGGGGCTCGGGTACCCGGGTGGCCCGGCCGTGTCGCGAGCCGCCGAGGCCGCGACCGATCACGACCGCGTCTTCCCCCGTGCCTGGCTCGGCGACACGTACGACTTCAGCTTCTCCGGGCTCAAGACCGCGGCGCGCCGGATCGTGGACGACGCCCGCGCCGAGGCCGGCCTGGCGGCCGGGGCACCCGCCGGGCCCGACGGCCCGGCCGCCCTGCCGGACGCGGTCGTCGCCGACCTTGCCTGGGGCTTCCAGGATGCCGTCGTCGACGTCCTCGCGAGCAAGACGATCCGGGCGGCCCGCGCGATCGGTGCCCGCTCGATCGTGCTCGGAGGGGGCGTGGCCGCGAACCGCGCGCTCCGCGGACGTCTGGCGTTCGACGCGGCGGCGCTCGGGGTGCCGCTGATCGTCCCGCGCCCGGCCCTGTGCACGGACAATGGCGCCATGATCGGCGCGGCCGGGGGCCGCCGGTTCGAGGCGGGTCACCGTTCCGGGCTGGACCTCGACGCCCGGCCCTCGCTCCCGCTGGCCGTCCGGTGACCGCGGCGTCGCGCTCCCGCGTCGACGCGGGAGCGGTCCGGGCGACCCTGCGAGCGGCCGGCTTGCGCGCCCAGCACCGGCTGTCCCAGAACTTCCTGACGGACGTCGACGTGCTCGACGGAATCCTGGCCGAGGCGCGACCCGCGCCGGGTCGGCGGATCCTCGAGATCGGCCCCGGGCTCGGGTTCCTGACCGGCGCGCTGCTCGAGGCAGGCGCGGCGGTCACGGCGGTCGAGCTCGATCCGGGGCTGGCGTCGCTGCTGCGGTCACGCTTCGAGGACGAGATCGCCGCCGGGCGCCTGCGCCTCATCGAGGGCGATGCCCTCGACCAGCATCTGACCGGCCTCGTCGAGCCGCCGTACGACGTCGTCGCCAACCTGCCGTACCACATCACGAGCCCGATCCTGCACCGGCTCCTCGAAGCCCCGCCACGACCGGGCCGTCTGGTCCTGATGGTCCAGCGCGAGGTCGGCGAGCGGATCGCCGCGCCGCCGGGAAAGATGAGCTACCTGTCGGTCTTCGTGCAGTACCACGCGCGCGTCCGGATCGCGTTCGTCGTCCCGCCCGAGGCCTTCGAGCCGGCGCCGGCGGTCGCCTCGGCGGTGATCGTCGCGGAGCCGTTCGACGCGGACGACCGCCTCGATCCGTCGGCGGAGGACGAGTTGTGGCGGCTCGTCCAGGCGGCGTTCCGCGAGCGGCGCAAGATGCTCCACAACGTGCTCGTGCGGCAGCTTCCGCTCGACGCCGACCGGGTCCACGCTGCCCTGGAGCGCGTCGGGATCTCGCCGGATCGCCGACCGCAGACCCTCGCGGTGGGGGAGTGGCTCGCGCTCCGCGAGGCCCTCGGGCCGATCCCGTGACCGCCGCCCCGGTCAGCCCGGGTCATCGCTCGCCGGTCATCCGGCTCGCGCCGGCAAAGCTCAACCTCACGCTCGCGATCGTCGGCCAGCGGCCGAACGGATACCACGAGCTCCATTCGGTCTTCGTGCCGCTCACGCTCGCGGACCGACTGAGCCTGTCCCCGGCCGCGGGGCGCGAGGACACCCTCCACGTCACGGGGCTGGACCCTGGGCCGGCCGCCGACAACGTCGTGTTCCGCGCGATCGCCGCGGCGCGCGCCGCGGTCGGTGGTGGCTGGCCGGGCGGACCGGCCCCCGCCTTCGCCCTGTCGGTCCGGCTCGAGAAGCGCATCCCGGTGGCGGCCGGGCTCGCCGGCGGATCGTCGGACGCCGCGGCGACGCTGGACGGCGCGCTCGAAGCCTGGGGCGCGACGCTCGACCCGGACGCCCGTCGGGCGGTGGCCGCCGGGCTGGGATCCGATGTCCCGTTCTTCGCCGTCGGTGGTCCGGCGCTCGTCGAGGGTCGTGGCGAGCGCGTCGCCCCGCTCGCCGGCCTGCGCGGATCGCCCGGCGTGCTCCTCGTCACCCCGGCCGTCCCGGTCTCGACGCGCGAGGTCTTCGAGGTCTTCGATGGCACGCGCGGCGCCGGTGATGGGTCCGTGCGGATGTCGTCGGTCCACCTGGCCGAGGAGCTGCGCTCCGGACTGGCGGCGGCCGATCTGGTGGCGCGCGCCGGCGTCCTGGCGATGGCCAACGACCTGCTGCCCGCGACGGCGCTGGTGCTGCCGGCCCTGGTGCCGTTCCGCCGGGCGCTCGCCCGTCGCCTCCATCGCCCGATCGGCCTGTCCGGCTCGGGGCCGACCCTCTGGGCGCTCTATGCTTCGGAGGCCGAGGCGCACGCGGCCACGGAGGAGGTCCGATCGGGCCTCGCCGATGGCTCGCTCAGAGCTCCCGGCGACAGCGAGCCCGCCGTCCATGCCGCCTCGATCGTCACCCATCCCGTCACGGAGGACCCCCGCTCATGAGCCGCACCGCGATCGCCACCGATCAGGCACCCCAGGCCATCGGCCCCTACAGCCAGGCGATCGTCGCCGGTGACTTCGTGTTCTGTTCCGGGCAGGGCGCGATCGATCCGGCGACGGGGGCGTTCGAGTCCGGGACGATCGAGGCGGAGACGACGCGGACCCTCGAGAACGTGCGCGGCGTCCTGGGCGCGGCCGGCGTCGGGTTCGGCGACGTGGTCAAGACCACCGTCTTCCTCGTGGACATGGGCGACTTCGGCGCCATGAACGCGATCTATGCCACGTACTTCCCCGATCCGCCCCCGGCGCGCTCGACCGTCGCGGTCGCCGCGCTCCCGAAGGGCTTCAAGGTGGAGATCGAGGTGGTCGCCCTCCGACCTCGGAGCGTTTGACACCCCGAACGGGCCGCACCTACCATGCCGCCACCCAACCGATGACCACCGACTCGCACGCGCCGGGCCCAAACCGCGTCGGGAACGACCGACGTCGCCCGACCTGCGCCCGCCGCCCTTCGTGAACCCCCCATCTGCCAGCCCGTCCGACGGGACGGTGGCGGTCGTCCTGGCCGCGGGGCTCGGGACCAGGATGCGTTCGGCCGTGCCCAAGGTCCTCCACCCGTTGTGCGGCCGGCCCATGCTCGCCTATGTCCTCGACGCCTGGGCCAGCACCGGGCCGGGGACGACGGCGGCTCGACCGGTCGTCGTCTACTCGCCGTCGGTCGATGCCGTCGGCACGGTCTTCGCCGACCGCGCGACGTTCGCGCTCCAGGCCGAGCCCCGCGGGACCGGTGATGCCCTGCGCGCCGGGCTGGATGGCGTGCCCGCGGACGCGACCGAGATCCTCGTCCTGTCGGGCGACGTCCCGCTCGTGACCGGTGCGGACCTGGAGGCGATCGTCGACGCGCGCCGCGCGGACGACGCGGCGGTGGCCATCGCGAGCGTGTTCTCGGCGGATCCGGGCGACCTCGGCCGCGTGGTGCGGGGCGAGTTCGGGACCGTCGAGCGGATCGTGGAAGCGAAGGACGCCAGCCCCGAGGAGCTCGAGGCGAACGAGGTCAACGCGGGCATCTACGCCTTCGATGCGGTCTGGCTGCGTCGGCGGATCGGTGCCCTGACCGCGTCGGCCGCCACCGGCGAGCTGTATCTCACCGATCTCGTCCGCCTCGCCCGCGAGGACGGCCGGATCGTGGCCGCCGTGGGGTTCGAAGACGACGGGCGCTTCGACGGGATCAACGACCGGAGCCAGCTGGCGGCCGCCGAGTGGACGCTTCGTGTACGACTGAACGAGGCGCACATGCGGGCGGGCGTGACGATGCGCGACCCATCGACGGTCTATCTCGACTGGGACGTGGACCTGGCGCCGGACGTCACGCTCGAGCCCCACGTCGTCCTCCGCGGCGCCACGACCATCGGGAGCGGCAGCGTCATCGGGCCGTTCAGCCAGCTCATCGACTCGACCGTCGGCGAGCGCGCCACGGTCTGGGCCAGCGTCGTCGAGCGCTCCGTGATCGAGGATGAGGCGACGGTCGGGCCGTTCAGTCACCTGCGCCCCAAGACCGTCGTGGGCCGTGGCGCGGAGGTGGGCAACTTCGCCGAGCTCAAGAACACGCGCCTCGGCGCCGGTTCGAAGCAGCACCACAACAGCTACCTCGGCGACGCCGACGTCGGGGAGCGGGTCAACATCGGCGCGGGCACCATCACGGCCAACTACGACGGCGCCGCGAAGCACCGGACGACGATCGGGCGTGGGGCGTTCCTGGGCGTCGACACGATGCTCGTCGCACCGGTCGAGGTGGGGGAAGGGGCCCGCACGGGGGCGGGCGCCGTCGTGACCCGTGACGTCCCGGCCGGCAAGCTGGCCGTCGGCGTCCCGGCACGGATCCGTGAACTGCGGTCCAAACGCCCGCCCGATCCTGGACCCCCCGCGGACGACGCATGAACGAGACCGTCGCCCAGCTGGCGATCATCGTGGTCCTGATCCTGCTCAACGGGGTCTTCGCCGCGACCGAGATCGCGCTCGTGACCGTCCGGCGGAGCCGCCTCCAACAGCTGGCCGACGAGGGCAGCCGCGCCGCACGCCGGGTCCAGCGACTCAAATCCGATCCCGGCCGGTTCCTCGCGGTGATCCAGATCGGGATCAACTTCCTCGGCTTCCTCGCGTCGGCCTTCGCCGCGGTCAGCCTGGTCGGTGGGCTCGAGACCGCGCTCGCGAGCCTCGGCCCGCTGCGCGATATCGCCGGCGCCGTCGCGCTGATCGTGGTCACGACGATCCTGACGATCTTCACGATCGTGTTCGGCGAGCTCGTGCCCAAGCAGATCGGGCTGGCCCATGCGGAACGGGTGGCCATGGTCACCAGTCGGCTCATCGACCTGCTCGGTGTGGTCTTCGGCCCGATGGTGGCGTTCCTGACCTGGACGACGCGCCGGATCAGCCGCCTGTTCGGCGCCGACGTGGCGGCCGACGAGCGGATCAGTTCCGAGGAACTCCGCCTGATCATCGAGCAGGGCGGCGAGCAGGGCATCCTCGAGGCCGAGGAGGAGCAGATGATCCACGCGGTCATCGAGCTCGGGGACCAGCGCATCCACGAGGTCATGGTCCCGCGCATCCACATGGTCACGCTGCCGGACTCGGCGACCCTCGACGAGGCCATCGACACGGTCATCGAGGAGGGGCACAGCCGGATCCCGGTCTACGAGGGCACGATCGACGAGATCGTCGGCATCCTGTACGCGAAGGATCTGCTGCCGTTCCTCAAGGGCTCGCTCGAGCAGCGGCCCACCGTCCGATCCATCCTGCGGACGCCGGTCTTCGTCCCCGAGTCGATGACCGTCGACGACCTCCTCCATGAGCTGCAGCGGCGCAAGGTGCATCTCGCCGTGGTGCTCGACGAATACGGCGGGACGGCCGGGCTCGTCACGATCGAGGACCTGCTCGAGGAGATCGTCGGCGAGATCCAGGACGAGTACGACGAAGAGGAGCCCCTCATCGTCAAGCTGTCCGATGACGAGGCTCGGATCGACGGTCGGGCGTCGATCGACGATCTCGAGGAGACGTTTGGGCTCGACCTCGACCTCGAGGACGGCGACGAGTTCGATACGCTCGGCGGGCTCATCTACCACCGCGTCGGCGGCGTGCCGAAGCCCGGGGACCGCATCGATGTCGATGGCCTGTCGCTCACGGTCGAGACCACCGACAACCGGCGGGTCGGGAAGGTGCTCGTGGTCCGAGAGGCGCGCGACGAGATCCTCGACCACGACGAGGACTGAGGTCCCGTCCGGCGGCGGGGCCGGATCGGCCGCGGGGGCGGGCGGGTGCCGGGCCGGGATCTGACGCGATGCCGGGCCGGGATCTGACGCGATGCCGGGCCGTGATCTGGGAGCCGGCTGGCCTGTCAGGCTGGCAATGCTGCGTGACCGACGATGCCGGTCAGCTAGAGGCGTGTGTGAGCACGATCCCTGGCCTCGGAGTCCGCGGATCCTGCAGCGACGTTCCGCAACGCGCCCGACGGACCCGATGAAGCAGGATGTCTGGCCTGCCAGGCTGGTCCACGAAGGCAAGGGCCCGTGCCGCTCTACGGGCGACGCTCCCGACCCAACCGGGGTGACGATGGGTGCCGTATACAGGGCATGGACCCCGTGACCGAGGTACGGGCGCTGCCGATGAAGGTCCCCGAGACCGCCGATGGGTACGCGGCGTGGGTCCGACCCCACCTCGCGGCGATGTCGCGCCTCGCCGCTCGACTGACTTCGGATTCGGAGCGCGACGACGTGGTCCAGGATGCCCTGTCGCGCGCGTGGGACAAGCGCCGGACGTTCGACCCCCAGCGCGGGACGCCCGCCGCGTGGCTGCTGGCCATCACCGCGGATCGGGCTCGCCAGGCCCGGCGACGGCGTCGGCCCGTCGCGCTCATCGTCGACGTCGAGGCTCGCGTGCGATCGACCGACGACAGCGTCGATGTCGAGGCGGCGATCGGCACCCTCGCGCCACGTCAGCGACTGGCGGTCGATTGCTACTACTTCGTGGGCCTCTCGACGGCCGAGACCGCGGCCGTGATGGGATGTTCCGAGGGCACGGTCAAGTCCACGCTGTCCGACGCCCGTGCGCGGCTGCGGCCCCTCCTCGAGGTGCGAGATGTCTGATATCGAAACGAGGCTCGAGCAGGCTGGCGAGCGGTGGCGAGCCGGTCAGGCGGGCCCCCCGGAGATCGACCCCGCGACGTTCGCCGCGATCGTGACGAAGCGGCGGGTGTGGCCCTCCGGCCGACTGGCCCTGATCGGGGCGGCCGTCGTGCTGGCGGTCGGCGTCGCGGTGAGCCAGGGGATCGGCACGCTGCGGGTCGGAGGCCTCGCGACCTGCCCGGTCACGGTCCCGATCCCGCCCTTCGTGCCCGCGCCGCCCGCCGCGCCGGTCCCGCCCGCGAGCTACGAGGCGGACTGGTTCGGCTCCGACGCGCTGTGGGCGATGCTCGACCGCGACGGCGACGCCTGGCGGATCGGGGCATCGGGGCTGACCCAGAAGACCTTCTGGTGGAGCGCGGCATGGTCGCCCGGCGACGAGCCGAACCCGGCCATCACGGTCTCCGGCGCACGGCTCGACGGTGACGGCACGCTCCGCGCCGGGCCGGGGACGAACGCCGGGGCAGACTTCGGGGCGGCGATGCTCGTCGGCGTCGAGTTCCCGGCGCCCGGCTGCTGGCGGTTGACCGCCGAGTACCGCGACGCGGCGCTCAGCTACGTGGTCTTGGTCACCGACGAGTGATGTCCATGGTGGCGCCGCCGAGGGCCACCGCCTTTGCGGCCGCCGCCGGCCACCCCGTCCGCGCCCGCGCCGCCCGATCCCTCAGGCGCTGATCGCCGCCACGATGATCTGCTCGAGGCGGGCTCTCGCCGCCGGCCCGACCACCCCGGCCGCGTCGAGCTCGGCGAGCGCCTCGTCGCGATAGCGGCGGGCCTGTTCGCGGGTGTAGGCCTCGGCGCCGGTGCGATCGAGGATCGCCAGGATCTCGTCGACCTCCGCATCCGTTGACGTGCGCGACGCGTAGAGGGCCTCGAGCCTCGCGCGATCCTCGGGCCCGGCCGCCTCGTGCGCGAACAGGACCGGCAGCGTCTTCTTGCGATGGGCGATGTCGGAGGCCGCCTTGCCCGTGGACTGGTTGGAGCCCCAGATCCCGAGCAGGTCGTCGTTGATCTGGAAGGCGAGGCCGAGCGCCCAGCCGAAGCCTCGATAGCGGGCGATGACCGCCTCGTCGTCGGTCGCGAGCAGGGCGCCCGCCTCGATCGAGGCCGCGATCAGCGCCGCGGTCTTCCGCCCGATCATGTCGAAGTAGCCGGCCACGGACAGCAGCTCGTCCGAAGCGCTCGTGGCGATGTCGATGTACTGCCCCTCGCACAGCGCGAGGCACGTCTCGTCGTACAGGCGCATCAGCCGCAGGACCTTGGCGTCGCTGAACCCGAGGTCCGTCAGGCGATGGAGCGCGATGCGCGAGAGGCTGAAGAGGGTGTCGCCCGCGTTGATGGCCTGGGGCACGCCCTCGCGCGTCCAGAGGGTGGGCCGGTGGCGTCGCTCCGAATCGCCATCCTCGATGTCGTCGTGGACCAGGCTGAAGTTGTGGCCCAGCTCCACGGCCGCGGCTCCGGGCAAGGCTCGGACATGGTCGCCCGCGATCGAGGCGTAGGCGAGCAGACCAAGCAGCGGCCGGATCCGCTTGCCCCCCGACGCGCCGGACCCATCCAGCCCGAGGTGGTAGCGGACCATCTCGTAGAGGCCGCGAGTGGACGGGTCACGGTCGGCGACGAGCCGGACGATCTCCGCCTCCGTGTCCGCGATCAGCACCGCGAGATCGATGTCGTGCGACAGGGTCGTCATCTCGTCAACGATCATACACGAAACGTGTCCCGCGCAGGTAGCAGGTACATTCCGAGCGCTCCGGACACGGGCTGCGGGCGCCAGAAGACGCCGGCGCGGGGGACGCGTCCGCACCGGCGTCTACCGACGTGTACGCGCGTCGTGTGGGTTCGGTTCACTGCCCGCCGAACGGCGCGTTCGACCGCGCTCGGTGGTACCGTCGCATCGATGGCAGTCCCGCGCCGCTACACCACCGAGGCGATCGTCCTCTCGCGCTTCGATCTCGGCGAGGCGGACCGGGTCATGACGCTCATCACGCCGTCGATCGGCAAGCTCAAGGCCATTGCGAAAGGGATCCGCCGGCCGACGTCACGGCTCGGCGGCAGCCTCGAGCCGTTCGCGGAGTTGACCGTCGCGCTGGCACGGGGGCGGACGTTCGACGTGGTCACCCAGGTCAGCGTCGGGCACGCCTGGCTCAACCTGCGCGACTCGCTCGAGGGCACGGCCACCGCCTGGTACATCGCCGAACTCGCGGACCGCTCCCTCGAGGAACGGCATGCGGCCGAACCGCTGTACGCCCTCCTGCGGCGCGCCTACGAGTTGCTGGACGCCGGGATGGCGCCCGGGCGCGTGGCGCGCTGGTACGAGATGCACCTGCTCGACGAACTGGGCGTGCGCCCGGAGGTCGACCGCTGCGTGGACTGTGACCGCCCGCTCGAGGCCGACGAGCGCTTCCGCTGGGTCCCCCCGGCCGGAGGCGTGCTGTGCCAGCGCTGTCCGGGCCCCCCGCACGATCGGACGTCGCTGAGCCTCGACGCGCTCAAGCTCCTCAAGGCGTACCAACGGCTCGATATCGAAGCGATCGCCGCGCTCCGCCTGGGCGAGCTCGTGGAACGCGAGGTGGAATCGGCGCTGCGCGAGTTCGTCCGGGGCGCCCTCGAACGCGACGCGCGCTCGCTGGCGTTCCTCGACGAGGTCCGCCACGCTCCGGCCGTGGTGGCGCCCTAGATGGCCGCGGTGGAGCTGCGCGACATCATCACGGACGAGGACCGCGCCGC
>CAYMTJ010000022.1:41895-44156 GCA_964393345.1 uncultured Anaerolineaceae bacterium | reverse complement strand
ATGCCGCGGCCGACGCGGTCTGGGCCCGCCACATCGCGGAGGACGAGCCGTACCTGCTGGCCTGGCTCCGCCACCAGGTCGACGGGCCGTACTGGCGCCAGGGCTCCGTGGCCGGGATCGTCGATCGGATCACGTGCCCCGTCTTCCTGATCGGTGGCTGGCGCGACGGCTACCCCAACCCGCCCCTGCGGCTGTTCGCCCAGCTCGCGGGCCCGAAGAAACTGCTGATCGGCCCGTGGGACCACCGCTATCCGGACGCGGCGATCCCCGGTCCGCGCATCGACCACCTCGATGAGGTCGTGCGCTGGCTCGACCACTGGTGCCGCGGCGAGGACACGGGGCTGATGGCCGAGCCACCCATCGTGGTGTACATGCAGGAGACCGGCTCGCTCGCGCCAGATCGACTCGATACGCCCGGCCGGTGGCGGGCCGAGCTGGCGTGGCCGGCCCCGGGCGCGACCGGGCGGACGTATCTGTTCGCGGCGGGCGGCCGCCTCGTTCCACCGGGGGTCGACCCCGGCGGGGGCAGCGATCGGCTCACCTACGATCCGACCGTGGGCCTGACCGGCGGCCTGTGGTCGGGCGGGCTGCCGTTCGGGCTGCCCGGCGACCAGCGCCGGGACGAGGCGCGCTCGCTCGTGTTTACCTCGGCACCGCTCGATGGCCCGCTGTCGATCCTCGGGCACGCGACGGCCATCGTGCCAGTCAGCTCGAGTGCCCGGGTCATGGGCATCGCCGTCAGCCTGAGCGATGTCGCGCCCGACGGCTCCTCGCACCTCATCGCCAAGGGGATGCGCAACCTGACGCGCCGGCATTCGCTGATCGACCCCGCGCCGGCGACACCGGGCGAGGTGATGGCGCTCGAGATCGAGATCGACGCGACCGGCTGGCGGTTCGAGCCGGGCCATCACGTCCGAGTATCGATCGCCGCGGCGGACTTCCCGAACGTCTGGCCGACGCCGGAGGCCGGTGGGCTGGAGGTCTGGTACGGCTCGGGACACGACGCGCGGCTGGTCCTGCCCGTCGTCCCGGAGGAGGGTTCGGCGGAGGCGCCGGTCTTCGCCCCATCACCGCTGTCGGTCCGCTCCGAAGTGCCCGGCGTGACGCTCGGCCAAGCGGTCGGTGGCGCGACGACCACCCCGTCCTTCGGAGGGCCGACCTGGAGGGTGACCGAGGACGTCCTGACCGGTCACACGCGCGTCGCGATCGGGATCACCCGCGCCATGCGCACACCGGAGGGCGTGGCGATCGCGCGCGAATTCGGCGGGACGTTCGAGGTGGACGCCAAGGATCCCGCGAACGTCATCGCGCACGGCTGGCACGTCTGCCGCAGCACCCTCGAGGGCGACTCGACCGAGGCGCGCGCCGATGTCAGGATCGCGTCCACGGCTGATGCCTTCGATGTCACCATCGACCTGGTGGTGTCCGTCGACGGCGCCACGCACGCCACGCGCCGCTGGATCGAGTCGATCCCGCGACGCCTGCTCTGACCCCGGCCCCGTGCTCGCCCATCGCATCCGCACCGAGACCTCAGGAGGATCGATCCGATGGCTGCCCCGACGCCCCGCCTGACCCCCGACGGCCCCCTCGAGCTCGTGTCGGCGACCACGCTCTTCGCCGATCGGCCCGTCGGGCGGCGGTCGGCGGCCAGCGTCGTGCGGATCGAGGCCACCGGCCGATTGCTGATGTGCTTCTCGCACGTGGACGGAGCGGCGCTCAAGAACCAGGCTGCCCTGGTCGTGACGCACTCCGACGACGATGGAGCGACCTGGTCCGAGCCGCTCACCGTGTTCGCCTACCCGGGCTGGTTCTGTCTCGCGATGGGCGGGCTCGCACGGATCGCCGATGACGACATCAAGATCGTGCTCGGCCGCATCCTGATCGATCTCTCGATCGGGGGCACGGAACCGATGACCGGCTGGTGGGTGGCCTCGAGCACGACGCGCGACGGTGGCGAGACGTGGGAGGAGCCCTCGCCGGAGATCCGGCTGTTCCCCGAGTGGACCGAGCTGTACGGCGCCAGCAACCCGCACCCCCTCTCCGATGGGCGCCTGCTGTGGGCCGTGATGGGGACGAAGGGCCGCGATTTCGGCTGGCACTCGGGCGTGAGCTTCACCGATGCTGCGGGCGACGGGTTCACGCCCCCGACGATCATCGCCGAGGTGGACGGTCTCGATTACAGCGACATCGACGTCGTTCGACTCACCGACGGCCGGTTCCTCGCGGTCATCCGCGAGCACCAGACGCTCCAGAGCGTGTGG
>CAYMTJ010000022.1:0-41795 GCA_964393345.1 uncultured Anaerolineaceae bacterium | reverse complement strand
CGACGGCCGGTTCCTCGCGGTCATCCGCGAGCACCAGACGCTCCAGAGCGTGTGGTCCACCTCCAGCGACGACGGCGCGACCTGGTCGCCGATCCGCCCGACCGCGTTCAAGGGCTCCAACATCAAGCTGTTCCGGCTCCGATCCGGTGTGGTCGTGTGCGCCTATCGCGACGAGGACCCGGCCCAGCGCGGGGTCAGTCTCTCGATGACCGCGGACGGTGGCGAGACCTGGTCACCGCTCGGGCAGCTCTATGCGGGCGGCCCGGCGTCGCAGCACGAACCGGGGAGCGTGTGCGGCTACCCGGACATGGTCGACCTCGGTGATGGCGAGATCGGCGCGGTCCTGCATACCTACCCGACGGCGGACGGGATCGAGCTGCACTGGCTCCGGCTGCGCGACCGGTCGTAGACCGCGCGGTCGTAAACCGCGCGGTCGTGACCGCGCGTCATAGCCGCGCGTCGGCGTCCCCGGCGCCGCTCAGATCGGGACGGCGCAGTCGACCTCGCGGTCGGCCTCGAGCAGCGGCCGGAGCGGCACGTCGACCGTCGCCGCGTCGTGGACCGTGCCACGCGCGATCGTCAGGACCGGCCGGAGCGTGGACGGGACGGTCCGGCGCACGCCCTGTGAATCCGGGAGGTCCGCCGGGTGGTCGTCGACTCGTAGGACCGTGATGTCGGCCACCCCGCCCCGGCGCAACGACCCGAGGTCCTCACGACCGAGGATGGCCGCCGGGGTCGTCGTCGTCGCCGCGACGACGTCCCGGAGCGTGGAGCCCATGGCGAGATAGCGCGACATGGTCATCGGGAGGTCCACGACCGGTCGTTCGATCGAGTAGCGATGAAGATCCGTGCTGATCGCGTCCGGGCCGAGCCCTTCCGCGAGCGCCTGTTCGGCGGTGCGCCACGAGAAGCTGCCGCAGCCATGCCCGACATCGAACCTGATCCCACGTCGTCGCGCATCGTGCGCCTCCGCGACGACCCGCCCATCCGACCCGAGGATCCCCGACCCCGATGCCGTGAACGCATGCGTGACGACATCACCGGGCCGCAGTCGCGACAGCGCCCGCGGGACGTCGGCGCCCTCCGCGATATGCGCCATCAACGGCGTCCCGGCGGCCGTCGCCGCGTCGAGCGCCGCATCGAGCGCGGCCTCGATGTTGTCACCACACGCCCCGGTCCCGAGCCGGACCTTGACCCCGACGATGACGTCGCGGTTCGCCTCGATCATCTCGACCGCCTCGCGCGGTCGCGCGTAGCGGATGTCCTCCAGCTCACCGACGAGGGTCGTGACCAGGCCCGCCGCCGCGACGTGGAGGAACGCGAGGACGCGGACCGGCGCCGGGTCGATGGCGTGGCGGCGGAACGCGCCGAAGTTGATGAACCCGGTCGTGCCAGCATCCACGGCCGTCGTGACACCCCCGGCGAGGTTGGTGCGCGGATCGATCCCGTAGGGGCTGCCCTCGTACCAGTGGCCGTGCAGGTCGATGAGACCCGGCACCACCAGCCGGCCCCTGACATCGATCACGCGATCGCTCGCGACGTCGAGCGCCGTGCCGGGCGCGTCGATCGACGCGATGCGCTCGCCCTCGAACGTGAGGTCGAACGCCCCGTCGAGTCCCTGGCCGGGGTCGATGACGCGGCCGCCGCGGAGGGTCACACGAGCCATGGGGCGCTCCTGAGGTGTCGGCTGCCGTACGATCGGGCGGTACGGCCGTCCCGGCCGTCCATCGTATCGAGCGAAGGGGCCGCGTGACGATCTACGAACAGCTTGGCGTCCGCACCGTCATCAATGCGCGCGGCAACGCGACACTCGCCGGGGGGACGCTGATGGCTCGCGAGGTCGTCGACGCCATGGCCGATGCGGCGCGCTCGTTCGTCCGGATCGGCGACCTGCAGGAGGCGGCGAGCGCGTTGATCGTCGAGGCGACGGGCGCGGAGGCGGGCTACATCACGACCGGTGCGGCGGCGGCGCTGACCCTCGGGTCCGCCGCGATGCTGGCGGGTCTCGACCCGGACCGGATGGACCGCCTGCCCGAGACCGGCGACGGACCATCGGAGATCCTGGTCCACGCCGCGCATCGGAACCCGTACGACCACGCGGTCCGGGCGTCCGGCGCGCGTCTCGTCGAGTTCGGGGGTGGCGGCCGCGGCATCGAAGCGATGGGTGCATTGATCGGCCCGGCGACGGCCGGCGTCTTCTTCCACGGTCAGGCCGAGGCGCTCGGTGTCCCGATCGACGAGGTCGTCTCGGTTGCGCACGCCCACGGGCTGCCGGTCCTCGTGGACGCCTCGATGAACCTGCCGCCGAAGTCGAACCTGCGCCGGTTCATCGACGCGGGCGTGCACCTCGTCGCGTTCAGCGGCGGCAAGACGATCGGCGGTCCCCAGGCGTCCGGGTTCCTCGCCGGGCGACGCGACCTGTTGCTCTCGGTGGGCCTCCAGCAGCAGGACATGGACGTCCTGCCGGCGACGTGGGCGCGTCGGGCGTTGCTTGACGCCGGGACGATCGCCCGGCCCCCGCAGCACGGCATCGGGCGCTCGATGAAGACCGGCAAGGAGGAGATCGCCGGTCTGATGGTGGCGCTGCGCCGCTACCTCGAGCGAGACGAGGCCGCGGAGACACGACGCTGGACGGACCTGACCCAGCGGCTGGCCCGGGACCTGGGGTCGATCCGGGGGCTGTCGGTGCGTGCCGAGACCACGCAGGCCGATGGCCGGCCGGTGCCGATGACGATCGTGCAGGTGGATGCGGTGGCCTATGGCCGGAGCGCCGTGGACCTGGTCCGCGCGTTCGAGACGTTCGACCCGATCATCATGCTGGGCGACCATGACGCCGAGAGCGGGATCCTTCGCCTGGACCCAGAGAACCTCGACGAGGCCTCGGCCGATGCGGTCGTGACCGCGTTCCGCGCCGGCGCCGCGTAGCCGGCCCCGCGCAGCCGGCCCCGCCAGGTGCGGATCTAGACGAGCGCTCGCCCGTCACGGACGACGGGTCGCCCGGCGTGCAGCACGTCGCGAACCTGGCGCAGGGCGGAGAGATCCTGGACCGGGTCGCCGGCCACCGCCACGAGGTCCGCGGCATACCCCGGGCGGATCGCGCCGACGGACCCGCCGAGCCCGAGCGCTTCGGCCGCGTCGGACGTGATGGTGGCGATCGCCCGCCACGGGTCGAAGCCCAGCAGGCGCGCGTAGACCTGGGCGCTGCAGGCGACCGAATCGAAGGTGACGATCGGCATCCCCATCCCCATCCCGCCGATGAACCGGACGCCACGGGCCGCCATGTCGCGCATGAACCCCAGGCGCGGCTCGAGGTCGCTGGGCACGTCCGGGAGCGCCCAGTGCGTGAACTCAGGCTTGTCCGGGCGGCCAGCGGCGTGGTGCTCGTCGTGGAGCTGGACCTCACCGATCGTCGGGTCCACCCAGATCCCGCGGGCCGCGATCAGGTCCGCGACCGCCGGATCGTACGCGTAGGCCTGATCACGGACCGGGTGATCCGTCCACCAGACCCCGCCATGGATGATCGTGTCGACGCCCGCCTCGGCGCAGATCCGGTTGCTCGTCGCGGTCAGCGAGTGGGCGAGGACCGGCAGGCCCAGCCGGTGCGCCTCCTCCACGACCGCCCGCATGGTCTCGAGCCCGTACTGCTGGGACCGCGGGTTCGACGTCGGCGTGTAGCCGCCGCCCGACGCGATGACCTTGATCGCATCGACGCCCAGGCGACGACGCTCGCGCACCCGACGCACGACGTCGTCGGTCGTGTCGGCCTCGGCGCCCAGGAACCAGTAGTGACCGGCGGTCGTGGTGATGGGCGCGCCGCTGATGAGCAGCCGCGGACCGAGGGCCGTCCCGTCACGGACCGCGGACCGCATCGCGATCGCGACCTCGTCGCGGCTGCCGGTGTCGCGCGCCGTCGTGGCCCCGGACAGCAGGAGCCGGCGCATGTTCCCGGTCGCGCGGATGAGCATCCGCTCCACGGGTTCGGGCGCCGCGATGTCGCGGTAGTCCGGGGTGGACGGGTAGTGCATGTGGATGTGCGTCTCCACGAACCCCGGCAGGACCGAGACGTCACCGAGGGCGTGGACCTCATGGGTCGTCGTCGCGTCGGTGGGAAGCTTGGCACGAGCGACAAGCGAATCGATCCGGCCGTCGACGATGACGATCGCCTGGTCGGGCAGCCAGCGGTCGAGCTCCGGCGCGGCGACACGGGCGGCAGTGACGATCTGGCGGCGCGGCAACTCGGTCTCCTCGAGGTCCTTGACACGACCGGCGAGCGATAGAGTAGTCGCCCCAGACGGCCACAGATCGAGGAGCGAGCGCACGATGTCCAAGCCCAGGGTCCTCATCACGGGTGCCAACGGCCTCATCGGGGGTCTCGTCCGCGCCGGGCTGTCGGACCGCTACGAGTTCAGCGGCCTCAGCCGGCACGCGGTCGAGGGCATCCCGTATACCGAGGCGTCGGTCACGGACCTGCCCGCCGTCCGGCGCGCCGTCGAGGGGATGGACATGGTCCTGCACCTCGCGGGCGAGACGAAGAACGCCGACGACTGGGACGACCACTTCACCGTGACCGCGGGCGGGACGATCAACGTGCTGCGCGCGTCGGCCGATGCCGGCGTCCGTCGGGTCGTGTTCATGAGCACCGGCAGCACGATGTGCGGCTGGGAGTGGGACGACCGCCTGCCCTACGGCCGGCTCGCGGCCGGCGAGCGCGACCTGCCGCCGTGGGACCTGCTCGATCACACCACGCCGCCCCGCCCTGACAGCCCGTATGGCGCGGCGAAGCTCTTCGGTGAGGCGGCGGCTCGCTGGTTCTCCGATACCACCCCGATGAGCGTGCTGATCATCCGCCTCGGCGCGGTGCTGGCCGAGGACCGACCATTGCTGATCCGTCATTTCCCCGGGTTCCTCGCCCAGGCCGACGCGGTCCAGATGATCGACCGCTGTCTGTCGGCGCCCGAAGACGTGCGGTTCGGCATCTTTGACGCGATCTCCGAGAACAGCACCCGCTGGCGCGACACGACGCCGGCGAAGGAGATCCTCGGCTGGCGACCCACCGGGTCATCGGACCGGTTCGACCCGGCCGAGCTCGATCATTGATCGGCGATGGTCGATAGACGGGATACGCGAGACCGCTATTACAGCCACGTTGCATATCGCGCGTGGTGTTACCATCCCGCTTGCGAACGATAGGGGCGGAGCCCGCCCCATCTGCCGTCGCACGCCAAACTTGGAGGAGGGCGGCCCGTGGCCAATCACCATCTACGGCGACCGCGAACCGGCTTGTTGCTGGCCGCGATCATCCTCGTGTCTGCGTGCGGTGGGTCGACGACCTCGCCCTCCGCCAGCACGGCACCAAGCACTGCACCCAGTGCGGCTCCCAGCGAAGCCCCGAGCGAATCGCCGGCGACCGGCGGGACGTTCATCGCGGCATGGGTCGGCCCGTGCTGCAATGGCAACGACTGGATCACCCCGTTGGATCCGGGCGGAGACGCCCACTGGTTCAACAAGATCTACAGCCGACTGACGACCTTCGAGGTCCTCGACCCGGTCAAGCAGGCGGCGGAATTCGACTCGAACTCCGGCGTGTACGGGGAGCTCACGGGCGACCTCGCCGAGTCGTGGGCGATCTCCGACGACAAGCTCACGTGGACGTTCAACCTGCGCAAGGGCGTCACGTGGCATGACGGCGAGCCGTTCACCGCGAACGACGTCAAGTTCACGATCGAGCTGTGCTTCAACCCGAAGAACAGCATGGCGCCTTGCCACTACGTGACGGCCGTCGCCGGCGCGGTGGGTGTCGAGGAGTACCAGGCCGGGACCGCGACCGAGATCACCGGCGTGAAGGTCGTGGACGACACCACGATCTCCTTCACGTTCAAGGACCCGAACTCGCTGTTCCCGACGTCGATCTCCGAGCTGTTCATCGTCCCGCAGCACCTGCTGAAGGACATCCCGCCGGAAGGCATGAAGACGGCCGAGTACTGGAAGACCTCGCAGGTCGGCACCGGCCCCTTCAAGTGGGACAAGTACACGGCCGGTGTCTCCACCGAGCTCGTGGCGTTCGAGAACTACTGGCGCGGCAAGCCCAAGCTTGACCGCATCATCCGCCGGCACTTCGAGGATCCGGCCTCGGCCCTCCTCGCGTTCGACGCCGGCGAGATCCACATGACCTACATCACCGCGGACGAGGTCGCGCGCGAGCGCGAGAATCCGGACGCCGTCGTGCTCCCGGGCAACTCGGGCGTGGATAACGCGCTCCAGTTCAACCCGGCCAAGTACCCGGAGTTCGCGAAGAAGGAAGTCCGCCAGGCGCTCATGATGGCCATCGATCGCGCGTCGATCATCGACCAGATCTATGGCGGAGCCGCGAGCATCGTTCCGTGCCTCTATGGCCTGCCGAACCTGATCGGCGACATCGAGCCGATCCCGTACGACCCCGCCGCCGCGAAGGCGATGGTGGAGGCCGCCGGCGTCGATCTCGCCGCCCTCGGTGAGCTCACGATGGATACGTACTACACGGATCCGCTGTCGCTCAACGTCATGACCGCGATCGCGCAGAACCTGAAGGACAACCTTGGCCTGACGGTCAAGCCCCTCCAGATGTCCGATGGTGCCGCGTGGCAGAAGCTCTACTACACCGACGGCGAGAGCCAGGTGTCGTTCTGGGGCGCCGCCAACGGTCCCACCGGCGAGCGTGGGTACAACTACTTCCACTCGTCGGCCGCCCATCCCACGGGCAGCAACGGCTGGAAGGGCTACTCCTACAGCAACGCGGAAGTCGACAAGGCCCTTGAGGACGCCCGGGTCGAGTTCGACACCGCCAAGCAGGACGCGCTGTACCAGCGGGTCTGCGAGATCACCAAGGACGAGCTGCCGGCGCTCTATCTCTGGCAGACCGTTCGCTTCCACGTCGTCAGCAAGAAGGTCGGGAACATGATCTTGATCCCGGCCGCCGGTGGTGGCTCGTACTACGATGCCGCCGAGCTCTGGACCGTCAGCGAGTAACGCTCGCGAGACCTTGAGCCCAGACGAGGGGGCGGAGCGACCACTCCGCCCCCTCCCCCTTTCCAAGCGCCGATAGCCTGGACGGCCGATGATCACCTTCATCATCCGACGCGTGCTGATCAGCATCCCGGTATTCCTCGGGATCACGGTCCTGATCTTCGTGTTCGTCGCACTCGCGCCCGGCAGCATCGTCGACGCGCTCGTCCGACCCGAACTCGGGATCAGCCAGGAGGCGCGCGACGCGATCATCAAGCGCTACGGCCTCGATCAACCGCTCTACCTGCGCTACCTGTTCTGGCTGGCCAACGCCCTCCAGGGCGAGCTCGGCTACCGGGTGGCCAGCGGCGCCGCCGTCGGCTCCGAGGTGATCCGCGGCCTCGGCAACTCCGTCGTGCTCACCGGGTCCGCGATGGTGTTCGGGATCTTCGTGGGGATCCCGCTCGGCATCCTGTCCGCGGTCCGCCAGTACTCGAAGATGGACTTCATCCTGACGGGCGCGACGTTCCTCGGGATCTCGCTTCCCTCGTTCATGCTCGGACTCGGCGGTCTGTGGCTCCTTGGACTCCAGCTCGATCTCGTGCCGATCGCGGGCATGACCACCGTCGGCCAGCCGTGGGAGCTCTGGGACTTCCTGCATCACCTCGTGCTGCCGGCGCTGATCCTCGGGTTCGGCTACATGGCCATCTTCCTGCGCTATACGCGCGCGGCGATGCTCGACATCATCCATCTCGACTACATCACCACGGCGCGCTCGAAGGGCCTGTCGGGTTCGACGATCCTGACGCGCCACGCCTTCCGCAACGCCCTCATCCCGATCATCACGCTCATCGGGCTGTCCATCCCCGAGGTCGTCGGCGCGGCGGTCGTGACCGAGACCGTGTTCTCGTGGCCCGGGCTCGGACTCATGATGGTCGAGGGCATCCAGGATCGCGACTTCCTGCTGATCATGGGGATCACGATGGTGCTTGCCACGACGGTCCTGATCGCGAACCTCGTGACCGACGTCGCCTACGGGTTCGCCGACCCGCGGATCCGGTACGACTGACATGGCCACCACCGAAGCCCCGTTCGCCACCAGCCGGGCCCCCGCCGCCGGCCCCGACACCGCCTCGCCGGGCCGTCGCGCGCTGCGCCGCTTCCTCCGGCACCGGCTCGCCATCGTGGGCCTGATCACCATGGCGGTCATCACGATCCTCGCGATCATCGGCTCGGAGGAGCGCGCGCTGACGATCAACCTCAAGCTCGGGTTCCCCAACCAGGCGCCGGGCAAGCTCGACGGCTACCTGCTCGGGACCGACGCCCTGGGCCGCGACATCCTCGCCCGAACGCTCGTCGGCGGGCGGATCTCCATCATGGTGGCGATCATCTCGGTCGCCATCTCGACCGTGATCGGGACGGCGATCGGCGTGATCGCCGGCTACGTCGGGGGCAAGGTCGACATGATCCTCATGCGGATCGTGGATGTCGTCCTCAGCTTCCCGATCATCCTGCTGCTCCTGGTCGTGGCCTTCATGATCGGGCCAGGCCTGATCCAGATGATGGTCATGATCGGACTCGTCACCTGGGCGGGCGGCGCCCGGATCATCCGCGGGCAGGTGATCAGCCTGCGCGAGACCGCGTTCATCGAAGCGGCGCGGGTCGTGGGCGTCTCCGGTCCGCGGATGGTGGCCACGCACATCCTGCCGAACATCGTCGCCGCGCTCGTGGTCCTCGCGACGTTCGGCGTGGCCAACGTCATCGTGTTCGAGGCGAGCCTGAGCTACCTCGGGCTCGGCGTCCAGCCGCCGACGCCAAGCTGGGGCAACCTGCTCCAGGCGACCCGCGTCGTGACCGTGCTCGAGCGCTACACGTGGATGTGGGTGCCGCCCGCGGGCATGATCGTCCTGATGGTCCTGGCCGTGAACTTCGTCGGCGACGGCCTGCGCGACGCCTTCGATCAGCGCTCCACCAAGGACCGCTAGGCCGGACTCAAGCCGCTAGTCCAGCCTCACGCTCCGGCGGATCCGGGCGGATTCGTAGGCGGCGTCCACCAGTTCGAGCGCGGCGACCATCGCATCGCCGTTCGCCAGCGGCTCCCGACCCTCCGCGATCGCATCGAGCAGGTCGCGCACGGCCGCACGGCCGCTCGCGCCGTAGCCCGGAGCGTCGGGCACGTCGAACACGATCCGTTCCTCGCGCACGCCATCGTCAGCCCCGCCAGCCGTGACGACGACCAGTTCGTCGCCGAGCCCCATCTCGATCGAGGCGGCCATCCCCCGCAGGGCCAGCCGGCTGCGATAGCCGCGGGCCGGCAGCGCGTAGGCGTCGTGGAGCGTCCCGATCGCCCCGCCCTCGAAGCGCAACGACACGGAGATCACGTCCTCGACCGTCAGCCCGGGCTCCCCCACCCGACCGGCCATGGCGCTCACCTCGACGACGGGCTCGCCGGTCAGCCACAGCAGCGCGTCGAGATCGTGGACGCCGAGCCAGCTCAGGATCCCGCCGCCGGCCTCCACCGCATCGAACAGGCGATTCCGCGGGTCGCGGACGCGCACGTTCGAGGTCGCGAAGATGGCTTCCGCCGCGATCAACCGCCCGAGCCGGCCATCGACCACGAATCGGCGCGCCGCCTGGGCCGCGGGCGAGTACCGACGCGTCAGGCCGACGACGGCGCGGACGCCCGTCGATCGGACGATGTCGAACGCGCGTCGGGCATCCTTCGCCGTCCGCGCGGCCGGCTTGTCGACGATCTGATGGATCCCGGCCCGCGCGAGCTGTTCGATCGCGCCCGGTGCGTCGGCGTTGGGCAGCGTGACGAGGGCGAGGTCGAGCGCATGCCGCGCGATCATCTCCCCGAGCCGTGTCTCGAACGGGAGCGCCCGATACGCCTCGCCCAGGCCCGGCCGCAACGCCGGATCGTGGTGCGGTGGCGCGAGCGTCGTCGCGAGGGTGGGGTCGGGGTCGTAGAGCGCGACGATCTCGAGCTCGTCCGCGAAGCCCTCGAGCGTCTCCACCCACCCGGTGACGTGGTAGTGCCCCACGCCCACGACACCCACGCGGAGGCGACGGCCGGCGCCTCCGGCCATGCCCGCCATCAGCTCGCCCCCGGCGTGTCCGGGCGATAGGCCATGGTCGCGCGGACCAGCGCGAGCACGGCCGGCATCGCGGTGTCGAGCGCGGCACGGTCCAGCGCGTCGATGAGGTCCGCGTGTCCGGCCTCCGAGAGCATGCCCGGCACATCCCCGAGCCGGCGCTCGATCCACCCGTACGGATCGGCGGGGATCGCCGGATCGAGGACCCGCTCGCACGGCTGCATCCCGGAGAACGTCGGGTGGACGTGCGAGGCGTCGAACGGGACCGCGCTGCCGACCGTGGTGAACAGGTCGGCCCGCCAGATCGGCTCTTCGAACGACCAGTAGGTGGCGTCGCGACGTGGCTGCGGCGGCAACGTGACCGATGGGACCTGGCGGACGAGCCGGAGCTGGACCCGACAGCCCGTCTCCATGGTCCCGTCCGCCTGCGACTCTTCCCAGTAGTTGGTGGTGATCGCGATGGGGCCCACCACGACGGCCGTGATCATGCCGGAACCTCCCGAGTCGACAGCGCCGCACGCCCGGATTGTCGACAATCTACGATACGTCGGTAGCCCGCGAGCCCTCGCGGATCCCGACGAGCCCTCGCAGATCCCCGAAACGGAGTGTGGCATGAACCAGGGTCCGGTCGTCGTCATCCCCGCCCCGATCGACATCATGGACTGGAACTACGACGTGGAGCGGTCGATCCTCGAGCCGCTCGGGATCCGCCTGGTGGTCCCGGCATCGGCCGAGGAGGCGAAGGCCGCCATGCCCGACGCGGACGTGATCTTCACCTCGAGCGCGATCACCGCCGACGACATCGCGACCCTGCGTGACTGCGTCGGGATCCTGTGCTACAGCGTCGGGATGGACTACGTCGATGCGAAGGCGGCGGCCGCCCGCGGGATCCCGGTCTGGAACTGCCCGACGTCGAACAACGAGGAGGTGTCCGACCACGCGGTCCTCCTGACGCTCGCGGCGCAGCGGCGCCTCCTCCACTTCGCGACGGCCGCCGCGGCCGGTGATTGGGACGTGTACGAGCACCCGGAACTCGGACGGATCCATCGGATCGCGTCGCGCACGGTCGGGATCATCGGCCTGGGCCGGATCGGCCACCTCGTCGCGCGCAAGCTCCACGGGTTCCGCCCCACGGTCATCGCCTACGACCCGTTCATCGCGGGCACGCCCGATCCCGAGGTGGAGCTCGTCTCGCTCGACGAGCTGTGCGCACGAGCCGACATCGTCGTGTCGTGCGCCGCCCTGACCGATACCTCGCGCGGGATCATCAACGCCGGGACCATCGCCAAGATGCGCCGCGGCGTGATCATCGTGAACGTCTCGCGCGGCGGGATCGTCGTCGAGGACGCGCTGGTGGATGCGCTGGATTCCGGACACGTGGCGTTCGCGGCCCTCGACGTGCGCAGCCCCGAGCCGCCGGACCCCGCCAACGACCGGATCACCGGCCGGTCCGATGTCCTGCTCACCCAGCACATCGCGGCGAGCTCGATCGAGTCGGTCGCCGGCCTCCACGTCGAAGCGGCCGAGCAGATCATCAAGCTGCTCCGCCAGGCCGGCCGGTTGCCGGCCGCCTGACGCCCGCCGATCGCGCAGGAGGGACCCCATGGCCCGTTACCCGAGCTCGGTGATGGTCAGCGTGGTCTGCCCGTGGGACCAGGACGAACGCCTCGACGAGGCGCGGTTCCGGGGCGCGATCCATCACGCCCTCGGCGCCGGGTTCCGCCACATCTACGTGTTCGGGACGGCCGGCGAGGGCTACGCGGTGGACTCGGCCCGGTTCCGCCACGTCGTCGACACGTTCGCCGACGAGCTGCTCGGGACCGACGCCCACCCGATGGTCGGGGTCATCGGGCTGTCGACAGCCAATGTGCTCGAGCGACTCGAGGTCGCCCACGAGCGCGGCTTCCGGGCCTTCCAGATCTCCCTGCCGGCCTGGTCGGTCCCCGACGATGCGGAGGTCCTCGCCTACTTCGAGGCCGTCTGCGGTGCCTTCCCGGATTCGGTCTTCATGCACTACAACACCGCCCGTGTCGGCCGGATCGTGGATGGGGCGCTGTATCGCGAGATCCTCGCCCGGGTCCCGAACCTCGTCGCGACCAAGACGATGTCCGGCGACCTGGGGGTCGTCGCCGGCGTGGTCCGCGAAGCCCCGGAGTTGATGCACTTCCTCGGCGAGCAGTCGATCGCCTACGGCGCGCTGTTCGGCGAGGTCGCGCTGCTGGGCACGTTCGGGGCGCTCGCGCCGCTCCAGTCGTGGCGACTCCTGGCCGCGGCGAACGAGAGCCGCCACGAGGAGGCGGCCGAGATCGGCGCCTGGTTCGCGCGCCTCAGCTCGGCGATCTTCGACCCGATCATGGTCGATCGGCGCGTCGACGGCGCGTACGACAAGACGATCCAGCGCCTCGCGCCCGGGACCCGGGACTTCCCGTTGCGCATGCTGTCGCCCTATCGATGCGTCTCGGAGGACGAGTTCGCCGGGGCGCTTGGGACGCTCGAGGAGCAGTATCCGGACCTGGCGAGCGGATGATCATCGACTCGCACGTCTATTGCTTCGTGTCGCCGGATGAGCCGGCCGGTCATCCGAGCGCGGCCCAGCATCTCGATGAGGTCCAGGTCTTCCACGCCCTCCATCACCAGCCGGCGTGGCGGACCCGGGACCGCGCGCCATCGGATGCCCGCCGGCTCCTGGATCCCACCCCGGGCGAGCCCCGGCGGCCCGCGCGAGGCGTGGACTTCCGGGTCGACCGGACCCATCACCGGATGACCTGGACCCTCGATGGCGAGGACCATGCCAAGCACACCTACCCGGCGAACCTCCACGACGTCGCGTTCGAGCCAGGGAGCTGTATCGGCACGATGGACGCGGCGGGCGTGGATGCGGCGCTGATCCACGTCGACCGGGCACTGGGCCTCGACGTGGCGTACCTCGCGGAGGCCGTGCGCCGGTATCCCGGTCGCCTGTACTCGATGGCCCCGGTCGACGAAGCCGCGATCGCGACCGACCCCGACGGCGTCATCGCGGCCCTCGCGTCCGCCATCGACGTCCACGGCCTGCACATGGTCAAGTTCATCCCCGAGTACGCCTACCGCGCGGGGAGCGGGCCGTGGGACGACGGTCCGTTCCGGTCCTTCTGGCAGGCGGTCGAAGGCCTGCGGGTCCCCGTCGCGTTCACGCTGGGCGCGGCGCCGGGCTACACGGACGAGCGGGAGGGGTTCCTCGCCGAGCTCGAGGTCCTCAAGCGCTGGATGGAGCGCCATCCGGACGTGCCGGCCTACATGACCCACGGCTTCCCGTACCGTGCCTTCCTGGACGGGGATCGCCTGGACCTGCCGGACCGGATCTGGGAGCCGTTCCAGAACCCCGCCCTTCGCCTCGAGGTGAGCTTCCCGGTCCGTCTCGGCGACCTGTTCGACTACCCCTGGCACGAGGTCTGGCCGGCCCTCGAGGCGATGCTCCGCCAGGTGGGCGCCGCGAACCTGATGTGGGGCACGGACATGCCGTTCCAGGACCGCTTCTGCACGTACCGCCAGTCCCGGCGCTGGATCGAGACCTGCGGGCTACTGACCGACGATGAGCTCGCGGACGTGCTCGGTGGGACGACCGCGCGGCTCCTGGGCATCGAATGGCCATCACCGCCGAACGTGGGGAGTGCCGCATGAGCGATCAGGCCTGGGTCAACGTCCTGGAGCTGGCACCGGACCGGTCCGTGACGACCGGCTCGAAGGCCGCCCTCGCCGCGGCCATCGGACGCGGCGCCGACCTGCGCATCTACACCGAGTTCCTCTACGAGGAGCACATCCTGCCCGGCGGCGGCCCGGACCCGACCCTCCACGGGCTGATCCGCGAGGTCATCGACTTCCGCGAGCCGATCCTCGTCGACGGCCGCTACGTCGCCGCGGTCACGACGCTCCGACAGCCGCTCGAACCGCCGCACGGGTTCAACGGGCGCGACCCGAAGATGTCGTACTTCCTGTACACGATGGACGGCGACCAGGCGAACTCGAACCTCGTCTTCGGCGCGCTGGCCGACGCCCCGGCACCCGGCGTGCGCACCGTCACGCCGACCCCGGACGACATGCCGAAGATGGGCGTCCAGGAGTCGTACGACGTCGGGACCAGCGGCCCGTCGCGCAACTTCGTCTACGACATGGAGGTCTACCGGTTCTTCGTCCGGGACGACTGGGAGGAGATCCTTGCGCACGACGCGGACGGGACCGTGACGGCGGGCTCGTTCGCCGCCCTCGAGGCCGCGCAGGTCGCCGGTCGCGAGATCAAGGTCGGCATCCGCGACCTGTCGTTCGATCTGGGGGCCGACGGGGCGCCCACGTCGGAGACCTTCACGCTCGTCGGATCGGGGTTCCTCCATGTCCGCGCGGGGCTCTACGCGTGCCTGACCCATCCGCTGCTCCGGATCGCGCCGGCCATCCCGACGCGCTTCGCCTCGGGGAACTGGGACGTCGCGTGGGTCTTCCTGCGCACCGACGGACAGGCACAGATCCGGCGCATCGATCCCTGGACGCGCGCCTGGGAGGATCGGGAGGTTCGGCTTGGCTGCCGCTGGTTCGCTCGCTGACGGCCGGGCCGCCCGGTCAGGCCGGGACGACGCCGGGAACGCCGCAGTCGATCAGCATCTGGCGTGCCTGCTCGCGATAGCGCGGGCGGACGTCGCGGGTCGGCGGGCGCGAGCGGCTCGAGTCGAGGCCGACCAGCTCCATGCACAGCTTGTCGAGGTACCCGTCGCCGCTCGTGAACGACTCCATCTCCATCCACAGGCTCATGAATGGCATCGCGACGCGCACCATCTCGCGCTGCGCCTCGGCGTACTCTCCACGCTCCAGCATCCGCCACAGCGCGACGCCCCATTGCGGCCAGTAGTTCGCCACGTGGACTTCGATGGATCGGGCGCCCAGGATGTGGCTCGTCACGTAGCGCATCTGGTTGTCGATGATCGCGAACCGGTCGCCGAAGCGGCTGACGACGCCTTCGAACGTCATGGCCGCGATGTCCGGGGTGGACCATTTGAGGCTGACGACGTTCGGGACCTTGGCGAGGCGCTCCACCATGGCATAGGACACGCCGACGCTCGTCCAGAACGTGTTGTAGACGATCAGGCCCACCTCGGCCGCGTCCGCCGCCGCGAGGATGTGCTCCTCGAAGTCGCCCTCGGTGTGACCGAAGTAGAAGGGCGGGGACACCTGCAGATAGTCGGCGCCCGCCCGTTCCGCGGCCTTCGCGAGCGCGACGAGCTCGCGCGTACTGGTGGTCTGGCCACCCATCGCGATCGGCACGCGACCGGCGGCCTCGTCGACCACTGCGTCGACGATGGCCAGGCGCTCGTCGAAGGTGAGCGTGGAGAAGTCCCCGGCCGCCCCGCCGGCGAGCAGGACGGCGTCTCCCGCCACGAGGCCGCCGTCCATGAGGAAGCGCACGTGACGACGGATCGCGTCGAGATCCACCTCGAGATCGGGGTCACGGAACATCGTCGGGATGGTCACGTAGCACCCGCTGAGTCGGTCTCGGCTCCTGGCGGTGTCCATCGGGTGGGGGCTCCTTCTCGTGGGGTGTCCAGCGTAACGAGTCTTCGACGTCGCGATGCGGCCCGGCTGCCCGAGGTGCAGCCGTGAGCGCCTCGGCCGGCGAGCTCGACGACCTGCTGGACGGCCCGGCGTTCATCGCCGATCCGTACCCGGTCTTCCGGCGGTTTCGCGAGACCTCGCCGGTCCACTACGTCGAGCGCTGGGGCTGCTGGCTGCTCACGCGCGCCGACGACATCGACGCCACCATCCGCGACACCCGCCGGTTCTCGAGCGCCCACCGCGTGACCCGGGTGATCGAGCGGACGCCGGGGTTCGGGGATGGACGCCTCGCGGCGCTGCATGAGAACTTCGCCGTGGGCATGGCCCAGACCGATCCACCGGACCACACCCAGATCCGGGGCGTGGTCAGCGCGGCGTTCACCCCGCGCCGCGTCGAGGCGCTCCGCCCGCGGATCAGCGAGCTCGTGGACGGCTATATCGCGGAGCAGCGGGCCGCTGGCCGGATCGAGCTCGTCGCGGACCTCGCGCACCCGCTGCCGGCGGTCGTGATCGCCGAGATGAGCGGGTTCCCGGTCGAGGACCGGGAACGGTTCCGGGCGTGGACGTACCGGATCAACGGGTTCTTCTTCCGCTCCGGGGTCGTGGATCCGGTGGCCGCGGAGGACGCGAACCAGGCCGTCGTGGAGGCACGCGCGTGGATCCGCGACCTGCTCGCCGAGCGGCGTGCGCGGCCGCGGGACGATCTGCTGAGCGCGCTCGTCGCCGCTGAGGCCGAAGGCCGGCGGCTGACCGAGGCGGAATTGCTCAGTACGGCGATCACGCTGTTCCTCGGTGGCCACGACACCACCACCCAGCTCATCGCCCTGGGGATGAGCGCGCTCGTCCGCCATCCCGATCAGCTCGAGCTCCTTCGCGAGCGCCCGGACCTCGTCCCGGCCGCGGTGGAGGAGATGCTCCGCTACGACGCCCCGTTCCAGATGAACCTGCGCTTCGTGACCGAGGACGTGGAACTCCGCGGTCGGACGTTGCGAGCCGGGGATCTCGTTCGCCAGGCGCTCGGCGCCGCGGCGCGCGATCCGGAACGGTTCGACGATCCGGACGCGTTCCGCATCGAGCGCCCGCCGGCACGGCACCTGTCCTTCGGCAACGGTCCGCACTTCTGCCTCGGCGCACCGCTCGCGCGGCTGCAGGCCCAGATCGCGGTCGCCGCGCTGGTCCGGCTCCCCGGGTTACGCCTGGATCCCGACGCGGACCCCGCGCCGGACGTCCGCGACGAGCTCACGAACCGCGGGTTGCGGACGCTCCACCTCGCGTTCGACCGGTGAGGGTCCTCGAGACGTTCCCGCGCGAGCCCCGCGAGATCCCGAACGTCTGGATCCCCCTCGCCGATGGCGGGCGGATGGCCGCCCGGGTCATCCTGCCCGCCGACGCCGAAACGGCTCCCGTCCCCGCGATCATCGAATACAACCCCTACCGCAAGCGTGACCTGACGGCCATCAACAACGGCCCGTTCCATCGCTACCTCGCGGGTCACGGGTTCGCGGGCGTCCGCCTCGAGATCCGCGGCTCCGGCGAATCGGACGGGATCCTGCGCGACGAGTACCTCGCCCAGGAACTCGGCGACGGGGTGGAGGCCATCGCCTGGCTGGCCGCGCAGCCGTGGTGCAACGGGAAGGTCGGGATCATCGGGAACTCGTGGTCCGGGTTCAACGGGCTCCAGATCGCGGCGCTGCGGCCACCCGCCCTCGGCGCGATCGTCACGTCGTGCTCGACCGACGACCGGTACGCCGACGACATGCACTACATGGGTGGCTGCCTCCTGACCGACACGCTCGACTGGGGCACGATGTTCCAGGCCCTGCTGGCCCTGCCGCCTGATCCGGCGCTCGTCGGGGAGGACTGGCGCGCGATGTGGGACGCGCGACTGGGCGAGGTGTCCGTGCCGCTCGAGGCATGGCTCCGCCACCCGCGCCGCGACGCGTTCTGGGAGCACGGGTCCGTCGCGGAGGACCTCGGCGCCATCGAGGTGCCCGTCCTCGCGGTCGGCGGTTGGCTGGACGGCTACTCGAACGCGATCCCCCGGCTGCTGGCCGGGCTCGGCGTCCCGCGCCGGGCGGTGATCGGGCCATGGGCCCACGCCTATCCGCACCTCGGCGTGCCGGGTCCCGGCTACGACTTCCTCGCCCAGGTGGTGCGCTGGTTCGACCACTGGCTCAAGGGCGTCGAGAACGACGCGATGGACGGCCCCATGCTCCGGGCATGGATGGGCGAGGCGAACCCGGCCCAGCCGTTCTATGCCATCGCGCCAGGGCGCTGGGTGGCCGAGGAGCAGTGGCCGTCGCCCCGGATCGCCACGCGGCGCTGGCACCTCCATGACGGGCGCATCAGCGACGCCCCACCCGGGCGCGTGGAGCCACGGGCCTGGGCCTCGCCGCGCCTGACCGGCCTGGTCGGTGGCGAGTGGTGTCCGTACGGGACCGGCGGCCGCGGGCCCGAGTTCCCGGGCGACCAGCGCGAGGACGACGGCCGGTCGCTGACGTGGGACACCGGTCCGCTCTTGGAGCCGATCGAGATCCTGGGGGCCCCGACCGTGGATCTGGCCATCTCGGTGGACCGGCCGTCGGCGTTCATCGCCGTGCGGCTGTGCGACGTCGCGCCCGATGGGGCGTCGAGCCGGGTCAGCTTCGGGGTCCTCAACCTGACCCATCGCGATGGGCATGCCGAACCCCGGGCCATGGTCCCCGGCGACGCGACGACGGTCCGCGTCCAGCTCGACGACGTGGCGTACCGGTTCCGTGCGGGCCATCGGATCCGAGTCGCCCTCTCCACCGACTACTGGCCGATGGTCTGGCCGTCACCGGAGCCCGTCACGATCACGGTCGGGGCCGGTGGCGGTCCGTCCACGCTCGACCTGCCCATCCGTCCGGCTCGCGACGAGGACGCCGCGCTGCCGGACCTCGGCGAGCCCACATGGGGGCCGCCGGAACCCGCCACGCAGCTCCGTGCCGGACGGTGGGGCCGCGAGATCCGGACGGACGCGATGACCGGCGAGACGTCGGTCACGAACGTCGTCGAGGGCCCGCTGATGCGGCTCGACGCTCACGGCGGGGCGCTGGCGCTGACCGGGTTCGACCGCGTCTCGATCACGGGCGACGACCCGGCCACGAACCGCGCGGAGAGCCGCCGACGGTTCGAGATCGTCCACGGCGACCGGACGGTCGCGGTCGCGGCGGACGTCGCGCTCTCGTGCACCATCGACACCTTCGCGCTGGCCGTCCGGATGACGGCCCTCGAGGACTCGAGCGAGGTCTGGAGCCAGGCGTGGGACATCGCGATCCCGCGCGACCACCTGTGAGGCGGTCCATGCCCTACGAGAACCCGTTCCTGGCCCGTCTCGCGACGGGTGGCCCATCGGTGGGGGGCTGGGTGTCGACACCCGATCCGGTGTTCGCCGAACTCATCGCGTCGATCGGGTTCCATCATGTCGTGGTCGACATGCAGCACGGGTCGATCGAGCTCGGCACGCTCATCCCCGTCCTGACAGCGATCTCGAGCGGCGGGAGCGTGGCCGTGGTCCGGGTCCCGACGAACGATCCGATCGTCATCGGCAAGGTCCTGGACCTGGGAGCCCTGGCGGTCATCATCCCGATGGTCGAGACCGCGGAGCAGGCCGCCCGGGCCGTCGCGGCATGCCGGTACGCGCCCGCCGGCGACCGCTCCGTGGGGCCGCTGCGGACCACGGTGGTGATGCGATCGGAGGAGCCGGCGGACTGGGAGCGCGTCGCGTGCATCGTCATGATCGAGACCGCCGCGGGGCTGGCGAACGTCGAGGCCATCGTCAGCACGCCGGGGATCGCCGGCGTGTATGTGGGGCCCGGCGACCTCGCGCTGTCGCTGGGCGTCTCGCCGTTCCCCGAGCGTCGGTCGCCCGCGGACGCGGCGACGCACCGGGCCGCCCTCGACACCATCCGGACGACCTGTGAGCGGCACGGCCTGCCGTGCGGGCTCTACGTGGGCGACGGCGTCCGCGCGCGCGCGTCCCTCGACGAGGGGTTTCGGATCGTGACCGCCAGCATCGACTACAGCCTCATCGAGGTCGGCGCGCGCCGCGACCTTGCTGCCGCGCTGGGCGCGGCGGGTGCGGCGCCGTAGGGTCGGCGTCCGACGACGTCCGGGATCGTGGGCAGCGAGACGAGAAGCTGGTCGCTCGCGAGGTAGTACCAGTCGACGATGTGCCCCGACTCGTCATCGCCCCACAGGTAGTGCTGGCGATCCGCCGCACGAAGCAGGCGGACCGGATCGGCGTCGGCATCCATCGAGACCTCCTAGAGTGACCAGCCGGCGCTGGCGCCCGTCGCTCGACCGTCGATGACCGCCCAGGCGCCGTTGACCATGACCCGCTCGATCCCGGTCGGGCGCGCGGCGGGATCGGCCTCCGTGGCGACGTTCCGGATCGTCGCCGGATCGAACACGACGATGTCCGCGGCCTGGCCGGGGGCGATCGTCCCCCGGTCGGCGAGACCAAGGCGGCGGGCCGGCTCGGCCGTGATCCGGCGGATCGCGTCGGAGAGGGTCAGCACCCCACGATCGCGGACGTACGACCCCAGCACCAGCGGGAACGTGCCGAAGCTCTTCGGCATGATCCCGTACGCACGATGCCGATCCGGGTGGCTCGCGAACCCGTCCCCGATCGGGACGCACCACGGATCGGCGATCAGGCGATCGAGATGCCGCTGGTCCTTGATCGTGGGCGCGATCCAGAACTGGCCGTCCTCGATGACGAGGTCGAGCGCGGTCTCGATCGGCGGCCGTCCGCGCTCGCGCGCGATGTCGCCGATGGATCGACCGGCGAGGGCGGCATGCTCGGGTCGGTTGACCTTGCAGATGATCTGGTCATCCCAGTCCTCGAGGAAGAAGTCCGCCTCCGGTGCGGTCAGGGCCTCGATGACCCGCGCCCGCGCCGATGGATCGCGGAGTCGCGCGACCGTCCCGTCGTGTCCGCCGTCGCGCGCCCAGCCGGGCAGCGACTGGACCCACGCGCCACCCCCGCGGGGGAACACCGTCAGGTCGAACGTGACCTCGATCCCGTCGGCGCGCGCCGCCGCGAGCATGTCGAGCAGCGCGTCCGCCTCCTCCACCGGCTGGTTGGCCCGTGGATACAGGTGCGAGACGTTGAGCGTGACCCCACTTCGTCGCGCGGTCTCGATCGCCTCGGCGAGCGACCCTCGGACGTCGAGTTCGCCGTAGCGCATGTGCGTGTGGTAGCTCAGCCCCCGAGAGGCGGCCACGCTCGCCAGCGCCACGAGCTCGTCGAGGGAGGCGAACGTCCCGGGCGCGTACGACAGACCCGTCGTGAACCCACGCGCGCCCTCGTCCATGGCGTCGCCGACGAGCCCGCACATCCGGTCCAGCTCCGCGGCCGATGGCGGGCGGTCCGCGGTGCCGATCACGAACCGACGCAGGGTGTTGTGCCCCACGAAGGTCGTGAGGTTGGTGGCGGGGCGGGCGCGAGCCACGGCGTCCCGGTAGCCGCCGATCGTCGTCCAGTCCCACGCGACGTCGGGGAAGGCGAAGACCGGTTCCTCGTCGATCATCCCGGCGAGGCTCTCGGCGGACAACGGGCCGGCCGAGAACCCGCACAGACCCACCGCCTGCGTCGTGACCCCCTGCTCGATCGCGCTCAGACAACCCGGATCGCTGAGCGCCGAGACGTCGGAGTGCGTGTGGAGGTCGATGAACCCCGGCGCGATCGCCCGGCCGGCGACGTCGACGACCTGTCCCGCGGACTCGTCCGCGATCGGGACGCCGACGGAGGCGATCGTGCCGCCGGCGATCGCCACGTCGCCGTGGACCGGCGCACCGCCGGAGCCGTCGTACAGCTGGCCACCGCGCAGGACGACGTCGATCATCGGGACCTCATCAGGGTCGCCCAGCGTTTCCGCCGAGGCCGTCCTCAGGATACGGGACCCCCTCGGCATAACCGACGCCGCCGATCATCGGCCGCGCCTCCGGATCGACGTCCAGACGCAGGAGGCGTGGCCACGCCAGCGCGATGGCGCCGGTCACGACGATGATCGCCACGCCGAAGCCGAGCAGCGTCATCGAGACGCCGAACGATGCGGCCAGCGCGCCGGCGGTGAGACTGCCGGTGATCGCCATGATCTGGGCCGTGAAATCGCCGAGCGAGGCGATGCGCCCGCGCATCCGCGGCGGCGCCAGCGCCTGGACGAGGAACTGCCCGATCGACCCCCGGACGGACCCGAGGAACGCGACGACGGCGACGATCCCGGCCGACAGGAGCAGCATCGTCGACTGACCGAGCAGTGCCATCGCCGCGGCACCGGCGATCATCGTCGCGGCGACCGTGCGTCCTCGACCGACCCGGGCCCCGAGGGCATTGACGACCACCGCCGAGACCAGCATGCCCACCCCGGACACCGCGGTGAGCAGACCGAGGCCCGCCGAACCCGCCCCGATCACGTCCCGTGACAGGGCCCCCAGGAGCGGGATGTACGCGTACGAGAACATCGAGGCGCAGGCGCTGAGCGCGACCAGCGCGATCGTGGCCGGCGCCCGGCGCATCCAGCGGCCGGCTTCGATCATGCCGTGGATCGTGGGTCCCTCGCGAAGCTCGAGGCCGGCGACCCGCGGCAGGCTGAGGGTCGCGGCCGTGCCCAGTCCGAAGATCACGACGCACAGCGCCAGCGCGGACCCGGCCCCGCCGACCGCGACGACGAGGCCGCCGAGCGACCCGCCCACCATCCGCCCGACGGCGTACTGGACGACCATCAGCCCGATGGCGCTGCCAAGGAGGCGCGGCTCGACGATGCGGGTCACGTACACGAGCGCCGGCACGCTCCACAGCGCGTAGGCCGTCCCGGCGACCAGCGTCACCGCGGACGCCGGCGCGGTGCCGATCGACCCGTCCGGCCCGATCGCCAGCATCCCGGTCAGGCAGGCGAGCGCCGGTGCCGCCTGCCCGATGACGAGGAGCCGGAACGGTCCGGCCCGGTCGGTGAGGATGCCCGCGGGCAGGGTGAGCACGAGCGACGGGATCGAGATGACCGCCACGAGGATCCCGACCGAGCCGGTGGAGCCGGTCTGGAGGGCCGCCCAGTAGATCGCGGTCTGGAAGATCCACACCCCGACGCCGCTGCAGATGGCCGCGACGAGGAAGCGCCGGTAGATCGGGAGGCGGAGGACGTCGGTGACCGTGCTCACGGCCCCACGGGCCTCGGTCGCGGGGCGACAATGGACGCCTCATCACCGAAGCAGGAGCATCCATGTCTCGATCCGACGGGCGAGTGGCCATCGTGACCGGCGCCGGCCAGGGGATCGGGCGCGCCATCGCCGAGCGATTCGCCGCCGACGGCGCGCAGGTGGTCGTCGCGGACCTGGATCTCGCGCGAGCCGAGGCGTCCGCCGAGGCGATCCGTGCGGCGGGCGGTCAGGCACTCGCGATCCGCACGGACGTCACGATCCCCGCCGATGCGGACGGGCTCGCCGCCGACGTCATCGCCCGGTTCGGCCGGATCGACGTCCTGGTCAACAACGCCGGCATCCTGCGCTCGACGCGGGCGGCCGACGTCACGCCGGAGGAGTGGCACCTCGTCGTCGACGTGAACCTGACCGGGGCGTTCCTGTGTGCGCGCGCCGCCCACGCCGCGCTGCGCGACTCCGGCCACGGACGCATCGTCAACGTGGCCTCGATGGCCGGCCGCGCCACGAGCACGCTCGGCGGCGTGCACTACACCACCGCGAAGGCCGGCGTCCTGGGCTTGACCCGCCATCTCGCGCGGGAGTGGGCGCGCGACGGCATCACCGTCAACGCGATCTCGCCGGGGATCGTGGACACGCCGATGGTCCGCGACTCCACCGACGCCGAGCGGATGGCCAAGGTGCTCGCCTCGATCCCCCTCGGCCGGCTCGCCGAACCGGCCGAGATCGCGTCGCTGGTGACGTTCCTCGCGTCTGACGAGGCGGCGTACATCACCGGCGCCAACGTGGACATCCACGGGGGCGAGCTGATCATCGCCTGATCGCCCGGGGGCTAGTCCCACGGCTGTCCGAGTGGACTGGCCAGGATCACGACGGATGGCCCGGGCGCTGACACTGCGCGGCCCATCGCCGAGGGCAGGTCCCGGACGTCCTCGACGCGTTCCGCGGGGATCCCGAACGAGCGCGCGAACGCCAGGAGATCCGGGTTCACCAGATCCGTGGCGAAGGCGCGACCGAACTGCCGGACCTGGTACGCCCCGATGGATCCGAACGCGCTGTCATCGTGGATCAGCACGGTCACGTCGAGCTCGTGCGCGACCGCCGTGGCGAGTTCGGTGGCGGTGAACAGGAAGCCGCCATCACCGCACGATGCCACCACGCGCCGACCCGGCGCGGCCACCGCGGCCCCGTTGGCGGTCCCGAGCGCGAACCCGAGCGTCGCCGATCCCCACGGGAAGATCGACCCATCGGGTTCGTACACGGGCCACAGGTAGCCCGTCCACGAGTTGAGCCGCGCGGCGTCGTGCGTCGTGATGGTGTCGCGCGGCAGGACGGCCCTCGCCGCGAGGAACGCCTCGCGGACGGCGAGGGTCGCGGGCGAGACACCGTTCGTGGACGCCGCGCGGGTGGCGGCCGCGCGCGCGGTCCCGCTGTCGCCGGAGGCCCCACCGGCCCCCGAGCCGCGTCCGAGTTCGTCGAGGAGGCCCTCGAGGGCCAGGCGGGCGTCGCCGGCGATCCCCGCGGACACCGGGTAGGAGCGCCCGATGGCCGCGGGGTCCACGTCCATCTGGATCAGGTTCGGGAGCGGGAGCGCCCAGCGCGCGGTCTCGACGTCATCGAGGCGACAGCCCACGACCAGCACGACGTCGGCGGCCTCGAGCAGCGCGCGGCACTCCGGGCGGCCGGGATTCAGGCTGCCGGCCCACAGCGGGTCGTCGGCGGGGATGGCCCCCGCGCCGGTGATCGGGGTGAGGACCGGGGCATCCAGCCGCCGGGCGAGCCGCAGCAGCGCCGCGGCCGCGTCGGCTCGCTGCACGCCGGTGCCCGGCACGATGACCGGCTGTCGCGCCCCGGCCAGGAGCCGCGCCGCGGCCACCACGGACGAGGGATCCGGCGCCACCGGGTCCGGGAAGACCACCGTCGGGACCGGGCCGTCGAACCGCTGGGTAAGGAGGTTCGTCGGCAGCTCCACGTACGCCGGGCGGCGTCGACCGGTCATCGACCGCGTCAGCGCGTCCGCCACGGCGACCGGGATCTCGGCGGCGGTCCGGGGCCGGCCGACGAACGCGGTGAGGGCCTCGAACGAGCGGCCCTGGTCCGGCGTCTCGTGCAGGATCCCCCGTCCGAGGCCGTCGTGGTCGCTGTCGATCTGGCCGGCGAGCACGATGACCGGCGAGGAGTCCGACCAGGCCTCGGCGACCCCCGCGAGCGTGTTGAACGTGCCGGGTCCGGTGGTCGTGGACACGACACCCGGCTGCCCCGAGACGCGCGCGTACCCGTCGGCCCCGAACGCGGCGCCCTGCTCGTGCCGGGGCAGGATGTGCCGGATCGCGGTGGAGCCCGCCAGGGCGTCGTAGAGTCCCAGGGTGTGGATGCCGGGGATGCCGAAGACCGTGCGGACCGACGCCGCTTCGAGGACCTCGACGATCGCCTCGCCGACCCGACGTTCCGCCACCGTTGCACCGCCCAGCCACACCCGGGAACGACGTCCCCGCCAGGCCACGATCGTACCAGCGTCCCGCCCCGGGTTGTCGACAATCTACAATGCGTCGATGCCATCGAGCGGCCCGCGATCCCCCCAGATGACCGGCCGGCGGCCGGCATCCACGTCGACCGCCTGACCGTCGGCGCGCGATCGATGTTCCGCCGCCTGAACCGCACGTCGGGCCGCGCGCCGCTGCCCTCGCTCCCGTCGCTCCCGTCGCTCCCGGACCTGCCCGGCCTGCCGGGTCTGCCAGACGTGCCTGGCCTGGCGCGTCGTCGTCGATCGTCGTCCCGGACGCCCGCGTCGACCGAGCTCCACAACTACCGGATGATGCGCGGGGATTCGATCGCGATGGGCGTCATCAACTCGGTCACGCCGTTCCTCCCGGTCCTCCTCGTCCGGCTCGGCGGTTCCGCCTTCGAGGTGAGCCTGCTGACCGCCATCCCGGCGGTCGGCGGCGTGCTGCTGGCCATCCCGATCGGCCAGTTCCTGCAGGGCCGCCGCCACATCGTCCCGTGGTACAGCGGCTCGCGCCTCGTGGCCAATCTCTCGTACGGGCTGGTGGCCATCGTGCTGCTCGTCGTGCCCGTCGCGGCCGTCGTGCCGGTGATCCTGGTCATCTGGGCCGTGGTCGCCATCCCGACGACCTTCGGTCAGGTCGCCTTCCCGATCGTCATGGATGGCGCGGCAGGGTCGCGGGGCCGGTACGCCCTGATGGGACGACGCTGGGCCATCATGGGGCTCACGACGGCGATCACCGTGGCGCTCATCGGCCAGGTCCTCGATCGGCTCCCGTTCCCCGGAAACTACCAGCTCGTGTTCGCGGGGTTCGCGATCGCCGGGCTCGTGAGCTACCACTACTCCCGCCAGTTCCGCGTCCCGGATGCGGAGCCGGGGGCACGGACGCAGGCCGGCCGGTGGTTCGACCGCCCGAAGGAGATGGTCCGGACCGTCCGGGCCTACCCCGCGTTCCTGCGCTACAGCGGCCGCCAGCTCGTCTACGTCTTCGGGACGCGGTTCGCCGCGCCGCTCATCCCGCTCTACTACGTTCGCGAGGTCGGCGCGAGCGATGCCTGGATCGGGATCATCGCCACGAGCCAGTCGCTCGCGCTCCTCGTCGGCTACCAGGTCTGGCAGCGGGTCTCGGCCGTCCGCGGCGGCGGTCTCGTCCTGCTGGCCACCCTGCTCGTCGTCGCGGTCTACCCGGCCGCCCTCTCCCAGGTCGACGAACTCGTGGTGGTGGCGGGCCTCACCGCGCTCGCCGCGGTCTTCAGCGCCGGGGTGGATCTCTCGCTCTTCGACGAACTCATGAAGCGCATCCCGCGCGCCTACGGCGTTACGTTCGCCTCGATCGACACCGCCCTCGTGAACGCGGCGAGCGTCGCGGCGCCGCTGGTCGGCGCGACCATCGCGGTGGCGATCGGGATCGATCTCGCGCTCCAGATGGCCTCGGTCATCGGGCTCGTCGCGGTGGTCCTGTTCGCCCTCGACCTGCGCGAGCGGGGTCGCCAGGATCCGGTCAGCCTCGCGCCGGACAGCCAGGCTGGCACGGCCGACACGGGCGGCACGGTCGACAGCGGCGACCCGGCGGACCGCGCCGAGGGCACGGCGCACCCGCCCGGGACCGCGCCCGGCTGATCAGGCGGCGACGCGCGGGACCAGCTGACCGGCGCGGACCACGAGCCGGGGGTGCTCGAGCCGGGCGAGGTCCGTGAGCGGATCGCCGTCGACGAGCACGAGATCGGCGCGCTTGCCGACCTCGACCGTGCCGATGTCGTCGAGAAGGCCGAGCAGTCGGGCAGCGGTCGCCGTAGCGGCGCGGATCGCGGTCATCGCCGACGCGCCATGATCGTGAAGCAGCTCGATCTCGCGCCAGAGCATGTCCGGCATGACGCCGCGGACGCCACAGTCCGTCCCGGTGGCGACCTCCACGCCCATCCGGATCGCCGCCTCGCAGGACGCCCGGTGCAGCCGCTCGATCTCTGACTGTCGTTCGCGCGCACCGGGGGTCAGGCCGGGCAGGTCCTTCCAGACGTCGGTCACGGTCAGCGTGGGCACCAGCATCGTGCCGGTCTCCGCGAGCGTGGCGATGGCCGCCTCGTCGGCGAGGAACGCGTGCTCGACGCTCGCCACACCCGCGCGCGCGGACCGGCGGACCGATTCGCTGTTCTGGGCGTGGCTGAGGACCCGTCGATGCAGGCGGGCCGCCTCGCGGACCACCGCCTCGAGCTCGGCCTGGCTGACCTCCTCCACGCCGGCCACCGACGAGGTCAGCATCGCCGCCTCGCTCGCGACGATCTTGATGACCTCGGCGCCGTCGCGGACGTTGGCCCGGACCGCCTTGATGAACTCCAGCTCGCCGTCGGCCTCCCGCCCGAACAGCCAGCCGTGGCCGCCGGTGATCGTGAGGGCCGGACCGGCCGGCAGCATCCGCGGGCCGGCGACGCGACCTTCGTTGATCGCCGTGCTCAGCACGACGTCGAGGTTGGATGGCGACCCGGCGCTGCGGGCCGTCGTCACGCCGCCCTCGAGGGCCATGCGGGCCATGCCCGCCGCGCGCAGGACCATCGCTTCGAGCGGCTCGGAGCCGTACAGCAGGAACCCGTCCTCGACCGTCGGATCGATCGTGTAGTGGGCGTGGCAGTCGATGAAGCCTGGCAGGACGGTGGCACCGGACGCGTCGATCACGGTCGCCCCGGGCGTCTCGGCCCGGTCGGGGCGCGCCGGTTCGATGGCGCTGATGCGGTCGTCGTCGATGACGATGTCGAGGCCGGTCCGCGCGTCGTCCGCGAGACCGTCGATCAACCGGGCGCCGGTGATGACGATCATGCGCGGACGATCGAGCGGTGCGGGGTCGTCGTCACGGTGCTACCTCCTCGTCGGGGTGCCGGGTCACGTGTAGGTCGCCTTGCCGCCCTCGCTGGTCAACCGGCCGCTGCGGACCAGGTCAGCCACCTCGCGCAGGTCGGCAAGGTACGCGTCGACGAACGGTTCGTGCCCGGCCGATTGCATGAAGCGGATCGACTTGACCGGATGGCTGTCGCGGAAGACGAGCCAGCCGCGCGCCTCGAGGCCGTCGGCGATCGCGTAGATGTCGAGCGTCGATGAGGTGTAGCCGAAGACCGACATCGCTGGCGCACCCATCACCTCGAGGCCGTCGATCGCGTTGATGCCATCCCACCAGCGACGCAGGTACGCCATCGTCTGGCCGACGACGCGGAGGTAGCCCGCCTCGCCGAGGTAGGTCATCACCGCCCACGCTGCCGCGATCGCCCCACCGGGACGCGTCCCCGTCATCGAGGGGGTCACGTACCAGTCGTCGGGCCGTTCCGGCCCGCCGAACGCGAACCCCTGGTAGCGGAAGATCCCCGGGTCGCGGGACATGATCGTGGAGGTGCCCTTGGCCGTGTAGCCGAACTTGTGGAGATCGGCGGAGATCGTGGTGACGCCCGGGACGCGGAAGTCGAACGTCGGGACCGGATAGCCGAGCTTCTCGGCGAACGGCAGGAAGAACCCGCCCACGCACGAATCCACGTGCAGGTTGATGTCCCGCTCCAGCGCCCACGGGCCGATCGTCTCGATGGGGTCCACCATCCCGAGCGTCAGGCTCGGCGCGGACCCGACGAGCAGCACCGTGTCGTCGTCGATGGCGGCGCGATACGCGGCGAGATCGATCTGGAGGTCCGGGCCGAGCGGGACGCGCACCAGGTCGAGTCCGAAGTAGTGGGCCGCCTTCCAGAAGGCCGGGTGGGCGGATTCGGGGACCACCATGCGCGGCGTCGTGATCTCGGGATGGACGACGCGGGCGCGATCCCGGGCGGACTTGACGCCCATGAGGATGCTCTCCGACCCGCCCGACGTGATGCTCCCGACCGCGTCGGGCCCGTGCAGCAGACCAGCCGTGTAGTCGATGACCTCGCGCTCGAACCGGGCGAGGCTGGGGAACGTGTGCGGAAGGAGGCCGTTGGTGGAGAAGAACCGCAGGTAGGCGGCCTTGGCGACCTCGGTCACGTCGTCTCCCGCGACGTAGTTCGTCCCGGCCGCGAGCCGCTCCAGCCACGGCTCGTCGGTGCTGGCCGCGTCGTCGAGCGCCGCGAGGACGGTGTCACGGGGCGTCCCCCGCTCCGGTAGTCGGACCCGTGGAGCGATCTCGGTGGCCATGCGCCGCTGGGCCCTCCGCCCGTTCGTCGCGATCAGGTCGCGATTGTCGACAATCTACATTCCGGGTCGCGGCGCTGCAAACACCCCGGCCCTCCCCTGTCGACGGTCAGCCGGCGCAGGATGCCGAAACCGGAGCCGGTCAGGCTCGCGACGCGGGCGTTTCGACCAGGGCCCGGATCAGCAGCGCGGTCGTGCCGCCGACGACCGCGACGATCGCGGCACTCCCGCCGATCGCGAGGGCCGGGATGTCCAGGGGCAGACCAAGCGCCAGCCCTGCGACGCCAAGGTCCAGCGCCACGAGCCGGATGGCTGCCGCGCGGCCGAGCACGACGCGTTGACGGGCGTGCGCCAGCGCATCACCGGGACCGATCGCCGGCACGAGGTGGGTCGCCGACGCGAGGATGGAGATCCCGGCCCACCCGACGATCAGCGGAGCGGCGACGGCCGCGAGCGACCAGCCAGACGGATCGGCGCCGAACGCGAGTGCCCGCGCGACGGCGATGGCCATTCCCACCTCGAACCAGGCGATCGCAGAGATCAGACCACCCATCGCGAACCGATGCCAGCCACGGTCCGTGGTCCACCGACCGCGCCTGGGCCACACGCGGGCCGCGTAGACCGCCAGGGCGACCGCCCCGGCCAGCGCGCTGAGCGCCCCGACCCGGACGACGAGGTCCGACGCGACGACGAACCCGAGCGCGACCACCGCCCCACCGCCGCCGAGTCCGACCACGGTGACGCGGGCGGCTCGATCGTTGGCGATCCGGGCCCCGATGACGGTCGGGAAGAAGTGCAGCAGGGTCGTGGCGATGACCAGTGACGCAAACCCCACGAGATCCAGCCAGGCATGCGCCGGCCGGAACTGCGCCCACGCCCCCATGATCGGCGCCCAACCCGCGAGGTACAACGTGCCAAGCACGGCGCCGAGGGCGATCAGGCTCAAGCCGACCGCGTAGCCCTCGGTGATGAGCCCGCGGCTGGGACCCAGCGCCGCACGCAGGGGTCGCACGGTGGCCGTCGCCGTCAGGAAGATCCCCACGATGTACGCGATCCCCCCGGTGACAGCGACGCCCGCCCAGCTTCCCGTGACGCCGACGACCATCGCGAGCGCACCACCCGCGACCAGGCTGACCGCCGTCGACCGAAGCCTGGCATCGGTCGGCGGCGCCGCGGCGAAGGCCGCCGAGAAGAACGGCATCACGCCGGCGATGGCGGTCGAGGCGCCACCGGCGAGCGCGAGGTGGAGCGGGAGCCAGATCCCTCGCCGGATCGCCGGATCAAGGAAGACGGCCATCGCGGAAGCGACGAGGTAGCCGAAGGCGATCACGATCGCGGCCACGACGACCCGACGATCGGACGAACGATCGATGGGCACCGGGCGGCGTCGGAGGGAGGCGGTGTCGATCATCGCGCGTCAAGTCTCGACCGGTGGCCAGGACCGCGACCGTGCCGAATGGCGCCCTCCGTGCGGGCCGTTGGGCCCTCGTCGACCGATTCGGGCCGTTCGGCACCGTCGATGACGACCGCTGGCCGGGGTCGACGTCCACCGCGCGGCGCAGCATCGGGACAGCCGCAGGAACGGAGAAGCGACGATGCCCGACCAGACGCAGACCCGCGATGATCGACGACCCCAGGCCGTGGTCTGGATCGATACCAGACGGGCGGCGATCGTGACCTGGTCGGACGGCGTCGCCGACACGACGACCCTCACTTCGGACGTTCCGGGGAAGCATCGATCCGTCGGCCACGTCCGCCACGACCCGACCGCCCGCCACGGCGGTGGCTCGCCCGACCGCATGGAAGCGCGGCGGCGGAGCCTGCTCGAGCAGTTCCTGGCGTCGGTCGCCGGTCATCTGCCGACCGACGCGGACATCACGGTCCTGGGCCCAGGCACCGTGCACGAGCAGCTGGCGAGGTCCATCGACGAGAGCGACCGGGCGCATGGGCGCGAGCGCCACGTCGTCGCCCGGTCGGCCGCCCGGATGACGACGGCGCAACTCGTGGCGATCGTGCGCGAGCTCGAAGGTGACAGTGCGCCGCGGAAGCGCGACCCGGCCGCACCGCCCGTCCGATCGTGACCTTCGACCCTTTTGGCGGGCCGGGCGGCGGCTCAGTCTCGGCGTACGGCGATCGGCCTCATCGGGCCACGCCGCCGAAGGAAGGGCTGGTGACCGCGATGTTGACCGTCCGCGATGTGATGAGCGAGACCGTGACGACGGTCACGCCCGAGACCCCCTTGAAGGACGTGGCAAGACTCCTGATCCGGCTCGGGGTCGCGGGCTTCCCGGTCGTCGAGGGGGAGCGGGTCGTCGGCGTCGTCTCCGAGGCCGACCTGCTCGTCAAGGAGCAGGGCGAGGCGGCCCTGCCCCATCGACGCGGGGCACGGATCCTTGGCGAGTCCAAGGCGGCGACGACCGGTCGCGCCAAGCTCCGCGCCACCACGGCGGGTGGGGCCATGACCACCCCCGCGATCACGATCGGCCCTGACGCCACGGTGGCCGACGCCGCCGCCGTGATGGTCGACCGTGGGGTCAACCGGCTGCCCGTCGTGGTCGACGGCGCGCTCGTCGGCATCGTCACGCGAGCGGATCTGGTGCGCGCCTACGTCCGGACCGACCGCCAGATCGAGGCCAGCATCCGCGATGACCTCCTCCACCGGCACCTGCTGGTCGACCCGCACCGGTTCGACGTCCGGGTCGAGGACGGCGTCGTCCGGATCTCCGGGGAGGCGGAGACCAGGTCGCTGGCCGAGCTGATCGAACGACTCATCGCAAGCGTGCCCGGCGTCATCGCCGTGGACGCGAACCTGTCGTGGGCGGTCGACGATCAGGTGCGCCGGGCACCGAGTCGCGACCACGTCTTCCCGGTCATCCGCTAGATCGATGACCACCCTCGCGCCAGCCAGGCCGCCATACCCCGGGACCCGGGCCATCGTCGATGGCTCCGAGGCCATCGCGTCCGTGGAGGCCCGGATCAGCGAGGCCGCGTGCGCCTATCCCATCACGCCGTCCACGACGATGGCAGCCATCTTCCAGTCGGCGGTGGCCGACGGGCGGCCCAACCTCTGGGGCACCCGGCTCCAGTTCATCGAACCGGAGTCCGAGCACTCGTCCGCCTCCGCGGCCGAGGGGTTCGCGCTCGCCGGCGGCCGCGTCACGAACTTCACGGCCGGCCAGGGCCTCATCCTGATGAAGGAGGTCCTGTACGTGATCGCCGGCAAGCGCCTCCCGGTGGTCTTCCACGTCGGCGCTCGCGCCCTGACCAGCCAGGCGCTCAACATCCACGCCGGACACGACGACATCATGGGCGTGGCCGACACCGGCTGGGCGATGCTCGTCGCGCGCAACGCGCAGGAGGCGGCCGACCTGACCGCGATCGCGCGACGGGCCGCGGAGGCGACCGAGACCCCGTGCTTCGTGGTCCAGGACGGCTTCCTCACCACGCACACGCTCGAGGATCTGTTCCTGCCCGAGGACGACCTCCTGCGCGACTTCGTCGGTGACCCCCGAGACCACCTGCGCAGCTACTTCGAGCCCGACGAGGCGCTGATGACGGGCGTCGTGCAGAACCAGGACAGCTACATGAAGGGCCGGATCGGGCAACGGGCGTTCTACGACGGGCTGCCGGGCGCCATCGAGTCCGCGATGGCCGAGTGGACCCGGCTGACCGGCCGTCCCTACGCCCCGATCGACGCCTACCGCTGCGACGACGCCACCGAGATCGTGGTCTCCATGGGGACCCTGGCCGACACGGCATCGGCCGTCGTGGACCATCTGCGCCGGCAGGGCCGATCCGTCGGGAGTCTGGCCGTCACCACCTTCCGGCCGTTCCCGGCCGCCGCGCTCGCCGCGGCCCTCCAGGGGGCGACGACGGTCGGTGTCCTCGAACGCACCGACGACCCGGCCGCCGGGAGCAACCCGCTGACCCGGGAAGTCAAGGCGGCGCTCTATGACCGGATCGCGGGGTCGAGCCGGGGACCGCAGGTCAAGTCGGCATCGGCGGGCCTCGGCTCGCGCGATGTCACCCCGGGAGACCTGGTGGCCATGTTCGACTGGCTTGCCGAGCCAGGCGACGACGAACGGCGTCACGTCGTCCTCGGCGTCCACCACCCGCTGGCCCTGGCCACCCGGCCCGTCGACCTCGGACCCGTCGGGGCGTTCCGCGTGCGCGGCCATTCCGTCGGCGGCTTCGGGTCCGTCACGACGAACAAGCTGCTCGCGGCCCTCGTCGGGGACCTGTTCGGCCGGCACGTGCAGGCCTACCCCCGGTACGGATCGGAGAAGAAGGGCCTGCCGACGAGCTACTTCCTGACGATCGCCGATGGCCCGATCCGCTCCCACGCGGAGCCGAGCCAGGTGGACTTCGTCCCGCTCCATGACGTCGCGGCATTCCGGCAGGGCGATCCGCTTCGGGGGCTCGTGGATGGCGGTTCGATCTTCGTCCAGACCGCGCTCGACCGTCCGGAAGCCATCTGGGCGGCGATCCCGGCATCGGCACGCACCGAGATCCTCGCCCGTGGCATCCATTGCTGGGCCCTCGACACGACCGCCCTGGCGCGCGCCCACGCGCCACGCCCGGACCTGCTGGTTCGCATGCAGGGCGTCGCGCTGGTCGGCGTGTTCCTGCGCGTGGCGCCGTTCGCGGCGCAGGCCGGCCTCGACCGGGACGCCCTGCTGGACGCGGTCCGCACCCAGCTGACGCGGTTCTTCGGCAAGCGCGGCGGCGCGATCGTCGACGCGAACCTGGCCGTGGTCGCGGCGGCCTACGACCACGCGATCGACGTGACCGGCGCCGTCACCGGCCTGACCATCGCCCCTCGCCATGACCTGGTCCCGGTGGGGGGCTCGAGCGCGAGCCCCGCCAAGGAGGATGCCTGATGGACCCGAAGACCCCCGAAGAGATGGTGGGTGACCTGATGACCAGGGATCCCTACGTCGTGGGTGCCGACACGCCGGTGTCGGCCGTGGCCGAGCTGCTCGCGACCTCCGACGTCAGCGGCCTGCCGGTCGTGAACGCCGACGGCGACCTGATCGGCGTGATCAGCGGGACCGACCTCGCGCGGGTCCGGGCGACCGATGACCTCTGGGCTCGCTGGCCGGGGCTGGCCGCCCGCCACCTCATGTCCTTCCCCGCGCTCACCGTGAGCGAGGACACCTTCATCACCGATGCCATCCACCGCATGGAGGAGGCGCACGTCCACCGCCTCGTCGTGGTCGCGGACGATGGCAAGACGCCGGTCGGGATGATCTCCACGACGGACATCGTCCGGGCGATCGGCGGGCATCGATCATGACCACGCCGACCACGCCACTCGACGCCACGACCTCCACCCTGCGCAAGACCGCGGGCGAACCCATGGAGGCGCACCAGGCGACGCTTGCCGGGACCGAGACGCTGTTCGACGTCCATGCCTATGTCGACGACTTCAACAGCACCGTCGTCGACGCCTACCGACGCAACCTCGGCGATGGCGATCTGCCCGCCGACCGGTCCGTGGCGCGCAGCATCGTCCCGCCCGGGACCGCCGCATCACGTGACTTCAGCGGGCTCGCGCCGCTCATCCCGGACCTCATCCGCGAGGCCTGCGTCGGCTGCATGAGCTGCGTCAATGCCTGCCCCGACACAGCCATCCTCGGGATCGCGCTCCCCATGGTCGAGGTCGCGGCGCGCGCGACCGAGTTCGTCGCCGGGGAACCGGACCCGGAGACCGCGCGCGAGTCGATCCGCGGGCACTTCGCGCACACGCAGAAGTACGCCGAGGTGCCGGCGCGCAAGGGCCTCGAGCCCGCCGACTTCGGGATCTTCGTGGACCCGCTGCACTGCAAGGGCTGCTCGGAGTGCGTTGCGGTCTGCCATGAGCTCGGCTACGACGCCCTCCAGATGATCGACAAGTCCGCGCTCGAACCCAGCGGCGAGCGGTCCATCGATCGCGTGGCGCGCGACTTCCGCTTCTTCCGGACGCTCCCCGTCACGCCGCCGGAGTACCGCAACGAGCGGGCGCTGGCCGACCTGATGCTCGGTGAGCACGCCCTCGGCTACGTCGGCGGTGCGGGATCGTGCTCCGGTTGCGGGGAGGCGACCGCGCTGCGGATGCTGCTCGCCGCCACGCGCCAGGTCCACGGCCCCGACAGCATGGGGATGGTCGCGGCCACCGGCTGCAACACCGTGTATGGCAGCACCTATCCGTTCAACCCCTACCTGATCCCCTGGACGAACTCGCTGTTCGAGAACTCGCCGGCCGTCGCGCTGGGCATCCGCGCTCGCTGGGACGCGCAGGATCACCAGGACCGACGCCTGTGGGTGGTCGGCGGCGACGGCGCCATGTTCGACATCGGCTTCCAGGCGCTCTCGCGCATGGTCGCGTCGGGCGCGGATATCAAGGTCCTCGTCCTCGACACGCAGGTCTACTCGAACACGGGCGGGCAGGCGTCGACCGCGACGTTCGGCGGCCAGGTGACGAAGCTGTCGGCCTTCGGCAAGGCGCAGCACGGGCGTCCGGAGCGTCGCAAGGAACTCGGCCGGATCCTCATGGCCCACGGCGATGTCTATGTCGCCCAGACGACGCCGGCGCACGTCAACCACTTCTACCGGGCGGTGATGGAAGCCAACGCGTACCCGGGTCCAGCGGTCGTCCTTGCGTACACCCCCTGCCAGCCCGAGCACGGGATCGCCGACGATGCGTCGAATCGGCAGTCTCAGCTGGCCGTCGACTCGCGCACGTTCCCGCTGTTCACCTATGACCCCCGGCGCGGCCCGTCCATGCGGGAGCGACTCTCGCTGCAGGGCAATCCGTCGCTCCGGGCGGACTGGACGGCGCGTCCCGACGGGACGGCGATCGACTTCCTGGCGTTCGCCCGAACGGAGGGCCGGTTCGCGCCCCACTTCGGGGCGGATGGCAGCGCATCGTCGGAGATGCTCGCCACGCAGGAGGACCGCCTGGCGAACTGGCGGGTCCTCCAGGAGCTGGCCGGCCTGCGCGAGCCCACGCCCGCGTCGGCGGCGAGCCGAAGCGTCACCGTCCCGGTACCGTAGCCGGATGGGTCCGCTCCCACGCCCCGGACCGATCGACAAGGAGGACCACCCATGGCCACCGGCAGCGGCACGAAGGACGATCCCTGGGTCCTGCAGACGCCCCCCGGCACCTCGGAGTACCGGATGTGGCGCGATGACGCCGGCGAACCACCCGCGATCGTGTGCCAGGTCGGCGGGACGCAGCTCAAGTACGACGCCCGCGCGATCGACGACCTCCACGCGATGCTCAAGGCGCACGGCGACTGGATGCCGCTCGGTGGCGCGGACGAGCAGAAGCCGGCGGCCGACGGGTCCGTGGAGGCCTGGGCGCGCTCCGAGAGCAACCCGGTGGGCGGCTGGTACGGCCTCAAGAAGGGCCTGCGCGGCCGGTTCGGCGTCTACATGCCGCCACTGATGGAGGCCCTTGGCCTGGTTGAGCTGACGCACGACGCCAAGAACAACCGGATGCGAGCCCGCTGACGACGATGGGTGCGCCGATGCCGGCCGGCGACCCGTTCGACGCGCCCGCGGCGGACCGTCGGTCGTCCCGGGACCCGGAGGTCGTGACGGTCCGCGGGCCGGTGGCGCCCGAGGCCCTCGGGGTCACCCTCAGCCATGACCACCTGATCAGCGACGCCTACGCGCTGTGGGGCGAGTCGACCGGCGACTACGCCTGGATCCTCGACGACGTCGAGGTCTCGATCCGTGAGGTCGAGGCCTTCCGGGCCGTCGGTGGTGGGACGATCTGCGAACCCACCAGCCTGGGACTCGGGCGTGACCCGATCGCTCTGCGCGCGATCAGCGAACGCACCGGCGTCCATGTCGTCATGGGCTCGGGCTGGTATCGCGAGCGCTGCTATCCACGCGAGATCTGGGAGGAGCTCCCCGATCGCCTCGCGGAGCGGCTCGTGCGCGAGCTGACGGTGGGCGTCGCCGACACCGGGATCAGGGCGGGGTTCATCGGGGAGATCGGCACCGAGCGTGGATCCATCAGCCCGGCCGAGGAGCGCGTCTTCCGGGCGGCCGCCCGGGCCCACGTGCGGACCGGTTGCCCGATCCTGACCCACACCACCCACTTCGGCGAGCTGGCGCTCGAGCAGCTCGACCTCCTCATGAGCGAAGGTGTCGCGCCGGACCGCGTGATCATCAGCCATCTCGGCGACCGGGTGGGCATCGGCACGCTCCTTCCGATCGCCGCCCGGGGCGCCTGGCTGAGCGTCGACAACCTCGGATTCTCGGGTCCCTACGGCCCGCTCGAGCTGCGGGCGGACAACGTGGCGGCCCTCGTGGCCGAGGGCCTGGCCGGGCAGGTGATGCTCAGCAACGACATCTGCCGAACGGATCAGCTGTCGATCTTCGGGGGCCCCGGCTACGGCAATGTCCTGACGCGGTTCGTGCCGCTGCTGCGCGACCGCGGCGTGGACGACGCCGCCATCGACGTGATGCTGGTGGCCAACCCCGCCCGCGCCTTCGCCTACGACGCGGCTGCCGCACGGGCTCGCTACCTCGCGACCTCAGATCAGCCGTAGGGCCGCGGCCTCGACGATCGCGTCGGAGAACGGCGGCCACGCCTCGAGCGCCCAGCCGCCGAAGACCCGGTCGGTCAGGGCCACGACCGCCGTGTCGATCGCCGGGTCCATCCACAGGAACGTCCCGCCGCCGCCGAAGTGACCGACCGCGCGCGGACTGAGCCGGTCGCCCATCCAGTGTGGCGATTTGCCGTCATGGATCTCCAGGCCCAGACCCCAGTCGCAGGTCGCGAAGTTGCCGATGCCCGGCACCACGCCGGGGAGGCCCGGGAATGCGACCGTCAGCGCCTCGCCGGCTCGGGCCGCGGTGAGCAACGTCGGCCGAAGCAGCTCCCCGGCGAACGCGGCGAGGTCCGTGAGCGGCCCATGCAGGCCCTCGGACGGGCGGCTCCTCAGCGTCGTCCCGGTCATCCCGAGCGGTTCGAGCACGGTCCGGCGCAGGGCGACATCGAAGGGCTCGTCTGACCGCTCCGTCAGGAGCTCGCCGAGCACGTCGAACCCGGTGTTCGAGTAGATGCGCCGACGGCCCGGAGCGCCCTGGGTGCCATCACCGTCGAACGGCAAGCCCGACGTATGGGCGAGCAGATGACGGACCGTGGCGCCCGGCGGCCCGGCGGGCTCGTCGAGGTCGATCCGGCCCGCGTCGACGGCCACGAGCACCGCCCAGGCGGTGATCGGCTTGGTGACCGACGCCCACCAGAACGCGCGATCGGCATCGCCGTGCGACGCCAGCACGCGGTCTGGACCGATCACGGCGGCCGCGGCGTGGTCGACGCCCCAGCCGTCGATGCCGCTGAGGATGCCATCGAACCCGTCGGTCATGCCCGAATGCTACCGGGACGAACGGGGGGCTCCGTGGACCGATGGGTCGGGGTGGCGCATCGACGCCGCAGTCGTCACCATGCGGGCATGGCCGCGTCCGGATGCCTGCCGAAGATCGCCCCGCCGTCGCTCGTCGTCGGGCTGCTCGTCGCCTCGCTCATCTCGCCGACCACCGCCCTTGCCGCGGCCGAGTTCCCGACCGGCGACGAGGGCTATCACACCTACGCGGAGGTCGGCGACGAGATCGCGGCGGTCGAGGCCGCGCACCCCGACATCGTCGATGTCTTCTCCATCGGCCAGAGCCACTACGGGCGCGAGATCTGGGCGGCCAAGGTGTCGGACAACGTCGCGGTGGACGAGAACGAGCCCGAGGTCGTGTTCGACGGCGGGATCCACGCCGACGAACACATGAGCGTGGAGATGACGCTCCAGATCCTGCACTGGCTCGTCAACGGCTACGACGCCGAGCAGGACGTCATCGACATCGTCGACAGCCGCGAGATCTGGATCGTGTTCATGCTCAACCCTGACGGCGCGGCGCATGACATCGCGAAGGGCCGGTTCCACTTCTGGCGCAAGAACCGCCAGCCAACGCCGGGATCCAGCTCCATCGGGACGGACCTGAACCGGAACTTCGGCTACCGGTGGGGCGGCGGCGGTCGCACGAGTTCGAACCCGGCGGCGATCACGTTCCGTGGCCGGGCGCCGTTCTCCACCCCGGAGGCGCGCGCGTTCCGCGACTTCCTCGCGAGTCGCGTGATCGACGGACGCCAGCAGATCCGGGCCGGGATCTCGTTCCACGAGTACGGCCGGCTCGTGATGTGGCCGTACGGCTACACCAAGAGGGACGTCCCGGCCGACATGACCCTGCAGGATCGCAACGCGCTGGCCAGGATCGGGCGCGCCATGGCCGCCACGAACGGGTATCGCCCGCAGCAGGCGAGCGACCTGTACATCACGTCGGGCACGTCCCGCGACTTCCAATACGGCACCTACCGCATCTTCGCGTACACGTTCGAGCTCTCGAAGCGCGACTACCCCGACGATTCGAGGATCCCGCGCGAGACCCAGCGCAACCTCGAGGCGGTCGCCTACCTCCTCAAGCGCGCCTGGTGCCCGCTGTCCGTCCTCGGCGCCACCGTCCGGGACGCGCGCTGCGGCGCCTTCGATGACGACCTCGAGGTCGCCCGCGGCTGGACGGTGAACCCCGACGGCACCGATACGGCGCCGGCCGACGCGCGCTTCAGCCGATCGAACCCGGCGTCGACGTCGGCGAAGGGTCCGAAGCAACTCGGGACGGTCACCTCCGGGCGCAAGGCCTTCGTCACGGGCGCGACGGCGGGGTCGACGGCGACCGCGCACGACCTCGACGGCACGACGACCGTGCGCTCACGCCCGATCGCGCTGCCGGCCGACGCCGGCCAGAAGCTGACGTTCCGGTACAACTTCGCGCACAGCGCTGGAAGCTCGACGTCGGACTATCTCCGGGCGATCGTCGAGGTCAGCGGCGTCCGCACCGTGGTCTTCGAGCGGCTGGGGAGCGCGGCCGACATCGACGGGGTCTGGCGCAAGGCCACGATCCCGATGGACGTGTTCGCCGGCGAGACGATCTGGATCCGGTTCGAGGCCGCGGACGGCGGTGCCCCGAACCTGCTCGAGGTGCAGATCGACGACGTGCGGGTGACGCGCGGCTCGTAGGGAGGGGCGGCCGCGTCGGGCCTCAATACCAGTGAGGTTTCCGCCACAGTCGAGCGTGGTTATCGGCTCAGTTCGCACCTTGAGCGACCGACCACGAGGCATTCGTCAACAGAACCTCAATACCAGTGAAGGAACGCGACCGCCGAGGCCCGCCCCCTCGTTACCGTTCCGTCATCGGTCGGGAGTAGATTCCGGGCATGTGGTTCTTCAACGCCAAGCCCCAGACCGTCCCCTCCCCCGCCGATAGCCTCCCCGGTCGCCCGGATCCGATCATGACCCCGGGCGTGCACACGATCCTCGGCACGCCCCTCGCCGGCCCCTGGCCGGACGGCACGAAGACCGCGATCTTCGGGCTCGGCTGCTTCTGGGGGCCCGAGAAGGAGTTCTGGCAGCTCCCCGGCGTGGTGACCACGGCCGTCGGATATGCCGGTGGCCACACACCCAATCCCACGTATCGCGAAGCGTGCTCCGGCGAAACCGGCCACGCCGAAGTGGTGCTCGTCGCCTACGACCCCGCCCGGATCACCTACGAGCGACTGCTCAAGGTCTTCTGGGAGGACCACGACCCCACCCAGGTCATGCGCCAGGGCAACGACGTCGGGACCCAGTACCGCTCGATCATCCTGGTCGCCGACGAGGAGCAACGGGCGGCCGCCGAAGCATCGAAGGCGATGTACCAGGAGCGCCTGTCAGCCGCCGGCTACGGCCCGATCACGACCGAGATCGTCGACGCCGACCGGTTCTTCTACGCCGAGGACTACCACCAGCAGTACCTCGACAAGAACCCCGGCGGCTACTGCCCGATCCACGCCACCGGCGTGAAGCTGCCCGACGACTTCGTGGTCACCTCGCTCCAGTACGTGGACTGAGGCGAAGGCGCGTCACAGGGGGCAGGTCGTCCCTCGGCCAGCTGTCTACGATGTCGGCAGGAGGGCGAAAGATGACCGACCCGATCGCGGACATCATCGGCGACTACCGAGCGTTCGCGGCCCAACAGCGCGACCGGTTGCTAGTGCGTGGCATCGACATCGCCCCGTACGCGCTCAGCCACGTCGCCTACCGGGTGCCCGAGTGGGACCAGTACGTGCAGGTCCGGACGCTCCTCGAGCGCCACGCGAGCGCGAATCGGGAGAACGTCTGGAACGGCCGCCCGATCTCGCTGATCGTCCCCGCCCAGCCATTCGACGTCCTCGACGGCAAGGTCGTCCCGCTCATCGAGCTCATCCCGCCCGTCCACCAGCGCGTCTACAAGATGGG
>CAYMTJ010000021.1:0-44633 GCA_964393345.1 uncultured Anaerolineaceae bacterium | reverse complement strand
GGCGACGCCCAAGACGCAGTCGGCGCTGCTCGAGTGCATGGAAGAGAGTCAGGCGACGATCGATGGCGTCACCTACCCGATGCCCGACCCGTTCCTGGTCATCGCGACCCAGAACCCGATCGAGTACGAAGGCACGTTCGCGTTGCCGGAGGCGCAGCTGGACCGGTTCATGCTCCGGATCCGGCTCGGGTACCCGCAGCCGATCGAGGAGATCGTGATCCTCGACGAGCAGAAGCGCAGCCATCCCCTCGAGGAGCTCGATGAGGTCCTGACCGTCGATGAGCTGCGCGGGCTCCAGCAGGCGGTCCGCGAGATCTATGTCGATCCGAGCGTCGCCGACTACATCGTCCGACTCGTGAACTCGACGCGGACCCATCCCGACGTCTACCTCGGGGCGTCGCCGCGCGGCTCCATCGCGCTCTACCGCGCGGGACAGGCACTCGCCGGTCTGCTCGGTCGCGACTACGTGATCCCGGACGACATCAAGGCGCTCGCGGAGCCCGCACTCGCTCACCGGCTGATCATCAAGACCAGCTCGTCGATCCACGACGTGCAGGCCGGCCACGTGGTCCGGGAACTCCTCGAGACGGTGTCGGTGGATGGCATCCGACCGACCGGCACAGGTGGCCCGACGGCCCTGCGAAGCGCGCCCGAAGCGTCCGCAGGGCGGCGAACCTAGGGATCCGGCACGGACGGCCGAAGGATGCCCGAGGACCCGACCCCGTGATCCGCCGCCTCGAGATCCTCGTCGTCGCGACGGTCCTGGTGGTGGCCGCCTTCTCGACGGGTGAAGCCTTCCTCTTCTATCTGCTCTACCTCGCGATCCTCGTGATCGGTGGCTCGTACGTGCTCGTCCGCATGGGCCTGAGCGACCTGGAGGCCGGCTATGCCGTGAGCCAGCTGCACGGACACGTGGGCGACCAGCTGCGCGTGACCTACACGCTCCGCAACGGCAGCCGGATCCCCAAGGTCTGGCTCGAGGTCCACAACCCCACGACGCTGCCCGGTGCGCTGCCGGGTCGCGCCATCAGCCTGGCCGGTCGGCGGGAGCGCTCCTGGCTGATCCGCGCCCCCTTGACCCGCCGCGGGCACTTCCGGATCGAGCCGCTCCATATCCGCACCGGGGACCCGTTCGGGTTCTTCGAGGCGGCGGCGACCGTGGGGCAGGGGGTCTCCGTCGTGGTCTATCCGCGACTGGATCCGATCCCCGCGTGGCGGCTGCCATCGGCGCTGCTCGAGGGGAGTCATGCGGCCCCGGAGCGGGCGATGCAGACGACCCCGCTCGCCACGACGGTGCGGCCCTATGCCCCCGGCGACAGCATGAATCGGATCCACTGGAAGAGCACCGCCCGCCACGGGGAGATCCAGGTCAAGGAGTTCGAACTCGAGCAGACCGCGGATGCCTGGATCGTCATGGACCTCCAGCGGTCGGTCCAGGCCGGGCGGGGCGATGAGTCCACCACCGAAGCGGTCGTTCGCGTGGCCGCCGCCATCGCCGACAAGGCCATCGCCGAGAATCGGGCCGTCGGCATGACCGTCAGCGCGGGCCGGATGGTGGTCCTGCCCGCCGACCGCGGTGGCCGACAGCATCAGAAGATCATGCAGTTGCTCGCCGCCGTCGACAGCGATGGGACGGCGCCACTGGTCGAGACGATGGTCGCCACCGTCAGCCGGCTCCGGCGAGGGATGACCGCCGTGGTGATCACCCCATCGCTCGACCCGTCCTGGGTGCGTCCCCTGGCCAACCTGCGCGCCCGTGGCGTGTCGTGCGTGGTCATCGCGCTCGACCCGGCGCAGTACGAGGCCTACGGCCGCGACGAGCGAGCCGCCAGGATGGACGACGCGGTCGGAGCACCCGCGGTCGACGCCGACGCCAAGCGGGCGCGGGCGCTTCGCCACGCGCTGGCGGAATTCGAGCTGCCCACCTACCAGGTGCCGCCCGGGCGCCCGCTCGGCGAGGTCCTGACCCGATGACGGTGCGCGCGCGGCTGATCCCGGCCGAAGGCTGGCTGACGCCGATCCTGGTCCTGGTGATGACGACGACGCTCGCGGCGTCGATCGACGACGTCGCCCTGGTCCTCGGCCGCGAGGACTTCACCGATTTCCTTGTCCCGATGGCGATCGCGGGGACGGCGTTGGGATTCCTCGGCGCCAAGGCCGGCTGGGGGCGCCTGACGAGCTCGCTCGTGGCGGCGGCCTTCGCTGCCCTCATCGTGCCGATCGCCGTGGGGAATGTGGTGCTGGCCGATGGCGCCACCTTCGCCGCCGCCTTCGAAGAGACCGCTCGATCCACGGTCCAGGCGGCCAGCGACCTGATCGTCGCGAACCTCTCGGTCACGCGGGAATACGGGCACTACCTGTGGGTCCTCGGGCTCCTCGTCTGGGGGACGTCGTACTTCGCGTCGTCGGTCACGTTCCATCAGCGACGACCGCTGAACGGGATCGTCATCGTGGGTCTGGTCCTGCTCATCAACATGGCGCTGACGTTCCGCGACCAGCTCGCCTACCTCGTGCTGTTCACCGTGGTGTCGCTGGTCCTGCTGGTCCGCTACCACGTGCTCGATGAGCAGGCCGAGTGGCTGCGCCGTCGGATCGGCGACCCGGCGGCGATCTCGGGGCTGTACCAGCGCGGCGGGACCATCTTCATCGTGGGTGCGGTCGCGGGCTCGGTGCTGCTGACCGGGATCGCCCGGTCTGCGCCGCTCGAGGCCGCCTGGTCCGGGTTCGGGAGCACGTTCGTCGAGATGACCCGGTCGATCCAGCGCCTGCTCCCGCAGGGCGGCAGCAGCCGGTCGTTCGGCTCCGACTTCGACCCTGACGGGACGACGATCGCCGGCATCTGGAACCCCGGGAGCACGCTCGAGCTGACCATCCAGGTACCCGGCACGGACCGGACGCCGTACTACTGGCGGGCGGTGACCTGGGACGAGTTCACCGGGATCGGCTGGCGCGTGAGCGGCGATCCGGTCGAACTCGGTCGCGCCCCTGGGGATCCGCTGCTCGCGGGGACCGGCGACGCGGTCGATCCCGAGGTCACGCGCCCGGTGACGTTCACCGTCTCCCCGGCCAATGCGGGGTCCATCGTCTTCTCCCCGCTGACCCCGTCCCAGGTGGACATCGCGACCACGGTGAGCGTCCTGGGCGACGCGGCCCGCCTGACGGCGGTCGAGCGGCGCGGATCCGGTCCGTACACGGTGACCGCGCTCGTCCCCGTGCAGGGGACCGAGCCCGGACAGATCAACAAGTCCGTGCTGCGCGCCGCCGGGACGGACTATCCGGAGGACATCGCCCGACTCTTCACGCAGCTCCCCGACGACGCCCTCCCGGCCGGCGGGAAGGCGGAGGCCCTCCTGGACGAACTTGCCGCGCTCGCCACCATCGACGGGGTCCTCAACCCGTTCGACTTCGCGGCGCTGCTCGAGACCCGCTTCAAGGCCGGCGGGCAGAACGCGCTGTTCACGTACGACTCGAATGTCCTCGATCTGCTCGCCAACGAGTGCCGCGACCTCTCGACGCCCGAGTGCTTCGCCACGTACCAGCGTGGGTTCTGCCAGTACTACGCGACGACCATGGCCGTCTTCCTGCGGGCCGAGGGGATCCCCTCCCGGGTCGTCCAGGGCTACCTGCCGGGGAACCGCGACCCAGGCGGCAAGGAGGTCATCACCAACTCGCTCAGCCACCAGTGGGTGGAGGCCTACTTCCCGGGGATCGGCTGGTACACGTTCGACCCGACCGGTGGCGGCCTCTCGCAGACCTCCGCCGCCAGCCTGCCGGAAGGCGCGCCGGTCCCGTCCGCGAGCCCGCGACCGTCGAGCAGCGCCTCGCCCGCGATCCTCGATCCGAACGACCGGGACTTCGACCCCCTGACCGGCGCGCCGATCGTCCGGACCCCGACGCCGGGTCCGGCCCCGTACATCGCCGTGGGCCTCGTCCTCGTCGTGGTGATGGGGTCGCTCGTGTTCCTCGCCTGGCAGCGTGGCCCGCGCGGCGACACGACGCCGGACCGTGCCTATCGGACGGTCACCCGTCTGGCATCACGGTTCGGGTTCGGCCCGAGGCCGAACCAAACGGTCTACGAGTACGCGACCGCGCTCGGGGAGGTCCTGCCGATCGCCCGGCCCGAGCTCCAGACGGTCGCCGCGGCCAAGGTCGAGACGGTCTACGGCCAGGCGCTGCTCGGGGATGAGCGACTCCGTGCCCTGCATCGGGCCGAGCGCCGGCTCCGGGTGAACATCCTGCGCCTCGCGTTCCGTCGCCGTCGCCGCCGCTAGGCCGGGGTCACAGGGCCCCGGTCGCCTCCCGGGCGGCGCGTTCCGCGAGCGACGCCTCGTCGAGTCGCGGCGCGAGGTGGTCGGTCAGGTTGTGGGCCTTGAGGATCGGGCGGCCGCCCCGGAACTCGACGACGCCGATCCCGCACAGGTCGAAGGACCACATCCAGAACCGCTCGAGCGGCAGGTCGAAGAGCGTCAGCATCGTGACCTTGAACACGCCGTCGTGGCCGACGACGATGCTCCAAGGGCCGGTTCCGTGGGTGCCAGCGTAGCCCGCCACCAGATCGGGACCGGCCGGGGGACCATCACTCACGAGCCCCGCGAGGATGGCCGTGAGTCCGTCGCGCACCCGGTCCTGGACGTCGGCGATGGCCTCGCCGCCGGGGGCGTGATGCTCGGCCGGGGCCCGCCGCCACGCGGCGAGCTCGTCGGCGTACCTGGCACTGATCTCGTCCCGGTGCAGCCCTTCCCAGTCGCCCTGGCCGATCTCGGTGAAGGCAGGATCGGGGCGGACGGGCGGCGCGTCGGACCGGGCCTGGACGATGGCCGCCGCGGTCTGTGCGGCGCGGGTGAGCGGCGAGTGGACGATCTCGCGGGGCGGTCCGCCGGGGATCGGCAGGGCCGGGGGCGCCGTCTGGTCCGCCAGCCTGGAGGCCACCGCCGCGGCCTGGGCCAGGCCCGTGTCCGAGAGCGGGGTCTCCATCTGGCCCTGGAAGCGGCCCTCCACGATGAACCGGCTCTCACCGTGCCGAACGAGCACGAGCGTGGCGTCCAGCCCGTGCGGGACGAGCGGCGAGGTCATCGTTCGTTGCCGAGGCGGATCGTCCACAAGTCCCGCACGTTCTCGTGGGTGCGGATCGCCTCGGCCAGCGCGGGCGGCACATCGTCGTCGAGCGCCAGGATCATCAGGGCATCCTCTCGCGGTCGTGTCCGGGCGAGATGCATCGCGCTGATGTTCACGTCCGCCTCACCGAGCATCAGGCCGATCCGCCCGACCGTCCCGGGCCGGTCCATGTGGCGCGTGATGAGCATCACCTCGGCCGGGGCCATGTCGAGCCGATAGTCGTCGAGATGGGTGAGCCGCGGTTCGCCGCCGGCCACCGTGCCCGACACGCTCGTCGTCCGGCCGCCGGTCTCGGTCGAGAGCGTCAGCAGCGACGAGAACGCGCCGGCATCGGGCGTCTTTCGCTCGATGACCGTCAGGCCACGAGCCTTGGCGAGCGCCCCCGCGTTCACGAGATTGACGCGCTCGGTCGTGGCCGTCTCCAGCAAGCCGCGCAGGACCGCGGCAGTCAGGGGCGTCGCGTCATGCGCGGCGAGATCCCCGGCGATCTCGAGCGTCAGCGTCCTGACCCCGCCGCGCGAGAACTGCGCGAAGAACCGGCCCAGGACCTCCGCGAGCGGCAGGTACGGAGCGATCGCCTTCGCCGTCTCCGGGGTGAGCAGCGGCGCGTTGACGGCGTAGCGGGCGCTCCGGCCGGCGAGCACGTCGAGGACCTGCGCGGCGACCTCCTCGGCGACCAGGATCTGGGCCTCGGTGGTGGATGCGCCCAGGTGCGGCGTGAGCAGCGTGTTCGGCGCGCGCAGGAGCGGGGAGTCCACCGGGGGCTCGTGCTCGAAGACGTCGACACCGGCGCCGGCGAGATGTCCGCGCTCGAGCGCGTCCGAGACCGCTGCCTCATCGAGCACGCCGCCCCGGGCGACGTTGAGGACGATCGACCCGGGCTTGAGTCTGGCGATCGCCTCGCGCCCGATCAGGCCGCGGGTGTTGCGGTTGAGCGGCACGTGGACGGTCACGACGTCCGAGCGCGCGAGCAGCTCGTCCATCGAGACCAGCTCCGCACCATGGTTGGCGGCCTGTTCGGCGGTGACGAACGGGTCGACCGTAAGGACGGTCATCTCCATCGCCCGGGCGCGGACCGCGATGGCCTGGCCGATCTTGCCGAGCCCGATGATCCCCAGCGTCCGCCCGCGGAGCTCCAGGCCCGTGAACTCAGACCGCCGCCACTCCCCGCGGCGCACGGAGGCGTCGGCGGGGGCCGTCCTGCGGGCAAGGCCGTACAGGAGGGCCAGCGTGTGTTCGGCTGCCGCGATCGTGTTGCCGGTCGGCGCGTTGACCACGGTGATCCCGGCGCGCGTGGCGGCCTCGAGATCGACGTTGTCCACGCCCACCCCGGCACGTCCGATGACCACGAGCCTGGACCCGGCCGCGATCAGCGACGCGTCGACCGCGACCTGGCTGCGGACGATCAGGGCGTCGTAGTCAGGCAGGATCTCGGCCAGCGCCGCGCCGGACAGTCCCAGGCGCTCGTCGACGTCGTGTTCGGCCCGCAGCCGGTCGATGCCCTCCTGCGCGATCGCCTCGGCGACCAGGACCCTCACGCGCCGACGCCGGCCGCCGCGGTGCGTCCGTAGCTCTCGACGGCTGCGGCCTGCGCGGCTCCGACGGCGATGCCGGGCCGGACGGGACGACCCGTCGCGAGCGACGCGAACTCGAGGGTGCTGATCGTGCCGAGGATCTCCTCGACCGTGACCGACCCCAGGTGCCCGAGCCGGAAGATCTTGCCCGTGAGCTTGCCCTGGCCACCGGCGAGCACGACCCCGCGCCGCTTGACCTCCCCGTTGAAGGCCTTCCAGTCGAGGTCGTCGGGGACGTTGGCCGCCGTGACGGTCTTCGAGTGCACCGCCGGATCGGCGAACAGCTCGAAGCCGAGGGCCGCCAGGCCGGCGCGGGCGGCCGCCGTGCAGGCCTCGTGACGCGCGAAGATGCTCTCGGCGCCCTCCTCGGCCATCAGGCGCAGGCCCTCATCCACCTGGTAGACGACCGCGATCGCGGGGGTGAACGGCGTCTGGCCGTTGGCGGCCGCCTCCCGATGGGCCCGCAGGTCCAGATAGAAGCGCGGCATGGTCGCGTGTTCCATCGCGTCCCAGCCACGCGCCGACGCGGCGATCATCGCGAGGCCCGGCGCCGCCATCCAGGCCTTCTGCGATCCGGTCACGACCAGGTCCACGCCCCAGGCGTCCATCTCGAACGGCACCGCCCCGAGGCCCGACACGCTGTCGACAAGGATGAGCGCCTCGGGTCGCTCCGAGCGGATGGCCTCCGCCAGTCCCGCGATCGGGTTCATGACGCCGGTCGAGGTCTCGTTGTGCGTCAGCAGGACGGCCTTGACGTCGGCCATGGTGCGCAGTCGTTCGCGCACCTCATCGGCGGCCGCGGCATAGCCCCACTCGGCATCGAGTCTCGTCACGTCCGCGCCGTAGATGCCGGCGATCTTGGCGAACCGGTCCCCGAACGAGCCGATCGAGACGCCCAGGACGCGATCGCCCGGAGAGAGGACGTTGACGATGGCGGCCTCGAGGCCCCCGGAGCCGGCCGTCGTGATCATCGCGATGTCCGACGTCGTGCCGAAGAACGGCCGCATCCCGGTGAGGATCCGCTCCAGCATCGCCGCGAACTCCGGCCCGCGGTGGTTGATCATCTGGCGACCGCCCGCGACGCGCACGGAGGAGGGCAGCGCCGTCGGCCCAGGGATACGAAGGTTGGGCTCGAAGCGGTCCACGGTCTTGCCTCCGGATGGTCTCGTCGGGTGGGTGCGGGGTGCTGGGCGATCGAGCGCCATGGTCGCACGGGTGGGCCGCGGTCTGCCACACATGCGGCGTCCTGGGCGGTCGGTCCGCGTCGCATCGCGAGGGTCCACTTCGTCCATCCGTCGTACAGTCACCGCCGGAGGCCCCGCCCGTCGATGTACCCGCGACCCCGCCGCTCCACCCGCATCCTGTCCATCGTCACCATCGTGGGCCTACTTGGCATGAGCCTCGGGGCCGGGGCGGTGGGGGTGAACGCGTTCGGGGCCGGTGACGAGTTCGACCACCTGCTCACCCGCGTGGATCGGTTCCTCGCCGGACCGCCGCCCGACCGGGCGACCGTCGCCACCATCATCGTCGACGAGGAGCCGTCCGAGCCGCCGGCGGCCACGCCGACGCCCGAACCGACCCCGGCTGTCTCCCTCGCCCCGGGAGAGACGCCCGCACCCACCCCTGAGCCCACCCCCGAACCGACGCCGACGCCGACACCCGTCCGCGAGGCGATGGACGTGGAGATCGCGAGCAAGCCCAAGGCGGTCTTCGCGTCGCAGGCGACCGTGACGTGGTGTGCCTCGGCCGGCGTCCAGATGACGCTCGCCGTCCTGGGCCTCGGCGATACCTCGCTGGAACTCCAGAAGGAGCTGCAGCGCAAGGTCCGGACGTGGGAGGCCTACGACGACAGTCACAACGGCGACTGGGGTCCGTCCGCGATGGCGCTCGCCCTCGACGAGTACGGCGCGCCCGGCTACGAGGTCCGGGCCTACCGGACGCGCAGCGGCGCCCTGCGCGATGCGGCCAAGGCGATCCTCGACACGAACTCGCCGGTCATCCTGCTCGCCTGGCGCGGCGCGCACACGTGGGTGATGACCGGGTTCCGCTCCGACGGCGACCCGCGCCTGTTCAAGGATGCCGACGTCAGCGGCGCCTACATCCTCGACCCGTGGTATCCCCGGAATTCGAGTCTCTGGGGTCAGTCCGATCCGCCGGGCACCTTCCAGGACGCCGCCGAGATGGAGCGCAACTACCTCAAGTGGAAGCGGCCGGAGGGCAAGTACCCCGATCGCGACGACCTGTACATCTCGGTCGTCCCCACGATCCCGGTGGGTCCCTAGGGACCGCTGGTCGCCAGGCCGCGGAGGCGGCGGATCAGGAAGATGCCGAGCAGGACGTCCTTCGCGGCCAGTCCGGCGGCGTAGCCGAGGGGGATGGCGACGATCCCGACGGGTCCCACCAGGAGCTGGGACACCAGGACGACCACGCCGAGCCCCGCGAACGAGGCGACGACCTGACGGATGGTGTCGTGGGTCGCATACAGGCCGCGCGAGAGCGGATAGGCGAGGGCGTCGAACGGGACGGAGAGCGCGAAGGCGGCCACGACGGTCGCCGTGAGCGCGACGTCGGCCGGGCCGAACCGACCGCCGCCAAGCAGGACCTGGACGAGGACGCCGGACAGGACGAACAGCGCGACGGCGGCGAGTCCCGTGAGGGTGGCGATCGTCAGCAGGTTCCGGACCAGTACCGCGCGGTAGGTGGGGCGGTCCCCATCCGCGAACGCGGCGGACAGCGTCGGGAAGACCGCGAGCGAGAACTGGACGCCGATGAGGATCACCGGGAGGGCCTGGTAGTCGGTCGCGAAGTTGAGCGCGGAGACGCTGCCAGGCCCGAGCGTCGTCGCGAGGATCGTGAAGTAGGTGACGGTGATCGGTTCGATCGGGTGGCTGACCATCCGCGGCACCATCAGCCGGATGAACTCCCCGAAGGCCGCGGTCCGGAACGCGAACGCCGGTCTGATCCGGAACGAGGTCCGCCGCGAACCGATCGCACGGATCGTGAGATGGGCGGCTGCGCCCGCCACAGCGCCCCACGCCGACGCGTGGATCCCCGCCTGGTCCGCGAACAGCGCGGTCCCGAGGACGATCCCGCCGGAGTACAGGATGGGCGCGAGCGCGTAGAACACGAACTTCCGGTTCGCGACGAGGATCTCGCCGATCGCGAACGACGCGGCGAACAGGATCTGCGCCAGGCAGTTGATCCGAAGCAGCTCGACGTAGAGCGACCGCGTGGCGTCGTCGAACCCCGAGAAGGCGTCGGCCAGCCACGGCGCGAAGATCGCGATGAGGCTCGAGGCGACGAGCATCACCCCGACGGCCCCGGTCAGGACGGTCCGGCCGAACGTGTTCGCGGCGGTCTCATCGGTGCGTCGGAGGCTGGTGAAGATCGGGACGAAGGGCGCCGTCAGACCGGCCGCGACCAGCACGTCGAGCGCGATCTCCGGGATCCGGAAGGCCGCGTTGTACGCATCGAGCTCGAACCCGGCACCGAACGTGTTCGCGAAGACGCGGTTGCGGACGAGGCCCATCGCGAAGTAGCCGAGGCTCAGGAACGAGAGGACCAGCGCACCGCGCGGGAACACGATGTCGATGAGCCGGCGGACCAGGGCGATGATGCCGGGCAACCCCACCTCCTGCGGACGTCGCACGCTGGGACGCGCGACCCGTGGCTCGCGCGACGGCCGGCGCACGTCGAGTACCCTGCCACGATGCCAGACGACCGCCCGCCCGACTGTCGGCTCGCGCTGGTCGTGCCGCACCCGGAGCGCGACGCCATCTTGACGGTCGCGAGCCGCCGCGGCGTGGCCACCTGGTGTCTGCCGACCGCGACCGTCGCGAGCGGCGCTCCGGTGCGAGCCTGGGTCGACGGGCTCGAGGCCCTGCTCGGGGCCCGGCCGGTCCTGCTCCGACACGAGACGGTCGCGTCGGTCGATCACGATCACCCGACCCTCGTCGTCATCGAGATCGAGCCGATGGTCCCGCCTTCGATCGAGGGCCGGTGGATCTCGACGGGGTCGCCGCCGATCGACGACGCGGATCCGGACATCCGCAGCGCCGTGGCTCGCTTCCTGGCGCGCCGCGCCGACGCGATGGGATCCCGGGTGATGCCATGGTCGGAACCGGGATGGTTCGACCGGGCCGCAGCGTGGATGCTCGACGAGATCCGGGCCTCGGGCCGCCGCCCCCTGTCCGACCCGGTCCAGCACTACCTGTGGTCGATCGCCTCCGTCCTGCGCTGCCCGACGACGACCGGGGACGTCTACCTGAAGGCCACGTCCCCGGCGTTCCCGCAGGAGACGGCCATCACCGGATTCCTGTCGGTGCGCACTCCAGGCCTGACTCCGGCCGTCATCGCCGTGAACGCCACGGAACGGTGGCTGCTGATGGATGACCACCGCGGCCGTCCGCTCGGCGATGAGCCGGGATCCGCCTGGCCGGCCGGGATCGCCGCCCATGCGCGGATCCAGCGGGCCGTCTCCGCGGACGTGGGGGCGATGCAGGCGGTCGGCGTGCCCACTCGCTCACTGGACGACCTCGCCGTCGCGGTCGTGGACCTCACCGAGGACGACGGCCTGATGCGACGGCTCGACGACGCCCAGCGTTCGGCCTATCGGGCGGCCGTCCCGCGGCTCGTCGACGCCTGCTCGATGCTCGACGGGGTCGATGTCGGTCCGTCGCTGGTGCACGGGGATCTGCACCCCCACAACGTCGCCGTTCGAGATGACTCGTGCCTGGTCTTCGACTGGTCCGACGCCGCGATCGGGCACCCGTTCATCGATCTCGTGCCGTACGTGCTGCACACCGACGATCCGGCGATCCGACGGGCGATCCGCGACGCGTACCTGGCCGAATGGGCAGACGTCCTGACGCCGCGCCAACGGCAGGACGCTGCCGCGCTGGCGCTCCCGGTCGGGTGCCTGTACCAGGTCGTGAGTTACATCGGGATCCTGGGCGCGCTCGGGGATGACGTCGACGACATGGCGGACGCGGACGTCGACTGGATCGGCCGGACGCTTCGGGTGCTCGACCAGGGGATCGACCTCGAAGAGTCTGCCCGCCTCTTCGGTCTGTCCTCGACGTCGGGACTCGATATCGCCGAGTGACCATCGGCGCAGGCTGGCAGAATCGCGCCATGTCAGGGAAACGGCGATGCGCCTGAAGGACAAGGTCTGCCTGATCACGGGTGGGGGATCCGGTATCGGGCGGGCGTCGGCGCTCGCGTTCGCGGCCGAGGGCGCCACGGTCGCGGTCGCCGACATCGACCTCGCGAGTGCCCGGGACACCGTCGCCCGGATCCTGGGAAACGAGCCGCGACATGACGCCGACCTTCGGGCGATCGCGATCGAGGTGGACGTGACCGACCAGGCGAGCACGGAGCGGATGGCTACCGACGTGATCACGGCGTTCGGTCGCATCGACGTCCTGTTCAACAACGCGGGGATCGCGGGCGTCGGCGCCGTCCACGAGACCTCGCTCGAGCTCTGGGAACGGGTGTTCGCCGTGAACGCGCGCGGGGTCTTCCTCGTCGCGCGTGCGGTCGTGCCGCACATGATGGCGGCCCACGGCGGCTCGATCATCAACATGTCATCGACGATCGCCGAGATCGGGCTGGCGAACCGGGCGTCGTATGCCGCGTCCAAGGGCGCGGTCCTGTCGTTGACCCGTCAGATGCAGGCCGACTACGCGCCGCACGGGATCCGGGTCAACGCGCTGCTCCCGGGGACGATCCATACGCCGTTCGTGGACCGCTATCTGCGCGAGAGCTACGAGGATCCGGCCGCCGGCCTCGAGATCATCAAGAAGCGCCAGCTGACGGGCGAGCTCGGGCAGCCGGAGGACGTCGCGGCCGCGGCGCTGTTCCTCGCGTCGGACGAGTCGCGGTTCGTGCTCGGCTCAGGGCTGTTCATCGACGGCGGCGTCCGCGGGTCCAAGTGACGCCGCTGACGCCGCACCGCAAGCGAGTCATCGCGTCGGTCGGACCGCGCGTTGCCCGCCGGCGACGGGACCGCCGCCGGCGGGATGGATCTCGAACGGGCCGCGCCTACGCCGGATCCTGATCGAGGACGGTCACGGCGTCGATCCCCGGACACACGAAGTAGCCGTGGAGTCTCGGCCAGCCGGCGTTCGGGAGGACGAGGACATCGCCGTCCGCGGCGACCACCTGCCCATCGGCGTCACGGACGACCGGGTCGTCGGCATCCCCTGCGGTGAACGCCGGTGACCATGCCGTCCGGAGGACTGCGCCGGTCTCGGTGACGGCCGTCACCCGGCCATCGGGCCCGGCTTGGACCCGGAAGGTCACCTGCCGGTACGGCACGCCGATCGCGTCGCAGCCGAAGCCGTCCGGAACGCGGTCGAGCTGGATCGTCCCGGGTCTGACGCTCGGGAGGACCGACGGGTCGGCCGTCGGTGCCGGGCTCGTGGGCGGCACGGACCCACCGCAGGCGGCGAGCAGGAGTCCCAAGACGATGACAACGAGTCCGCGGCTCATCGCAGGCCACCGTTCGCCATGGGACCACCGACCGGAGCCGGCGCCATGATCTCGTAGCCGAACCCGGCCCCGACCGAGATGACCTCGGCGACATCGATCGGCATCTCGTCCGGGAGTCCGGGCCCAGCGGTGATGCCGAGCCGGGCGACGAAGCGCTCGAACTTGGCCGGCGCGGTGAGGTGCCAGATCCGGGCCGGATCCGACCCGGTCACGGAGAACCCGTGCCGGACGCCGCGCGGCAGCACGACGGTGTCGCCCGGACCGACGGTCCAGGCCTCGTCGCCGCAGCGCACCTCGAGGTGGCCCTCGAAGATCGCGAACACCTCCTCCTCGTCGAGATGGATGTGGTCGGGCGGTGAGAATCCTGGTGGCATCGACTGTTCCAGCAGGGTGAAGGACCCGGCCGTGTCCTGGGCGCCGGCCTTCAGGGCCATTCGCGATCCCAGGAACCACCAGGCCTGCGATCCTTCGCCTGGCCCGAACACTCGAGCTTGGGGCTGTTGACGGTTCATCGTTCCTTTCCTCGGCTATCGGCTGGGCGCCGCATCGACGGCGACCAGCCCAATGACTCGCGAGCCTTGTGGCTCGTGACCGGGCCGACGTCATCGGCCACGTTGTAGATCCCGCGCATCCCGCGATCGATGGCGAGGGCGGCCGCCCAGGCAGCAGCGTCGACGTGCACCGCCGGGGGCGGCGGCGCCCCGGTCTGGCCCGTTCCCGGCCCATAGAAGCGCCCGTAGCGGAGGACGATGCCCTCGGGAACGGCCGACATCACCCGCCGCTCCAGGGCCGCGACGCCGTTGTGGGTCATGGACGCCTCGGTGTCATCGCCTGGCTCGACCAGTTCGTCCTCACCGTACGCCCGACCAGCTGGGTGCCGCAGCCACGCGACACTGGCCGCGATCAGGCGGCGCACACGTGCCGCCTCGACCGACTCGACCAGATTTGCCGTCCCGACGTCCCGAAGGCGGGCATTCCGGGCGAGCTCGACCGCGCCGATCGGCTGTCCCGCAGGCGTCGCGAGGTCGGTCAGTTGGTGGATCACGACATCCGGCCGGGCGCCCACGACCAGGTCGATGAGGCGCTCGCGAGCAAGGACATCGACGACCAGCGGCGTCGCGCCTGCCGCGCGCAGCGTCGCGGCGCGCGGCACCGAGCGGGTCGTTCCGAGAACGACGAACCCGCGCTCGACCAGGATCGGCACGAGTGCCTGCCCGACCACGCCCGACGCGCCGGCGATCAGCACGCGAACCGCCCCCGCGGACGGTCCGACCCCTGAGCCGTTCACGCCACGCTCCGGAGGCCGAGGATGGACGCCCAGTCGATCCCCGCCGCCCACGCATCCGCATCGTGCCAGCCGACGTCCGGGTGCGCCGCATGCAGTGCCGCGACATCCACCTCGAACCCGGTCGACGCGAAGAACTCGTACATATTCAGGAGGTCGGCGTCGGCCACCGTGGCCCGGTCCTGCTCGACGTAGCGCATCGGCCGCCCGATCCGGCGCGCCAGGATCGCCGCCAGTTCGTCGCCCGATGTGACCATCGAGGCGATCTCGACCCGCCGGCCGAGGAAGCGTGCCGGGTCATCCAGCACGCGGCTGACGAACGCGCCGATGTCATCGACCATCGTGAGCTGGCGAGGCACGCGCCCGGACACGGGCACGCCGAACTGGCCGGCGCGGAGCGTGCCGACGGCCCATGGCGCGACGATCAGATCGACGAACTCGGTCGGGGCGACGATGGTGAAGGCCGGGCTGACCCCTCGAAGATGGGCCTCGACCCGGGCCTTGCTGTCGAAGTGCGGGACACCGGTCCCGCGGTCGGCGCTTGCCACCGAGCTATAGACGATGTGCGCGACCCCCGATGCGACCGCCGCGTCGATCGCCGTCATCGCGTGCCGAACCTCCGTCCTGACGCCGCCCTCGACGAACGGCGTCGCGACGACGAAGGCCGCATCGGCGCCGGACATGGCCCGCGCGATGCTGGCCGGGTCGTCGAGGTCGGCGATCACGGTCTCGGCTCCGAGTCTCCGAAGCGCACCGGCCGCCGTCGCGTCGGGATCGCGTACCAGCGCTCGGACCGCGTGCTTCCGTTCGAGCAGGTGCCGGACGGTCGCTCCACCCTGGGCGCCCGTGGCACCCGTGACGACGATCCGCTTCGTCGGAGACATCTCGACAACCTCCTCCTGTATTTGGTAGGGTGTACTACATCCAATAATCAGTGGAGCCTACCCTATCCAAATGGAACGAGTCAAGCGGATCTACCGGAGTCCTGCTCGCGAGGCCCGGGCGGCTCGGACCCGTGACGCGATCATCGAGGCCGCGGCCCGGTTGATCCGCGCCGGGGGCCTCACCTCGGCGACGATGGAGGCGATCGCCGCCGAAGCCGGCGTCGCGGTCCAGACCGTCTATGCCGCGTTCGGGTCGAAGCCGGGCATCCTCGCGGCCCTGCTGGAGCGCCTCGAGCGCGACGCGGATCCGGACCGGCTCGCGTCGGAACTTCTGGCCGCCGGTACGCCGCACGACCAGGTCCGAGCGATCGCCGGCTACCACCGACGCCTCTTCCAAGCCGGCGCCGAGGTGATCGCCGCAAGCCTGGGATCGATCGCGACGGACGCGGACCTTGCCCGGCATGTCCGGAACGGTCATGACCGGCGACGGGCGGGCCAGGCAGCCGTCGTTCGATCGTGGGAGCGGACCGGCGCCCTCCGCCCGGGGGTCGGCCGGCGCGAGGCAGCGGACGTGCTGTGGGCCCTGACCGGACCCGAGCTGTATCTCCTGCAGACGACGATCAGTGCCTGGTCGGCGGCGCGCTATGAGCGGTGGCTCGCGGCCACCGTCGAGCGACTGTTGCTCAAGCCCTAGTCCGGCAGAGGCCAGTCGGGCCGATCGGCATGGCGTCGAATCCCGACGGCGTCAGTCGTCGGCGGCGTCGTCCTTCTGGGTGGCCGCGATCCGCTTGCGGTTCGTTTCGCGGGTCTTGAGCAATCCGTCGCCCGAATGCGGCGTCACGTCCGGTGGCGGGATGCGTGACCTCGGGGTCCGTCCGGCCGCCTTGGCCGCAGCCCGGGCGTCGGCTCGTGACGCCATCCGCGCCGCGAGCGTCGCCTCGTAGCCCTGGTCCGTCGGCAGGTAGTAGTGACGGTCCTTGAGTTCGTCCGGAAGGTACTGCTGCTCGACATCGGCGCCCTCGAAGTCGTGGCTGTATCGGTACCCGACCCCGATGCCGTGCTGCTTCATCCCGCGGTGCCCGGCGTTCCGCAGGTGCATCGGGACCGGCAGGGACCCGCGCGCCTCAACGTCCGACACGGCCGCCCAGTACGCCGCACCGGAGCGGTTCGACTTCGGCGCGGTCGCGATGTAGGTGGTCGCCTGGGCAAGTGCGTACTGGGCCTCCGGCAGGCCGATGTGGTCGAGCGCCTGGGCGGCCGCCACCGCGACCTGGAGGGCCCGCGGATCGGCGTTGCCGACGTCCTCGGACGCGCTGATGATCAGCCGGCGGACGATGAACCGCGGGTCCTCGCCGGCGGCGATCATCGCCGCGAGCCAGTACAGCGCCGCGTCCGGGTCGTTCCCGCGAAGGCTCTTGATGAACGCCGAGACGGTGTCGAAGTGGCCGTCACCGGCGCGGTCGTACGCGAGCACGCGCTGCTGGGCCGCGGCTTCCACGTCTTCGAGACGGGGCGCAACGCGGCCCTGCTGGTCGCGGATGCCCTCGCCATCGGCCAGCGTCGTCGCCCCCTCGAGGACGTTGAGCGCCGCCCGCGCATCGCCGCCGGCAAGCGAGACCAGGTGATCGAACGACGCCTGGTCGAGGGATACGCCGCCGCCCGGTCCCAGGTCACCTGCCAGGCCGCGTTCGGCATCGTCGAGCGCGCGGCGGACGACGGTCCCGACCTCCTCGTCGGACAGCGCCTCGAGCCGCCAGACCCGCATGCGCGAGAGCAGCGCGGCATTCACCTCGAAGTAGGGGTTTTCGGTCGTCGCGCCGATGAGGGTGACGGTCCCGTCCTCGACGTGTGGCAGCAGGGCATCCTGCTGCGCCTTGTTGAATCGATGGATCTCGTCGAGGAAGAGGATCGTCCGGGCCCCGTGCAGCGCCAGCCGCTCCTGCGCCTCCGCGATCGTGGCCCGGACCTCCACCACGCCGGACATCACCGCCGAGAGGGCGACGAACTCGGCGCCGATGGCGTTGGCGAGCAGACGCGCGAGGCTCGTCTTGCCGGTGCCGGGAGGTCCCCACAGCAGCATCGAGGCGAGGTGCCCGCGCGCGACGCCGCGTCGGAGCGGCCCACGCTCGCCGACGAGGTGACCCTGCCCGACGAATTCGTCGAGGTCCCGCGGGCGCATCCGGGCGGCCAGCGGCTGGCGTTCGGGTGGTGGCTGGAACAGGGCTTCGGGTCGCGCACCCGTGACGCGGCGGGATGGCACGTCAGGATCGTATCGCCATCACGTCGGGCTCGACGTGGTCAAGGCGCTGGTCGGCGCCGGTGAGTACGCCCCTTGGTGCCACGTCGCTATTCGAAGGGCCTCACGGGTCGGGTTCGTACGTCTGCCGGTCGTAGCCGAAAAGCGTGTTGTAGGTGAGTTCAAAACGGTCTGCGGTGAACCTGTACCACTCGTAGCCGTCGGTGAGGATGTCGCCCGGCGACCGCGGAGCGGGCAAGCCGCGCTTCGCCTGCAAGCGCTGCTCCAATTCGAACATCGCTCCCTCCACCCGCGTCGCCGTTCCGCTCATCTGGAGCGCGCGCTCCCTGTCCGTATCGTGTGTCGCGATGACGACGGCAGCGATCGTCGGATTCTCGGCGATCGCGCGCGAGTGTCGGGAATCCGGGATCGAGATCCAATGCAGATCGAGGGCATCGTCCAAGACGTACACCACTGGCGCGATCCATGGGCCGCTCGCGTCGGAAACGCCGAGGTTCGCTGCGAAACCGTCGCGCAGCACCTCCTCCACCAGCGATCTCAGATCCGGTGCCATGCCGTGATTCTACCGCCGAGGGGCGGTCATCATGCACGTGGATCTCTGCGCCGCCGGCCTTCGGACGGGTGGTCGCCGGGCGGCCCGTCAGATCGAGCCGGACCCCGTGGCCTGGGCCACGGCCCACAGGATGACCAGCAGGCCCATCAGCGTCCCGCCGAGCAGCGTGATGCGACGGACATCCCGGCCGACGTAGGCGTACTCCTGCGTGGCGCGCTGCCCCAGGCCCGCCCCGCCGCGTCGCGGCTCGACGTCGCTCTCCACGGGGCCTCGTCGACGTTCGTCCAGCCGTCGTCGGCTCTCCTCGGCGGCGCGCTCCTCGGCCATGATCTGCTGCTCGAGGACCGCGGCACGTGCCTCTTCCTCGGCGGTGAGACCGCTGGGGCGGGACGAGACCGACGGCGCCGGCGCGGCCATCGTCGGGCGGGTCGCCGGCCGCTGGAGCGGTCGCCGCTGTCCTGGCCGGCTCGTGGTGCCGCGTGTTCGCTTGGCCATCGGTTCGAGGGGTCCTCCGGTGGGACGGGTCGGCCGAGAGGATAGCACCCGGACCCGTCGCAGCCGCACCATCGTCCCCTGCTAGACTCGACGCTCCCTGAACGAGGACCCCGACATCGACCTCGACGCGCTCGTCTCCGCGAACCTGGTCGCCATCGTGGTCACGCTGGCTGCCGCGGGGATCCTGCTCCTGCTGCTCGCGCTCGTTCTCGTCCGCCGTATCCGCCGTCTGGAGGCTCGACTCGCCGGTCTGACCCGCGGCGCGGACGGACGCAGCCTCGAGGCGATCCTCGATGCCCACCTCGAGCGGGTCCATGAGGTGGCGCGCGGACTCGAAGCGGTCGGCGCGCGGACTGCGATCCTCGAATCGGCCGGCCGAAAGGCGTTCTCGCGCGTGGGCCTGGTCCGGTACAACCCGTTCGAGGAGACGGGCGGCAACCAGAGCTTCGCGCTCGCCCTGCTCGACGCCAACGGCGACGGCTGGGTCCTCTCGAGTCTCCACGCGCGGACCGGGACACGGATCTACGCGAAGGCCATCGCGAACGGTCGATCGGATGCGGCGCTCTCCGAGGAGGAGTCGGCGGCGATCAAGCAGGCGACCGGCTGACAGGCTAGGTGTCACGCGCGCCCGGCACAGTCCGGGCATGGCCCCCACGACGACCCGCACCCCACCCACCCGCCGACCTCGCCGCGAACCGCGTCCGCTCGACCAGCTGCCCGCCTGGCGCGACCTGGCGCCGGCGGCCGTAGCGTCGCCGACCCCGGACGAGCCCGGTCTCGCGGCGCTCATGGGCGGTCTCAATGCCGACCAGCGCCGCGCGGTCACGCATGCCGACGGGCCGCTGCTCGTGGTCGCGGGCGCCGGGACCGGCAAGACCGAGGTCATCACCCGTCGGATCGCCTGGCTCATCGCGACCCGCCGGGCGCGACCGTCCGAGATCCTCGCCCTGACGTTCACCGACAAGGCCGCCCAGGAGATGGCCGTCCGGGTGGACCAGCTCGTGCCCTACGGCTACACGGACACGGCGATCGCCACCTTCCACGCATTCGGCGACTCGGTGATCCGGGAGTATGCCCTCGAGCTCGGGTTGCCCTCCGATGTCCGCGTCCTGAGTCGCCCTGAGGTGGTCATCTTCCTGCGCGAGCACCTGTTCGAGTTCGACCTCGACGCGTACCGGCCCCTGGGCGACCCGACGCGGTTCCTCGCGGCCATGGCGACGTTGTTCAGCCGCTGCAAGGACGAAGACATCAGCCCCGAGTCGTATCTCGCCTTCGCCGACCGGGTGAGCGCCGAAGCCTCCGCCCTGGCCGACGCGTCGGGTGCGGCCGCCACGGCCGAGGACGGTGCCGAGGCCGCCGTCGAATCGGCGCGCCGGCAACGCGAACTGGCCGGCGCCTATGCGCGCTATCAGGCCCTGCTCGACGCCAACGGCTGCATCGACTTCGGCGACCAGGTCGCCCTCGCGCTTCGGCTGGTCCGCGAATCACCGGCCGCGCGTGCCGCGATCGCCGCGCGGTTCCGCTACGTCCTGGTCGACGAGTTCCAGGACACGAACCGGGCCCAGGCAGCGTTGGTCAACCTGCTGGCCGAAGGCCACCGCAACGTCACGGTGGTCGGCGACGATGACCAGGCCATCTATGCGTTCCGCGGTGCGGCCATCGACAACATCCTGGGCTTCCGCGACCGCTATCCGTCGGCGCGGACCGTGGTCCTGCGCCGGAACTACCGGTCACGCGCGCCGATCCTCGACGCGGCCTACCGGCTGGTCCGCTTCAACGATCCGGATCGACTCGAGGTCCAGACCGGGGTGGGGAAGCGCCTTCGAGCCGAGCGTCAGCACCCCGCGCCGCCGCCCGTGCGGCTCGAGGCCTTCGCGACGGGTGACGACGAGTCGCGCTGGGTCGCCGAAGAGATCGGTCGCCGGATCGCCGCCGGTGCCGCGCCGCGGGACCATGCCATCCTCGTGCGCGCGAACACCCACGCGGATCCGTACCTGCGCTCGCTCAATCTCGCCGGTGTCCCTTGGCGGTTCTCCGGCGCGTCAGGCCTGTACGCGCGCCCGGAGGTCCGGCACCTGCTTGCGTTCCTGCGCGTCGTCGCAGATCCATCGTCGAGCGTGGACCTGTACGCGGTCGCCACGTGCGAGCCCTACGCGCTCGGCGGCGAGGACCTGACCGACATCGTCAACATGGCCCGTCGCCGGAATCGCTCGGTGTGGGACGTCATCCAGGAACTCGACGTTCAGCCCGGGATCCTGCGGGTCTCGCCCGACACGCGGAGCAGCGTGCATCGCCTCGTCGAGGACGTGCGTCGCTACGTGGGGCTCGCGCACGAACTGCCCGCGGGTCAGCTCCTGTACGGGTTCCTGCGAGCGAGCGGGATCATGACGAGGCTCGCGGGCTCGGATTCGGTCGCCGCCGAAGAGGCGCTCTCGAACATCGCCCGCTTCTTCGAGATCGTCCGCGGTCAGTCCGGGCTGCTCGCCGACGACCGCGCGATCTTCGTCGCTCGCCATCTCCAGACGCTCATCGACGCCGGCGATGACCCGGCGACGGCGGAGCTCGACCCCGACGCGAACGCGGTGGCGGTCCTGACCGTCCACAAGGCGAAGGGCTTGGAGTTCCCGGTCGTGTTCCTGCCGGGTCTCGTCGCCGGCCGGTTCCCCGGCCATGGCCGGACCGAGGCGCTCGGTCTCCCGGACGGCCTCGGCCGCGGCGGTCCCGCGCGACCATCGTCCAGCCTGGCCGAAGAGCGTCGCCTCTTCTACGTCGCCATGACCCGCGCCCGCGACGAGCTCATCCTGTCCCATGCGGCCGACTACGGTGGCGCCCGCGCTCGCCGGGTGTCGCCCTTCGTGCTGGAGGCGCTGGACCTGCCCGTCCAGGCGGCGACCCCCGGGGCCGGCGCCGCATCATCCACGTCCCTCGCTAGGCTCGCCGCGTTCGAGGCGGCCGCGTCGCGCCTCGATGCTCCGCGCGGCCCGATCGAGGAGCCGCTCTCGCTCAGCTTCTACCAGATCGACGACTACCTGACGTGCCCGCTGAAGTACAAGTACGCGCACGTCCTCCGCGTCCCACTGGCGCCGCACCACGCCATCGTCTACGGGTCCGCGCTGCACAAGGCGGTCCAGACCTTCCACCAGCGCCACGCCAAGGGGCAGGTCATGACCGACGCGGAGTTGGCCGAGGTGTTCGTGGCCGCCTGGACGAACGAAGGATTCATCAGTCGCGAGCACGAGGAAGCCCGGCTTGAGGCTGGCCGTAGCGCGCTGCGCCGGTTCCGGGAGGCGCAGGTCCAGCCCGACGCCGTGATCCCCACCTACGTCGAGCGGGAGTTCAGCTTCTTCCTCGGCGGGGACCGCATCCGCGGGCGCTGGGACCGCGTGGACGTCGAGGCCGTGGCGACCGGCCCGGTGGAGATGACCTCGGCGACCGGACCGACGGTGACCCCGAGTGCCGACGTGGTCGCTCCGACGCTCGGGATGCTGGGTCCCGAGCGCGTGACGATCACGGACTACAAGTCGTCGGACGTGCGCGATCCGCTCAAGGCGCGCCAGCGGGCGCGCGACTCCCTCCAGCTCCAGATCTACGCGATGGGCTACGAGGCGATGACCGGGCGGCTGCCGGACGCTCTCGCCCTGCACTTCCTCGAGTCCGGGCTCATCGGGACCGTGGACGTCGATCCGAAGCGCCTGGCGAAGGCCAAGGACCGCATCGAGACCGCCGCCGCCGGGATCCGGGCCCGCGATTACGACGCCCGCCCGGACTTCCTGGCCTGCACCTATTGCGCCTTCCGCGACATCTGCCCGGCGAGCGTCGCACGCTGAGCCGGCACCTGGTCCGACGCCCGCAAGGCCCTAGACTCGTGCCGGATGGAGACCCGCGATCGCCTGACGAACCTCGGCTTCTTCGGCGCCGCCGCCGTGGTCTGGGCGCTGGTCGGTCTCGTGGTCACGACGCGGGACCCGGTCGCGGACCCGGGCGCGGGCTTCGTCGGCGCGGGTCTGATCGGTCTCGCGATCGGCCTGACGATCGTGCCGGTCTTCTGGCTCGCGGTCTTCGGCCGGCACCGGCGGATCGCCTACCAGGGGGACTGGACGCGGGCGGTCCGTCGCGCGGCGTGGGTCGGGGTGATCATCACCGTCCTCGTGGCCCTGCGCGTCCAGGGCCTCCTCGACTGGCCGATCGCGCTGTTCATGATCGCCCTCGCCGTGGTGGCGGAATCGACCCTGTCCGCGGATCGGTGAGGACGCGCCCGGCGCTCGTTCGGTAGGCTGCGTCGGTCCACCGTGTCCGTCCGCCAGTCCGGAGGATCCCTTGCCCGCGTTGACCGCTGCCCGTCCAGCCGAGCCACATGCCGAGGCCAAGACCCGGCTCGTCGCCGCGATCGAGGCGGCCCGCGACGAGATCATCGGCCTGTCGCACCGGATCCATGCGAACCCGGAGCCGGCGTTCGAGGAGGTCCAGGCATCGACCTGGGTGGCCGAGATCCTGCGGTCGCACGGCTACGACGTGGAGCACCCGGCCGGCCGTCTCGCGACCGCGATCCGTGCGGTCCGGCGCGGAGGTCGGGGCGGGGAGGGTCCGCGGATCGGCATCCTGGCGGAGTACGACGCGCTCCCGGGCCTCGGCCACGGCTGCGGCCACAACACGATGGCGGCTTCGGGCGTCGGGGCGGCCATCGGACTCGCGGCGCTCGCCGACGAGTTGCCCGGCGAGATCGTGTTCCTCGGGACCCCGGCGGAGGAGCGCGGGAGCGGCAAGCAGATCATGATCGATGACGGCCTGTTCGCCGGTCTGGATGCCGCGCTGCTCTACCACCCGTGCGACCGGAACCACGTCTCGTCGTGGCCTCTGGCGTCGGAGGACGTCGACGTCGTGTTCCACGGGCTCCAGGCGCACGCCTCGTCCGACCCATGGGAAGGACGCAATGCCCTCGATGCGCTGATCCTGCTGTTCACGTCGGTCGGCCTGTGGCGCCAGCAGCTCAAGCCCACCGCGCGCGTCCACGGGATCATCCGCGACGGTGGCACGGCCGCGAACATCATCCCGGAGCGGGCCTCGGCCTGGTTCATGATCCGCGCCGCCGACGAGCCGTACTACGAGACGATGAAGGCTCGCTTCCGGGAGCTGGCGGAGGCGGCCGCGCTGGCCACGGGGACGACGGTCGAGATCACGTTCTCCGGCAAGGCATCCACCATGCGCAACAACAAGGTCCTCGTCGAACGGTTCACGGCCAACATGGCGGCGTACGGGGTCGCGGACCAGGGCGACGATCCGAACGCAGGCAGCACCGACATGGCCAACGTCAGCTGGGTGTGCCCCGCGATCCACCCCGACCTCTCGATCGCCCCGCCCGGCACCCCCGGTCACTCGATCGCGTTCCGGGATGCGGCGGCCATGCCCGAGGCCGACGAAACGACGCTGCTCTCGGCCGCCCTCGTGGCGCAGACGGCATACGAGCTCTTCGCCGATCCATCGCTCGTCGCGGCCGCCTGGGCGGCGTTCCACGCCGAGCCCTGACCCCCAGCGCGACCGTTCGCGGCCGATCGCGGGTGCTACGATCGGCCCGCGCGCCCCGCTGGACGAAGGATCGAACCGGCGGCGCCCCCAGTGAGATGGGCGTCCGACCCGCCGGCTCGCGCCGGCTCCCGTCTCCGGGAGGGATCCGTGGCCAAGCGCAACCGCCCGCCCAGTTCCGGGTTCGCCGCCCGGGCGGGCTGGGACAAGCCGTTCGAGGTCTTCGCCGACATCGACCTGCCCACGTACGTCGGGCCGGTGTCGTTCATGAAGCTGCCGTGGGTGACCGCACCAGCCGAGATCGCCCGCCGGAAGGCCGATGTCGCGATCGTCGGCGCCCCGTTCGATGATGCCGTCACCCACCGCCCGGGGACCCGCTTCGGCCCTCGGGCGATCCGCGAGGCGCAGTACACGTCCGGGTCGATCCACTCGATCCAGCTCGACGTCGATCCGTTCGAGATCCTGACCGTCGTCGATGCCGGGGACGCCAACATCACGCCGTCTTGGATCGAACGTGCGCACGCGATGATCTACCGCAAGGTCTTCGAGGTGGCCGATGCCGGCGCGATCCCGATCGTCCTCGGTGGCGACCACTCGATCACGTGGCCGGCGGCGACGGCCATCGCCGAGGTCCGCAGCCCCAAGCGCGTGGGCATCGTCCACTTCGACGCCCATGCGGATACGGCGGCGGACGGCTGGGGCGTGCTGGCCAGTCACGGGGCCCCGATGCGTCGCCTCATCGAATCGGGCGCGATCGACGGTCGCAACTTCGTCCAGGTCGGCCTGCGCGGGTATTGGCCGCCGCAGGAGACCTTCGACTGGATGAAGGAGCACGGGCTGCGCTGGCACCTCATGCGCGAGATCGAGGAGCGCGGCGCGGAACCTGTCATCGAGCAGGCCATCAGCGAGGCGCTCGACGGACCCGACCTGATCTACCTCTCGATCGACATCGACGTGATCGATCCGGGCATGGCCCCGGGCACCGGCACACCCGAGCCGGGCGGGATGCTGACCCGCGAGGTGCTGCGGGCGATCCGCCAGATCGTCGGGGCGGTCGATCTCGCCGGCATGGATATCGTCGAGGTCTCCCCGCCCTACGACCAGGCCGAGACGACGTCGATGGCCGCGAACCGCGTCGCGCTCGAGGCGATCAGCGCGCTCGCGGTGCGCCGCCGGGCCGGGATGAGCGTCCGCTGGAAGGACTGACCCGCGCGACCGATCCGTTCCCCGCGGCCGATCGCGCCACGGCCGACGTCCTCGCGCGGCTCTACGACCTCGACCTGGTCGACGATCCGGGCGACCTGGACCTGTACCTGGCGCTCGCCGAGCGGACGGGCGGGCCGATCCTCGAGCTGGCGGCCGGGACCGGGCGGCTCGCCGTTCCCCTGGCGGCCGCCGGCCACCGCGTATCGGCGGTCGATGTCGACCCGGCGATGCTCGCGCGGGCGCGTGCGGCGGCGACGGCCTCCGGGCCGACCGCACGCTCGAACCTGACGCTCGTCGAGGCCGACCTCGTGGGCCTGCGACTGCCCGATGCCGGATCGTTCGGTCTGGCGTTCATCGGGCTGAACTCGCTCCTGCTCCTGCCGACACGAGCGAACCAGCGCGCGGCCTTCACGTCGCTCGCGACGCATCTCGCGCCCGGCGGGGTGGCGGCGGTGGACGTCTGGCTCCCCGATGCCGAAGACCTCGCGCGCTACGACGGCCGCGTCATCCTCGAGTGGCCGCGCCTGGACCCGGAGACCGGCGAGCTGGTCACGAAGTCCGGATCGGCGCTGCACGATGCCGCCACGGGCACGATCACGTCGACCACGATCTTCGAGTCATCCGCGCAGGGAGGCCCCGTCCGCCGCTGGATCCGGCGCGACCGCCTGCGGCTCGTCGCCGCCGACGATCTTCGGCAGTTCGCGGAGGATGCCGGTCTCATCGTCGAGCACCTCGCGTCCGGCTACGATCTCGCGGCGTTCGGGCCCGGCAGCGACCGCGCCGTGCTCATCGCCACGAGGCCGTAGGGGGTTCCGCTGGTCATGTCTCCACCCGGACCTCCGAGGGACTTCTGGGACCTGACCGCGTGGTATCGTCGAAGCGATGGCATCGAGTGACCAGACCCGCCTGCTGATCGTCGAGGACGTCCCGCAGGTAGCGCAATACATCCGGGGACTCCTCAACGCGCAGGCCCGGGTGAAGCTGCTCGACGTGCTCTCCGACGGCGCGAAGGCGATCCCCCACATCCAGGAATTGCGCCCCGACGTCATCCTCGTGGACGCCCTGCTCCAGGGCCGGATCAAGGGCCTCCACCTCGTCGAGCAGATCCACAAGGCCGACCTCGGCGTGCCGGTGATCGTCCTGACCGTGCCGCAGAACCCGATCGAGCCCGATCCGTCCCGCGGGATCCACGCCGTCCTCTCGATGCCGTTCTCCGGGTTCGACCTGATCACCAAGATCGGCCACGTCCGGTCCAGCTTCGAGGCCGAGCAGGAGACCGCCGGCACGCGCGTCTTCTCGGTGTTCGCTCCCAAGGGTGGCGTCGGCAAGACCACCATCGCGTTCAACCTGGCCGTGTCGCTCGGCCAGCTTGGCCACCGGACCGTGCTGATCGATGGCAGTCTCCAGTTCGGCGACCTGCGGGCCCTGCTCAAGGTCCCCACGGATGCGCCGTCGATCCTGGACCTGCCCACGGACCGGATCGCCGAGTCCGATCTCGGCGACGTCCTGTGGCGCGACCCCTCCGGGATCGACATCCTGCTGGCGCCGCCACGGATCGAGATGGCCGAGATGGTCACCTCGCGCGACGTCGAGAAGGTCCTCTCGCTCCTGCGCCGGGTGTACGCGGCGATCGTCATCGACATGTCCAGCCACCTCAACGACGTGAACCTGTCGTTCCTCGACGCCGCGGACACGATCCTCGAGATCGTGACGTACGACTCGACCACGATCCACAACACGGTCGCCATTGCCGACACGTTCCGGGCGATCGGCTACGCGGCGAGCAAGGTCCACTACGTCGTGAACCGCGCCGATTCGCCCGGCGGGATCGAGCCCGTGGCCCTCGAGCGGGCGCTCGGACGGGTGCCAGAGCATCGCGTGATGTCGGACGGGCTCCTCGTCGTCCAGTCGAACAACGAAGGCGTGCCGTTCGTCCTCGCCAACCCGTCCGCGACGGTCAGCCAGGACCTGGCGCGCATGGCCTCCGCGCTCATCGGCGCCGAGCGCGTGCCGGCGGCCGCCGGCCGGCGCTAGGCGGTCCGATGGCCGACCCCCGACCGATCGGGGTCTTCGACTCCGGGGTCGGCGGATTGACGGTCCTGCGGGAGATCGTTCGGCGCCTGCCGGCCGAGCCGACGATCTACCTCGGTGACAACGCTCGGGCGCCGTACGGCGTCCGACCCGACGATGAGGTCCTGGCGTTCTCGACGCAGGCGCTCGATGCCTTGGTGGAGCGTGACGTCAAGGTGCTCGTCGTGGCCTGCAACACCTCGACCGCGGTGGGGCTCGATGCGTATCGCCGTCGCTACGATCTGCCGGTCCTCGGCGTCGTGCGCGCCGGGGCGACGGCCGCGGCGCTCGCAACGCGGAACGGACGCGTCGGCGTGATCGCGACCCCGGCCACGATCCGATCGCACGCCTATCGAGCCGCGATCCTCGCGGAGAACCCGTCCGTCGAGGTCCTCGAGCACGCCACACCCGCCCTTGTCCCGCTCGTGGAAGCCGGGGACATCCGTGGTTCCGCGGCCCAGCTGGCGGTCGCGGAGGCGCTGCGGCCACTCGCGGGCGCCGAGGTCGACACCCTCCTCCTCGGGTGTACCCACTACCCGCTCCTTCGACCGCTCATCGCCGACGTCGTCGGGCCGTCGGTCGCGATCGTCGACTCGGCGACGGCCACCGCCTCGGCATTGGCGGACTTCCTGCGGATCGTGGGTCTCGAGGCACCCGACGACGGTCGACCGCCCGCGACGCATCGCCAGCTCACGACCGGCGACGCCGCCCGGTTCCACGCGCTCGCTGCACCGCTGTTCGGCGATGCATTCCCGGACGTCGAGTCGATCGACCTCATGGTCGCCGCCCGATGAGCGACCGCGACGACCGCCGGGCGGCGTGGCGCGATGACCGGGCGTGGCAGGCGGGCCTCCTGATCGGGTCGGCGCTCGGAGCCGCCGCGACGATCGTCGGTCGCCGGGCGGAGCGATCCGCGCGGCGCGGTCTCGTGGACTGGCCCTCGGTCGAACGCATCGCCGCGGGCCGGCTCGCCAAGGCCCCCGGGTCGCTCACGGCCGCCGAGCTCCGGGCCGTCGAAGGCGAATACGCCGACGCGATGGCTCGCATCGTGCCGGCGCTGGAGGGGGCCCTGGGGACACGGCTGCCAGGGGTGGTCGAGCGCTCGGGCGTCGTCGATCGAGCCGGCTGGGTCCGCGCCAACATCGGCAGCTTCGCCGCCCTCATCGGCCATCTCGAAGCGGACTTGCTCGACCAGCTCGTCCCGCCGGGCGGCGGTCTCGCGAAGGCGGCAATGGCCATCGCCAACCGGTGGGTCACCACCCGCCAACTGGGTTTCCTGCTCGGGTTCATGGGCGCACGGGTCCTCGGCCAGTACGACCTTGCGCTGCTGTCGGCGGAGGCGGCGCCCGGTCGGCTCCTGTTCGTCGAGGAGAACATCCGCGCGACCGCCAAGGGCCTGGGCGTGCCGGTCAGCTCGTTCCGGACGTGGATCGCCCTGCACGAAGCCACGCACGCGTTCGAGTTCGAGGCGCACCCGTGGCTCCGGCCGTACCTGGCCTCCCGCCTCGAGCGCCAGATGTCGCTGTTCGGATCCGATGCGAAGGGGCTGGGACGCGATGCCCTGCGCGGTCTCGGCCGGGCGCTCCGGGGCGAGGAGGGCGGCGGCCACTGGATGGAGCGCCTGATGGGCGACGAGCAGCGCCGGCTCTTTCGCGAGACGCAGGCCGTCATGAGCCTGCTCGAGGGGTTCAGCGACTACGTGATGGACGAGGTCGGTCGCGACCTGGTCCCCGATGTCGAGCGGATCAGCGCCCGCTTCCACGAGCGCCGGGCGCGGCGGACCACCTTCGAGCGCTCGATGCTGCGCATCACCGGCATGGATCTCAAGCTCGAGCAGTACAAGAAGGGCGAGGCGTTCGTGCGCGCGATCGCCGACGCCCGCGGCAAGTCCGCCCTCACCCGGCTGTGGGAGGGACCCGAGACGCTGCCGCTCGACGGCGAGATCGAGGATCCCGTGCGCTGGATCGCCCGCGTGCTCGACGGTGTCGCCGTCGCGGTCGCGGTGCCGGCCACGGATCGCGGGTCGACGGCATGAGCAAAGACCCCGCCAGGGCCGCGGGCCGGGCCGGTCCGGGATCCGGGCCCGGTGGCGCCCCGACGGCGATCGCCCTGAGCCCGATCCTCTCGGCCCGCTATCGCTCCCGGGACCTCGAGCGGATCCGGGCGGCGGCGCCGGGTGCGCGGCTGGTCACCGTCTCGGTCGAGGGGCTCGCCGATGGCCCGCTCGATGACGTCGAGGTCATGCTCCGCGGCTGGCTCGGGACGGACGCCTTCGATCGCCTGCTCCTGCGGGCCCCGCGGCTGTCGTGGGTGCACTCCGCCACATCGGGTGTGGAGCGTGCCCTGACACCGATGGCCCGCGAGCGCGGGCTCGTGGTGACCAACGCCCGCGGCGTGTTCAGCCGGCCCATCGCCGAGTACGTCCTGATGATGATCCTCGCCGTGAGCCGGCGGCTGCCCCAGCTCCTGGAACTCCAGCGGGAGCGCACGTGGCAGCCGCTCGAGGGGGTGGAGCTCCGCGACGTCACGGTCGGGGTCGTGGGGCTCGGATCGATGGGCCGGGCGGTCGCCGACCTGGCCGGCGCGTTCGGATGCCGCGTGATCGGCGTGCGCCGGCACGCGGACGATGCCGGTCCGCTGCTGACCGACGAGGGTCGCGAGATCGATCTCGCGCGGGTCGGCGGCCCCGACACGCTCCCGGCCCTCTTGGCCGAAGCGGACTTCGTCGTGCTGGCGGCACCGTTGACGCCCGAGACGCGCGGGCTCATCGATGAGCGGACGCTGTCGCTGTTCAAGCCCGGGGCGTGGCTCGTCAATGTCGCGCGCGGCGGCCTGGTGGACGAGCGCGCCCTGATCCGCGCGCTCCGCGACGGCACGCTGGGCGGTGCGGTCCTCGATGCGTTCCACGACGAGCCGCTGCCACCGATGTCGTCCTTCTACGACCTGCCGAACGTGATCGTGACCCCGCACACGGCCTGGTCGAGCGGTCGGGTGCTCGACCGCAGCGTGGAGCTGTTCTGCGACAACCTGCGCCGTTTCGCGGCCGGTGAACCGTTGCTCAACGTGGTGGACCCGGCCGCCGGCTACTGATCCGGCGAGCGGTGCCCGCCCTCCCGCCCGCCCGGCGTCGCGCCCGGCCCGCGCGCTCCCGACGGTGGGCCTCTACCATGCCCAGCGCATGCAGATCGCCATCGTCGGGCTTGCCGGTAGCGGCAAGACGACCGTCTTCAACACCCTCACCCGTGGCCACGCCGAGACCGGCGGCTTCGGCGGCGTGACGCTCAACGTCGGTGTCGTCAAGGTCCCCGACGAGCGGCTGGACCGGCTCGCGGCGATCTTCAAGCCGAAGAAGATCGTCCAGGCCGACGTCACGTACGTGGATCTGCCGGCTCCGCCCCCATCGAGCGAGGGGCATGTCGGGACCGAGGAGCTCCCGGCCGACCATCTCGCCCGGCTTCGTGACTCCGATGCCCTCCTCCACGTGGTCCGGGCCTTCGAGGACCCATCGAACCCGCATCCCGATGGGTCCGTGGACCCGGGCCGCGATGTGGAGCGGCTGGACCTCGAGTTCCTGCTCGCCGACCTGTCCATGGCAGAGCGCCGGCTCGAGCGGCTTGCCGGCACGGGTCGCCATGGGACGCCCGCCGAGCGCGAAGCCGCCGAGCGCGAGGAGGCGGTCCTCCGCCGGATCCACGAGGGCCTCGAGGCCGGGCGTCCGATCCGCGACATGGCGCTCGACCTCGACGAGGAGAAGGCGATCCGGGGCTTTCGATTCCTCACCCAGAAGCCGGTCCTCGTCCTGCTGAACATCGGGGAAGGGGACCTCCCGGTCGCGGCGGAGCTGGTGGAGCGGGTCGGATCCGGCTACGACCACCGGCAGGCGATCGTCGCGGCGCTCTCGGCCAGGATCGAGATGGAGCTCGGCGAACTCGAGGCCGACGAGGCCGCGGCGTTCATGGAGGAGCTCGGGATCGCCGAGTCCGGGCTGGACCGGGTCATCGCACTGTCGTATCGCCTGCTCGGGCTGATCTCCTTCCTTACGGCGGGGCCCGACGAGGTCCGGGCGTGGCCGATCCGCGATGGGTCGGTGGCGGTGGAGGCGGCAGGGGCGATCCACACGGATCTGGCCAAGGGGTTCATCCGTGCCGAGACCGTGGCCTACGAGGACCTGCTCAAGCTGGGCTCCATGGCCGAGGCGCGCAAGGCCGGCCGCCTGCGGTCGGAGGGCAAGACCTATCGCGTCCGCGACGGCGACGTGCTGGAGATCCTCTTCAGCAAGTAGCGGGCGGGTCGCCGGCGCGGGTCGCCTCGCGGGCTGGGTGTCGCGTCGGCCGCGGGGCCTGGCACCGGTCGCGGCAAGGTCCCCGGGGCGCGCTAGTTCAGCCGCTCGCCGGGTTCGAAGTCGACGAGGACCGACCGGAAGTCGGCTCGGCCGTTGCCGTCCTCGTCTTCGTCATCGTCTTCTTCGTCGTCGTCCTCCTCGGCGTCCGCGAGATCGACCTCGAGGTCGGCGAGGAAGTTGTCCTCCTCGACGGTGGAGACATTCACCGCCGCGGCGAGCCGGTCGTCAGTGACGTGGATGAAGCCGTGGTCACGCTCCAGTTCGACGGCGATCGCCTCGCTGAGCGTATCGTGGCCGAAACCATCCTGGATCCGACGACGGATTCGCTGCACGAGGTCGAAGAACTCCTGCGGCTCCCACTCGGATTCGCTCACGACGAGCACGTCCGAGTAGACGTCGTCGTCGCCTTCATGCAGTTCGTAGAAGAACACGGTCGCGGCCTCGTGGATCCGGTGCGCGCGGTCAGCGATGCGGTCGGCAGTATAGACCGGAGGTCGTTCGGTGCCACAGGTCGACGTGGTGCACATCGGGTCGGCGTCGCGCGACCTGACCGACGATGACCCGCGCGGCTGGCGGCTGGGCGGCGCGGTCTGCTACGCCTCGATGACGACCGCTCGCCTCGGCCTCTCGACGGCCGCGCTCATCGGCGTGGACGCCGTGGCGGCCGAGGCCCGGGAACTCGACGCGATCCGGGCGGCCGGCGTGGACGTGCGCCTGGTCCGCCTGCGCGAGACGCCGGTGTTCGTGAACCTCGAGACGCCGGGCGGCCGTGTCCAGACCTGCGTCGCGACCGGGGTCTCGTTCCCGGTCCAGGGCGCGCGGAGCGAGTGGGCCGCCGCCGCCTGGTCCCTGCTGCCGGTCGCCGGCGAGATCGATGACGCGTGGGCCGACGCGGTGCCGAACGGGACGCACCTCACGGTCGGCTGGCAGGGCTGGCTGCGCGGGCTGACGGCCGGCCGTCGCGTCCGACGGCGACCGCCGAGGGCGACCGGCGTCCTCGCCCGGGCCGATCTCGTCGGCCTGAGTCGTCACGACCTCGCACCCAACACGCGTCTGCGCGACCTGTGGGAGGCCCTCCGGCCCGGGGCCGCGCTCCTGCTGACGGATGGCAGCGACGGCGGCCGCTGGCTGCGGATCGGCCCCGACGGACCCGCCAGGTCCATCCGCTACCGAGCGACGCGGACCGACGACGTCGTGGATCCGACCGGCGCGGGCGACGTGATGCTCGCGGCGCTCCAGGCCGTGACCCTGCGACCCGGGATCCGCGGCGAGCCCGCAGGGGACGATCGCCGTGCCGACCTCGCGTTCGCCGCGGCGGCCGCGTCGCTCGTCATCGAGGCGGCCGGACTCGCGGGTGTCCCGACGCTGGACGACGTCCGGCGTCGCCTCGGGTCAGGCGACGCTGACCGACCGACCGACCCGCCGATCGCCTGACGCCGCGGTCCGGCGCTCGAGCCGTCGACGCCGCCGATCGAGGTCGGCCTCGAGACGCGGTTCCGGTCGTCCGAGGCGGCGCCGCCTCTCGGCGAGGCTCAGCCCGGTCCACACGACCTCGAGCGCCCGTCGCGGATCGCGCCGGCGATGCTCGTGCAGCTTGGCCAGTTCGATCGCCGCGACGACGGCGGTCCGGCCGGGACCCGCGGCAAGACCTTCCCAGGCATCGATCGCCTCCGCCCAGCGACCAAGGCGCCGCAGGACGAACGCGCGCTCGACGGCGATCCGCTCGGTCGACCATGGGGCGGCGAACGCCGCGGTCCTCGTGGGATCACCCGCTGCCGGCGCGCGCGCGGGTACCCCGCCGAAGTCCGCCGCGACTCGCGGGGACCACCACGGGTCCGAGGCCGGAACGGCCGCTGGGACCCGTGCGACGACGGGCGGCTCGATCGCGACGTCGAGCGGTGCCTCGAGGGCGTCGTCGTAGCAGGCGAGGGCCTCCGCGAGCCGCCCGAGACGGGCGTAGGAGCGGGCCAGACCCGCAAGATCGCCGGCGGGCACGGCCGGGCCCCGAGTCGGGCCGGCATAGTCGCGTTCGAGCAGGACGAGCAGCCGGGCGAGGGACCGCACGTCCTGGTCGTTGTGCCGCACGACATCCACCAGCGGGAGCACGGGCCCACCCCTAAGGAACCCGAGATAGCGACCGGGGATCTCCCAGCCGTCGACGTCCCCATGGCGGTGCAGGCCGAGCAGCCCGGACTCGGCGGAACCCAGCCGGGCGTCGGCGAGCCGGTGACGGAACAGGCGCCGAACGACGGGGAGCAGGTCCAGGTGCCCGGCATGGACCGGGGCCGCCCGACGATGCATGCGGTAGCGGGTGACCAGCAGCGGCCAGTCGAACCCGCGGCCGTTGTAGGACACGAGCCACCCGTCCGGCGGGATCAGGGTCGCGAGGACCGCCAGCAGCCCGGGCTCGTCGGCGTGATCGGGGAGCAGCAGCTGGACCTGCCGGAAGCGGTCGCCTTCCCACCAGCCAAGACCGATCAGGAACGCGACGGTGCCCGCGGCAGTGGCGAGCCCCGTCGTCTCCGTATCGATGCAGACGAGCGGGATCGTCGCGTCGGGATGACCGGGCAGCCGCGCGAGGCGCTGACGATCGATCACCATCGGTCGCGACGGCGACTCGCAGCGCACGACGGCGCCGTCCGGGGTCCGGAGGACCTCGCCGTCGAGTGCCTCCGCCAATCGCCCGGCGAGGTCCTCCGTCGGCAGCGCCCGGCCGGGCACCGCCGCGGCGTCGGCCCCCTCGCGCGCGGCCGTGAGCCCGGCGGTCGCCTGCCGGTAGCGTTCGAGTCGCCGTGCGAGACCCCCGGCCGGGTCGAAGGCGTCGACGCTCATCCGGTCGCGACCAGCGTCGGCGATCGACGCGCTCCGAGCTCACCGAGCAGGCGCAGCGCCAGTGCGCGCGCATCGACGCCCGGTTCGGGTCGGGGCCCGGTGCACGAGGGACAGCCGCCGTCGCAGCCGCAGGCCGAGATCAGGTCCGCCGCCCCCTGGAGCAGCTCGTCGTGGCGCTCCCACAGCCGCTCCGAAAGCCCGATCCCACCCGGGACCGCCTCGTACAGGTAGATCGTGGGTCGTTCCGCATGGGGCGAGCGGACCTGCGTGACGAGCCCGAGGTCGTGTGGATCCACCATCAGCAGGACGGAAGCGACCGTCTGGATCGCGCGTCCGGCGCCGAGCAACGCGACATCGAGGTCGTCGCGGCGCCAATGGTCGCGAACCGCATCCGCGGTGAGCCAATAGGCCGTGGTCTGCAGCTCGAGCTCGGGCAGATCGATCGGGCCCCAGCCGACGTTCTCGTCCGTGATGAACTTGAGCTTCTTGAAGAGCGTGACGAGGCTGGCCACCATCACCTCGCCGTGGATGCGTCGGCCGGCGGTCGCGGGAGCTTCCGCGAAGATCTCGAGCGGCTTGAGCGTGACCGCGCGGTTCGCGTAGGTGTAGTGGTCGACGTCCACGCGATGGACGTAGGCCTTGCGCTCGTGCCACTCGAGGCGATCCACGTAGTACTGGATCGACTCGTGGATGTAGATTGCGCGCTCGTGGACGAGGACCTGCGCGCTGAACAGGTCCACCTCGCCGAGGACTCGGGGCCGGTCCGGCGTCGTGTCGATGATCACCACGTTCTCGGGGGCCGCCGTCCGGAGGGAGATCTCCGAGGCCGGGAAGTTCTCGCTGGACCAGTACCAGCGCCCATCGCTGGCCTGGCGGACGTGCGCCTCTTCCGCGAGGAAGGCGAGGAGGTCATCGGCGGGCCCCGGGCCGAAGATCTCGCCCGGCTCGAACGGGAGCTCGAATGTCGCGGCGCGGAGATGCGCGAGCAGGACGTGCAGGTTGTCCGGGTCGAGCCGCGCCTCCTCCGGGGTGCCCTCGAGGAGGAACTCGGGATGGTGGATGACGTACTGGTCGACCGGCGCGCCGGACGCCACCAGGACCGAGACGCTCACGCCCTGACGCCGACCGGCGCGCCCGAACTGCTGCCACGTCGCGGCCACCGAGCCCGGATAGCCCGCGAGCACGGCAGCGTCCAGTCGACCGATGTCGACGCCGAGCTCCAGGGCGTTGGTCGCGACGACGCCGAGGATCTCGCCATCACGCAGGCCGCGTTCGATCGAGCGTCGCTCCGTCGGCAGGTAGCCGCCCCGATAGCCGCGGACCCGGCTCCGCGGGCCGCGATGCTCGCGCAGCGCCTCGCGCAGACCGGTGAGCAGGATCTCGACGGCGGTCCGGGACCGTCCGAAGACGATCGTCTGGCGCCCGGCGCGCAGGAAGGGGAGGGCCCAGCGCTGGGCCAGGGTCGCGGCCGACCCGCGAGCGCCGCTCTCCGGGTGCAGGACCGGGGGATCGACGAGCACCACGTGTCGCTCGCCGGACGGGGCGCCGTTCCGGTCGATCAACCGGGTGGGCCGACCGGTCAGGGCGGTGGCGAGCTCCGCGGGATTCCCGATCGTCGCGGAACAGCACACGATCGTGGGATGGCTGCCGTAGTGGGCGCAGATCCGCAGCAGCCGGCGCATGACGTTGGCGACGTGACCGCCGAACACGCCGCGGTAGGTGTGCAGTTCGTCGACCACGATGACCTTGAGCTGCTCGAACAGCTGGAACCACTTCGTGTGGTGCGGCAGGATCGCCGAGTGGAGCATGTCCGGGTTGGTCACCACGACCTGTCCGGCGGCCCGGATCGCCGATCGGATCGGGGCGGGCGTGTCACCGTCGTAGGTCGACGTCGAGATCGTGAGCCCGGCGGCGCGTGACAGCTCACCGAACTCGGTCACCTGGTCCTGCCCGAGGGCCTTGGTGGGGAACAGGAAGAGTGCCCGCGAGGCCGGGTCGTCCACGATGGCCTGGAGGACCGGGAGCGTGTAGCACAGCGACTTGCCCGATGCCGTGGGCGTGACGACGACGACATCCTCGCCGGCATGGATCGCGTCGATCGCCTCGGCCTGGTGGGTGTACGGCCGGTGGATCCCGCGGCCGTCGAGCCCGGCGACGATCCGTGGGTCCAGCCACGCCGGGAAGTCGCCGAAGACCGCGGCTCTCGCCGGGATCACCTCGTGGTGGACGACGCCGCGTGCCAGGGACGGCTCGTCGAGGATCCCGGCCAGGACGGCGGCGGGGTCGGCGGGGGCGTAGGTGCGCATCGGCGGCCTCGTTTCGCACGGATGTTCGATTTCGGCGCGAGTCTAGCAGCACGTTGGGCCGCGTGCGTGACAGCTCGGGTGTCACGGCGGGCGAGTTGACACGGCAGCTGAGCGTAGCTACGCTCCCCCGGATGCTGCGCCGGCCGATCGAACCGCCGCCCGATGACGATCCGCCGCGAGGCGTGGCCATCGTCCCGGCCGGCGACCTCCCGGATCTCTCGGGTCTCGCCATCGCGGGGCTCACCCGTCGTCGTGTGGCCGGCATCCTCGGCGCCCTGCTCGCGATGTGGATCGTGGTCGTCTTCGCCCGTCAGGTCGGTGAGGCGTCCGCGGCGACCGCCCGGGCCGAGCAGATGGCCATCGACAACGGCAGGCTCGCCCAGGAGGTCGCGGGCCTCGAGCGCGAACTCGAGATCATCGGGCGCCAGCGCTACATCGAACAGCAGGCGCGGGCCTTCGGGATCGGGTCGCGCAAGGAGATCGCGTTCTCGCTGGCACCGGATGCGCCGCCCCTCCCCAAGGACGCCCCGGGCTCCGCGAGCGTCCGACTCGGGGCCGACACGACCCGAGTCACGCCGCTCGAACGCTGGCTGACGCTGCTCTTCGGCCCCTCCGACTGATCGTCCGGCGGCGCACGCCACCGGTCACCCCTCGTCGTCGCCGTCGCGGCCCGCTATCCTGTCGGTCGCGGTCCATCGGACCGGTGGTGGAGGGGTCGTGATCGCCCGATGATCGATATCCCGGTCGAGGATCTGGTCTTCGTGGTCTGCACCCTGGTCGGGGGCGGGCTGCTGCTCATCACCGTGGTCGTCGACGACATCCTCGGCGCCGTCCTGCACTTCGACATCGGCGGCGTGTCGCTCATGCCGCTGCTCCTGTCGTTCGTGTCGATGTTCGGCGTCGGCGGTCTGTTCGCCACGCAGGTGCTCGACGTGCACGGTGGCCAGGCGGCCATGATCGGTTCCGGGTTCGGCCTGGTCGGCCTCTTCATCGCCTATCTGATGTTCGGGGTGCTGCGGCGAGCCGAGGCCGGACCGCCGTTCTCGACGCGCGACCTGATCGGGGACGAGGCGTTCGTCTCGGTGGGGATCCCGGCCGGCCGGTACGGCAGCGTCCTCGTGAAGAAGCAGGGCCAGACGCACGAGTACAGCGCCACGGCCAGCGTCGACATCCCGCAGGGAGCGGTCACTCGCGTGACCGGCGTCGCCGGGAACGGCCTCATCGTCGAGGCCATCGGTCCGATCCAGCAGCCGTCGGCGGGTCCCGCCGACCAGGGAGGGAACCTGGGTGCCTGACATCTTCTCGTTCATCGGGGCCGGGGTGATCCCGATCTTCCTGATCATCGTCATCGTCGTCCTGCTGGTCAGCTACATCGGCAGCCGCTACAAGGTCGCCGGCGCGAACGAGGCCCTGATCGTCAGCGGCCAGCGCGATCGAGGCCCGGACGGCGTCCGCTCGCTCAAGGTGGTGCGCGGTGGTGGCGTCATCGTCCTGCCGCTGCTCCACAAGGTCGGCAAGCTCAAGTTGACCGCTCGCCAGATCAACGTGGCGCTCGCGGACGCCGTGACCCGGCAGGGCATCAAGGTCGCGGTGCAGGGCGTCGCCACGTTCAAGATCGGCGCCGACGACGAGTCGATCCGCAACGCCGCGGAGCGCTTCCTCGAGGCGCGCGATGAGGAGGTCGACTCCATCGTCAAGAACGTCCTCGAGGGCTCGCTGCGGTCGATCGTCGGCACGCTGACCGTCGAGGAGCTGAACCTCGACCGGCAGAAGTTCCAGCAGGCCGTCCAGGACGCGGCCCGCGGCGACCTCTCCACGTCCGGTCTGCAGATCGACTCCTTCACGATCCAGGCGATCCGCGACGAGTCCGGTTACATGGAGCTCATCGGCCAGCAGGAGACGGCGCGCCGCGAGCGCGACGCGCGGATGGCCAAGGCGGCCGCGGACCAGGAAGCGGCGGTCCGGGAGGCCGAGGCCGAGCAGATCAAGATCAACGCCGCCCGCGACGTGTCCCTCCGTCGGGCCGAGACCGAGACCCAGACCGCGGCCGCCCAGGCACGCGCTGCCCAGTCCGGGCCGCTGGCCGAAGCCGAGGCGACCCAGGAGGTCGTTCGCAAGCAGACCGAGCTCGCCGAGCTCGCAGCGGCACGAACACAGAAGGAATTGCTGACCAGCACGATCCGACCGGCCGAAGCCGAGGCCGAGGCGCAGATCCGCCGGGCCGAGGGCGAGAAGGGGGCCCGCATCGCCCAGGCGCAGGCCGAGGCGGAGCGCGTGAAGCTCGCCGGGTCCGCCGAGGCGGCGGTCACGATCACGAAGGGCGAGGCGCAGGCCCGCGTCGTCGAGGTGAATGCGACCGCCGAGGCCCAACGAACCACGCTCGAGGGCAACGCCGAAGCCGGGATCACCTTCACGAAGGGCGAGGCCGAGGCCAAGGCGCTGGCGCTTCGTGCGGAGGCCTATCGGCAGTTCAACGAGGCGGCCATCATCCAGACCGTGCTCTCGATGCTGCCCGACATCGTGCGGGCGGCGGCGGAGCCGATGGCCAACATCGGCCAGCTGACCGTGGTCTCGTCCGACGGCGCCTCCGACGTGGTCAAGAACGTGACCCGGACCGTCACCGAGGCGAGCGCGACGGTCAAGGGCCTGACCGGGATCGACATCCCCGATCTGCTCAACAAGGCGGTCGGCGGGGGCGGGACCGGCGGGACCGGTGGGACCGGCTCATCCGGACGGGCGCCGCGTGCGCCCCGTGGAGGCGGAGCCGGTGGCGGGTCGTCGTCCGGGGGCGCGGCCGGTGGGAGATCGGCCTCGGCGGGCGGGGGGCGAGGCAGCGCGGCGTCAGCCGGCACGTCCGGCCCGACGGCGGGAACGGACGCCGACCCCTCGAAGGACCCTTCGACGACCCCGACCGAGCCGGCGTGGGGATCGCGACCGGCCACGCCTCGGCCGACGGCGGCACGACCTGCCCGGAGCGATGCGGCGCCCGCGGCGCCGCCGCCGTTCGACGGTCCGGACGCGGTGGACGCGGCCCTCGCGAGTGCCGACGAGGCCATCCGTCGCGCGTCGACCGCGGCGACCCCCAGGAACGACACGGCCGCCGGCCCTGCGCGACCCGCCCGTGCCGTCGCGCTCGAAGCCGCCGGGCTCGAGGAGGGCACGACCCTCGATGTGGCCGCGACCCAGCTGGCGAACCAACTCCGCGGCGTCCCGGGCATCGAGCGGTTCGGCCTGCTCCGCCTCGCCGAGCTGGACAAGACCGGACCACGGCCGTTGCGCACGATGTGGCGGATCGCCAAGGGCCAGCTGGACGACCGGTACGGCCAGCTGACCATCGGAGAACTGATCGACCGCTACTCGGGTCGCTGACCGGTCCATGGACGACGCGACCGGGCGATCGGGTGAGTTCGAGCGCATCCTCGCCGAGAATCAGCGCTACGTGGAGGCCTTCGACCGGTCGGCGCTGACGGCCGCGCCGCTCAGCGGCCTGGCCATCCTCGCGTGCATGGACGCCCGGCTCGACGTCGAGGAGACGCTGGGCCTGCGCACGGGCGACGCGCACATCATCCGCAATGCCGGCGGCATCGTCACCGATGACGTGATCCGCTCGCTGGTGGTCAGCCAGCAGCTGCTCGGGACCGACGTCATCGTGGTCATCGAGCACACCCGGTGTGGTCTCGAAGGGGCCGACGAAGCCCGCCTCGCGTCGCTCGTCGGCGCCGATGATGCGTTCCACTTCGGGGCGTTCACCGACCTCGAGGCGAACCTGCGCCACCAGCTCGACCTGCTGCGGTCCCACCCCTGGATCAAGCCGGTGGCGATCCACGGGGTCATCTTCGACGTGGCGACGGGGCGACTCCACCCGATCGACTGATCGAGCGGCGACCCTAGGACATCGATGCGGCGATCTCGAGTGCGCTGTCCAGGGTGATCTCGCCTTCGATGCGGTACAGGACGCCGTCCCGTTCCCAGACGATGACATCGCCGACGAGCCGCCGCCCGCTCTCGATGACCTCGCCGTCGGGATCGAGGTACCAGAAGACATGTGGTTCGCCCGTGATCCATAGCCCGGAGGCGCCGGCGACGTCGACCGTCTCGACGGTGGCCAGACCCGCATCCACGAGCTTGTTGGCCAACCCGACATCGACCGACCCGGCGTTCTGCGTGATCAGCAGACCGGCACCGCCCAGCAGGTCCGACGCCGGTCGATCGTCGGTCGCCGGGTAGACGATCGAGATCTGCCCACGAAGCGCCGGCCCGCCCACGAAGACCGTGTCGGGGGCCGGGAGGACCGCGGGGACGAGGATCGGGAACGGTGCGGTTCGCCGGGCGTCCGCGATGGGCGTGGGCGTGCCGAGCCCGAGGCCGTCGCCGGGGCGACCCGGGGCGGTCGTCGGCTCGCCGGGGAACGTCGGCGACGCGGCCGGGACCGGACCGAACTCGATGGAGAGGAGGTCGAGGCCGAGGCGGAGCCCGACCGCCGTCCCGACGAGCAGCAGCGAGATCGCGGCGGCCAGGAGGAGGCTTCGCAGGAGCCGTCGACGAAGGGGGATGCGTCCGCCGAGCGGGACGACCGCGCCGGCGCGCAGGGCGGCTCCGACGGTCGTCGCAAGATCCGGGGTCGACGGGTAGTCGAGCGCCGTCCCCAGGTCGACGAGCGCGGCTTCGAGGTCAGTGGCGGTGTGCCAGGCGGATCGTCCGGTCATCGCGGTCCCTCTGATCGCTCAAGGACCAGGCGCAGCCTCGCGAGCGCTCGTGACGATCGGGACTTGACCGTGCCGGGGGCGATCCCCAGCGCCGCGGCGGCCTCCGCTTCCGAGAGCTGGAGCAGATAGCGCAGCGTCACGATCTCCCGGTCCGTCCCGGAGAGCTGATCGAGTGCCCGGAGCAGGGCGGCACGGGCTTCGGTGGCGAGGACCGCCGCCTCGGGTGACGGAGCCGCGTCATCCGGGCGGCGGTCCCCAGGGATGCGGAGCGCCAGCGCCTCGCGACGCCCGGCCGATCGCCGGCGATTGCGTGCCTCGTTGGCCACGATCGCCAGCAGCCACGGCCGAAACGGCGACCCGGCGCGGAATCGCGGGAGCGCGGCATACGCCTTCATGAACCCGTCCTGGGCCGCGTCCTCCGCGTCGTCGGCGCCGCCGGAGACCACCCAGGCCGTCCGGAAGGCGATCGCCTGATGGGCGCGCACCAGCGACTCGAACGCGGCCACGTCGCCGTTCCTTGCCCGTTCGATCAGTTCGGCTTCGACCGCTGGACGGCTCTCCACGGTCCGAGCCTACGGGACGCGTCCATGGCACCGCGGACGCGTCCCGGTCACATGTCAGCTCGTCAGGGTCGCCGGCTCGCCGCGCCGTGGCCCGCGTCGAGCACGCAGGATGAACCCACCGGCCAGCGCCGCCATGAGGGCGGCCAGCGCGCCGAGCGCGAGCGGCTCGGGCTCAGGCGAGGTAGCGGGCGCCGGTTGGGTCGCATCGATGGGCGCGACCACGGCGATCGAGGCGGTGCCAGACATGAGGAGGTCGGCCGATTCGAACGTGATCGTCCAGGAGCCCTCCACCGGGAACGTGATCGTCGCGACGTAGTGACCGGCCGCTCCCTCCGGCGTCGACGGCGTCCGCACGACGTCGCCGCTCGTCCGGTTCGAGGCGACCACCGTGATGTCGGGCCAGCTGACCGGCGTTTCTCCGTGCTGCCTGACCTCGAACCCGATCTCGACGCCGGTCCCTGCCGGCGGGTCGACGGGCGGCCGATCGAGGGCGACCTGGGCCCAGCCGCCGGCGATCGTGGTGCTGGCCACGACGAGTCCGCTCGACAGCGCGGTCAGGAGCGCGATGCGTGGGTGTCGCATGGGATCCTCCGGCGATCGCTCCCGGTCATCCTGCCGGGTCGAACGTGATACACCGCCCGGGCGTCGAGGGTTCCCCAAGGCTCGGGCTGACACCGTGCAACCCGGCACGCTACGTTCTACACCTACGAGGAGCGGGAGCAGGAGGGTGCAGACGTGGCGCTCATCAGCACCGGCGAGCTGGTCGTCATCGGGCCGGGGTCGGAGTGGTTCTGGGCGGCGCTGACAGGCATCATCACGATGGTGTCGCTGCTCGCGATCTGGCGGCAGCTTCGGCTCCAGGCCCGGATAGGCGCGATCGAGCAGTTGGATGCCTTTCGACGGGAGGCGTTCAGCGAGTCGATGACGCGATACGGGCTCGATGTGATGACCGCGCTGCGCGACCACGACGACCCGGCGGAGGTCCCGGACGCTGCCGTCCTTGGGCTCGGTGACTTCTGGGGCAACTTCGCAACCCTCGCTCGAGCCGGCCATCGGGACGCCGCGCTGCTGTGGCGGTCCGACTCTGCGACGCCCCAGATCGTCTGGTGGTGGATCGCTCCGTACGTCTTCAGGGCGCGTGCCGAATCGCGTCTCGGTGTCCCCTCGTATTCGGACTTCGAGTGGCTCGTGGGGGTCATGGCCGAGATGGACCGAACCGGTGGTCGACAGGCCATCACCCAAGCGATCGTGATGTCCAATCTTGACCACATGATCGCGTGGAACAGGGACTTGATCCGGTATGCGCAGGCCGTGCGATCGACCGAAACCTAGCGCTCCTCGGGTCGCTGAACGGTCCATGGACGACGCGACCGGGCGATCGGGGTCCAGACGTCCCTCGTGTGCGGGGAGGGCACATGCCGCTCGGGATGTGGCGGTTGGCGAGGATCGGGGTCGGCGATAGAATGGCGGCCGTGGCGGAGTAGCTCAGTGGTAGAGCAGGGGACTCATAAGCCCTTGGTCGGTGGTTCAAATCCGCCCTCCGCTACCAAGTCCGGATAGCCGACGACCCTCCGATCTCCGGAGGGTCGTATCGATTCCTTCACCGGAACTACCGACACCATCCACCTTCACCGGGCGTCCGTATGCCAGAGTAGGACCAGGACATCCGTCCCAGGGTGGGGGACCCACCCAGCGCTATACTCGCTCGACGGCGGCGCATCGGCGCCGTCCAACCCCGGAGGCTCCCTCTTGAACCCGAAATTCTTCCGCAACGGCATCGTGATGATCGTGCTGGTGCTCGGCACGGCCGCGCTGCTGTTCACATGGGTGAACGCCAGCACCCCGGCGCAGCCCGTCGGATACTCCGCCTTCCTGGCCGATGTCCAGGCTGGGACCGTGACGAAGGTGATCCAGGCCGGCGACACACTGACCGTCAAGACCACCGACACGAGCAAGCCCGAATACACGGTCATCGTGCCGAGCGTCCTGACCGAGGTCTATGCCGAGATGCAGGAGGCGGCAGCCAAGGGCGGTCGTACCCTCTCGGCCGACATCTACGATGCCGAGAAGGCCCCCGACACCTCGTGGCTCGGCATCCTGCTGACCGCCGTGCTGCCGCTCCTGATCATCGGCGGATTCATCTACTTCATGATGCGCCAGGCCCAGGGGACCAATAACCAGGCGATGAGCTTCGGCAAGAGCCGTGCCCGCATGTTCCTGGGGAACAAGACCGTCGTCACGTTCTCCGACGTCGCCGGCGTCGACGAGGCCAAGACCGAGCTCCAGGAGGTCGTCGAGTTCCTGAAGTACCCGGAGAAGTTCAACGCGCTCGGCGCGCGGATCCCGCGCGGCGTGCTGCTCGTCGGCCCTCCCGGCACCGGCAAGACGCTGATGGCTCGCGCCGTCGCGGGCGAGGCCGGGGTCCCATTCTTC
>CAYMTJ010000020.1:42181-45141 GCA_964393345.1 uncultured Anaerolineaceae bacterium | reverse complement strand
TACGCGGCACGGCGGCTCGCGTCGCGGCCATCGGTCCGTGCGACGATGGGCCTCGTGATGGGCGACCTCGTGCCGGCGACCCGCGGGCTGGACCCGCGCTACCTTGCCGCGCTGCTCGCGCCGTGATCAGGCGCCGGGCCGGGGACCCACGCCGTGCATAGCTCGATCGGGATCGACGTTGACGCGCCCGCGGACCTCGTCTTCCGGCTGGCCCGTGACGTCGAGCGCTGGGAGCGCCTCCTCCCCCACTACGTCCGGTCGCGGGCACGGTCCCGGCCGAACGACGGGCGCCCGATCGTGGACTTCGTCGCGCGGCGGTCGGTCGTCCCGTGGCTGGGCCTCGGGCTGCCGGTCGCGTGGCGATCGCGGACGTGGTCCGAGCCGGACACCCGGCGACTCCGGTTCGTCCACGTCGCGGGCGTCACGCGCGGGATGGACGTCACCTGGACGATCGAACCCACCGCCGGCGGGTGCCGCGTGGAGATCGCCCACGACTTCCGGCCGCGACTCCCGGGGCTTGCCAGGTTCGTGGACCGGGGCTTCACGCGACCCATCGCCGGCCGGACCCTGGCGACGTTCAAGGCCCTCGCCGAAGCGATGAACGCCCCGCTCGACACCCGGCTCGACCGGCCCGGCGATGCGGAGCCCGTCCCGTGACCGACTGTCGTCGCGTCTGGATCACGGGGATCGGCATCATCACCGCGATCGGGACCGGCGTGGGCGCCTTCCGAGCGGGTCTTCGAGCCGGGACCTCGCCCGTCCGCCGCATCGACCGGTTCGATCCAAGCCCGTTCCGCTCCCAGGTCGCCGCGCAGGTCGACGACTTCGACCCGCTCGCGTGGATGCCACCGAAGACCGCGCGCCAGCTCGACCGGTTCAGCCAGTTCGGGCTGGTGGCGGGACGACTGGCGCTCGACGATGCGGGTCTCGTGCCGGGCGAGGGTGGCGCCGCCGCACCGGAGCGGATCGGGATCTATCTCGGCTCCGCGCTGGGTGGCATCGCCTATGCCGAGGAACAGCACACGCGCTATCTCGAGAAGGGCATCCGGCAGGTGGCCCCGAACCTGGCCCTCGCGGTCTTCGGCGGGGCGGCACCGGCCAACCTCGGGATCGCGCTGGACGTCCGCGGGCCGATCCTCTCGACCGCGAACTCCTGTGCCTCGGGCGCCGTGGCGCTCGGCGAAGCGCTCGGGGACCTGCGCGAGGGTCGGGTGGACGCGGCGATCGCGGGCGGCTGCGAGATCCCGCTGAGTCCGCTCGCGTTCGGCGCGTTCGACATCATCCGGGCCCTCTCGGACGGTCACAACGATGACCCCGGCGCCGCCGCACGGCCGTTCGACCCGGCCCGCGACGGGTTCGTCATGGGCGAGGGTGCCGCGCTCCTGGTCCTCGAGACCGCCGACGCCGCCGAGGCCCGTGGCGCGACGCCGTACGCGGAGATCCTGGGCTACGGCGCCACGTCCGACGCCCACCACATGGTCCAGCCCCGGGCGGACGGGCGCGAGGCGGCACGGGCCGCGACCATCGCGCTGGAGGACGCCCGGGTGGACCCGGCCGAGATCGACTACGTCAACGCGCATGCGTCCTCGACGCCGATCGGAGATGTCGCCGAGGCGCGCGCCATCGCCGCCGCGCTCGGGGACCGGGCGGCGAGCGTCCCGGTCTCGGGGACCAAGGCCTACTACGGACACCCGCTCGGCGCATCGGGGGCCATCGAGGCCGCGATCTGCGCGCTGGCGATCCGGGATGGCTGGGCGCCCCCGACGGTCAATCTCGGCTCACCCGATGGCGAGATCGAGACGCTGCTCCCCGGGCTGCTGCGAACGGGCCGGGAAGCGGCCTACCGGCGGGTGCTCTCGACGTCATTCGGGTTCGGCGGACTCAACGCGGCCCTCGTCTTCGGCGCGCCGGACGGGTAGGGCCGTCGCCCCCCCGGGCTATGGGGCGGGCGCCGTGCCGGATGTCGCGGTCGCCGACGCCGCCGGGGCGGTGTTGGCAGTGGCGGCGGTCGCCGGCGCGCCACTCCCGGGGTCGCGCTCGATGGCGCGTTCCAGGTTCTCGCGCCGCATCCAGACGAGTGCCCACAGGCCGATCGCGAGCGCGAGCAGGCCGCCCATCGAGACCGCCACGGCGATGCCGAACGCGGACGCCAGGCCACCCATGAGCGGCCCGCCGATGGGCGTGGACCCGGCGAAGATCGTGGTGTAGACGCCCATCACGCGACCCCGCAGGGAATCCGGCACTGCGAGCTGGATGACGTTGTTCGCGGTCGAGGCCATCATGATCGTCCCGAACCCGATCGCGGCCATGACGACCAGCGACACGGCGAACACCTGCGAGATCCCCAGCACGATCGACCCGACGCCGAGCAGGATCGCGCCGAGCGGGATGAAGACCGGCGTCGCACGGCTGCGGAACGCGAGCCAGATGGCGGCCGACAGCGAGCCGATCCCCGAGGCCGCCATGAGGAAGCCGAAGCCCGAGGCGTCGCTCCCGAGGTGGTCGCGGGCAAGGACCGGGATCACGACCGTGAAGTTGAGCGCGACGGTGGCCGCGAGCCCCACGACGAGCACCGCGAGAAGGACGAGCGGGGTCTGGCGGACGTAGCTGAGCCCGGCCCCGAGGTGCTCCCCGACGGCGCGGACGGTCCGCGGGCGCGCGATCCGGGGCGGGTGGTGGAGTTCCTCGTCGCGCATGGCCACGAGTCCCACGATGACGGCAAGGAAGCTGGCGGCGTTGATGGCGAATGCCGCCCCGACGCCGACGAGCCCGATCGTGATGCCCGCGATCGCCGGGCCCACGATGCGGGCGCCGTTGAACATCGCCGAGTTGAGCGACACGGCGTTGGTGATGTCCTCGCGCCCGACCATCTCGATCGAGAAGGCCTGGCGGACGGGCATGTCGACGGCATTGGCGACGCCGAGCAGGAGCGCCAGACCGACGATGATCGGGACGGTCGC
>CAYMTJ010000020.1:0-42081 GCA_964393345.1 uncultured Anaerolineaceae bacterium | reverse complement strand
CCCCCGACGATACCACAACCTTGACGTTGACGTAAAGGTCATGCCTCCCGATGCACCCACCGCGGGCGGCGACGCCGCTGCTGGAGCTCCCTATGTCGTCGCCCGCTTCACGGGAATCGGGTCGCGGCGACCGGTCGCCGTGGGGTGGGGGTCTAGCTTCCCGCCTCACGGGCGACGACATAAGCGACGTCTGGCGGACGCGGGCTGACGCCGTCGCGGCCAAACGGGCTGGGATTCCCGCCTCACGGGCGACGACACAAGCGACCTCTGGCGAAGGCGCTTGATGGCGCCCGGCCGAGCGCGGCGCGCGGATTCAGTCGGCGGCTGCCACCCAGTCGTTCACGACGCCCGCGAGCGCCTCGAGGCCAAGCGCGCCCTGGCCGAGGACGGTGTCGTGGAAAACCCGGATATCGAACCGTCCGCCGAGGGCGGCGCGGGCGTCGTCGCGCAGGCGGAGGATCTCGCGCTGTCCCAGCTTGTAGGCGAGCGCCTGGCCGGGCATGACGATGTACCGGTCGATCTCGTTCGCGACGTTGTTCGCCGCCAGGACGGTGTGGTCGAACATGAAGTCGATGGCCCCCTGGCGCGTCCAGCCGAGCGCGTGGATGCCGGTGTCGACGACGAGCCGGCACGCTCGCCAGGCATCGAACGACAGCACGCCGATGCGGTCGAGGTCGCCCGTGTACAGGCCCATCTCGTCCGACAATCGCTCCGTGTAGAGGCCCCAGCCCTCGACGTAGGCCGTCGGGCCGAGGTGTCGACGGAACGCCGGCAGCCCGTCGATCTCCTGGGCGATGGCGAGCTGGAGGTGATGCCCCGGGATCGCCTCGTGGAAGGCGAGGGCCTCGGCCTCGTAGCGCGGCCGGGTCGTCGGCGCGTAGGTGTTGATGTAGTACTGGCCGGGGCGCGACCCGTCCGCCGCCGGCTGGCGGTAGTAGGCGATCGTCGTGTGCTTGGCCTCGTGCGCCCCGATCTCGACGACGTCGCACGGGGCCGCCGGCAGGATCCCGAACCACGCCGGGATCGCCGCCCGAGCGCGATCGAGGGACCGGGCCGCGGTCTCGAACACCTGCGCACCCGTCTCGAAGTGGAGCGCTGGATCGGAGCGCAGTCGCGCCCGGATCGTCGGCAGGTCGGCCGTCCCGAGGACCCGGTCGCCGAGCATGGCGAGCTCGGCGTCGATGCGCGCGACCTCGTCGAGTCCGATGGCGTGGATCTCCGTGGCGGTCAGCGACAACGACGTGTGCATCCGGACCACGCGGTCATACGCCTCGGCGCCACCCGGGACGTGCGCGAGACCAGGTCGCTCATCCGGTCGGGCGATCGGCAGGATCGCGGCGCGGATGGCCGCGCGGTAGCGCTCGATCGCGGGCCGGACGACATCCCGCACAGCCGACCGGAGGTCCGCCTCGAACGTGGCACGCTGCGTCCGCGACCAGTCCGGTCGTTCTGCGGCCAGTGGCGCCAGGAGGGGGAGGTCCTCGTCGGGCTGCGCGAGGAGTGAGTCGAGCTGGTCGAGGACGCGCTCCACCGGCGTGCGGACGCCGACGCGTCCGTTGTCAAGCTCGCGGAGAAGGTTGTCGATGTGGGCCTCGAACCACGGACCGAGCGCCCGCCACCGAGCGACCATGGCGGCAGCGTCATCGGGCGTGGCTGCCGGCTGGAACGCCTCCAGGTTCATGGCGGTGATCTGCGGTCCTTCGAGCGGGTCGACGGTCCACGTCCCGAGGTCGGCGGCGAGCCCGTCCACGTCGGCGTCGAGTTGTGCGAGCAGGGCGCGGTGCGTGACCCGGTCCGCGGCGGTCAGGGTGTCGGGGTCGATCGAGGTGGTCCGGTCACGGAACCGCGCGACCGACGCGCGACGACGTTCCGTGCCCTCAGGGCTGGGATCGTCGAGGCGATGGTCCTGACCTCGCTCGCCCAGGGCCGTGGCGAAGACCGGGTCGGCGGCCAGGACCGCCTGCCAGTAGTCCTCGGCGAGGACGGCCAGCTCGGCTGACGGCGCCCGCGCGCCCGGGGGACTCGCCGCGGCGCCCTCGGCTCGGTCCTCCGTCACCTCAGTCGAGCGTGAAGTGGTCGGGGTCCTGGTAGCGGCCGGTGCGCTGGAACTCGATCTGCATGAGGACGTCGTTGAGCAGCGACGACGCCCCGAACCGGAACCAGTCCGGCGTCATCCAGCGCGGCCCGAGCGTCTCGTACAGCACCACGAGGTACTGGATGGCTTCCTTGGCCGTCCGGATGCCGCCGGCGGGCTTCATGCCGACCTGCCGGCCGGTGGACTTCTCGAAGTCGCGGATCGCCTCGAGCATCACCAGGGTCACGGGCAGGGTCGCGGCCGGCTGGACCTTGCCGGTGGACGTCTTGATGAAGTCCGCGCCCGCGGCCATCGCGAGGACCGACGCCCGCCGGACGTTGTCGTAGGTCTCCAGTTCGCCGGTCTCGAGGATCACCTTGAGGTGCGCCGACCCCGTGGCCTCCTTGACATCGACGATCTCCTCGAAGACGGTCAGGTAGTCGCCCGAGAGGAAGGCACCGCGGTCGATGACCATGTCGACCTCGTCGGCGCCGGCTTCGACGGCCGCCCGGGTCTCGGCGATCTTGATGTCACGGAACGTCTGCCCGCTCGGGAACCCCGTCGCGACGCTGGCGACCTTGACGGTCGAGCCCTTGAGCGCGTCCTTGGCCTCGGCCACGAGCGCCGGGTAGACGCACACCGCCGCGACCGACGGGATCGTGGCATCGCCGGGTTGCGGGCGCATGGCCTTGACGCACATCGCCCGGATCTTGCCGGGGGTGTCCTTCCCCTCGAGCGTGGTCAGATCCATCATCCGGATCGCGAGGTCCAGGGCCCACAGCTTCGAGGCCTTCTTGATCGACCGGCGCTTGAGCATGTCGACCCGCTGCTCGACGCCGACCTGGTCGACGGCGGTCACCCGGCCGAGGAGGTTGCCCAGCGGCCCGGGCCGGCCGTCCCACGCCTGGATCAGCTCGTGGGCGCGCTCGCGGGCGGGGCTGTCGGCGCGTCTGGCGGTCGTCATGGGAGCGAGAGGATACACCGGCGCCGCGCGGGGTCGGCCGGGCCTAGACTCCCTGAGCACCCTCACTGGTATTGTCGCCGCGACGACAGATCCCTCGTGGACCAACACCCAGGTTGCCGTCCGGTCCGCCCACCACGCTCACCTGTGCCGAAAACGACAATACGGGTGTGGTTCCGTGCCTGAATCGCTACCGGCCGCCGCGGATCTTGGGGAGTGGCGGCATCCCGCGCTTGCCCGCGACGAGGAAGTGGCGGAACCAGCCCAGGACCACCTCGAGGTTCTCGATGCGCCGGAACGGGGTACCGGAACGGGTCAGCTCGTGCGTCTCCTCGGGAACCCGGAGCAACCGGACGGGGAGCCGATGCGAGCGCATGACCGTGAACAGCGCCTCGGCCTGGCCGACGGTCGTGCGGATGTCACGCTCCGAGTGCTGGATCAGCAGCGGCGTGCGGATGTTCGGCGCGTACGTCAGTGGCGACATCTCGCGATACGCCTCGGGGTCCTCCCACGGCGTCGCCCCGAACTCGAGGCGGGCCCAGTCGCCGCCGCTGATGTCGCCGGTGAGCATCAGCATCGACATGTCGTTGACCGATCGGCACGTCATGGCTGCCCGGAACCGGTGATCGTGACCCACGATCCAGTTCGTCAGGTAGCCGCCGTACGATCCGCCGGTGACACCCAGCCGCTCCGGGTCCGCCAGGCGGTCCGCGACGAGTGAGTCCACGCCGGCGAGGACGTCGCGCATCGGCCCGGGGCCCCAGTCGGCGTGATTGGCATCGTTGAACGACTCGCCGTAGCCCTCGGAGCCGCGCGGGTTGCAGTAGAACACCCCGATCCCGCTCGCGGCGAGCACCTGGAACTCCCACGACAATGACCAGCCGTAGAGCGTGTGCGGCCCGCCATGGATCTCGACGACGAGGGGGCCCGCGCCATCACCACCGGGGATGAACCAGCCCTGGATGTCCCGGCCGTCGACCGTGACGTGGCGCTCCTGCGCCGGTCGCAGCGCCAACTCGTCGAGCACGTCCGCGTTGAACGCGGAACGCCGTCGAGGCTCGCCGCCGCCGTCCTGGACCCAGACATCGGGCGTCTCGATGGGCGTCGAGCGCAGATAGGCGAGACGGACGGCGCCCCGGGGACCGGCGACGGCGTCCCAGCTCGAGACGTACTGCTCGCCACGCGTGAGGCGCTGCACGCGACCGTCGGCGACGGCGATCCGCCAGAGCGCGTACGTGCCGTCGATCGGGGCGCTGAACAGGAGGCCGGTCCGATCCGGCGTCGCTTGGAGGTGCCCGCCCTCCCCGATCGTGACGTCGCTATTCATCCCGGACCCGGGCATCAGGTCATGCCGGGCGGAGAGGTTCCGTCCACCGGTCGGGGTCGCATCCGAGCCATCGGCCGCGAACAGCCAGATGTCGTTGCGGCGTCCAGCGCTGGGTCGATCGATGCGGAACCCGAGACCCGCCACGGTGTCGTCGTCCAGCCAGGCCGGCGCCCCGAAGAAGGAGTCCGGTCCGGCCGTCACCGCGCTGACCGCCCGCGATGCCACGTCCACGACGTACAGGTCCGGGCGGCTGCGCAGGTCGGGGTCACGCCGTCGGTTCGAGCCGAAGGCGATCCGGGTGCCGTCGGGCGACCAGGCGGGCTCGTCGTCCGATACGCGGCCGTCGGTCAGGCGCGTCGCCTCGCCGCTGACGGCGTCCACCAGCCACAGGTGCGCGATACGGTCGAACGTGAAGCCCGCGCCGTTGAGCATGTAGTCGAGTCGGTCGACGAACCGATAGTCCGACGGCGGCGGCGACTCGGGGCCGGGCGGCTTGTCGAGCCCGCGGCGCCGGAGGTCGAGTTCGCGCGTCGCCTCGATCGAGGTCGATGTCGCGACCAGGCGCGTCCCGTCCGGCGACCACTCGAACCCGCTCACCCCGCGCGGCAGGTCGGTCAGGCGGCGCGCCTCACCGCCATCGAGCGGCAGGAGGTGGATCTGGAGCACGTCCTCGCGATCCTTGGCTTCCTTCGGACGATCCGGCTCCTCTTCGACGAAGAGCCGCCGGTCCGAGAGGAACGCCAGCGTCCGGCCGTCGGGCGAGAAGCGCGGATGCCGATCCTGGCGCGCGCCGAGGGTAAGTTGGCGAGCCTCCCCGTCGGCCGGATCGGCCGGGACCAGCCACAGCGCGGACCGGTACGAGCGATAGTCCGGCGCCACCGTCTGCAGGGCCACGACGGCGAACCGGCCGTCCGGGGACAAGTGCAGCTGGCTCGGGACGCGCAGGCGATAGAGATCGTCGGGCCGAGGGGGACGAGGCACGGTCCAAGTCTAGCGGGGCTACCATCGGGCCACGATGTCCGACCAGCTGTCGCTGCGGCTCGAGACCGACCTCCTGCCCGACCTGCCCGACCTCCGCCCCATGCAGCCCCGGCCGCTGCCCGAGGCGTTCGACTCGGCCGATCACCTGTTCGAGCCGTGGTGGGGCGGGGTCCGGGCGCTGGTCCACATCGGGCCGGCGGATCTGCCGGGGACCGGGATCGTCCGTGTGGTGGATGCGGATGGGGCTGACCTGTCCGCGGCGTTCCCGGAACTTGCGGGGATGGCGGTGCGGGTGGCGGCGCGGTCGGCGCTGCTGGATGGGGAGCTGGTCGTCGTCGATGCGGCGGGGCGGGCGGATCCGGCGGCGTTGGAGCGACGGATCCGCGGTGGCGAGGGCAGTGTGGGCGGCGGTCCGAGCCGGCCCGCGGCCTTCCTGGCGCTGGACCTGTTGCATCTCGACGGTCGATCGCTGCTCAACCAGCCACTCGTCAAGCGGCGTGAGGCCTTGCGGCGCGTGCTCCGACCCGGCGATGAGGTGGTGGCCGTGCCGGCGATCGCCACCGAGGGCCGTGCGCTCTACGACGCCGCGGTGGCGCAGGGGATCGCGGGCATCCTGGCCCGCCAGCGGATGAGCCCGTATCTCCCCGGCATCAAGAGCCGGCTGTGGCGGTTCGTGGCGGCCACCCCGGGGAGCGCCGTGGTGGAGGCGGACGCCGACGCCCTGTCAGCACCAACGGCCGCCACTGAACCAGTCCTCGCCCTGATCAGCCGACTGCCACTCGACGACGACGCGTAGCAGCGCCGCGGTCTCCTCGGGCGTTGCCGCCAGCTTCCCGGCGTACAGATCGGGGGCGACGGCGACGTAGCCCAGCTCGGCGAGGTCATCACAGACACCGGTCACGACATCGGTCAGGCCCCACCAGGCATGCAGCACCACGACGGTGGCTCTCGCCGGGCCGAGCGGCGCTGCGGTGTAGGCGCCCGGCGATCGTGTCGAGGTGAACCTGCCCGGTTCCGGCTTCAAGCCTGGTGTCATCTGGAGCTGCGCTCTCATCGCTGCGGCTTCGGTGGGCGAGCTGTTCCACTGCCGCCCTTGGAGCTGGTCAGCGCGGTGACATCCACCGCCGACGCCTCGTCGCACAGATCGTCGAACCGACGCAGAACCTGCAGGAGGCGGGCGGTCGCGAACGGTGATGGCCGCTGCTTCTGCCCAAACGAGTGGCCCTCGAAACCCTGGTAGCACGACCGTGGCGTGACGGTCCCGTCGTCGGCGAAGTTGTATGCGATCAGACAAGCGACAAGTTCGGCCAGCGCTCGCCGGTCGTCCGGGTCGGCCGCGGGCCCTCGCCACAATGCTGGGTAACGACCGAGGGTGTCGAGGACCCCGTGGATGTCGTACCAGGTCGTGGGCCACTTGACCGTCTTGAACCGCGAACCGTGCCCGAACATGTAGGGCTGCTCGTCAGCTCGCGATCGCCAGACATGCAACGAAACCCGAGCCACTTCGCCCAGCTCGACAGGTCGTTGGGTGGACGGAACATGCGACCAGACCCGAAGCGCCTCCAGGGTTGCCTGCGGGCACAGGTCGCGCCTGCGGCCAGGCCCACGGAACCCGCTCACTTCGTCGGGGCGACACGGCCATGCCAACCCTTGGGCGGTGCTGACCAGATCGTCGATCGTGGTCTGCATCGCCCGCTCTACACGCGGGTCTTCGCCGCGGCCGAAGCGCAGCAGAACCTCGGTGATCGCGTGGGTATCGCACAGCAGTGACCCCCACCCACCCTCGGGCGCGACTCGGCTCGCTGCAAACAGGGCGAAGCGCCCGTCGGGCAGCTGGTGGTCGAGCATGGTGTCGAGGAGGTGTTCGATCCGCTTGTTGTCGCCGCCGACGACACCCATGTCGGCGAGCAGGTTGAGCAGATTCGGCGCGAACGCCGGGTGTTGATGCCCAGAGAACTCGGCGACGCGGTTCCACTCCGGAAGACGAGCGATCAACTCGGCGGTGGCCAGGTCGTCCAGGACCGCGTTGCGCTCAGCCTCGGCCAGCCCGACATGGTCCGGGCCGTCGAGCAAGTTGGCGTGCACGATCCAGCGAGCCGCCGGCTCCGGGGACGCGAGGATCCATTCGATCACCCTGGGATCTGATGGCATCATCGAGTCGTTCCATCCCACCACGTCAGCACGCGCAGGGCACGCAGCGTCGACCAACGGCTCGCCCCTCGCGGTTCGAGGGCAAACCAGTAGCGACCCGGATGCGGCCGATACATCGGCCACCGGCCATCGGTTCGTCGCGCTCGGCGGACCTCCTGGACGGCCTCTTCGAGACGCCCGTCGCGGTCGGCCCCGACGGCACGGAAGTGCTCGAGACCGCGCATCACGTCGAAGTGCCATTGCGGTGGGAACGGGAATCGAGCGAACGCTCGATCGACCACCTCGCCAGTCCGGTGCGACCGGTAGAGCCGGTGATCGAGGAAGAACTCCCGACCCGCCACCATCGCGGATGACACAGGGACCGAACCCCCACCTCGCTCGTATGCCGACAGCGCCTCCAACACCGTGATCGACGTGTTGAAGGACCCGTGACGCGAGCCACGGCGGATGCTCTCGCAGTTCCAGCCACCGTCGGCGAGCTGCTCGTCCACCAACCACTCGACCGTCGGGTCGACACGCGGGTCCAGGTAGCCGAACGCCGCGGCCAGGAACACCAGCATCCCGGTGATGCACGTCTCAGGTTCCCGGATCGACTTGGCGAGGTTCAGGCCGCCGCCATACCAGCGCGCACCATCCCACAGCTGCCGGCACCCGGTCAGCGCCCGAGCGTCACCCCGTTCCAGGCCGAGTCGTTCCAGCAGCAGCAAGGTGTACGTCGTCGAAGTCCACTTCGGGCTGTACAGCGCACCGGCCCAGCCCCCGTCCGGATCCTGGGCAGCGAGGAGCTGTGCACCCCACCCTTCGGTGGCCACCCGGGCCCGCCCGACCGCCACCTGTTCCTCGGGTCGGCCGAGCAGATCCCTCATCACCTGCCAGCGCACCGACGCATCGCCCACCGACAACCACTCGATGATCTGGTCCGACGAGACGGCGAGGCCTTCCGTCGGCGTCCGATCCATATCGACGCTCACTCGGCCGCTCGCCATCCGAACCCTCCTTCAGCCTGCGCGTCGCGCCGCCGCGATGAAGGCCCGCAACCCGGGCCGCTGGCCGTAGAGCAGCACGCCGGCCTCGTACATGCGGGCCGCCGCGAACGCGACGAACGCGATGGTCGCCACCAGGATCGCGACGGACGCCACCAGTTCCACCGCCGTCACCGACCCCACCATCAGCCGCGCCAGCATCACGAACGGGCTGAACGGGGGGACGAACGAGAGCAACCGTGTCAGCGCGCCGCCGCCACCGCTGCTGAGCGTCAGGACCGCCGCGAGATACCCGCCCATCGCGAGCAGGCTCAGCGGCAGCGACAGCGTCTGGAGGTCGTCCGGACGGCTGACGAACGAGCCCATCGCCGCGTAGATCAGCGCGAACAGCGCGAACCCGAGCAGGAAGAACACTCCGTACCCGAGCAGCAGTCCTGGCGTCAGCCCCGCGATCGGCGCCGCGGCCGCCCCGGCCGGTCCCATGAGCGCGATCGCGATGCGGTCCTGGAGCCCCACGACGACCAGCGCCGGCACGGCGATCGCGACGTACTGCGTCAGCCCGGCCCCGCCGATCCCCACCACCTTGCCGGTGAGCAGCTGCCGTGGCGACGCGGCGCTGATCATCAGCTCCATCACCCGGCTGCTCTTCTCGGCTGCGACTCCGGTCGCCACCCACATGCCGTAGATGATCACGGTCAGGAACAGCAGCACCACGAAGACCACGCCGAGGAACCCGCGGCTCGCGATCTGCTGGGCATCGATCGGGCGACCGTCCTCGGTGGGTGCGCCGATGGCGTCCACCTGGAACGCTGGTGGCTGATACGCGCCGATGGATACGTCGCTCGGCAGGTTCGAGGTCCAGTCGTAGACCCCGAGCACGATGCCCACGAGCCCCATCGTCTGGCGCGACTGGACGTCGGTGGGCCGATCCGTGCGGAAGACCACGTCGAGCTGGCCGGAGGCCAGCCGCTCCACCACGAGGATCCCGCGGATCTCGCCGCGGGCCAGGAGGTCGTTCGCGGCTGCCTCGTCGAGCCCGGACTCGACCCGGTACGGCTTCTTCCAGTCGGCCGGGTCGATCCCACCGGGCGGGATGTTGAGCAGGCTGTCTGCCGTCGCGACCGCGCGCGACCCCAGCTCGCCGTCGGATGACACGACGACCACCCGCGCGACCGTGCGCGAGTCCAGGTAGCGGATGAAGACCGGCGCCAATGCCACGCCCAGCGCGAGCGCCATCAACAGGATCGTGCTGATCACGAAGAACGGGGAACGGATCCGGTCGCGGTATTCGCGGCGGGCCACGATCGCCGCGTTGGGCAGGAGCGGGTCCTTGCGCGCGCTCATGCGGCCTCCACGTCCTCGGGCGGCCGGCCGACGTGCTCGATGAAGAGCGCCTCGAGGCTGGGCTCATCGATCTCGAAACGGGTGACGGTCGCGCCGCGGCTCACGGCGGCCGTCAGGATCGACGACGGCTCGACGCCGGACGCCACGTCCAGCTCGGCGTGGCCGGCCCCGACACGGACGCCGACGACGCCGGGCAACGCCCCGAGCCAGGCCGGCGCCACCTCGCCATCGACCGCGAGCCGGACCACCCTTCGGCCGCTGCGCCGCTTGAGCTCGGCGAGCGACCCACCGGCGACGACCCGGCCGTGGTCGACGATCGCGACCGATTCGCACATCGCCTCCGCGGCCTCCATCTGGTGCGTGGAGAGGACCAGCGTCCGGCCGCGGTCGCGCAGCTCGAGGAACGCCTCGCGCAGGATCCCGAGATTGACCGGGTCCAGCCCGGTGAACGGCTCGTCCATCAGCAGCACCTCCGGATCGTGGAGGACGGCCGCGATGAACTGGACCTTCTGCTGGTTGCCTTTCGAGAGCTCCTCCGCGCGGCGATGCGCCAGATCCGGGATGCGGAACCGCTCCAGCCAGGCGAGCGCGTTCCGACGCGCGACATCTGCCGGCTCGCCGTATAGCGACGCGAAGTAGACCAGCTGGTCCAGGACCGGCATCCGCGGGTAAAGCCCGCGCTCCTCGGGGAGGTACCCCCACGTCCGTCGCGAGAGCTCCGTGGTCCCGTGCCCGTCCCAGCGGACCTCGCCGGCGTCCGCGCGCAGGATCCCGAGGCAGATCCGCATCGTGGTGGTCTTCCCCGCCCCGTTGGCGCCGAGGAACCCGAAGATCGCGCCGCGGGGGACGGCGAACGTGAGGTCGTCAAGGGCGACGGTCGCGGCGAACCGCTTCGTGACGTGGTCGATCTCGAGCGCCACGGCCGTCTAGCCCCCCGCGTCCAGGATCTGCTGGGCGGCGCGCTCCCCGCTCTCGAACGAGTGGTCCGTCCAGAGGTACGCCCACTCGCCGAACCGGCCGGCCGAACGGATGCCGAGCTCATCGATGTAGTCGTTGACGATCTTGAGGGCGGGGATCCGGTCGTGGTCGAAGATGATCCCGGCGATCTCGCTGATCTTCGCGTCGCGCATCAGGATCGTGTCGGTCGGCTCGATCATCCCGCACCGGCGCAGGTCCGCCTCGACGCGGTCGATGATCGCGGGGAGCGTCTCGGTCAGCGGGCGGTACTTCTCCGAGAAGTAGATCTCGCACTGGTAGGCGGACGTGCCCGGCGGCGTGGCGTACGGCGAGAAGCGGTGCGGGTAGCTGACCCGGGTGATCGCGTAGTCCTCGTCGTAGAAATACGTCCACGACATCCCGGATTCCTCCACCCGGTCGATGCCGATGTTGACGACGACGACGCCCGTCGCCGCGAGGGCGCTCGCCGCCTCGAGGACGCGCTTCGGGGTGCCGTCGATCATCGGGATGAGCGCGCGCAGCGGGACCGAGGACATCAGGCCGCGGTAGTCCGCCACGTTGCCGTTGCGGAAGTGGACCTGGCGGGCCTTCGGGTCGATGCGGACCGCCTCGTGCTCCATGCGCAGGTCCGATGCCTCGTGGATGGGCCGCAGGTACGAGTAGAAGCCGCCGTGATTGGGATAGCGGAACCGGTCGATGTAGTGGACGTCGGAGCTGTTCGGCGACAGCGCGCCGCGCAGCACCTCGTCGAGCTTGGGCCGGTACATGCGCGGCCCCATCCACTCGTAGGTCATGTTCTTCGCGTCGGTCGTGTGGATCTTGCGCGTGTAGTGCATCGGGAAGGTCTCGGCGAACGTCCGCCCGTAGGCGGCGATCAGCCAGTCCTCGTAGTTGGCGATCTCGCGCTGCGGCCCGGTCGTCTCGGCCACGTAGTCCTCGATGCAGCGGACGACGAGGTCCTCCGGAAGGCCGTAGAGGTTGATCTGCGCCGGGTGCTTGATCCAGTGACCCTGCCAGTGGTTGTTCACGCCCGTGGGGACCTGGTGGTAGTCGTCGGCGACCTGCTCCGCGAGGATCCGCTGGATCCGCTCGTTCTCCGTGAACGACACGTGCGGGCCGTCATCGAACACCCAGCCGCCGTCGTAGGCGTAGGTCTTGGTGTGGCCACCCGGATGGTCGCCCTTGTCGAACATCACGTACGGCGCACCCTCGGCGCGGAGCCGGTACGCGGCACCGAGCGTGGCCATGCCGGAGCCCAGCAGCACGATCGGGGCGCTCATGCCGGCGCCACCGCCAGCTGCGACCGCCACCAGTCCACCGTCCGGCGCACGCCTTCGTCCATCGGCGTGACCGCGGACCAGCCGACCTCGTCGCGCAACCGCGTGACGTCCGCCCGGATCTCCGGCGGGTCGTTCGGCGGCGCCGGGCGGGCCCCGAACCTGACCAGCTCCGGGTGCCCGGCCGCCGTGGCGATCCGTTCCACCAGCTCCCGCACCGGCGGCGCGTCACCGGTGGCGACATTGACCGGGCCGCGGACGTCGCTCGCGAGCAGGGCCGCCAGGGCATCGCCGGCGTCGGTGATGAACATGTAGTCCCGAAGCGCGGTCCCGGGGCCGGTCGCGACCTCGCGGCCCTCCAGCACGGAACTCGCGATGTCCGCGATGAGCCGGCGGCGATCCTCGTGCGGACCGTAGAGATAGAAGAGCCGGGCCCAGGCGCTGGACAGCTCCGTGGAGCGCGCCAGCGCGTCGAGCGCCGTGGCGAGGGACTGCTTGGCCGTGCCGTAGACCGTCGAGGGCCGCAGCGGCGAGGTCTCGGTCAGGACGGGGATCACGCCGTGCTCGTACTCGAAGCAGCTCCCGACGGTGACGATGCGCCGGCCGCCGCCGGCTTCGAACGCGCGCGCGAAGTCGATGCTCGCGGCCACCCAGTCGAGGTTCTGCGGGGATCCGGTGTATTTGCCGGGTTCGAGGTACCACGCCGCGTGGAGGAGGTCCGTGGGCGCGATGTCGGCGAGCAGACCGCGGCGCACGTCGGCGTCGAGCAGGTCCCCGGTGTGCCAGGTCAGGGCGGCGTCGGCCAGGTCGTCCGGGCGCGGCCGACGAGCGACGGCATGCACCTCGAACCCGCGCGCGGCGAGCGGCGCGAGCGCGTGACGCGCCACGAACCCGCTGGCGCCGGTGACGAGGACGCGTCGAGGGGCGGTCATCGGGTCAGCCGAGGTCCTGGAGCGGCCAGGCGCGGTCCGCGTCGGACACGAGCGTGATGGGCCCCGCCCACTCGATCCCGAAGGCCGGGTCATCGAAGCGGACGCCGGTCGCGGATTCGCGCGCGTACCGTGCCGAGCCCTGGTAGAGCAGGTCCGTGTCGGGTTCGAGGGTCAGGTAGCCGTGAGCACAGCCGGGCGGCAGGTAGAGCATCTCGCCACCCTCGGCCGTGAGGATCACCGAGATCCACCGGCGAAATGTCGGCGAGGACGGGCGCATGTCCACCGCGACGTCCTGGAGCGACCCGCGCGTGCAGCGCACGAGCTTGGCCTCGGGATGCGGGTCGGTCTGGTAGTGCATCCCGCGCAGCGTGCCCGCCTGCGGGTTCCGGCCCAGGTTCAGCTGGATCCAGTCGGTCTCGATGCCGGCGGCGGCGAACTCATCGAGGCCCCAGGCGCGGGCGAAGAAGCCTCGGTCGTCGCGGATGGGCTCCAGCTCCACCCGGATGACGCCGTCGATGGCGGTGGGTTCGAACTTCATCGGCCGATCCCGCGGTACGACTCGACCGAGTCGGGCGCCAGCATCCGGCGCCCGTCGATGACCGCGACCGCGGGCACGCGACCGGCGATCAGGCCCGGGACGGCCTCGTAGTCGCGCCAGCGGGTGACGATGACCGCGGCCTGCGCATCGGCCAGCGCGGTCGCAAGATCGACTTCGTAGCGGACCGGGGCGTCGCCGAGGACCCGTCGGGCGGGTTCGATGGCCACCGGATCGTGCGCGGTGACGACCGCGCCGGCGTCCAGCAGCGCGGGGATCACCCGGAACGCGGGCGATTCGCGGACGTCGTCCGTGTCTGGCTTGAACGCGAGGCCCAGGACCGCGATCCGGGCGCCGCGCAGCTCCCCGACCGCCGCCGCCACGAGGCGGACGAGTTCGGCGGCCTGGTCCTGATTGACCGCCTCGACCGCGCGAAGGACACGCATCGCCTGACCGAGTTCCGCACCGCGCGCGATGAGCGCCTGCGTGTCCTTGGGCAGGCAACTCCCGCCATACCCGGTGCCCGCGCCGAGGAACGAGCTGATCGCGGCTTTCGGCGGTGGTCCGTCCACCTGGGTCGTCAGGTAGCGCGACGTATGCACGCCGCGCATGACCTCGACCGTGTCGACGTCGCCGACCGCCGCCCCCAGGTTGGCGAGCTCGTTCGTGAACGAGATGAGCGTGGCGAGGAGCGTGTTCGAGGCGTACTTGATCATCTCGGCGGTGGCCGTGTTGACGCGCAGGAGCGGGACGTCCGGGAACGCCGCGTACAGCCCGGCGATGACGTCCGCGGAGCGCTCGTCCTCGGCGCCCACGACGATCCGGTCCGGGTGCGCGAAGTCGTCGATCGCGGTGCCCTCGGTCAGGAACTCCGGGTTGACGCCGACCCCGAAGTCGCGCCCGGCGACGCCGCCGGCAGCGGCCTGGAGGATGGGCGTGACCACGTCACGGGTCGTGCCGGGCACGACCGTGCTCTTGACCACGACCACCGGGTAGGCCGCGGCGCTCGCCAGGAGCCCGCCCACGAGCCGCGCCGCCTCGCGGACCTGGGTCAGATCGATGGCGCCGTCGCGCGACGGCGTGCCGACGGCGAGCATCACGACATCCGCGCCACGGACCGCGTCCGCCAGCTCGGTCGTCGCTGACAGGCCGCGGCCGGCCGTGCGGGTCAGGAGCGCGTCCAGGCCCGGTTCGTGGAACGGCGCGGAGCCGCGGTTGATCTCGTCCACCCGGGCGGCCGACAGGTCCACGCAGACCACGTCGATACCGGTCTCCGCCAGGCACGCCCCGGTCACGAGGCCCACGTACCCGGCTCCGACGATCGCGAGCCGGGTCACTGGCGTTCGCCGCCCTGGTTGTCGCGATACCACAGGAGCGTGCGCCGCAGCCCCTCCTCGATCCCGATCGTGGGGTCGTAATCGAGCTGCGTCCGCGCCTTCTCGATCGTGGGGCAGCGGCGGTTCGGGTTGTCGACGAGGTAGACCGCCTCGGGGCTGACGCCCGCGGTGATCGTCCCGTGATAGCCGAAGAGTTCCTCGCCCACGTCGCCCATCAGCTGCGCGAGCCCGATCATCGAGATCTCCGGGCCCTCCACGCCGATGTTGTACGGCTCCCCCGCCCGGCCACGCACGAGGATCTTGTAGTAGCCCGCCACCGCGTCGGCCGCGTAGCAGAACGTGCGTGTGGGCTTGCCGTCGGAGAAGAGCGTGATGTCGCGACCATCGAGGATGTCGCGGGCGAAGTCCGCGATGACGCGGCCGTCGGTGATCTTCATGCCCGGGCCGTAGTTGTTGAATGGCCGGGCCATGGTGATCGGCAGCCCGTGGACCTGCGCGAAGACCACGCACAGGGTCTCGCCGTAGCGCTTCGACTCGTCGTAGCAGGCACGCGGCCCGGTGCTGCTCACGAGGCCGCGGTACGTCTCGGGCGTGGGGATGGCGTCCGGAGACGGGTCGCCGTAGATCTCCGAGCTGGAGTAGAACAGGAAGCCCTTGATCGGTCGCCCGCGCTTCCCCTGCGCCACCGAGTGGTCCAGGAGCGTGCGGAGCCCGGTGATGTTGGCGTCCATCGTCTCGATGGGGTGGAGCCGGTAGTAGACCGGCGATGCGATCCCGGCGGCGTGGATGATCCAGTCCACGTCCGGCATGTCCGCGGGCAGGGGCTGGCGGATGTCGTGTTCGCGGAGCGTGAGGTGCGGATGGTCGCGGAGGCCATCGAGCCAGTCCGGAACGCCGCGGATGAAGTTGTCGAAGACGGTCACGCGGATCGGCTTGTCCGGGTGCCGATCGCCGTATCCGAGGGCCGCCTGGGTCAGGTAGTAGCCCAGGAACCCCGCCCCGCCCGTGATGAGCAGGTCCGAGCCGGCCAGCGCGTCGAACTCGGCCGCCGCCGCGCTCAGGATGTGGTCGAGGTCCGCGGCGCGGACGTCATCGCCGGTGCTCGACGGGCCGAACCGGCTCGCCGCGGGCGAGCCACCGGTTCGCGAGGTCACGCGACCACCAGCTTTCGGGCGTGGAACCCCTCCGCGAAGCCACTCTCGGCGCGCGACTCCACGCCACGGACCGCGGCGATGCCACGGAACGTCTCGGGGCGCCACCAGTAGCGGCCGTGCTGTGACGGGAAGGCCTCGTCGAGGAACGCGATCTTTCGGTCCATGATCTCGGTGCGGAGCGGGACGTAGATGTTCGGCGTGATGAGATCGCCCTCGTACTTGATGAGTTCGTAGTGGAGGACGGGCTGGGTCCGGAACGTGTTGACCGCCAGCTCGCCGGCGGTCCGGTGGTCCTGGTGCAGGTCATCGGTCCGTGGCGCGAACACCAGGTCCGGCTGCACGCGGGCCCCCAGGTCATCGAAGTATTCCTTGATCTCCGGCTGGTACGGGAAGTAGCGCTCGCGGAAGGCCTTGACCTCGACCGTCGCGTTCGGGCGACCGGCCAGATAGAGCGATGCGCTGTGCTCCGCCTCGGCGGTGCGCCCGCCGTCCGCGGACAGCACGACCCAGTGGATCGCGACGTCCGGGTCCTCGGCCAGCTGGAGCAGCGTGCCGCCGGCCCCGATCTCGATGTCGTCGCTGTGGGCGCCGATGGCGAGGACCGTCCGGACGCGCTCGAAGGAGAGGAGCGAGGTCACGCCGGGTCGCGCCCGGGGACCGGCGTTAGCGCGCGACCGGTCTTCCAGACCTCCCACGGCGCGGGGCCGCGCTCGTAGAGCTCGTCCAGTGCCTGCTTGTCCTTGAAGGTATCCATGACGCCCCAGTAGCCATCGAACCGGTAGGCCACGAGGCGACGCTGCGCGACCAGCCGCTGGAAGGGCTCGACGACGAGCTCCTCGCCGGGGCCGATGTGGTCGAAGATCTCGCGGCGGAACGCGAAATACCCGCCGTTGACCCAGAGGCCAGCCTCGCGGATGGGCGAGATCCGGCTGGCATAGCCCTCGTCGTCGAATTCGGTCACGTGGAAGGAGAGTGGCGGGCGCACGGCCATGAAGCTCGCAACGGCGTCCGGCCGTGCCTCGAAGTTCGCGAGGTAGTCGGGTAGCCACAGATCCGTGAGGCCGTCCGCGTAGTTGGCCAGGAACATCTCCTCGCCCTCGAGATGCGGGCGGACGGCGGTCAGGCGCTCGCCCAGATTCGAGGACATCCCGGTCTCGACGAACGTGATCTGCCAGTCGTCGATATCGCTCGTGAGCAGGTCCACCTGCTTGCCGCCGCGGGAGAGGACGAAGTCGTTGGAGACGGCCTCGTCGTAGCGCAGGAAGAAGTCCTTGATGACCTCACCCTTGTACCCGAGGCAGATGATGAACTCGCGGTGGCCGAAGTACGCGTAGTACTTCATGACGTGCCACAGGATCGGGCGCAGCCCGACGTGGACCATGGGCTTCGGGACCGTGTCGGAGTAGTCCCTCAGACGCGTCCCCTGGCCACCGCAGAACAGCACGACCTTCATGCGACGATCAGGCAGTCAGGTGCGCGGTGGGCGGCATGAACGGTCCCCGTGGCGGCGTGCGGCGTCAGCATACCGATGGAGGATAGTCGAGGGCGGTCCGGGTGCCGCTGGGTCGAAGGTCCCGGGCCCGCCGGGACCGACCGGGCAGGGACTCAGGCCACCCAATCTCGACGCCCGGCGGTCCGCGCGAGGTTGACGACCACCGCGGGCACCAGCGCAACGATCGCCACAAGCAGCCAGTCGGCGGGCGAAAGGTGGGTCGCGCGGAAGGCGTCGGCGAGGACGGGAACGAACGGGATGAGCGCCTGGATCGCGATCGCGACGACCGCGGCGCCGAGCAGCAGCCAGTTCGCCGGCAGTCGATGCACCGAGAACCGAAGACTTCGATTCGCGTTCGCCCGGACAGCCTGACCGCACACGAGCGCGGTGTAGGCGAGCCAGCGAGCGTGATCCGACGAGCCGTCGTCGGTGATCATGATCAGGAGGGCGGCGACGGCGCTGAACCCACCCGCGACGCCGATGCGGGCCAGCATCCCCGCCGACAGCAGCGGACGCGTGACGCGCCGGGGTGGCCGCGTCATGATCCCTGGCTCCGCGCGCTCCCGCTCGAACGCGACCGACGTCGACAGGTCGATGAACAGCTCCATCCACAGGATCTGGATCGGCAGGAGCGGCTGGCCGAAGCCGTAGACCGTCGCGATCAGGATGAACCCGAGCAGCGCGACATGGGTGGACGTCAGGAAGACCAGGCCCTTCTGGATGTTGTCCACGATGCGACGGCCCTCGCGGAGCGCGTCGAGCAGCGTCACGAACGAGTCGTCACCCAGGACGAGGTCCGCCGCCTCCTTGGCGACGGCCGTGCCGGAACCCATCGCCACCGCCACGTCGGCGCCGTTGAGCGCCGGGGCATCGTTGACCCCATCGCCGGTGACCGCCACGGTCCGCCCTGACGCCCGTGCCAGGCGAACGACGCGCGCCTTCTGCGCGGGCGTGGAACGAGCGATCACGCGCAGCCCGGCCAGGCCGGCCACGACGTGGGCATCGTCCTCGGCCGCCAGATCGTCGCCGAGCACGGCGTGGCCCGCGTCGATGCCGGCGGCCCTGGCGATGGCGAGCGCGGTGACCGGGTGATCCCCGGTCACCATCACGACCTGGATCCCCGCCTCGAGCGCCATCGCCACCGATGCCGGGATCCCGTCACGGATGGGGTCAGCGAGGCCGATCACCGCACGCATCCGGAGCGGTCCGCCATCCTGCCCCGCGGCCAGGGCGACCAGGCGCTCCCCGCGGGCGGCGCCGGCCTCCACGATCGCCGTCCAGGCGGCCGCGTCGGTTGCGTCGGGGCCGGCCCGGTCCAGGACGGCCTCGGGCGCCCCGATGAGCCGGGTCTCCACGATGCCATCGCGGCGGGTGGTCACGAGGCTGGTCGGTCGACCCTCGGCCACCGGTACCGTCTCGACGAGGTCCGCGGGATCGAGGTCCGTGTCCCCGCCTGCGGCCTCAACGGCCCGCGCGAACGCCTGCGTGAAGGAGCCCGGGGCCGACCCGGCGGCCACCGCCCAGGCGTCGTCCTCGGCGCGGAGCGCCGCCTCGAGGAGCGCTCGTCGGTCCAGCGGGTCCGTGACCGGGCCGTCGAGCGTGGTGATGGACGCCACGTCGAGCCGGTTCCGGGTCAGCGTCCCGGTCTTGTCGGTGATGATCAGGTCGATCGCCCCGAGCGTCTCCTGCGCGTTCAACCGACGGACGAGGACCCCGCGCCGAAGGAGCCGATACGCGCCGAGGCCGAGCACGACCGCGAGCAGGATGGGTGGCTCCTCCGGGATGGCCGCGATCGCCGCCGAGATGCCCGCGAGCAGGTTGGCACCGGGCGGCTGGCCACGGATGAACCCGAGGCCCGTCACGATCACGATCAGGCTCAGCGCGAGGACCAGCAGGATCTTCACGAGACGGTCCAGTTCGCGTTGCATCGGGGAGCGACGGGCGCCCCGGGCGCCCAGACCTCCGGCGATCCGGCCGACCTCGGTCAGCCGTCCGGTCGCGACCACGAGACCCTCGCCGCGGCCGCCGACGACGCTCGTGCCCGCGAACGCCATCGAGCGCCGCTCGATCAACGTCGCCGCGGGATCGTCCGCCGCGATGGACCCGGGTTCCGGCACGGACTCCCCGGTCAGGATGCTGCGGTCCACCATCAGGGCCTCGGTCCGCACGAGGCGCAGGTCCGCGGGCACCACGTCCCCGGTCCGGAGCAGGACCACGTCGCCGGGCACGAGCGAGGCGGCGGGCCGGTCGTCGATGGTGCCGTCGCGTCGGACACGCGCGTGCGGAGCGCTGGCCTCGCGCAGCGCATCGAGCGCCCGGTCCGCGCGGTACTCGGTCACGACGTCGGCGCCGACGATCGGGATCAGCGCGATCAGGATCAGGATCCCGTCACGCACCTCGCCGAGCAGGATCGCGCCCACGCCGGCCGCGAGCAGCAGCAGGATGAACGGCTCCGTGATGCCCTCGACGATCCGTCCGAGGATGCCTTCGCGGTGCGCCGGTTCGAGCTCGTTGGACCCGAACGCCAGGGACCGCCGGGCGGCTTCGGCGTCCGATAGCCCCCTCGCCGGGTCGACCACCAGCGACCTGGCGACCTCGTCGATCGGGCGGGCGTGGGCATCGGGCGGTGGCGCGATCGGCCGGGGCGCGGCGGCGGTGTCGGTCACCCGGTCATCATCGAGCCCGCAGGCGGCTGACGTCACGTCCGTCCGGCCCCCGCGGGTCGGGCCGGCGGTCACGAACGGGCGGGACCGGCTCGCGTGCCACAATGACGGCGTGAACGCGCCCACACGCATCCATGCCGACCGCGCGGCCGGCACGCTCGAGATCGGCTGGGACGATGGGCACGAGACCGTGTACGAGGCGGTCCCGCTGCGGTGGCTGTGCCCGTGTGCGGTCTGTCGGGGCGAGGCCGGCATGCCGGGCTGGCTCGACAGCGACCCGACGCTCAACCCGGAGCAGACCCGCCTCGTGGATCTCCACCTGATCGGCAACTACGCGCTGTGCCCCGCCTGGGCCGACGGCCACCACACCGGCTACTACACGTGGGACCTGCTCCGCCATCACTGCCCCTGTCCGGCGTGCACCGCCCGGCGAACGAAGGAGTCCGCATGATCATCGTGACGACGCCCTACCTGAGCGGCCATCGAATCGTGGAGTCGAAGGGGATGGTGTTCGGTCTCGTCGTTCGAAGCCGGGGGCTCGGCGGCAACCTGATGGCGTCGATCCGTTCGCTCGGCGGCGGGGAGATCCACGAGTACACGAGCCTCCTCGAGGACACGCGACGGCAGGCGCTCGACCGGCTCGTCCAGAACGCGACGCTGGTCGGCGCGAATGCCGTCCTCTCGATGCGCTTCGACAGCTCCGAGATCGCCCAGTCCATGAGCGAGATCGTGGCGTACGGGACGGCGGTCATCGTGGAAGCCGATCCGTCCGCCAAGATGCCCGGCGCGGTGGAGTGACTCGATGGGCGCGACCATCATCCGGGGGCTGATCCTCGTCTTCGGCGCCCTGGTCGCCGTCGGTGGACTGGCCGCGCTCGCGGTCGGCGGCGAGGCGGCCATCGCGGGCCTGTGGGGGGTCATCGTGGGCCTCGTCATCATGGCCACGGCGCTCCTCGAACGAAGCCGATACCGCTCGTCGGACGCCGAGACCACCGCCGAGGCACCGGGGCCCGGTGGCGGCGAGCCGGTCGACAAACCCCTCGAGCCGCGCTTCCGGCGGACGGACGAGCGGTTCATCGATCCGTCCACCCGTCGTCAGATGCGGGTGTGGCTCGACGACGCGAGCGGCGAGCGTCGCTACCGCGCCGAGGACTGACGCTGACCCTCGGACGGCCGACGTAGCCCATTCGGGCGGTCGGCCCGTTCATGGTCGCGTGCTATCCTCGCCCGCCGGGTCCACGCATCGGATCCGCTCGTCAGCATGGAGCCCATCCGCCGCATGGCCGCCGTCGAACCCGGCGCACCCGCCCGACCCGCGATCGTCCCCCGCGTTCGTCGGACCGCCCGCGCGCGTGATCCGCTGCCATACATCAATCGCGACCTGTCGTGGCTGGAGTTCAACGCCCGGGTCCTGTTCGAGGCGCGAGATGCCCGCAACCCCTTGCTGGAGCGCGTCAAGTTCCTGACGATCTTCGCGAGCAACCTCGACGAGTTCTTCCAGGTCCGGATCGCCGGCCTTCGCCAGCAGATGGAGACCGGATCCGTCGCGCACTCCCCGGATGGGAGGACGGCCGCCGAACAGCTCGTAGCGGCCCGCGAACGGATCCTCGAGCTGGTGGCGGATCACTCCGCGATCTACCGCGACGTCCGTCAGGCGCTCGCGAGCGAGGGGGTCGAGATCCTCGAGTACAGCACGATCCCCGAGCATCACGACGCGCTCCGGCAGCGCTTCTTCGACGAGATCTTCCCGGTCCTGACACCGCTCGCGGTGGATCCCGGGCATCCATTCCCATACATCTCCACGCTCAGCCTCTCGATCGCGGTGGGGCTGCGCGACCCCGAGACCGGCGAGCGAGGGTTCGCCCGGGTCAAGGTCCCGCAGATCCTGCCGCGCCTGCTCGAGGTCGCGCCGTCGCGGTTCGTCCTCATCGACCAGGTCATCGAGGCCAATCTCGATGCGCTGTTCACGGGCATGGAGATCCTCGAGCACCACCTGTTCCGCGTCACGCGGAACGCCGATCTGGCCCTCGAGGAGGACGACGCGGACGATCTCCTGATGGCGATCGAGGAGGAGCTTCGTCGACGGCGGTTCGGCGAAGCCGTGCGCGTCGAAGTCGAACGGTCGATGCCCGCGGCCACCCGGACGCTCCTGCTGCGCGGCCTCGGCATCAGCGAGGCGGACAGCTACGAGATCAGCGGCATGCTGGATCTCACCGGTCTTCGCCACCTCCTGGACCTGGCCCGGCCGGACCTCCAGATGCCGGCCTGGACGCCGGTGACGCCGCCACGCCTCGTCCCCCCCGACGAGGACGAGCCGACGGACGTCTTCGCGGCCGTCCGGGCGGGCGACATCCTCGTCCACCACCCGTATGAGTCGTTCACCGCGTCCGTGGAGCGGTTCATCACGCAGGCCGCCGACGATCCCGACGTGCTCTCGATCAAGCAGACGCTCTATCGGACCTCGGGCGATTCGCCGATCGTCCAGTCCCTGATCCGTGCCGCGGAGCGCGGCAAGCAGGTGGTCGTCCTGGTCGAGATCAAGGCACGCTTCGACGAGGAGGCGAACATCGTCTGGGCGCGCAAGCTCGAACGCGCGGGCGCCCACGTCGTCTACGGGCTCGTCGGGCTCAAGACCCACTCGAAGACGGCGCTCGTCGTCCGACGGGAGGGCTCCGGACTGCGCCGCTACGTGCACATCGGAACGGGCAACTACAACCCCAAGACGGCACGGCTGTACGTGGACCTCGGGCTCCTGACGTGCCGGCCGGAGATCGGTGCGGACGTGACGGACCTGTTCAACGTGCTGACCGGGCTGTCGCGGCAGCGGTCGTTCCGCCGCCTGTTGGTCGCGCCGCACAGCCTGCGATCCCGGTTCCTCGACCTGGTGGATCGCGAGATCGCGCACGCGCAGGCCGGCCGCCCGGCGCGGATCATCCTCAAGCTCAACGCGATCGTGGACGTCGCCTCCATCGAGGCGCTGTACCGCGCGTCGCAGGCGGGCGTCGATGTCGACCTCATCATCCGCGCCGGCTGCTCCATCCAGCCCGGGCTCGACGGCGTGAGCGATCGCATCCGGGTCCGCTCGATCATCGGGGAGTTCCTCGAGCACTCGCGCATCTGGTCGTTCGAGAACGGCGGCGAGCGCGAGTGGTACATCGGCTCGGCCGATCTCATGGATCGCAACCTCGACCGTCGCGTCGAGGCGATCGTCCCGGTGGAGGACCCGGAGGCTCGCTCGCGGCTCGTCACGATCATCGACCTGATGCTCGAGGACGACCGGCGGTCCTGGCAGCTGGGTGGTAACGGGACGTGGCGCCGCAGCGAGGACATCAACGGCGCGGCGGGCACGATCGACACGTTCGAGACGCTCAAGACGATCGCCCTGACGCACGGCTTCGTCAGCGACGCACCGCGCCGTCCTGGGGCCGGGGCGGGCTCCCTGGATCCACGCGCATGACCGACACCGCCAAGCACATCGAGGTCGAGTTGAAGTTCCGCGTCCTGGACCTGACCGCGGCAGAGCGCTATCTCACGGCGAGCGACATCGGCCCCTTCGTCGGGGCGTCGCAGCCGCGCGCGACCCAGCTCGAAGATCGCTACGTGGACACCGCGGATCGGGCGATGGCGCGCGCCGGGTATGCCGTCCGGCTGCGCGGCTCGCGTACCGGCACGATGGTGTCGGTGAAGTCGCTCGCGGCGCGCGATGGTGCCGGTGGCTCCGTCGGCCGCGAGGAGATCGAGGGTCCCGCCGACAAGGCCAGCCCGCCCATCGACTGGCCACCGTCGGACGCGCGGGCGTTCGTCCTGGAGCACGCCGGGGATGCGCCGCTCCTCGAGGTGGTGACCGTCCGCCAGTTGCGTCGGAAGCGCCAGCTGCGCGACGGTGGGACGCGCGTCGAACTCAGCCTGGATGAAGTGGACGTGGTGACCGGGAAGCGTGTCGTCGGACGGTTCGTCGAACTCGAGGCGGAGCTGACCAGGGGGGACGAGTCGCGACTGGCGGGTCTCGCCGCGACATTCGCCGCCGATCCTGCGCTTCGGCGGGCCACCGGCAGCAAGCTGGACGCCGCGCTGGCCGCCCTGCGAGGGGAGCCCGAGACCGACGACAGTGACATCCCGTTGCCCGAGGCGACCGAGCCGGCCGACGCGGCCGGGCTCGTCGGCGTCATGGCGCCGGTGATCGACGCCGGCGATGGGGCCGCGCCGACCGATCCCGTCGAACCGGCGTCGAGATCCGGACCGGTGTCGACCTCCGGATCCGAGTCGACCGCCGAACCGGAGCCGACCGCCGAAGCCGACGCCCCGCGCCTGCTGGTCAGCAAGACCGCCGGGGTCCTCGCCGAGGACCACATCGCGGAGGCCGGTCGCAAGGTCCTGCGCTTCCACCTCGCCCGGATGCTGGCGCGCGAGGCGGGGACCCGCGAGGGCAAGGACCCGGAGGACCTGCACTCGATGCGCGTCGCCACGCGGCGCCAGCGCGCCGCCTGGCGCGTGTTCGGGGGCGCGTTCCGGCCGGCGCGAACCAAGCGGTTCCGCAATGGGTTGCGCGAGATCGCCGCTCGACTCGGCGCCGTCCGGGACCTCGACGTCCTGCTCGAGGCAGCCGACCGCTATCGCGCGGATCTCCCCGTCGCGGAGCAGCGGGGCCTCGAGCCGCTGCTCGCGGACTGGCGCGCCCATCGGGAGGACGCCCGAGTCCTCCTGGCGCGGGAGCTCGACTCCGACGGCTACAAGCGCTGGGTCGATGACTATCGCGACTTCGTCCGGACCGAGGGCGCGGCCGTGCTGCCGGTCGGACCGGTGCAGCCCCACCGCGTCCGTGACACCGCGCCGTCGCGCATCTGGGCCGCCTACGAGCAGGTCCGCGGCTACGAGCCGGTCCTGCGCTGGGCGGACGTGGAGACGCTGCACGATCTGCGCATCGCGGCCAAGTGGCTCCGCTACACGCTCGAGTTCGTCCGGGAGGCGCTGGGCGACGAGGCCGCACCGCTCATCGCCCGGGTCACGGCGGTCCAGGACCACCTCGGCGAGATGCACGACGCCGACGTCTCGGCCTCGATGGCCCGGGCCTTCCTCGTCGAGCACGCCGGCGACCTGTCCGCACTCGAGAGCGCGGCGATCGGCCGGTACCTCGTCAGCCGGGAGCGCGAGGTCGCCCGGCTGCGGCGGACGTTGGCGGGGTCGTGGCGGGGAGTCGCGGGCGTCGCCTTCCGGCGCAATCTCGGTCGAGTGGTCGCGGGCCTCTAGGTCACGCGTCGGGGGCTCGGAGCGGGTCGAGCCAGCCTCGCGCGAGCACCGGCAGGCGGTCGCGCCATGCCCGTCCCGCCGCATCCGCGGCCAGGATCGCGCCCTCCCGGATCCCCGCGTCCATCACGTGGACCGCGTCGGCGCCGAAGCGCGCCAGGATCGCCTCGATGATCACGGCGCCCGCGGGCAGGATCCGCGACCGGATCGGCCTGATCGCGAACCGCTCGGCCGACGCGTCCGCCGGCTCCGCGCCGAGGAGCGCGAGGCCGCGAGCGGCGTCGTCGCGCGTCAGGCGGCCCTCGCGAGCGCCCGACCGCACCACCTTGAGCAGGTTGGACACGGTCCCTCCGACCGCGATGATCTCGCCCGGGTGGCCCTCCGGGAGGGCGGCGACGAGCGTCGCGGCCTCGGCCGCCATCGCCGTGATCTCGTCGGGCGTGGGTGGATCGTGTCGGACGTGGTGTCGGGTCAGCCGCTCCGCGCCCAGCCGGAGACCCATCGCGACCGGATGCCGATCGGGGGCGATGAGGCAGACCTCACTGCTGCCCCCGCCGACATCGATGATCGCCGTCTCGCCATCCACCGCCCGCCCGCCGGTGACCCCGATCGCGGTCAGGTAGGCCTCCTCCTCATGGGTGAGGACGTGGAGGGGAAGCCCGATCGCCCGGTCCACGGCGGCGACGACGCCCACGCCGTCACCCGCGCGACGCAGCGGGTCCGTGGCCACGATCGTGATCTGCGACGCGCCGAGGGCGCGGGCATCGGTCACGTACGTCCCGAGCGCGACGACCAGCGCGTCGATGGCGTCGGCGCCGAGATGTCCGCGCTCGACGATGGCTTGGCCGAGACCGAGGAAGATCGACTCGTCGGCGACCGGCCGAAGACCGTCGGGCGTCCGTTCAGCGACGAGCAGGTGGAGCGAGCTGGAACCGACGTCGATCGACGCCAGGACGTGCGCCGGGGCGGGCGCCGCGCCCACGCGGACGCTCAGGCGCCGGTCGTCGGCTTGCGGGTGGGGCGCGCCCTGGACGTCGACCTGGAGGTGGTCGTCGGCTTGGGCTTCGCGGCCGCCGGCTTGGGCTTGGCGGCCGCCGCCTTGAGCTTCGCGGCCGCCGGCTTGGGCTTGGCGGCCGCCGCCTTGGGCTTCGCGGCCGCCGGCTTGGGCTTGGCGGCGGCGCTCGTTGTCGACGACCTCGACGCCGCCGGTCGTGTCGACGATGCCTTGGCTGCCGCGGGTCGAGCCGTGCGAGCCCGAGTCGGCGCCGGCGTCGCGACGCTCGGGATCGCCGGTGCCTTCACCGGCGAGACCGCCTCGGCCGCCCGCACCGAGGCCTCACCGATGTCGGTCGCGGCGGAGACGGCCGTGTTCGTCGCGTTCCCGATCGCCTCGCCGACGATCTCGGCGACCCGACCGGCGATCCGCGCCACGTCGGCTGCGGCCTTGCCGGCTTGGCGCGTCCGCTTCGCCACCTGCTTCTTGCCCCGGGACGCCTGGGCGGCCGCCAGCTGGCGGAATCGCTTCGACTCCGTCTTGCGCGCATCGCCGAGCTTGCCTTCGAGCTTGCGCAGCTCCCGGGCGGCGCCCTTCGTGATCGGCACGACGAGATCGTGCGCGTTGTCGGCCAGACCCGACGCCGCCTCGATCACGGCATCGACCGCGTGTGTCTGCTTCTTGGCCATCGTCGCTACTCCTTGGTCGGTCTCACCCGACGTACTCCGGATGCGCAACGTACCATCGCCGCGGCAACGAGGGAGGCACGATGACCCTGCTGTGGATCGGTCTGGGCGGCTTTGCCGGCGCGATCGCGCGCTACGGCATCGATTCGGTGGTGACCGGGCGCCTGGGCGCCGGCTTTCCCTGGGGCACGCTGCTGGTCAACGCCTCGGGCTCGTTCGCCCTCGGGGTGCTGTTCGTCCTGAGCCAGGATCGGACGGACCTGCCCGCCGAGATCCGCGGTCCGGTCCTCATCGGGTTCCTCGGCGCCTACACCACGTTCTCGACCTTCATGCTGGAGTCGTGGCGTCTGATGGAGTCCGGTGCCTGGATCGCGGCGACCGCCAATCTGGGCGGTTCGCTGGCCATCGGCATGGCGGCCCTCCTGGCGGGGCTGGTGGTCGGGCGAGTGGTCTAGACCCGGCGTCCCGCCTCACCGTCCGATCGCAGCGCGACGACCCTAGGTCCGCGGCTCGAGCCTGACCCGCAGTCGCGGGCTGGGCTGCCAGTGGAACCGCCCGTGCTCGCGCGGCCCGTCGGCCACGATCGCGAGCCGATACCCGCGGGCCAGCTCCTCGACGAAGATCCGGCCGATGAGCGGGACCAGCTGCGCCGCCACGCACCGATGTCGGTCCATGCCGAACGGGGCGTACCGGGAGGGAGGAGGCAGGGCACCGCCGAACCGATCGGGGTCGAACCTCGATGGATCGAGGAAGGCCGCGGGGTCGCGATGGCCCTCGCGGATGCAGATCCGGATCCGCCAGCCCTTCGGCAGGAGGAAGCCCCGGAACCGGATGTCGGCCGTCGTCCGCCGGACGAGGAACTCACTCTGCTCGAGGCGGAGTGACTCGCGGACGACCTTCTCGGCCATCGAGCGGTCGGGCGTCGTGGCCTCGGCGGCGGCGGTCGTCGCCGTCGCCTCGTCCCGGACGCGATCGACCCAGACCGGGTGATCCCCGAGATGCTTGACGACCCACAGCAGCAGGGCAGACAGGTCCTGGGTACCCGACTCCTGCATCTGCAGGACGTTCCCGATGACCGTTGCCTCGTCAAGCCCTCCACCACCCTGCCGATCAGGATGGCGCGCGGTGGCCAGCGCGTCGCCGAGCACGGATCGAGGCGGATCGGCAGTATCGCTGGCGGGATGGTCGACGTCCCGCGCCAGCTCGGCGACCGTCGACTGCCACGTCCGGCGGCGTGATCGATTGGTCGTCCAGCGCGCGAACATCGGGATGTCCATCGCGCGGTAGCTGGCCGCGAGCCGAGCCTGCTCGGGCGTGCCGGCCTCGACGCCGAAGTGCCACCGGCCGAGGACGTCGAACGCGAACGAGCGCAGGTGCCCGGCGGGCGAGATGCCGCGGTCGGGGCGAGTCGCGCCGTCGGCCGCCATCGCCGCCAGCGCCCGCCGGGCCGCGTCAGCCACGTACCGCTCGAACCCGTCGTCGACGACCGCTGAGAACGCGCTCCTGAAGACCGGCGCATAGCGATCGTGGTCCTCGATGGTCATGTTCCGCAGGAAGCCGCGCGGGATGAGCCGGCTGGTGGGGAACGGCGGGTAGACCTCGAGCGCCGAGCCATGGTCGCGCAGGAGTTCCAGGCCCAGGTCGTGGCCGACGACGCAGACGATCGGGGTCAGCGTCGGGACCGGGAAGGTGGCACCGATCTTGAAGATCGGGCCGTATCGCTTCGCCAGGCGCTCGAGGTGGTCGGGTTCGTCGATGGGCCCGGTCGGATGCACGAGCAGACGACCGGGCGGGATGCCGGCCCGACCGCCGAACCCGGGCCGAGCGCGCCACCAGAGCGCGAGGACGACCGTTGCCGCCGCGGCGGTCGCACCCGGGAGCAGTTCCCGCCATCCGATCGCGAGGCCGACGGCCGCGGCCGAGTACCCCGTCAACACCGCGACGAGCGCCACCTGGTCGCGGCGTCGATACCGGACGGGCGCCGAGGCGGCGAGCCGCCACAGCGGCAACGGCATGGCCAGCAGGAGCCCGAGGAACGCCAGCTGGTCGATGCTCATCCAGCCGGGATGCTACTCGACGCACCGGGCCCGGATTCACGAAGTGTTAACGACGCACCAACGAACCGTTGACCCGCGGCACCGAGGTTGGGGACGGCCAGACAGGAATCGGCCGGACGTCCCGGCGCCCAAATTCGGAGGATCCATCGACGTGACCAAGACCTCAAGGACTCGCCTCGGCGCCATCGCCCTCGTGGCGCTCGTCGCCGCCGGGGCCTGCTCCAGCGCCGCCTCGTCCGGCGCCCCGTCAAACGCCCCGTCGGGCGGTTCGACCGCCCCGTCCGCCGATCCCGCGCTGTCGGGGACGGTCAGCATCGACGGTTCCAGCACGGTGTTCCCGATCACCCAGGCGGTCGCCGAGGAGTTCCAGATCGAGAACCCCGGCGTCCAGGTCCCGGTGGCCTTCTCGGGTACCGGCGGCGGCTTCAAGAAGTTCTGCACCGGCGAGACCGACATCAACGACGCCTCGCGGCCGATCAAGGCCGACGACGAGGGCGAAGGTCTCGCGTGCGATGCGAACGGCGTCGAGTACGTCGAACTCCAGGTCGCGATCGATGGCCTGTCGGTCGTCGTGAACCCGGCGAACACCTTCGCCACGTGCCTGACGGTCTCGCAGCTGGCGGCCATCTACGGCCCGGACTCCAGTCCGGACCTGCTCTGGTCCGACGTGGACCCCTCGTTCCCGGCCGAGAAGGTCGTCCGGTTCATGCCTGGCGCGGACTCCGGCACCTTCGACTACTTCACCGAGGTCATCAACGGCGAGGTGGACGCGGCCACGCAGGACGCCACGCAGTCCGAGGACGACAACACGCTGGTCACCGGCGTAGGCGGCAGCACCTACGCGATCGGGTTCTTCGGGTATGCCTACTTCGTCGAGAACCAGGACCAGCTCAAGGCCCTCGAGGTCGACGCCGAGGAGGGCGGCGGGTGCGTCGGACCGACCGACGCGACCATCAACGACAACAGCTACGCGCCGCTGTCCCGCCCGCTGTTCATCTACCCGGACAGCGCGAAGGCGACGACCCGGCCCGAACTGAAGGCGTTCGTGGACTTCTATCTCGAGAACACCAACACCCTGTCGGCGGAGGTCGGCTACGTCGCCCTCCCCGATGACCTCCTCCAGGCGTCGAAGGACGCATGGGCGGCTGCCACCGGCGGCTGACGCGGCTCCCCTCCTCCACGAACGCACCGGCCCGTCGCTCGGATCGGGCCGGTGCGTCTCGCTCATCCCGGCTCGCCGGCCCCCTCCCCTCACCGGCCACACAGAGGTTCGACATCGGATGACGCGTCGCCCGGCCCCACTCACGCGCACGCGCCCCATCAGCGAGCGCGTCATCGAGGCGCTCCTCTTCGGCGCGGCCGCGATCGGCGTGATCACGACCCTCGGCATCGTCGTCGTCCTGGCCGGCCAGACCGTCCAGTTCTTCACGGAGGTCAGCCCGCTCGAGTTCTTCCTCGGGACCTCTTGGTCGGCATCGATCAAGCCCTATGCGTTCGGGGTCCTCGCGCTCGTGTCGGGCACGGTCCTCGTGGCGGCGATCGCGGTGATCATCGCGGTGCCGCTCGGTCTCCTGGCGGCCGCCCTGCTGTCGGAGTACGCGGGGCCACGCACGCGCAACGTCATCAAGCCCATGCTCGAGACGATCGCCGGGGTGCCGACGATCGTGCTCGGCTTCTTCGCGCTCTACTTCCTCACCCCGAACATCCTCAAGCCGATCATCGGGGCGGACCGCATCGGCACGTTCTCGGCCCTGGCCGGCGGGATCGTCGTGGGGCTCCTCATCACCCCGCTGATCGCGTCCATCTCCGAGGATGCGATGCGCGCCGTCCCGCGCGGCATGCGGGAGGGCGCCTACGCGATGGGCGCGACGCGCTTCGAGGTCGTGCGCAAGGTCGTCTTCCCGGCCGCGCTGTCGGGCGTGATGGCGTCGATCATCCTCGCGATCAGCCGCGCCATCGGCGAGACGATGGCCGTGGTCCTTGCGACCGGGACGCAGCCGAACTTCACGCTCAACCCGCTCGAGAGCATCCAGACGATGACCGCCTTCATCATCCAGATCAGCCTCGGTGACACACCGCAGGACTCGGTCCAGTTCCGGGCGCTCTTCGCGGTCGCCGCCACGCTCTTCGCGATGACCCTGATCCTCAACATGATCAGCAACCGGGTCATCCGGCGATTCAAGGTGGCCTACTGATGGGCGCGCTCGCGACGCGTCCGGTGGACCCGGCCAGCGCGCGGTTCGAGCCGGCACTGATGCGCCGCCGGCTCACGGGCACCGTGTTCTACGGAGCCTGCATGGCCGCCATCGGTATCCTGCTCCTCACGCTGTTGCTGCTGCTCTATGACGTCCTGGTCCAGGGCATCCCGTGGCTCGACCCCGAGTTCATCACGGGCGTGCCGTCGCGTCGCCCGGAACGGGCGGGCATCTTCCCGGCGCTCATCGGCTCGCTCCAGGTGTCCGCCATCGTCGGGATCATCGCGTTCCCGATCGGCGTCGCGGCGGCGCTGTACCTCGCCGAATACGCCGGCGACAGTCGGCTGACGCGGGCCCTGCGAACGAACATCTCCAACCTGTCCGGCGTGCCGTCGGTCATCTACGGCATCTTCGGGCTGGCGATCTTCGTCCGCGGCATCGGCCTCGGGTTCACGGTGATCTCGGGGGCGCTGACGCTGGCGCTCCTGATCCTGCCGGTGGTGATCATCGCCTCGATGGAGGCCATCAAGGCCGTCCCCGATGCCCAGCGCGAGGGCGCCTATGCGCTGGGTGCGTCGCGCTGGCAGATGGTGCGCCGGGCGGTCCTCCCGGCCGCGGCGCCGGGGATCATGACCGGGATCATCCTGGCGATGGCCCGGGCGATCGGCGAGACCGCGCCCCTGATCCTGGTGGGCGCGTTCACGTTCGTGACGTTCCTGCCCCAGCCGTTCGAGGGCGGCTACACGGTCCTGCCGATCCAGGTCTACGACTGGGCCACCCGGCCGCAGGCCGACTTCCACGGCCTCGCGTCCGCCGCGATCATCGTGGTCCTGATCCTGATGCTCGTCCTGAACGCCCTGGCCCTGTTCGTCCGGGCCCGCCTGTCGAGGAACATCCAGTGGTAGAGGAGTCCCCTGTGCACGCCACATCGTCCGAGGCGCCGCCACGCCCCACCGTCGAGGACGGGGCGGGTCCGACGATCCGGATCGCCCCCATGCATTCGTCGAGCCCCGCCGACACCGACCCGTCGACCGATGCCGACCCGGTGATCGAACTCCAGGACGTTTCCTGCTTCTACGGATCGTTCCGTGCCGTCCGGAACGTCGATCTCAAGGTCGCGCGGCAGCGGATCACCGCGCTGATCGGGCCCTCCGGCTGCGGGAAGTCCACGCTGATCCGGACCATGAACCGGATGAACGACCTCGTCCCCGGCTATCGCACCGAGGGCCGCGTCTTCCTCGACGGTCAGGACCTCTTCGGGCGGGAGGTGGATCCGGTCGCGGTGCGCCGCCGCGTCGGCATGGTGTTCCAGAAGCCGAATCCGTTCCCGAAGTCCGTCTACGAGAACGTCGCGTTCGGCGCGAAGCTCAACGGCTACAAGGGCGACATGAGCGAGCTCGTGGAGCGCAGCCTCCGTCGGGCCGCGCTGTGGGACGACGTCAAGGACAAGCTCGGCCAGTCGGGGATGGCCCTGTCGGGCGGCCAGCAGCAGCGTCTGTGCATCGCCCGGACGATCGCGATCGAGCCCGAGGTCATCCTCATGGACGAGCCGTGCTCCGCCCTCGATCCGCGGTCCACGCTCCAGATCGAGGACCTGATGGCGGAACTCAAGCGGGACTACACGATCGTGATCGTCACCCACAATATGCAGCAGGCGGCCCGCGCGTCCGACACCACGGTCTTCATGACGATGGGCGACGATCGGGCCGGGTACGTCGTGGAACAGGGCCGGACGCTCGACATCTTCACGAAGCCGAAGCATCAGTTGACCGAGGACTACGTGTCCGGCCGGTTCGGCTGAGCGGCGAGGAGTCACCGATGACCGACCAGGGACGGGCCGACGCCCTCGAGGAACAGCTCACCGAGATCATGGGTCGCTCCGAGAGCGTGCCGACCGCCGCCGAGGCGCATGCCCCGCGAAGTGCCCTCGACCGCGAGCTGCGCGATGTCAAGGACGGGGTCCTGCGCATGGGCGTGCTGGTCGAGGAGCAGATCCGGGCCGCGATCCGATCGCTCGTGGATCACGACGCGGACGCCGCACTGGCGGTCATCGTGGGCGATGGGCGCATCAACGAAGCGCAACGCCATGCCTCCAGCCTGATCGCGAGCACGATCGCCACGCAGGCACCCGTCGCCCGCGACCTGCGGTTCCTGCTGTCGCTCGATCACGTGACGTACGAGCTCGAGCGGATCGGTGACCATGCCGCGTCCGTGGCGAAGCAGGTGCGCAAGCTCGCGCCGGAACCACCGCTCAAGGAGTACGTGGACCTGCCGGCGATGGGCGAGCTCGCGGCGTCGCTCGTCCACGGGATCCTCCGGGCGCTCGTCGACGTCGATCAGGTCGCCGCCCGCGAGGTCGCGGCCCGGGATGACGAGATCGACGCGCTCTACCACAAGACCTTCGCCGAGGTCGTCGACCTCATGCGGGCCCACCCCGACAATGTGGAGCGCGGGACGCGGATCCTGTTCGCGGCGCACTACGTGGAGCGGATCGGGGATCGCGTGACGAACATCGCCGAGGACGTCGTCTTCCTGGCCAGCGGCGAGGTCGAGGACCTCAACCCGTGACGAGCGAACCACGACCCATCCGGGTGCTGTTCGTGTGCACCGGCAACTCGTGCCGGAGCATCTTCGGGGAGGGCCTGCTCCGCCACCTCGGCGGCGCCGACTTCGAGGTCCACAGCGCGGGTACGCACCCGAACGGCCTCAACGCCTTGGCCCTGCGCACCCTCGACGAGGCGGGTATCGACCATGGCTGGGCGCGGGCCAAGTCCGTGACCGAATATCTCTCGACGTCGTTCGACCACGTGATCACGGTCTGCGACGAGGCGCGACAGGTCTGTCCGGTCTTCCCCGGTCGGCACGCGTCACACCACTGGAGCCTCGAGGACCCGGCCGCCGCGACCGGCACGGAGGACGAGCGGATGACCGTCTACCGCGCGACACTCGCGCTCGTCCGAGCGCACGTGGAGCGGTTCATCCCGCTCGCGCTTCGCGACCGCGAGGCCGCAGCGGGCGCCACGAGCAGCGCGTGACCCCGCGAAGCGCGAGCGACGCATGACCCAGCTGCACCTGCTTCGACACGCGCACGCGGGCGACCCGGCCGCCTGGGATGGGCCCGACGCGGCTCGACCCCTCAGCGACAAGGGCGAGCGCCAGGCGGACCGGCTGGGACGGTTCCTCGACCACGCCGGGTTCGCCCCGGACCTCATCGTCTCGTCTCCGAAGGTCCGGGCCCTCCGGACGGCGGAGATCGTCGCGCTCCACCTCGGCCGGCCCGTCGGCCTCGACGACCGCCTCGCCGGCCCGCTCGATGCCGCCGTGCTGGAGGCGATCCTCCAGGAGCACGGGGACCCCCTTCGACCGGTGTTCGTGGGCCACGACCCCGACTTCAGCGATCTGGTGGCGCGGCTCTCGGGCGCCGGCGCGATCCCGATGAAGAAGGGGGCGTTCGCCCGGATCGACATCGGTCGACCGCTCGAGGATGGGGCGGGCACGCTCCGCTGGCTGGTCGCGCCGGACCTGCTGTAGGACGCGGCTCGCCGCTGGGCGTCAGGCCCGCGCGATCGGTGCCGCCGGGTCGGCCGTCGCCCCGGTCGGCGCTCCGGCGCGTGGGGCGAGGGTGATGAGACCCGGGGCGAGGGTTCGCGCGATCGCCGCGAGGCGATCCGCGACCGACGGCTCGAGCTGATACCAGATCCACTGACCCCGGCGTTCCGACGTCACGACACCGGCCTCGCGCAGCACCCGCAGGTGATGCGAGACCGTCGGCTGCCCCACGTCGCAACTGCTCGTGAAGTCGCAGGCACAGGTCTCGCCCGCTGCCAGCTGGCGAACGATCGCGAGGCGCGTGGGATCCGCCAACGCCGCCAGGAGGCGGGCGTCCGGGTCGATCGGGGATGTCGCACGCGTTCGAGCCATGCCGACAGCATATCGGTCGACGTCGATATTGACAAGTATCGATATATCGTGGATAGTGGCGGACATCGATATCAGCGCCCGGAGGACACCCAAGCCATGATCGACCCTATCGTCGCGAGACTGATCGACGCCGGACGGCGCCGACCCGATCCGGACCACCGGGCCATCCACCTCGCGACCCTTCGCGCCGCTGGCGTGGCGGGAACGCACGTCTCGCCCGCGCGGCGCATCGAGCCGCTCCGTGCTCGTCTGGCCATGACCCTGGCGCCGTCGGCCAAGGCCGACCCCGCCTGCTGCGTGGCCTGAGCCATGACCAGTTCGACCACCACCGATCACGACGACCTGCGCGAGCAGGTCCGGTCCCGCTACGCCGACGCGGCCCGGGCCGTCCTGACCGGCGATCCGACCCCATCCGATGCGGCGGCCAGCTGTTGCGCACCGGACGGATCGATCGCCTTCGGCGACGCGCTGTACGGCGCCGACGAGCGCGAGGGCCTGCCAGCCGAGGCCGTCCTCGCGAGCCTGGGATGCGGCAATCCCACGGCGGTGGCCGCCCTGGCCCCGGGCGAGATCGTCCTCGACCTCGGGTCTGGAGGCGGCATCGACGTGCTGCTGTCGGCCCAGCGCGTCGGTCCGACCGGGTTCGCGTACGGCCTCGACATGACCGACGAGATGCTCGAGCTCGCCGAGCGCAACAAGATCGCCGCCGGCGCGACGAACGTGGCGTTCCTCAAGGGCGCCATCGAGGCCGTCCCCCTCCCCGATGCGTCGGTGGACGTCGTCATCAGCAACTGCGTGATCAACCTCTCGCTGGACAAGGCCGCGGTCCTGCGCGAGGTCGCGCGCGTCCTTCGGCCGGGTGGCCGGATGGGTGTCAGCGACGTCGTCGCGGATGATCACCTCTCACCGGACGATCGAGCCAGCCGGGGCAGCCTCGTCGGATGCGTCGCCGGCGCCCTGTCCTTCTCGGAGTACCGGGAAGGGCTGGCCGCGGCGGGTCTGACCGGGATCGAACTCGAGCGCAGCCACGTCGTGGCCGACGGGATGCACTCGGTCATCGTCCGCGCGGTGAAGCCCCTCGACTGGAGCCCGGACCGTGTCCGCGCGGCCTCGCTCCCGCGGCCAAGCTCGGTCCTGCCGATCGCCGGGGACGCCGGCTGCTGCGGCGGGACGGGCTGCTGCTGACCGCCGCCCCGGGTCGCCGTGGCCCGGGTCAGCGCGGGCGCACCGGGCCGACCGAACGTCCGTGTCAGCCGTCGAGGGCCGCGGCCTCCACGCAGGCCGCCACGATCCCGAGGCGTGAGAGCCGGTCGAACGTCGCGCGTCGCCGGACCGTGTAGACCGCGACATCCAACCCGGCGTCGCGCGCGGCGGCCAGCGAAGCGTCACTGATCGATTCCCACCAGACGGCCACGCCACGACAGCGGAGATCGACGGCCGTGGCCACCACGGAGGCATCGAACGCGTCCGAGTTCAGCCACCGCGGCCAGGCCGGAGCAAGCCCGGCCACGCGCTCGAGCGTCGCGCCATCGAACGACGACACGACCGCGCCGCGCAGGTCGGCACCGCGCGCCGCCGCGAGCACCTCGACCACGGCGCGATCGTGCTCACCCTTCAGTTCGACGTCCAGGAACGCTCGCCGGCCGGCGGCCGCCAGGGCGTCGGCCAGCGAGGGGATCCCCAATGCCTCGAGCGCGTCGGCTGTCAGCGCGTCGACGCGGTCGGGGCGGCCCTGGACTCGATCGAGCGTCTCGTCATGGAGCAGCACCGGGACCCCGTCCGATGAGCGGCGCACGTCGAATTCGAGCCCGTCGCACCCGGGGATCGCCAGCGCCGCCTGCAGCGCCGCGATCGAGTTCTCCGGCGCGACCCGCCAGTCACCGCGGTGCGCGAGTCGAAGGGTCCGCCCGGGGGTCATCACGATCGGGACCTAGCCGATCTCGAGGTGGGCGCTGATCCCGAGATGGTCGCTCGGGTAGATCGTGGGATCGTCCGGATCGGGCCGATCGAAGGCCAGTCGGGCGTCCACGACGCGCACGGCCCCGCGGACCCAGATGTAGTCGAGGCAGTCGGGGTCGCCATCGGTGTCCATCGCCGGCGCCTGGAGTCCTGACGGCCATGTCACGGCGGGCTCGGCGCCGTTCGCCTCGAGATACGCCGAGCGAAGACCGGCCTCGCCCAACCGCGCATAGGCCGGCTCCGCCGGGTCGGCGTTGAAGTCACCCATGACGACCGTCGCGTCCGCGGCGGGCGCGTCGGCCAGCCACGCGAGCAGCGCCGCCGTCTGCTCGTCCCGGATGGACTCGTCGGGCACGAGGTGGTGGAGGTGCGTCACGACCACGAGGACGCGCTCACCGCCGGGCAGGCGGACCACGACCCGCTGCGCCGACCGGTTCAGTCCGAGGTCGAGCCGCTCAGGCTCCGAGGCGTCGAGGGTTGCCTTGACGAGGAGGCTGTTCCCGTACTCGGGACGGCCGGCCCAGCCACGCCGCACCGCATAGTGCCCGTCCCCGGCCGCCCCGAGCAGGCGGTCCTGCTGCATGACGTAGACCACCTCCTGGAGGCCCAGGAGGTCCGGCTGGAGCGCGGCCATGTCGGCCAGGAGCAGGGGCAGCCGTTCGAACCAGCGGTCGGCGAGATTGCGGATGTTCAGCGTGGCGACGTGCAGGCGGGCCATGGGACTCCCTCAGGGCTGGGTCGGCGGGACCGGCAGGGCGAACGAGAAGGTCGAGCCGTGGCCCTCCTCGGATTCCACCCAGATCCGTCCGCCGTGCTGCTCGATGACGTGACGCGCGATCGCGAGCCCGAGGCCGGTGCCCCCGGCCTCGCCGCGCACGCGGGCACGGTCCACCTTGTAGAACCGCTCGAACACGCGGGCCTGCGCGCTCTTCGGGACGCCCACGCCATGATCCTCGACGGACGTTACGACTTCGCCGGTGCCCGCCCGCACGCGGACCGTCACGTCTCCCCCGTCCGGGCTGAACTTCACCGCGTTGTGCAGGAGGTTGACCAGCACCTGCCCGATCCGCGCCTCGTCGCCGCGGACCATCGGGATCGCGTCGGGCACCTCGACCGCGAGGATGACGCCCTGGCGGTCGGCGAACAGGCGAAGCCGTTCCGTGGAGGTCGTGGCGAGACGGGCAAGGTCCACGTCGTCGAGGAGGATGGGCGCCGCGCCGGTCTCGATCCGCGACAGGTCCAGCAACTCGGTGACCATCTGGACGAGGTGCCCGGTCTCCACCTCGATCTTGCCGATCCGGTCGCGCATCCGCGAGGGGATCACGTCGCCCGCGGCCTCGGCCTCGCGCGTCAGCGTCTCGGCGAGCAGGCTGACCGTCGTCAGCGGCGTCCGCAGCTCGTGCGAGAGATTGTCGATGAACTCCGCCCGGATCTGCTGGAGGCGACGCAGCTCCGAGACGTCCTCCAGCACGAGCCACAGACCCTCGACCGGCGATCGCCGGGCGCGCACGATCAGGGCGGCGCCATCCGGTCGGAGGCGGACCTCGCCCGTCGCGGAACCGGTCTCCCGGGCGGTCTCGACGATCGCCTCGATCCGCGCGTCGAGGAACGCGCCCGTGATCGTCAGGCCGATGAGGGACCCCGCCGACCGGTCGAGGAACGCGTGCGCCGCGACGTTCGCGAGCTCGATCCGCCGGTCGTCCGTCAGGCGGACGATGCCGATGCCGATGAGCTCGATCAGGTAGGCGAGGTCGCGCCGTGCGCCGTCGAGTTCGAACCGGGCCGATGCCGCCGCGGTCACGAGCCGCCGGACGTGGCTAGCCAGCTCGTCGTCGCTGGCGACCTCGGGTGACGGCCCCTCGGCCGGGCCGACCTGCTCGCGGATCTCGTCGAGTGCGCGTCCGCGGTTGATGGCGACCGCGAGGGCAAGGGCCAGGACGACCGCCTGGGCGATGACGAAGACGATGACGACGGCGTCCACGCTCCGAGCATGGCACGAACCGGTACCCTGTTGCCGTGCGACTCCGGCTGGTCCCGCGCGAGGAACGCTTCTACGACCTGTTCGTGGAGGACGCGGCCAACGTGCTCGGCGGCGCCCGCCTGCTCGAGGCCATGCTCCGTTCCTGGGACGAGGTGGAGCGGCGCGCCGGCGAGATCCGTGACGCCGAGCATCGCGGCGACGAGATCAGCCACACGATCGGGCACAAGCTCGAGGCGACGTTCGTCACCCCGTTCGACCGCGAGGACATGCACGCGCTCATCAGCGGTCTCGATGACGTCCTCGACGGCATCGAGGAGATCGCCGACGCCTTCGTCCTGTACAAGATCGACGCGCCGAGTGCCGCGTCCGTGGAGCTGGCCTCGATCCTGGTCCGCCAGTGCGAGCAGATCCACGAGGCGCTGGGCCACCTGCGCGGCTTCAAAGGCCTCGACAAGTACCGCATCGAGATCCACCGCCTCGAGAACGAGGGCGATCGGATCGGCCGGTCGGCCATCGCGACCCTGTTCGAGACCCGTGACCCCATCGACATCATCAAGTGGCGCAAGGTCTATGACGTCCTCGAGGCGACGATCGACGGATGCGAGGACGTCGCGGACATCATCGAGCGGATCACCCTCAAGAACTCGTAGGCCCCGCCGGCCCGGGGCCGGACCCGGTCGTGCCGCGGACCACCACGTGAACGAGCGCCGCCCCTAGATCCTCGGCCGGCGGACGCCGGGCGGCGCCGGATCGGGCGGCAGGAGCCACCCCCGCCACGGAGCCGTGAGCGCGGCGAACTCCCGGGGCGCGAAGGCGTGGCGCACGACGAGGAGATGCGCCAGGCGCGCGGCGGCCCGACCGGCGCGGACGTCATCGATCGCGGCCGCGGCATCCCGCTGGGCAAGGAGGGACGAGACCCGGAACGCCTCGTCGTCTTCCGGGGAGATCCCTGGCGGCCACGGGTCGTCGCCCAGCCGGTCGCGGCTGCCGGTGGCCGCGAGGGCTCGTCGGCCGGCGTCGTCGAGCGCGGCGAGCCGGCGGCACAGCGCCGTGACGGCGGTTCCGTTCGGTCCATAGCGCGGCTGTCCGACCGCGGCGTCCCAGCCACGGGTGAGCCGCTCCTTGGCACGACTCCGGAACGGCTCGCTGAGCAGCTCGTCGAGGAACGGTCCGAGGACCAGCTCGGTGGCGTAGCCGTCGATGGCGTCGCGGATCGCCGGCCGGTCGGCGGCCGGCGGCAGATGGGCTGCCACCGCGGCCTCGATGGCATCGAGCGCATCCGCCTGGGCCGGCGGCAGGAACCGACGGATGGTGGCCCCGAACGCGATCGGCGGCGGCTCCGCGAGGGCGAGCCGGTCGATCTCGACGGGCGTCAGCGTCGCCAGCCGCGCGAGGAACCGCTCCACGGCCGTCCGCTCGTCGGCGACGGGTCGCCGGCGAGCCGGCCTCGCCTCGCCGTCGCCATCGCGGGCATGCCAGGCGCTGTGGCCGTCGCCGCGCGGTCCCGCCCGATGGCGGAGGCCTCGCTCGCGATCGTAGCGAGCGCGGAGGACCGGATCGGCGAGCCAGTCGTGCGCGACGTTGATCCGCTTCGCGACCTCGAGCTCACGCTCTCCGGCGACGTCGGGGTGATGGACGCGCAGCAGCGCGCGCCAGGCGACTTCGATCGCCTCGATGCTCGCATCGGTGGGCACGCCGAGTCGTTCGTAGAGGTCGTCACTCGGGAGGGACGGTCGCGGTGGCATGGTCGCACCATCGTAGTGGCCCGCTATGCTGCGACACGCGACCCGGAACGATCATCCCGGGCGCTGGGAGGGTTGGTGCCGTGAGCTTCATCAAGCGCGCGCAGGAAGCGGCGAAGGGCGCCGCCGAACAGGCCCAGCATGTCGCCGAGCAGGCCCGCATCAAGGCGACCGAAGCGGCGGACGCGGCGAGCCGGACCGCCGCCGATCCAGCGACGCAGGAACGCCTCGGGAAGAGCGCCAAGGAGGCGATGGGTGCCGCCCGCCGCGGCATCTCCACCGTCGTCGAGCGGATCGATCCCGCGACCCTCGCAGACCTGATCATCAAGGCGACCGCCCTTCAGGAGAAGACGAACGGAGCGCTGCGCCGCAAGGGTTCGCCCTACCGGATCGCGGAGATCTCGATCGAGGCCTCGATCCCGCCGGGTGTCGCGTTTTCGATCGAGCGGATCGACGACCCTGAGGACTTCATCCACGGGGAGACCATGGAGTCCGCCAGGCTCGTGGAGGGACTCGACGAAACGGGCGAGGCCGTCATCTCGCTCGACGGGACCGTCGTCGACGAGGCGGTCATCGACGCGGCGGGGGCGGCCCTCGCCGCGGAGTTGAGCGTGGCGAACGAGGTCAGGGACCCGTCGTAAGCAGGCGCTCGACCTCATCGATCAGGCGGGTCGATCGCTCGCCGGTCGTCCGGTCCGTGACCTCGATGCCGCCGGCCGCCAGCGAACGTGGGCTGACCGTCAGGATCAGCGGCATCCCGAGGAGCTCCGCGTCCGTGAACTTGACGCCGGGCGATTCGTCGCGGTCGTCCCACAGGATCTCCTGCCGCGGGCCGGCCGCCGCCGCGAGGTCATGGAGACCCTGCGCGATCTCGGTGACGCGCGGCTCCTTGGCCGACCCGATCGAGACGAGATGCGCCGCGTACGGCGCCACTTCCGCCGGCCAGACGATCCCCTTGTCGTCATGGTGGGCTTCGACGATGCACGCGACGTTGCGCCCGACGCCGATCCCGTATGACCCCATGACGATGGGGTGCGCCTGACCGTCCTCGCCGAGATAGGTCGCCCCGAAGGCGTCGGAGTACTTCGTCCCGAGCTTGAAGATGTTGCCGACCTCGATCCCGTTGCGCAGGAT
>CAYMTJ010000019.1:13623-46712 GCA_964393345.1 uncultured Anaerolineaceae bacterium | reverse complement strand
CGCCGGCCCGGGTGGCCATCGCCGAGTGGGTCGAGCTGGCACGCACCTACAGTGGGGAGCCGATGCGACGCCTCGTGAATGGCGTCCTCGGCAACATCGCAGCTGAGCGAGAGCCAGGAACCCAGCCGGCCGTCCGGTCCAAACTCCGAGGAGGGAGTCAGTAGTGGCAACCACGTACGATCGCCTCAAGAAGATCGTCGTCGAGCAGCTCGGCGCCGATGAGGAAGAGGTCAAGCCCGAGGCGTCGTTCGTCGATGACCTCAACGCTGACTCGCTCGACCTGGTCGAACTGATCATGAGCCTCGAAGAGGAGTTCGGGACCGAGATCTCCGACGAGGACGCCGAGAAGATCCGGACCGTCCAGGACGCCGTCGACTACATCGACGAGCGCTCGTCCTAGTCGCGCCCTGGGCGTCGCGCCTCGTGCGCCCCGCCAGGGCCTTCGCCGCACGCCTCGGCCTGCCCATCCGTGATGTCGGCCTGATCGAGCAGGCCCTCGTCCATGCGAGCTGGCTGCACGAGCACCCCGACGCGGCGCCCGGTCACAACGAGCGACTCGAGTTTCTCGGCGACGCCGTCATCAGTGCCGTGATCTCGGAGGCGCTCTACACGCGCCATCCAGCCGACGACGAGGGCGACCTGTCCGCGCGGCGCGCCGTCATCGTGTCGACCGCCGGACTCGCCAGGCTCGCCGACCGCATCGACCTCGGCTCTGCGCTCCTCCTCGGGGAAGGTGAATCCCGGCGCAGCGCGCGCCGCCGCCCGACCCTGCTGGCCGCCTCGTTCGAGGCGCTGACCGGCGCGATCTACCTGGATCTGGGGTTCGCCGCGGTCAGGGACTGGCTGCTTGCCGTCGCCGGATCCGAGATCACCGCGGACGCGCCGGCCGGCGGCCTCAAGAGTCCCAAGAGCCGGCTCCAGGAGTACACGCAGCGCCACACCGGGAGCCGACCCTCCTACCGCCTGACGGAGATGTCCGGCCCGGACCACGAGAAGACGTTCCGCGTCGAGGTGACGATCGACGGGTCCGTGCTGGGGGTCGGCGAGGGATCGTCGCGGCGGGTCGCGGAGACGGCCGCCGCCATCGAGGCGCTCGAGCGGTTGCGCCGATCCGGCCAGCGCGCGGATGGCGTCGAACCAGCGCTCGAGCGCAGCCCGGCGGTCGGCGAGTGACCGCGACACGCGACCGGCGACCGGTCCCGCCGCGCCTCCTCGCGCTCCGCCTGCAAGGCTTCAAGTCCTTCGCCGAGCGGACGAACGTGGAGTTCGGGGCGGGGATCAGTGCCGTCGTCGGACCCAACGGATCGGGCAAGAGCAACCTCGCGGATGCGCTCCGCTGGGCCCTCGGCGAGCAGGGCCGCGCCCTGCGGTCGCGCAAGGCCGAGGACGTCATCTGGGCCGGATCCGAGAAGCGGTCGGCCCTGGGGATGGCGGACGTGACGCTGGTGGTCGACAACGCCGACGGCCTGCTGCCGGTCGACTTCCAGGTCCTTGAACTCGGCCGCCGGCTGTATCGATCGGGCGAGAACGAGTACCTGCTCAACAAGCAGCGTCTGCGGCTCCGCGATCTCGTCGACCTCCTCGACTCGGCGCACCTCGCCGACAACGCGTTCCTGTTCATCGGGCAGGGGATGGTCGACCAGGCGCTCGCGCTGCGACCCGAGGAGCGCCGGCCGCTGTTCGAGGAGGTGGCCGGCGTCCGCCGCCACGAGCGGCGTCGGCGTCGCGCCCAGGAGCAGCTCGTCGAGTCGGAGGCCAACCTCGCCCGGGTCGAGGACATCCTCGCCGAGCTTCGCCCGCAGGCCCGCCGGCTCTCGGCGCAGGCGGAGCAGCAGACGAGCCGGCGCTCGACCGCGGATGAACTCGTCGCCACGGTCCTCGTCGCCGCGCATGGGCGTTGGCACGACGCCGTGCGTGCGCATACGGACGCGGGGGCCCGTCGGTCGGCCGCGGCCGCGGCGGCGGACCGCGCGATCGCGGAGCTCGAGACCGCCGAGTCGACGGTCGCCACCATGGCCGAGGCGCTCGGCGCCCGCGCCCAGGTGGGGCTCGACCGACGCGCGGCGCACGACCTCGCCCGCGCCGCCCTTACCGAGATCCGGATGCGCGATGTCCGACTCGTGTCGGAACACGAAGCGGTGGAACGAGATCGGCAACGGCTCGCCGACGAGCGCTCGACCGCCGAAGCGGACCTCGCGACGGCCCGCCGCGCGATGGCGGTCGCGGTCCCGCCGCGTGACCTCGACCTCGAGGCCGCGTTGACCGAGGCCGAGCGGACGCTCGCCGATGCCCTCGCGGAACTCGCCACGATCAAGGCGGCGAACCGCGCCCACGGCGAGGATCTCGCCGCCGTCCGGCGCGCGGCCGCCGCGCGCGAGGCCGAGGCCGAGACGGCGAGACGACATGTCGCCGAAGCCACCAGACGCCTCGCGGACGAGGCGGCCAAGGCGGCGACGCTGCAGGGTCGCCGCGAGGCGCTCGACGCGGCCGTGCTCGCCGCCGGCGCTCGCCGGGAGGCGCTCCAGGACGCGGAACGGGCCGCGGCCGCGGCGCGGGAATCGGCGCGTTCCGCGGCGGAGACCGCCGAGGCGAGCCGGTCCGCGGCGGAGTCGGCGTTCGCGGCGGAGGAGGCGGGGCTGGCGGCCTTGCGCGCCCGGCTCGCCGCCCACGAGACTCGCGTCGACGAGGAGGAGGCCCGCGGGATCGCCCGAGCGGCACGCAAGGTCGGCGGTCGTCGCGTGGACGAGGACCTCCAGGTGGACGCGGCCCTGCGTCCGGCCGTGGAAGCCGCGCTGGCCGACGCCACGCGCGCGTACGTGGTCCGCGCCGAGACCGTCGCGGATCTCGCTTCCGAGCGGGGAGCCCTGATCGTCGAGGAACGGGCCATCGACGGCGAGCCGGTCGTGGTCGCCGGTGCCGGTTCCGAGGCGCGCGAGCGGCGCTTCCGCGATGCGCTCGCCGGAGCCGGGGGCGGACTGCTCGCCGATGCGATCCGCCGTGATGGCGCCGGCGTGGCGCGACGTCTCCTCGCCCGGGCCGCCTGGGCGCCGGACCTGGCGGCTTGTCTCGGGCTCCAGGGGACGCTGCCGGCCGGCTGGATCGTCGTGCCCCGCGACGGGTCGGCGGTGGTGGGCGACGTCGCGGTGACGCTCGGCGCACCGGAGTCCGTCCTCGAGCGACGGGCCGAGGCCGGCCGGCTCGCCGCCGAAGCGAGCCGGCTCGAGACCGCGCTCGGTCGCTCCAGAGCAGCCGCCCGGGCGGCAGCCGATGCCGCGGCCGAGGCCCGCACCGCGCTCGACGGCGCACGCGCCGAGGAATCGGCCGCGGCCGCGGCGCGCCGCTCCGCCGAGGAGACGGAGCGCCTGGCGACGCGGGACCGCGAGGCGACCGTCCGCGAGGCGGACTGGCACGCGTCCCAGAGCGAGCGCCTTCGCCAGGACCTCGAGCGTGCCCGAGACGCCGTCGCCTCGCTCGCGACCCCCGACACCGCCGACGCGTCGCCGACGGCGACCGCTGACGCGGGCGAACGTGACGCGATCGCCACGTGGGAAGCGCGCGCCGCCGAGCTTCGCGCGCGACGCGATCGACTCGCGACAGACGCGGCCGTCCGCGATGCCGCGCGGAGGGACGCGGAGGCCCAGCGAGCCCGCGCCGAGGCGACCGTGGCCGCGGCCGAGACGCGCATCGCCCGGGCCGACCGCGACCTCGCCGCCCTCGACGCCCGGCTGCACACGCTTGGCGAGACGCGATCCGGGCTCGGCACCGAACTGGCGACCGCGACGGCCGCGGAGACCGCGGCGCGTGAGGCCCTCGCGGAGATCCATGCCGCCGATGCCACCGAGCGCGGTCGACTGAGCGAGGCTGAGCGGTCCGTCGCCCGCCACCGCGACCTGTCCCGTGCCGCCGATGACCGGCTGCGTGCGGAGGACCGCGCGGAACTCGAGGCACGTCTCCATCTCGACTCGCTGCGCGAGTCCATCCTCGTCGAACTCGGTGGACTCGGGGCGCTCGGACTCGCGCGCCTGCTGGGCCGCGATGGCGATGTCGTCGACGAGGTCGGGGAGGATGTCGAGCCGGAGGCCCTCGAGGCCGGGATCGATAGCGCAGCCGTCCGTTGGGCGGCGACGCCACCCACCGAGCCGATCCCGACGCCCGCCCGGCTCGCCCAACTGCGACGGCGGTTCCACGAGCTGGGAGCCGCCAACCCGTACGCGGTCGAGGAGTACGCGGAACTGCGCTCGCGGCTCGAGACGCTCGGGGCGCAGGACACCGACCTGCGCACGGCGATCGCCAGGACCCGCGAGCTGATCGTCGAGCTCGAGGGCATGATCACCGGCCAGTTCCAGACCACGTTCCGTGCCCTCGAGACCGCGTTCGAGCGCCGGTTCGAGCAGCTCTTCGGCGGCGGCTACGCGCGGCTGTCACTGACCGACCCGACCGACCTCGGGGCGACCGGTGTGGAGATCGTGGCGCGACCGCCCGGCAAGAAGCCGCAGGCCCTCGCCATGCTGTCCGGCGGTGAGCGGGCCCTGACCGCGGTCGCACTCCTGTTCGCGATGCTCGAGGTCCGCCCCGTCCCGTTCTGCGTCCTCGACGAAGTCGATGCGGCCCTCGACGAGGCCAACATCGGGCGGTTCGCCGACGCGCTCCGCAGCCTGGCGCACCAGACGCAGTTCATCGTCATCACCCACAACCGCGGGACCATCGAGGCCGCCGACGCCCTCTACGGCGTCACCGTGGGCGACGATTCGGTCAGTCGCGTGATCAGCCTCCGGCTCGACGAAGCCCAGGCGCTGGTCGACGACCGCCGCGGCGAGCTGGCGCCGGCGGGCTGATGCGGTTCTGGCGCCGGCAGGGGGACGACCCGCCGCCCCCCGAGGATCCGCCGGTCGAGGTCGACCCGAGCGTCGTCGAACCCGGCTGGGAGCCCGATCCGGCAGACTTCGATGCCCCGGCCCCGGCCGTCAGCGAGCCCCCGGCCGCCGCGGAACCGCCGCCCGCCACGGAACCACCGGCCGAACCCGCGCCGCCCCCGCCCGCGGCGCCGGAAGCCGCACCACGGGATCCGCACGGGCCTGTCCCCGGCTGGCCGACCCTGCCGACCGCGGACGAATCCGCCCACACGCTCGACCGCGGGCTGGAGCGGACACGCGGCGGGTTCATGACCCGGCTCCGCGGGTTCCTCGGCACCGAGAGCGACGGACCGTCCTGGGACGACGTCGAGGAGACGCTCATCGCCGGCGACGTCGGGGCGGCGCTCGCGATCGAGGTCGTCGAGCGCGCCCGCCACCGGCGTGATCCAGGTGGTGCCGAGGGGGCGGTGCGCGCCGAACTCGCCGCGCTCCTCGTCGCCCGCGAGCCGGACTGGACGCCGCGCCCATCGGTGGCGGGTGGTCCTGCGGTCATCCTCATCGTCGGCGTCAACGGGACCGGCAAGACCACCACCATCGGCAAGCTCGCGAGCCGATATGCCCGTGACGGTCGCTCGATCATCCTCGCGGCCGCCGACACGTTCCGGGCGGCCGCCATCGATCAGCTCCGCATCTGGGCCGATCGGGCCGGGGTGACGATGATCGCGCACGCGCCGGGCGCCGATCCCGGCGCAGTCGTCTACGACGCGCTCGACGCCGCGATCGCCCGCCAGGCAGACCTGGTCATCGCCGACACGGCCGGCCGACTCCACACGAAGTCGAATCTCATGGACGAGCTGACGAAGGTCCGTCGGATCATCGACAAGCGCCTCCCGGGCGCGGCGCCCGAGACGCTGTTCGTCCTCGACGCCACGACCGGGCAGAACGGCCTGGCCCAGGCCCGGGCGTTCCACGAGGCGGTCGGGCTGACCGGGATCGTGCTCACCAAGCTCGATTCGACGGCCAAGGGCGGCATCGTGTTCGCCATCGAAGCGGCGCTCGAGGTGCCGGTCCGGTTCGTCGGGGTGGGGGAGGCCGTCGACGACCTGCTCCCGTTCGACCCCGATGACTTCGTGGCGGCGCTCTTCGCCTAGCGGGACGCCCGCGGTGCCCGCCGGCACCGAACCGGACCATCGGCCCATGGGGCGGTTCGGAGACCCCTGCGCTACACTTCGGTCGCCTCGGTACGTCAGAACTCGCGTACCACCCGGCCGTTTGCGCGCTCCCGCGTCGAACGGCAGGCCCCACCACCCGTGTCGGAGTCCGACCCAGGACCATGTTCGATAGCCTCAGCGAACGGCTGCGCAAGACGCTCGGGACCCTGACCGGTCGAGGCCGGATCAGCGAAGCCGACGTCGATGCCGCCATGCGCGAGGTCCGTCTCGCCCTCCTCGAGGCCGACGTCAACTTCAAGGTCGTCAAGGACTTCGTGGGTCGCGTGCGGGAACGCGCGGTCGGTGCGGACATCCTCGCCAGCCTGACCGCCGGTCAGCAGGTCGTGAAGATCGTCAACGACGAGCTCGTCACGCTCCTGTCGGCGGGCGACCACACGTTCCACCTGTCGGGCAACCCGGCCGTCGTGGCGATGGTGGGTCTCCAGGGCTCGGGCAAGACCACGACCACGGCCAAGCTGGCCCGCCACGTCGTCAAGCTCGGCCGACGGCCGCTGCTCGTGGCGGCTGACCCGTACCGTCCGGCCGCCGCGGACCAGCTCGAGACCCTCGGAAAGCAACTCGGCATCCCGGTCTTCCGCGCCCCGACGGGCACCAGCGTCCCGGAGATCGCCCGACTCGGGGTCGACGCCGCCAAGCGTGACGTGCGTGATGTCGTGATCCTCGACACCGCCGGTCGCCTGTCGGTCGACGAGGCGCTCATGGCGGAGATCGCGGCCGTGAACGCGGGCGTCAGGCCGATCGAAACGCTGCTCGTCGTCGATGCCATGACGGGCCAGGAGGCGGTCTCGGTCGCGCAGGCGTTCGTCGCCGCGGTCCCCGTCACGGGGCTGATCCTGACCAAGATCGACGGCGACGCCCGCGGTGGCGCGGCCCTGTCGATCTCCGCGGTGACCGGGGTGCCGGTCAAGTTCCTCGGCACCGGCGAGAAGACCGACGCGCTCGAGCTCTTCCATCCGGACCGGCTGGCGGGCCGGATCCTCGGGATGGGCGACATCCTCACGCTCGTGGAGCGGGCGCAGGAGACGTTCGACGATCAGCAGGCCAGGAAGATCGAAGAGAAGCTGCGCAAGAACGGCTTCACGCTCGAGGACATGCTCGAGCAGCTGCAGCAGGTCCAGAAGATGGGCCCGATCGGCCAGATCATGTCGATGATCCCGGGCATGGGCAACATGGCCGGTGAGGCACAGGCCGCGGTGGACCGCGGCGACCTGAAGCGGACCGAGGCGATCATCCGGGCGATGACCCCGGCCGAGCGCCGCGAGCCCGCCGTGCTCAATGGGTCCCGTCGTCGCCGGATCGCGGCGGGCTCCGGGACCACGCTTCCAGACGTCAATCGCCTGGTGAAGCAGTTCAGCGAGATGCAGAAGCTGATGAAACAACTCTCCGGGGCCGGAGGTCGGCGCGCCGCGATGGGCGCGTTGACCGGGCGCCGCTAGCAGGGGGTCTCACGAACCATGACGCAGCAGCACGACACCACGCCGACGTTCGAGTCGGATGCCACGCAGGTGGTCCAGACACGCGTCCACACCGAAGTCGTCGGTCAGCCGCCGTCGGCCCCGAAGGCGAGCCGCGCTCGCTGGATGGTCGCCCTGGGCGGGGCCGCGACGGTCGTGGCCATCACGGCGGCGCTCGTCGTCGCGGTCGTGGGCAAGCCCCCGGCCGCGACCGTGCTCGGGTACGTCCCGGCCGGAGCCATCGCCTACGGGGAGCTGCGTCTGGACCTGCCGGGCGACCAGGCCCAGGCGGTCGGCTCGTTCCTCTCGAAGTTCCCCGGCTTCGCCGACCAGGCGGCGCTGGAGACCAAGATCGACGAGACGTTCGACCGGTTCGTCGCGACGGCGACGAAGGACAAGCAGACCTACACCAAGGACATCAAGCCCTGGTTCGACGGCGAGCTCGCGTTCAGCGTGGGGGCGCTTCCCCCCGCGAGCACGCTCGACGATCCGGAGGCGATGCCGCCGTTCCGCGGTCTCGCGCTCATGTCGCTCAAGGACGGCGCGCTCGCCCAGGCGTGGTTCGATGCCGCGCTCGCCGAGAGCGGCGCCGCCGTCACGACCGAGGCCTACGGCGGCACGACGATCACGCTCTCGTCGGGCCCCGGCGACCACCAGGCGGGCCTGGCGATCATCGACGGCAAGGTCGCCGTCGTCGGTGATCTCGAATCCGTCAAGGCCGCCATCGATACCAAGGGATCCGGCCCGTTCGCCAACGAGGCCGATCCGAAGGCGGCGCTCGCCGCCGCCGACAGCGACCACCTCGGGCTGGTCTACCTCGCGATCAAGCCGATCATCGATTGGACGACCGAGGCCCAGGGCGAGATCCTGAGCGCTCCTGCCTCGGCGCTCAGCGCCTCGATGGTCGACAGCCTGCCGGCCTGGCAGGCGATGTGGGTGCGAGCGGAGGGCGACGCCATCGTCCTCGAGGCCGCGTTCCCGAAGCCCGCGACGACCCTCGGGCCGACCGAGGATCGTCCCTCGGCGGTCCTCAGGCACGTCCCGGCGTCGACCGTCGCGCTCGCCGCGACCAATGACCTCGGCGCGACGGTCTCGGATGCGTGGGCCCTCTACAAGTCCGAACCCAGCCTCAAGGACGTGATCGACGAGATCGAGGGCGTCCTGGCCGTCGCCGGTGGCATCGACGGAGCCGTCGGCTGGATGGGCGATACCGCGTTCATCGTCGACCGGTCCGAGACGTCCATCGCCGGCGGGGTCGTCATCGTCCCCACGGATGCGGATGAGGCCGGCCGGTTCCTGACCAGCCTGAAGAGCCTCGTGGCGCTCGGCGGCGCCCAGATGGGTCTGACCGTCCGCGACGAGGATCACAACGGGGTCACGATCACGATCCTCGACGCCGGCGACCTCGAGTCGCTGGCCGGCCTTGCCGGCGGTTCGCTCCCGCCCGGCGTCACGCTGCCCTCGGGACACGTGGAGATCGCCTGGGCCGCCACCGGGGACGTCGTCGTCATCGGTTCCGGACCGGACTTCGTGCGGAAGGTCCTCGATACCACCGAGGCCACCTCGATCGCGGGCGACGCCCGCTTCAAGGTCCTCGCCGATCGTGGTGGACCCACCGCCAGCGTCACCTTCCTCGATCTCGCGGCGATCCGCGCGATGGCCGAGGGTCTCGCCGGTGGCATGGGCACCGACCTCGGGTCATATACCGCGGATGTCCAGCCGTACATCGCCCCGTTCGATGCGCTCTACGTGTCGGGCTCGGTGGGTGGCGACCTCACGACATCCACGGTCATCATCAGCGTCAAGTAGTCCGGAGCGGGGTGCCCCCAGCGCCCCGCTTCGTCATCGGAAGAGGAGGAGTGGAACCAGCATGGCAGTCCGTATCCGGCTGACGCGCGTCGGCGCGACCAAGCAGCCGACCTATCGCGTCGTCGTCGCCGACGGTCGCAGCGCCCGTGATGGACGGGCGATCGAGACGCTCGGGCATTACAACCCGCGCGCCGAGCCCGTCGAGTTCAAGGTCGACGAGGAGAAGGCGAAGGCCTGGCTGGCCAAGGGTGCCCAGCCGTCCGACACCGTCGTCCGCCTGTTCCGCAACGCCGGCATCCTGCCCGCGGCCAAGTAGGAGATCAGCATGGCTGCGAAAGAACTCGTCGAATACGTCGCGCGGTCGCTCGTCGATGACCCGGACGCCGTCAAGGTGGACGTCGTCGTCGAGGAGGGCGGCACGATCATCGAACTGCACGTCGCCGAGGACGACATGGGCAAGGTCATCGGCCGCAACGGGAGCGTCGCGAAGGCGCTCCGGACCCTGCTCAAGGTGACGGCCGCCCGCGACGGTGAGCCGGTCCAGCTCGAGATCCTCGACTGAGCGTCGAGCGCTCCGATGCGCGGCTCGTGGTCGCTCTCGTCAGAGGCGTCCACGGGCTCGCTGGCGCGGTCCGGGTCGAGGTCCTGACCGACCATCCCGAGACGCGGTTCGTGACCGGCGCGGTCCTCCATCGCGAAGGGCGCGACGAGCCGCTGACCATCGCGTCCGCCGAGGCCATCGTCGATGGGCCCGGCTGGCGGCTGCGGTTCCGGGAGATCCGCTCGCGTGACGCCGCCGACACCTTGCGCGGCGTCTACCTCGAGGCGGTCGTCCTCCCTGAGCTGGAGCTCGAACGCGGGGCGTACTACTGGCACGAGGTGATCGGGGTCACGGTGCGCGGCCTCGATGGGGCCGATCTCGGCACGGTCCGCGACGTGTACCGGATCGGCGAGAACGAGGTCTTCGTCGTGGATGGCGGGACGGTCGCGCCCTTCGACCTCCCCGCGGTTCGAGCGTTCATCCGGGTCTTCGCGCCGCGTCGCGGGGAGATCGTCGTCGATGCCGATTCGCTCGACCTTCGACCGGCGAACGCGAGGGCCGGCGGTGTCGAGCGCCCCAAGGCCCCGCGCCGGACCGGCCCTCGCCGGAAGCCGGCCGCAGCCGCGACGCCGTCGACCGATCCATCGGCCGAGGCGACGGACGCCCCGGAAGGGGACGCCGGGCCGTGACCCTCGAGGTCGATGTCCTGACGCTGTTCCCCGAGATGGTGGAGGCGCCGCTCCGAGCCAGCATCCCGGGCCGGATCCAGGAGCAGGGACTCGCCGAGATCCATGTCCGCGACCTGCGCGACTGGGGTCTCGGGCGCCACCGCTCCGTCGACGACACCCCGTACGGCGGGGGAGCGGGGATGGTCATGCGCGTCGAGCCGGTCGTCGCCGCGATCGAGGCGGTCCGCCGCGAGGGCTCGCTGGTGATCCTGCTCGATCCGGGCGGCGAGGTCTTCCGCCAGGCGCGCGCCGCCGACCTCGCGACACGGCCGCACCTCGTGTTCGTCTGCCCACGCTACGAGGGCGTCGACGAGCGCATCCGCGCGTTCGTGGACCTCGAGCTGTCGATCGGCGACTTCGTGGTCACCGGCGGCGAGCTGCCGGCGCTCGTCGTCATCGACGCCGTCCTGCGGCTGCTTCCCGGCGCCATCGATGCCGCGTCCACGATCGAGGAGTCGTTCAGCAGCGGGCTGCTCGAGTACCCGCAGTACACGCGCCCCCCGACGTTCCGTGGCATGGACGTGCCGGCGATCCTGACGTCGGGCGACCACGGCGCGGTCCGCCGCTGGCGCGAGGAGCAGGCCCACGCCCGCACCCACCGCCACCGCCCCGACCTCCTCGGACCGCCGGATCCGGACTGACGGCTCGCGAGCCCGTGCTATACTCCGGCGCCGGTCGCCCGCTGTGACCGTTCCGAACGCCCCACTCGCAGCCAAGGCTGCTCCCACAGACCAAGGAACCGACGCTTGAACGTGCTCGACGAGATCGTCAAGGACCAGCTCCGGACCGACCTGCCGGAACTCGCCTCGGGTGACACCGTGAAGGTGTCCGCCAAGGTGGTCGAGGGTAACCGCGAGCGTATCCAGGTGTTCGAGGGGACCGTCATGCGCCTTCGCGGTGGCGGCATCACGCGATCCATCACCGTCCGACGGATCGCGTCGGGCGTCGGTGTCGAGCGGACGTTCAAGGTCAACAGCCCGCGCATCGAGAAGATCGAGGTCGTCCGCCACGGCGTCGCGCGACGCGCCCAGCTGTACTTCCTGCGAGACCGCGTCGGCAAGGCCGCGACGCTGCGAGAGCGTCGCGCCAAGGCCTGACCAGCGGCGCGGCTCACCGGAGCCGTCCGCCGCGGACCCATGACGACCCCGTCCACCCGGCGGGGTCGAACCATGTCCGGCACGGTACGCTAGCGACCGATGGCCGTCATCGTCCCCACGCTTCGCCACGAACGCCGACTGTGGAACGACGGCCTCGTTCGCGTGGTCGGGGTCGACGAGGTCGGCGTGGCTCCGACGTGCGGCGCCGTCGTCGCGGCGGCCGTGATCATGAAGCCCGGCTGTCATCGGATCCCGGGCGTGCGGGATTCCAAGACCCTGAGTGCCGCCCAGCGAGACCGCCTGGCGCCGCTCATCCGGGCGCGGGCGGTAGCGGTCGGCGTGGGCGCCGCGTCGGTCCGCGAGATCGACCAGCTCAACATCTACCACGCCACCCATCTCGCGATGCGGCGGGCGATCGAGCGGGTCGGTGAGCATGACCACGTCCTGGTCGACGGCAATCGCATCGTCGGCTTCGAGCGCGAGGTCGGGCCGTACTCGAACATCGTCGACGGCGACGCCAAGGTCTACTCCATCGCGTGCGCGTCGGTCGTCGCCAAGGTGGTTCGCGACCGGATGATGGAGAAGCTGTCGCGCCGCTACCCCGGCTACGGCTGGGAGCGCAATCAGGGGTACGCCACGCAGGAGCACCGCGACGCGATCCGGGCGCTCGGGCTCACGCCCTTCCATCGTCGATCGTTCCTGGCCCTCCAGCGAACGCTCGCTGGGGACCAGCTCGAACTGGACCTGCTGGCCGATCCGAGCGCGTCACCGGAAACGCACGACCTGCTGGAGCGCCAGCTCATCCCGGTGATGGCCGACGACGCGGCGATGGACGCGTTCGACCTCGCCTCGCTGGAGGCGACGGCTCCCGCCTGATCCTTGCGGCAGCGGCCGCAGCGTCTCGAAGAAGCGTTCGGGGTGAGCCGGCGGCGGCGGCGCTTCACGGGTGATCCCACCGTCCGTCGGTGACCGCGCGGCCCCATTCGCTGCGCTACGCCTGGGCGCCACGGTCCGCGGCCGACCCTAGACAAACACTTGACATGGGCGCCGTTGGTCGGGTACATTCCTTCTACAAACCCTTGACAGTCCGCGACGGGGTGGCCCCCCGCCGGGACGACACCGAGATCTGGAGGAACCCCGATGCGCATCCGCCGCACCATCTCCGCGCTCCTGGCCGGCAGCGTCCTGCTGACCGCGCTCGCCGTCCCCGCGAGCGCGTCGACCCCGAGCGTCGCCGACGTCCTGGCCAGGGATGGCGTCGCCTTCGACAGCAACCCGTACGACTACGACATCCTCGAGAAGGCGGCCCTGACCGTGATCGGGGCCAAGGGTGGGAAGACCACGGTCGCCGCCCTCGCGGATCCCGACGCCTCGCTCACCGTGTTCGCGCCCAACGACCGCGCGTTCCAGGTGCTCGTGTTCAGCCTCACCGGCCGCTGGTACTGGAGCGAGGCCAAGGTGTTCGACAAGCTCGTCGAGGCCGTCAGCGGCCTGGTCGGGCCGGACGCGACCATCGACACGATCGAGGCCGTGCTCCTCTACCACGTCGTCGAAGGCAAGGTCATGTCGAGCCAGGTCCCGAGCCTGAACGGCGTGGACGTCGAGACGGTCGGCGGCGGCACCTTCCGGGTGAAGGTCGCCTGGTGGTTCACCTCCCTCGTCGACCAGGACCCGAACGCGTTCAACCCCACGCTCGTCAGGAGCAAGCTGGACATCCCGGCCGGCAACAGCGTGATCCACGGCATCTCGCTGGTGCTCCGCCCCATCGACCTCCCGCGCGGCTTCTAGCCGCTCCTCGTTCCCAGGCGGTGGCGGCCGGACCTTCGGGTCCGGCCGTTCCGCGTCCTTGCGCAGGATCGAGCGTCATGCGGTTCGACAACGGGCGATCCGTCGCGGTTGGGGACGGTGACCTACGGCGCGACGAATTCGATCTTGACGAGCCAGTCGGCATGGCCGGCCACACCCGTTCCTGTCAGCGGCGTGGCATAGCGGGTCTCGAAGAAGCCGGGCCGCGGGATGGCCACATTGAAGCGCAGGCCGATGCCCGGATCGGTCACGCCAAGGTCGTTGAACGGCGCCCAGGCGATGCCGTCCGCTGACGGAGGCCGGGAGGTGTTGCAGGTCGGGTCGCCCGGGTCGCCCAGCATGGGCGACTGTGGCTGGAACACGAAGAGCATCTCGCCCGACGCCGGGTCCTCGAGGCCGGTCACGTGCAGGATCTGTTGGGTGTCCCAACTGGTGGAGCACGACCGACCCATCAGCTCGCCACTGAAGCCGCCCTTCGCGTGCGCCAGTGCCGTGCCCTCCCAGCGCAGCGGATCGTCCTCGTCGACGATGAGGCTGCCACTGATCGTGTCCTGGCCCGCCGTTTGGGCGCTACCCATGATCTCGGACGGCAGTTCCAGGTTGTAGGTGTTCGTGAAATCGATCTGCAACGGCGGCTCGTCGTGCCATTCGACCTGGAGCATGCCGATCGTCGAAACCTCCGGCGGGGCGAAGGCGGCGAGTCCAGGCTGGCCGTAGAGGTGGGTCATCACATCCACCACCGAAACGCGGGCCAGGACGGTGCCAACGGTCAACACCTTGACGCCGAAGCCGTCCGCCCGCTCTTGGCGCGGGGTATAGGTCACTGCGGCTCGGCCGAACCCATCCGTGTGCGCGATCGGCACCGACGACCCAGCCCATCCGAGGATATCGCCGTGCTTGGCCAGCGTGCTGTTCGGCTCGAAGGTCACGCGCAGTCCGTCGCTCGTTTGCAGTCGGATGGGTATGAGGTGGGCGCTGCCGGCGAACGGCGATACCCATGTCGCCGCCTGGGCGCGGACGTCGGCCCTGATCTCCGCCGGCGCGCCGGGGCCGCCGTGGCCCTTGTGGACCTGCGCGGGGTCGATGGTGACCACCGGCTGCGCGCTGTGGGCGACAAGGATCAGGTGCGCCATGACATTCGGATCGATCGTCAGACTGCCGCCCATCTGCGCGATACTCCGGCGGCTCGTGCTGGCCAACGCCAGGACCATCCTCGCCTCGCCGGCCCGCGGCACGAACCCGTCGACGATCAGCAGCCATGCCGTGAACCTCGTGATCGGCACGTCTGGGTCAACGAAGCCGATGAGTCGGCTCGTCAGGGAGTCCGGCGCTGCCGCCAACGACGCGTTGTAGGCCTCGGCCAGCTCTTCGGCGTCGCCCTGGTAGCCGTATCCCGCGAGCGCGGCGTGGAAGTCACGGAACTCCATCCAGCCGTCGTCGGTGAACTGCGCCCGGAGCATGTTCACAAGGCCGCGCGCCTCGGGCTCCCAGAGGTACAGGTCGGCGTCGGATGACTCGTGGCCCGCGCGGATCGACGTGCCGTCTGTCTTGTACAGGCCGATCCCCAGCGCGTCCAGCACCGACACGACCACCTGCTCCTCCGCGCCGGGTGTGCCCATGGCCTGGAGGATCTCGTCGACCGTGGTCAGGGTGGGGTCAGGCAGTGCCGGCAGCCCGGCGAATGGGTCGGAAGGGTCTCCGGAGGGAGGCGGGCCGGTGGCGGTCGGCTGCGTCGGCCCTGCGCTCGGCGACCCGCCGGGCGGCGGCTGTCCCGACGACGTCGGCTCGCCCGCGGTGGGTGCCGGCGTCGCCGGGCTCGTCGAACACGCGGCGCACAGCGCGAGTGCCAGGAGTCCGGCCCGCCGTCGTTGATGTCGCATGGTCGTGCCGCGGACGCTACTCCCCGACGTCAAGCGTGGAAGCGATCGAGAGCCGCGGGCCCGCCGGACCCTCGAGGGTCAGATCCGGCCCAGACTGGGGACGAGGCCAGATACCTCGCAGCTAAGGCTCGGCTGGCAGGATGGCCGGCATGGATCGTGAGCCCGGCGACCGGACCCGGACGACGGCCCAGCAGGCCGGCGATGCGGCCGAAGCCCTGGTGGCCGAGCGGCTGACCGGCGACGGGTGGACGATCCTCGCGCGGAACGTCCATGTCGGACGTCACGAGCTCGACCTCGTGGCGATCGACCCAGGCCCGCCGGCCGCGCTCGCGGTCATCGAGGTCCGCTGGCGTCGGGGTCGTGACTTCGGCCTGCCGGAGGAGACCGTCGACCACCGCAAACGGACTCGGGTCCGCGCGGCCGCCTACGGTCTGCTGGACCGGGGCAGATTCCCGGATGGGGCGGACGTGCCGCGGTTGCCCCTCCGGTTCGACCTCATCGTCGTGGAGCCGCCCGTGCGCCGCGACGGCGAGCCTCGGATCCGCCACCACCGGGCCGCCTTCTGACCCTGTGCTACACTCCCGCCCGGTCCGGGAGCGGGAACGCTCCTGAGCCGCCAATGACTGCCCGCGTCCTGGCAGACGCCAGGATCCGGAGCCCACACGCGGAGCCATCCCGACCGGGGTGGTGCCGGCCCCTCGACCGGCGACGGACGAGGACCGGTCCCCGGCGATGAACGCCCGCGGAGGTAGAACCGAACAGGAGGTCGCTCACCGTGCCGTCCGTTTCGATGCGGCAGCTGCTCGAGGCCGGGGTCCACTTCGGCCACCAGACACGCCGCTGGAACCCCAAGATGCGCCCCTTCATCTTCGCGGAGCGCAACGGGATCCACATCATCGATCTCGCCCAGACCGTCCAGCGCCTGGACGCCGCCCTCGAGGCCGTCCGCGAGACGGTCGCGCGCGGGGAGCTCGTGCTCTTCGTGGGGACGAAGAAGCAGGCCCAGGAGCCCGTCGCGCAGGAGGCGACGCGCGCCGGGATGCCGTACGTCAACAAGCGCTGGCTCGGCGGCATGCTCACGAACTTCGTCACGATCAAGAAGCGCATGGGCCTGCTCGAGCAGCTCGAGGCTCGCGAGGCCGCGGGCGACTTCGAGCGGATGACCAAGAAGGAAGCCGCCAAGCTGACCGAGGAGATGGTCAAGCTCCAGGGGACGCTCGGCGGGATGCGCAAGATGAAGCGCCTGCCGGGCGCCATCTTCATCGTGGACCCGCATCGCGAGCGGATCGCCGTGACCGAGGCGAACAAGCTCGAACTGCCGGTCATCGGCACGGGCGACACCAACGTCGACCCCGATGAGCTCGACTTCATCATCCCGGCCAACGACGACGCCATCCGGGCGATCCGGCTGCTCTGCTCGCTCGTCGCCGACGCCGCCATCGAAGGCGCCCAGCAGCGCTCGCTGCGCTCGACGGGTGACGACGCCGCCGAGGCCGTCGCCCTGCCGGAGACCGAGGACGAGGAGCCCGGCGCGTCCGACGAGCTCGTCGCGGCCCTCGCCGGCGGCGCGGCCCTGACGTTCGAACCGGGCGCGGACGATGACGACGACCTGCTGCCCGGCGACCGGGCCGCGCGCGCCGAGGCCGCGCTCGCGGAGGTCCCAGCCGACGCCGAGGCCACCCCCGAGGAGATCGCCGCCGAACTCGCGCGCGAGGCGGCCGAGAAGGCCGAGGGCGACACCCCCGCGGCCGCCGGCTGACGGGGCCCCGACGACGAACCGACGACCGCGGCCTCGACGGCCGCGAACGACACAGGAGAGACGACACGCATGGCGGACATCTCAGCGGAGCTGGTCAAGGAACTGCGCGAGCGGACCGGGGCCGGCTTCATGGACTGCAAGAAGGCCCTGACCGAGGCGAACGGCGACCTCGAGGCGGCGACCGCGATCCTGCGCGAGCGCGGCGTGGCGCAGGCCGCGAAGAAGGCCGGCCGCGACGCCCGTGAAGGGCTGATCGGCACGTACATCCACACGGGTGGACGGTTCGGGGCGCTCGTCGAGGTCAACTGCGAGACCGACTTCGTGGCCCGCAACGAGCAGTTCCAACAGCTCGTCAAGGACCTGGCCATCCAGGTCGTCGCGCTGCGCCCGGAGTACCCGACGATCGACGCGATCCCCGCCGCGGTCCTCGAGGCCAAGAAGGCCGAGCTGCTCGCCGACGAGGCGACGCAGAAGAAGCCCGAGAACATCCGGGGCCAGATCGTCGACGGCCAGCTCAAGAAGTGGTATGAGCAGGTCGTGCTGACCGAGCAGCCGTTCCGCGACACGGACCAGACGGTCGGCCAGCTCATCACGAGCGCGATCGCGACCATCGGCGAGAACATCCGGGTCCGGCGGTTCGTGCGCTTCGAGGTCGGGGAGGAGCTGTGAGCGGCGACGGGACGGCGACCGGGGCCTCAGCCTCCGCGCCGCTCCGCTATCGCCGGATCCTGCTCAAGCTGTCCGGCGAAGCGCTCCTTGGCGATCGCCCGTACGGCGTCGACCCGGCCGTCTGCGCGTTCATCGCGAAGCAGGTCGCGGTCATCCACGGGCTTGGCGTCCAGGTGGGCATCGTCGTCGGCGGCGGGAACATCTTCCGCGGACTCGCGGCATCGGCGCGCGGGATGGATCGGGCGACCGGCGACTACATCGGGATGCTCGCGACCGTCATGAACGGCCTGGCCCTCCAGGATGCGCTCGAGCGGGTCGGGGTCCCGACACGGGTCATGACCGCCATCGCCATGAACGAGATCGCCGAGCCGTACATCCGGCGTCGCGCGATCCGACACCTCGAGAAGGGCCGGGTCGCGATGTTCGTGGCGGGGACGGGCAACCCGTACTTCACGACGGACACGGCCGCCGCCCTGCGGGCCGTGGAGATCAACGCCGAGGTCCTGCTCAAGGCGACGAAGGTCGACGGCGTCTACGACAAAGACCCCATGTCCCACGCCGATGCGCAGCGCTACGCTCAGCTCGAATACGCCGACCTTCTTCGGGATCAGCTGAAGGTCCTCGACGCGACCGCCGTGAGCCTGTGCATGGAGAATGACCTGCCCATCGTGGTCTTCGATCTCAATCAGCCGGACAACATCACCCGGGTGGCCGCGGGCGAGCCGGTCGGCACGCTCATCTCCGCCTCGCCCGGGGCGACCGGAGGTGTGCGCGGATGAGCACCCAGATCATCGCTGACGCCGATCACAAGATGGCCCGCGCCATCGAGGCCATGGAGCGCGACTTCCAGGGGCTCCGGACGGGACGGGCGTCCACGGCCCTCGTCGAGCGGATCCACGTCGACTACTACGGGACCTCGACGCCGCTCAACCAGCTCGCCGGGATCAGCGTCCCGGAACCGCATCAGATCGTCATCCAGCCATGGGACCGCGGGGTCCTCGGTGCGATCGAGAAGGCCATCACCAAGAGTGACATCGGGCTGATGCCCAACGTCGATGGCACGGTCGTCCGGCTGAACATCCCGCCGCTCACCGAGGACCGTCGCAAGGACCTCGTCCGGGTCGTCCACAAGCGCATGGAGGAGGCCAAGGTGGAGATCCGCAATCTCCGCCGCGACGCCGCCGACCATCTCAAGAAGGAGGAGCGCGACGGCGGCGTCGGCACCGACGAGGCGCATCGCCAGCTCGACACCCTTCAGAAGACGACGGACCGGCACGTCGCCGAGGTCGACCGACTCGGTCTGGCGAAGGAACAGGAGATCCTGGAGGTCTAGTTGACCCGCGCCCCCATGGCCCGGCCGCTCGACGCGCCGTCGACACCGGGCGTCACGCGCGAACCCGCCTCGGCCGACACCGCGGCCGGCTTCGACATCGACCCGGCCGACCTGCCCCGGCACGTCGCGATCATCATGGACGGCAACCGCCGCTGGGCCCGCGAGGCGGGTCTCAGCGAAGCCGAAGGGCACGCCGCCGGCGTCGAGGCCATCCGACCGCTCATCCGCCACGCGGTCCGGCGCGGCATCCCGGCCCTGTCCCTGTTCGCGTTCAGCAGCGAGAACTGGTCACGTTCCCCGGAGGAGGTGGGCATCCTCCTGGGCCTGCTCGAATCCGCGATCCGCGATGAGACCCCCGAACTCCGCGAACAGGGTGTCCGGATCCGATTGCTCGGCCGCCTCGACGAGCTCCCGGCCGGGACACGCGAATCGATCGAGGACGCGCTCGCGGCCACGGCCGATGGCGAGCGGCTCATGCTCAACGTCGCGTTCAACTACTCCGGGCGGCACGAGATCGTCGATGCCGCGCGGCGCTGCATCGCCGATGGGCTCACGCGCGATCAGATCGACGAGGACGCCATCGATTCGCGGCTCTACACGGCCGGCCTGCCGCCGCTGGATCTGCTCATCCGCACCGGACGTGAACACCGGATCAGCAACTTCCTGATCTGGCAGGCGCAGTACGCCGAGCTGTACTTCACGGACCTGCTCTGGCCGGACTTCGGTCCCGACGCGTTCGACGCGGCGCTCCAGGACTTCGCGAGCCGTCATCGCCGCTTCGGTCGCTGACGGGTACCCTCGGAGCGTGCGACAGCGGAGCCTCAGCGCGGCCATCCTCGTCCCGGTCCTCCTCGTCGTCCTGGCCGTCGGCGGATACGTGCTGGCAGCGGGGATCGCGGTCGTGACGGCGCTCGCGGCGATGGAGGCGTTCCGGCTGCTGCGCAGCGCGGGTTACGGCTCGTTCGCGGCGCTCGGGACGGCGCTGGCGATCGCGATCGTCCTGGACGCCGCCTTCCCGACGGTGCTGGAGGGAAGCGGGCTGCTCCTCGGGGCCGTCGGCATCGGCCTGGTGGCGGTCGCCGCGTTCGGTCGCCCCGACCCGCGCGAGGGTCTGACCATGTGGATGGCGACGATCTTCGGCGCCCTCTATGTCTCGCTCCTGTCGTTCGTCCTGCGCCTGGGAAATGCCGCCCCGGCGATCCCGGACGCCTCGCCGCTCGGTGCTCTCGGCAGCGAGCGGACGTGGGTGCTCCTGCTCGTCCTCGCGGTGTGGGCCTACGACACCGGCGCGTTCCTCGTCGGCAGGCGCTTCGGGACCACGCGGTTCCTGACCCACATCTCGCCATCGAAGACCTACGCCGGGCTGATCGGCGGGATCGTGGCGACGACCCTGGTGGTCGGGGTCCTGCTCGCCGCCGCGGGTCAGGCGCCGGCCCACTCGATCGTCCTCGGGCCCCTCGCCGCGCTGGCCGCCCAGGCCGGCGACCTCGCCGAGTCCGTGCTCAAGCGGGCGGCGGGCGCCAAGGACTCGGGCGACCTGATCCCGGGCCATGGCGGCATCCTGGACCGCATCGATTCGTTCCTGTTCGCCGCCCCGGTGGTGACCCTCTATGTCGTCGCCGTCCTCGCCTGAGCCGGGCCGACCGGTCCGCCTCGCGCTGATCGGTTCCGCCGGGTCGATCGGCCGGCAGACGGTGGATGTCGTCGCGGCACACCCCGAGGCGTTCGCCGTGAGCGTCTTGGCGACGGGCTCGGATCGCGCGGTGCTCGACGAGCAGTCGGCCAGGCTCCGCCCGACGGTCGCCGTCGTGGGGGCGACCGGGTCCGAGCTCGAGGACCTCGTGACGCGCGACGACGTGGACCTGGTGGTCATCGCCACCGGTGGTGTCGTCAGCCTGCGCCCGGTCCTCGCGGCGCTGCGCGCCGGCAAGGTGGTCGCGACCGCCAACAAGGAGACGCTCGTCGCCGGTGGGCACCTCGTGATGCCGCTCGCGCGGGACCTCGCACGTCGTGCCGCGGCGTCGGACCCCGCCGACCCGTTCGCGAGCCCGCTGGCCTGGTTGCGGCCGATCGATTCGGAGCACTCGGCCATCTGGCAATGCCTCGTCGGGGAGTCCATGGACGCGGTCGAGGCGCTCATCCTCACGGCCTCCGGTGGCCCGTTCCTCGACGCGTCGGCGGACCAGATCGCCGCCGTCACCCCCGATGAGGCGCTCCGCCACCCGACGTGGACGATGGGCGCCAAGATCACCGTCGATTCGGCGACGTTGGCGAACAAGGGCCTGGAGGTCATCGAGGCGCACTGGCTGTACGATGTCGAGTACGACGCGATCGAGGTGGTCATCCACCCGCAGAGCGTCGTCCACTCCGCCGTCCGCTTCCGCGACGGCTCCCTGAAGGCCCAGCTGGGCACCCCGGATATGCGACTCCCCATCCAGTACGCGCTGACCTACCCCCGCCGGATCCCATCGCCCGCAGCCGCGCCGGACCTCATCGCGACCGGGCGACTGGACTTCCGCGCGCCCGACGAGTCGCGGTTCCCGGCACTCCGCATCGCGCGCGAGGCGGGCCGACTCGGCCCATGGGCGTCCGCGGCCCTGATCGCCGCGGACGAGGTGGCCGTCCGGAGGTTCCTCGACGGGTCGTTGTCGTACGCGGGGATCCCGGGGCTGCTCGCATCCGCGGTCGACCGGTTCGGGCGGAACAGCGATCCGCCGCCGGACGTCGAGGCGCTCGTGGCCCTCGACCGGGCCGTGCGCGCCGCGTTCGACCCCGGCCCCCAGGGAGCATCGACATGACCGGTTTCCTGCAGTCGATCGTCACGATCGTGCTGTTCATCGTCATCCTCGGCCTGCTCGTGATCGTTCACGAGCTTGGCCACTTCGTGACCGCGCGGCTCGCGAAGGTCCGCGTCCTCGAGTTCGGGATCGGGTTCCCGCCCCGCGCCAGGGTGCTGCGGCGCGGTGGGGAGACGCTGTACACGCTCAACTGGCTGCCGATCGGCGGGTTCGTCAAGCTCGAGGGCGAGGACGGCGACGCCGCGACCGATCCTCGGTCGTTCTCCGCGCAGAGCCTGCCCCTGCGCCTGTGGATCCTCGTCGCGGGCGTGCTGATGAACCTGCTCATCGCGTTCGTGATCTTCACCGGGATCACGATGTTCGCCTCGCCGCAGGTCGGGGTGCGCTTCTTCGAGGTCCAGCCGGACTCGCCTGCGTCCGCGGCCGGCCTGCGACCGGGTGACGCGCTCATCGCGGTCAATGGCGAGCGACGCCAGTTCCTGATCGGTCCGAGCGTGCTCGACGACCTGCGCGCGAACCCGGGCAAGACCGTCACGCTCACGATCGAAGCGGCGGACGGGACGCGCCGGGACGTGCCCGCGACGCTCCGCACGCAGGCCCAGATCGATGCCGGCGAGGGAGCCCTCGGGATCAGCCAGATCGACCGACCGTGGGAGTCCGTCTTCCTGCCTGAGTCGGCGACGAACGACCCCGGCGTCGCGGTCGCGGCCGGGATCGACCAGACGACGCGCTGGCTCGGCCTGATCTTCGGCGGACTCGGCACGCTCGTGTCGTCGTTCGCGGCCGACCCGACCGCGCCACCGCCGGTCTCGGGCCCGGTCGGCATCGCGACGCAGATCGGGGACGTCTTCTGGAACGCCGGTCCGATCATGACGCTGTACGTGGCCGGCATCCTGTCGGCGAACCTGGCGCTCGTGAACATCCTGCCGTTCCCGCCGCTCGATGGCGGACGGATGCTGATGATCACCCTCAAGCGCACCTTCGGGGCGCGGATGAGCCTCCGAGCGGAGCAACTGACCTACATGGTGGGCTTCGTGTTCCTGTTCGCGTTCATCATCTGGGTCACCGGCTTCGACATCATCCGCAGCCTTGGTGGCGGCGGCACGTGACCTCGACCGACGGCCTGCGACCCGTGCGTCGGGCGACGGTCAGCGTCGACGTCGGCGGCGTCCTGGTCGGGAGCGCGCACCCGGTCGTGGTCCAGTCGATGACCAATACGGACACGGCCGATGCCGACGGGACGGCGATCCAGGTCGCGCGGCTCGCGCACGCCGGATCGCAGCTGGTGCGGGTCACCGTTAATACCGAGGAGGCTGCCGCCGCGGTCCCCGAGATGGTCCGCAAGGTCCGTGGCCTCGGGGTCGACGTCCCGATCATCGGCGACTTCCACTACAACGGGCACAAGCTGCTGACCGAGTACCCGGAGATGGCGTCGGCGCTGGCGAAGTACCGGATCAATCCCGGCAATGTCGGCGCCAAGCGGCACGACGAGCACTTCGCGACGATCGTCAGGGTCGCCATCGACGAGGACAAGCCCGTCCGCATCGGCGTCAACTGGGGCTCGCTGGACCAGGCCATCCTCACCGAGCTCATGGACGCCAACGCCGCGTCCGCCGAGCCGCGCGACGCGCGCGACGTGATGATCGACGCCATGCTCGAATCGGCGATGCGCTCGGCCGAGCTCGCCGAGGCGACGGGGATGCGCCATGACCGGATCATCCTCTCGGCCAAGGTGTCGGGCGTCCGCGACCTGGTCGACGTCTATCGCCGCCTCGCGTCCGGGTCCGACTACCCGCTCCATCTCGGTCTGACCGAGGCCGGCATGGGCGACAAGGGCATCGTCGCCTCGACCGCGGGTCTGTCGATCCTGCTCAACGAGGGCATCGGCGACACGATCCGCGTGTCCCTGACCCCGGAGCCGGGCGCGCCGCGCGAGCGCGAGGTCGAGGTGGCGCAGCAGGTCCTCCAGTCGATGGGCCTGCGGTCCTTCCTCCCGCAGGTGAGCGCGTGTCCCGGGTGCGGTCGCACCACCAGCACGTTCTTCCAGGAGATGGCCCAGCGGATCCAGGGCTACCTGAAGGACCGCATGCCCGAATGGCGCGAGTCCCACCCCGGCGCCGAGGAACTGCGGGTCGCGGTCATGGGCTGCGTCGTCAACGGGCCGGGGGAGTCCAAGCACGCCGACATCGGGATCAGCCTTCCCGGCACGTTCGAGGCACCGGTCGCGCCGGTCTTCATCGACGGCAAGCTGGACCGCACGCTGCGTGGCGACGCGCTGGTCGACGAGTTCATCGAGATCCTCGAGGCGTACGTCGAGCGCCGGTACCCGTCGCCCGCCTGAATGGGGCGCGTCGGGCGTCGGCCCGACGCCCGATGGCCGCCCGATTGAGGGTCCACGCGTCCGGGTGTATACTCCCCGTCCAACTGAACGGCCGCTCCGTGACGTGGGTGACCCCCACGTTTCTTTTTGAGCGGCGGTTCCGAAGAACAACATGTACAGCGAACGGAGGCCATCGTGAGTCGAGACTTCGTCGGTGCCCTCCTGCAGCTCAACGCCGAGAAGCAGATCTCGCGCGAGCAGTTGATCGGGGCGGTCGAGGACGGGATCCAGTCCGCATACAGGCGCGTGGCGGGCGACGAGGACATCCACGTCCGGATCGACGTCGAGACCGGCAAGATCCGTGTGTTCCGGGCGCGTCGCGTCGTTGACGAGATCGAGGACGAATTCACCGAGATCACCGTCGCGGATGCGCGCCAGCACGATCCGTCGGCCGAGGTCGGGGAGCTCGTCGAGACCGAACAGCTCGACGGCGACGTCTTCGGCCGGATCGGCGCGCAGACCGCCAAGCAGATCGTCCTGCAGCGCATCCGCGAGGTCGAACGCGACCAGGTCTTCGACCAGTTCGCGAGCCGCGAAGGCGAGCTCATGACCGGCACGGTCAACCGCGTCGAGCCGCGGGCGATCATCCTCGACGTCGGCAAGAACGTGGAGGCGATCCTCGCCACCACCGAGCAGAGCGCGCTCGAGCACTACCGCATCGGCCAGAACGTGAAGGCGTTCGTGCTGGAGGTGCGCCGCTCCACCAAGGGCCCCGCCATCTTCGTCAGCCGGACCCACAAGGGCTTCCTCAAGCGCCTGTTCGAGCTCGAGGTCCCGGAGATCCATGCCGGGACCGTGGAGATCAAGGCCATCGCCCGCGAGGCCGGCAGCCGCTCGAAGGTCGCGGTCGCTTCGCGCCAGGAGGGCCTCGATCCGGTCGGCGCGACGGTCGGACAGCGCGGCGCCCGGGTGCAGGCCGTGGTCGCCGAGCTCTCCGGAGAGAAGATCGACGTCATCCCGTGGAGTGATGACGCGGGCGTCTTCGTCGCCAACGCGCTCAGTCCGGCGCAGGTCCTCGGCGTCGAGATCGACGAGGAGCGCCGCATCGCGAACGTCACGGTCCCCGAGCGCATGCTGTCGCTGGCCATCGGCCGAGAGGGCCAGAACGCCCGGCTCGCCGCCCGGTTGACGGGTTGGCGGATCGATATCCGCAGCGACGTGTCGGTCGCCGAGGCGCGCGCGGCGGCGGATTCGCCGGTCGCCGACGCCATCGCGGATGAGGTACCGGCCGCACCGGCCGAAGGCGCCTCGACCCCGGCGGTCAAGCCGAAGCGGGTGACCAAGAAGGCTGCCGCGGACGCCGAGGCCGAGGCTGCTGCCAAGAACGAGAGCGGGATGACCGACGTGGAACCCGCCGTCGAGGCACCCGCGGCGAAGCCCAAGCGGGTGCCCAAGAAGGCGGCCGCCGCCGAGACGGTCGAGGCGGCCCCGGCCGCCGACGCCACGGCAGAGCCCAAGCCAGCCGCCAAGGCGAAGCGCGTCACCAAGGCGGCCAAGGCGGCCGCGGAGAAGGCCACCGAGGAGGTGGCGTCGTAGCCGGGCCGTCGCGCCACGCGACCCAGCGCCGGGTCCCGACCCGGTCGTGCGTCGCGTGCCGCACCGCGAGGGACAAGCGCGACCTGCTCCGGATCGTCCGGACGCCGGACGGCCGCGTGACGGTCGACGCATCCGGCCGGCTCGACGGTCGCGGCGCCTACGTGTGCCGGCAGGACGCGTGTATCGAAACAGCCATCACGAAGGGCGCTCTCGGACGGGCGCTGTCCACATCGTTTCCGGGCGAGCTCCGTGCGGAGCTCCTCGCGGGAGCCACCGCCAGTTCACGACACGAAGGAGGAGCCCGTGGCCAGGAGTAGGAGCGGCACCCGCGGCCGTCGCGGGCCCCGCAAGCCGCCGCGTCGGGATGGCGCCGGTGGAGGCGTGCAGGTCCTCGATCCGCGCGAACGCGGCGCGATCGAGCTGCCGGCGACGATCACCGTCAAGGAATTCGCGGAGCTGCTGACGGTCAATCCCGCGGACGTCATCCGCGAGCTGATCAAGAGTGGCATCTTCGCGACGATCAACCAGCTCATCGACCGCGACACGGCGTCGCTGGTCGCCGGCGAGCTCGGCTACGAGGTCGCCGAGTCCGACGCGGGCTCGAGCGCGAACGGCGCCGACGGGGAGACCGATGGCAAGGTCGCCGAGGCGACCAAGGAGGTCCTCTTCGAGGAGGACGACGCCGCGGATCTGCTCCCGCGCGCCCCGATCGTGACCGTGATGGGGCATGTCGACCACGGCAAGACCAGCCTGCTCGACGCCATCCGGACGACCGACGTCGCGGCCGCGGAGCGTGGCGGCATCACGCAGCACATCGGCGCGAGTGAGGTCACCCACGACGGCAAGCGCGTCGTGTTCCTCGACACTCCCGGTCACGAGGCCTTCACCGCCATGCGCGCCCGCGGCGCGAAGGTCACCGACATCGCGATCGTCGTCGTCGCGGCGGACGACGGGGTCATGCCCCAGACGCTCGAGGCGATCAGCCACGCCAAGGCGGCAAAGGTGCCGATCATCATCGCGCTCAACAAGATCGACAAGCCTGATTCGAACCCCGATCGCGTCAAGACCGAACTCACCGAGGCGGGGATCGTCGTCGAGGAGTACGGCGGCGACGTGCCGCTCGTCCCGGTCTCGGCCAAGACTCGCCTGGGGCTCGACGAGCTGATCGAGATGATCCTGCTCGTCGCCGACCTCCAGGAGCTCAAGGCGAACCCGAAGCGGCCCGCCGTCGGCACCATCGTCGAGGCACAGCTCGACAAGGGTCGCGGAGCCGTGGCGACCGCGCTCGTCCAGACCGGGACGCTCAAGGTGGGCGACATCATCGTGGTCGGCGAGACATTCGGTCGTGTCCGGGCCCTCGAGAACGACAAGGGCAAGCGCGTGACCAAGGCCGGACCGGCGAGCGCCGTGGTGATCCTCGGCCTGGCCGACGTCCCGCAGGCTGGCGACATCCTGCGGGTGGTCTCGGACGACAAGGAAGCCCGCGCCATGGTGGACGCCCGCAAGGCCGCCGGTGCGGTCCGGGCCGGGGAGGGGAGTGGCCGCGCCACGCTCGAGGACCTCTATCGGCAGATCCAGGCCGGACAGGCCAAGGAACTGCGGATCATCCTCAAGGCCGACGTGTCGGGTTCGCTGGGCGCCATCACGCACGCCCTCGAGCAGCTCGACCAGGATGAGATCCGGCTCAACGTGCTGCTCACGGGCGCCGGCGACATCACCGACAACGACATCATGCTCGCGGCTGCGTCGAACGCCATCGTCGTGGGCTTCAACACGAAGATCACCGACACCGCGCGGCGCGCGGCCGAGGACGAGGCCGTCGACGTCCGGCTCTACGACATCATCTACAAGCTCACCGACGACGTGGGAGCCGCCCTCAAGGGCCTCCTCGAGCCGGTGGTCGTGGAGGTGGTGGAGGGTCGGGCGGAGGTCCGCCAGATCTTCCGGGTCGGCAAGAACACGGTCATCGCCGGCTGCTACGTGACCGACGGGCGAATCGTGCGTGGCGGGGCCCGTGTGTGGCGTGGCGGGAAGATCGTGGCGACCGACAAGATCGAGTCGCTGCGGCGCTTCCGCGACGACGTCCGCGAGGTCCTGGCCAACTACGAGTGCGGCATCGGCCTCGACGGGTTCCACGACCTCGAGGAAGGCGACATCATCGAGTGCTTCACGTCACAGACGGTCAGCCGCGCCGTCTCCGGCTAGGGGAGCCGCACGCGATGATCGTCCCCGCGGGCGTTGCTGCCTCCGCGCCGCCGCTTACGCACCTCCGAGTGCGCTCACCCCGGTGCTCGACCGCGCCTTCGCGGGAACGTCCTCCCGTGCGGCGAGGCGGTTCGACATGCGGACCGCGAGGCGGTTCGACATGCGGGCGAGGCGGTTCGACATGCGGACCGCGAGGCGGTTCGACCTGCGGGCCGCGAGGCTGTTCCGGGGGCGTGGGTCGATGAGCCAGCGGACCGACAAGGTCGACGAGCTGCTGCGGCAGGAGATCACCTCGATCGTGGGTCGCGATGTCGCGGATCCACGGATCGGCTTCGTGACGATCACGAGCGTCGAAACGACCCGTGATCTGCGCCATGCGAACGTGTGGGTCAGCGTCATCGGCCAGCCCGCGGAACGCGCGGCGACCGTGGCGGCGCTCGGGCGGGCCATGCCGTTCGTCCGGCATGAGCTCGGGACGCGGCTTCGCCTGAAGCGCATCCCGGACCTGCACGTGCGCCTCGATGACACCGCGGAGCGGGGGACACGCGTCCTCCAGCTGCTGCACGAGATCGAAGCCGGCGAGCCGACCGACGAGGTCGTCCCCACCCTGGAACCGCTGCCCACGCCCGTCGCGCGGCTGCCGCATCAGGGGGACCTGCCCGACGAGCCCGCGCCGGCCGCCCTGCCGCCGACCCAGTCCCCGCGAAGCCGCCATCGTCGTCCCTCCACGGCGGCCCGCCCGTCCGACGGCGCCCGCAAGCCGAGGCCGCGCCGATGACCGTGGACCTCGGCCCGTACCTGTCCGCGGTCCCGGACGTCGTCGTCGAGCGCCTGCGTGGCGCCCGGCGCGTCCTCGCGGTGGGGCACGAGAACCCGGACGCGGACACGCTCGGGGCGTCGCTGGCGATCGCCCGGATCGTCGAACGTCTGGGTGGGTCGGCCGATGTCGTGACCTCGGACGCGCCCCCGCCGCTCTACGACTTCCTCGCGGACGTCGACCGGGTCCGCGCTGATCCGGATCCCGCTGCCGCGTACGACCTCGTCGTGATCTCCGACTGCGGGTCGCTGGCGCGTGTCGGTCCCGTCGGCGAGCGGCACGCCGAGCTGTTCGAGCGCACGCCACGGGTCGTCATCGACCACCACGCTTCCAACGACGGCGTCGGCGACGCCGACTGGATCGATCCGGGCGCGGCCGCCACGTGCGAGATGGTGACCCTCCTCGCGGTCCGCCTGGGGATCCCCCTCGACGCTGGCGACGGTGCGCTTGCGAGCGCCCTGATGAGCGGGATCGTCATGGACACCGCGACCTTCGCTCACCCGAACGCGACGCCGCGGACGCTCGCCGTGGCCGCCGCCCTGCTCGACGCGGGCGCGCCGATGTCCGACATCTCTCGCCGGCTCTATCGGACCAAGCCGGATGCCCAACTGCGGCTGTTCGGGCGGGTCCTCGACCGCCTCGAGTCATCCGCTGACGGCCGCATCGTGTGGTCGACGCTCACCGACGCGGATCTCGTGGCGACCGCGACGGTCCCGGCCCACTCGGAGGGCATCATCGATCTGCTCGCCCAGGCCGAGCGCGCCGAGGTGGTCGTGCTCTTCAAGGAGGATCCCCGCGGCACGCGGCTGAGCGTCCGGACGCGACCCGGGGGCGTGGACGCGACGATCCTGACCGGCCGGTTCGGCGGAGGGGGCCACTCCCGGGCCGCCGGAGCCACGCTGGAACTCCCCGTCGAGCAGGCACGGCCGGCGGTCCTGGCCGAAGCCGGGCGACTCGTCGCCGAGGTGCGTCGCTAGCGATGGCACGCGCATCGCTCGGCCCGGGGCTGGACGGGATCCTCGTGGTCGACAAGCCCCAGGGCCCCACATCGCACGACGTCGTGGCACTGGTCCGCCGACTGGCGGCGACGCGCCGGGTCGGGCACGGCGGGACCCTCGATCCGTTCGCGACCGGCGTCCTGCCGATCTTCCTGGGCCACGGGACCCGCGTGGTCGAGTATCACGCGACCGACACGAAGGGCTACCGGGCGACCGTCTGTTTCGGCGCCGCGTCGACGACGGACGATCTCGAGGGTGACCTGACGCCGGCCGAGTCCCCCGCGCCGTCGCGCGAGGCCGTCGAGGCGGCGCTGGACGGCTTCCGGGGTCCGATCGCGCAGCGACCGCCGGCGTTCAGCGCGGTGAAGGTGTCGGGGCGCCGGGCCTATGCGATCGCGCGAGCCGGTGGACCGGTGGACCTCCCCGAGCGACAGGTCACCATCCATGGACTGACCCTGCTGGGATGGGATGGCTCGGACGCCGATCGGCCGGTGGCCATCGTCGACGTTCGCTGCTCGGCCGGGACGTACATCCGGGCGATCGCGCGGGACCTCGGTCAGCGCCTCGGGAACGCGGCGTATCTCGGTGCTCTGGCGCGCACCGCGTCCGGGCCGTTCGTCCTGGAGGACGCCGTGTCGCTGGAGGCGATCCGTGCGGCCGCCGCCGAGTCCCCGTCGGGGCTGGCGCCGCTCCTGCTCCCGATCGATGCTGGGCTCGACGCCTACCCGGAGATCACGCTGACGCCCGACGAGACCGAGGCCATCGCCCGCGGCCAGTTCGTCTCGCCCGCGGGCGGGATCGCGTCACCGGGCGAGCGATACCGGCTGCGCACGCCGGATGGGGCGCTGGCCGCCATCGCGTCACGGGCGGGCGGTCGCCTGGCCCCGGACAAGGTCTTCATCGCCCCGACGCCCGCCGCGGCGTCGACCCCGGTCTGACGCGGATGCGGGTGGTCGCCGGGGTCGATCGGCTGCCGGGCGCGGTCGGCCGGGTCGTCGTCGTCATCGGTGTCTTCGACGGCCTCCACCTGGGTCACGCCTATCTGCTCCGCCACCTCGTGACCGTGGCCGCCGAGCGCGACGCGGCACCCACGGTCATCACGTTCGACCATCACCCGGACGAGGTCCTCACCGGGCACGCCCCGCCACTCCTGGTCGATCCCGACGAGCGCCTCGAGCGCCTCGCCGGGGCCGGGGTCGAGGTCACCGTCGTCCAGCACTTCGACGACGACCTGCGGCGTACGACGTACGACGCCTTCGTCGGGCGGATCCGTGCCCGGGTCCCGGTGGCGGGGTTCCTCATGACCCCCGATGCGGCGTTCGGGTTCGAGCGGCGTGGCACCCCCGACGCGCTGCGCTCGCTCGGCGAGGCCCTGGGTTTCGACGTGGTCGTCGTCCCGCCGTTCGACCTCGACGGGCGCGCCGTCCGCAGCACGGAGATCCGCGCGCTGATCGCCGCCGGCCGACTGGACGAGGCATCGGCCCTGCTCGGGCGTCCGTTCACGTTGACCGGGGACCTCGTCGGTGGTGTGTTGACGACGGCGCTGCCGATGGCCATGCCGCCCGACGGGACCTACCAGGCGCGGGTCGACGGTCGGGTGGTGGCCGCCGAGATCCGCGAGGGGCGGCTGACCGTGGCGGGCGATCCTCGAGACGGCAGGATCGTCGTCGAACTGCTGCCGACGTGAGGCTCGGGTATCGTGCCCGTATGGAGCGGTTGGAGCTCGCCCAGCTGAACGTCGGCCGGATGCTGGCGCCGGTCGACTCGCCGGCGATCGCCGGGTTCGTCGCCGAGCTCGAGCCGCTCAATCGGCTGGCCGACGCGAGTCCGGGGTTCGTCTGGCGCCTCCAGACCGAGGCGGGCGATGCGACCTCGATCCGGCCGACCGACGACGACCTCTTCCTCATCAACATGAGCGTCTGGTCGTCGCTCGAAGCGTTGCGCGCCTTCACGTACGCGAGCGCCCACGTCGAGGTCCTGCGCCGGCGCCGCGAATGGTTCGAGCGCCTCGCGACGGCCCACCTCGTCCTGTGGTGGGTGCCGACCGGTCATCGCCCGACCATCGAGGAAGCCCTCGACAGACTGGAGCGCCTGGACCGCGAAGGACCGAGCCCGGCCGCCTTCACGTTCCGCGCGCCGTTCGAGCCTGGCGAGACCATCGAGACCGGTCCCGGGGCGCCGCTCGTTGACGCGGAGTTCTGCTGGCCCGAGCTCGCCGCCCGCTGAGCCGGCCTAGGCGCCGGGCTGCCAGAGCGGCTCGGGAACGCCGCGCTCGTGGTTCTCGTAGCGGGCCATCACGAACAGCGCATCGGACAGGCGGTTGAGGTAGGGGAGGACGAACTCGCCGATGGCCTCGTCACGGCCCAGGCGGACCGCCTCGCGCTCGGCACGCCGGCAGATGGTGCGTGCCACGTGCAGGTGCGCGGCCCCGATGGACCCACCGGGAAGCAGGAAGTTCGTCAGGTCGCCGACGACCTCGTTGCATTCGTCGATGAGCGCTTCCAGCGCCGTGACGTGGCGGGCCTCGACGGTGGGGATGCGCGCTCGACGCGGGTCGTCGGAGGGCCAGCACAGGTCCGATCCGAGGTCGAACAGCTCGTTCTGGATCGTCGTCAGGGCCGTCGCCAGTCGCGCACACAGACCGGCCGCCAGCGCCACGCCGATCGCCGAGTTCAGTTCGTCGACGGTGCCGTAGGTCGCCACGCGACGCGAATCCTTGGGTACGCGCTGCCCACCGCCGAGGCCCGTGGTGCCCTCATCCCCGGTCTTGGTGTAGATCCGATCCAGGCGAGGCATGACCCTCTCCGTCTGTTCTCCGTCGGTTGGTCGATCCCATGATGGCAGCCGGCCGGCCTTGGCGCCCATGGCCCCGTCGCGTGCCCGGGCGGGGAGCGCCGTGGCAGGCTCGAGGGGAGGGCCGGCGTGCCGTGGCACGGTAGCGTGCGGGGTCGTGCGTCGGCCCGAGGAACGGTCGTACCGTGGCACGGCAGCCGGCGACGTCCAGACGGCAGATCGGTCGACTTGTACCGCTGGGCGATCATCCTGGACCGGTTGACCGTGCCGCGGTACAGGGTAGCGGCCGATGCGCGATGAGCGTCGTCTGCGACCGAGGCACGGTACGCCGTACGCGACGGGCCCAGCGACCGAGGCACGGTACGCCGTACGCGACGGGCCCAGCGACCGAGGCACGGTAC
>CAYMTJ010000019.1:0-13523 GCA_964393345.1 uncultured Anaerolineaceae bacterium | reverse complement strand
GCCGTGTGGGTCATCGGTCGGGCCGTGGCAAGGTCGCGAGGCTGTGCTACCATCCGCCGGTCATAGATGGAAGACATCACGTCACAGTCCGTGTTCGGAGGAACGAGTGCCGCTCGCGCGGGAAGAGAAGCAGGAGATCATCACCGGGTATGCCACCACTGAGGGTGACACCGGCTCGCCAGAGGTCCAGGTCGCGCTCCTGACGGAGCGGATCAAGGAGCTGACGGGGCATCTCCGAAGCTTCCCCAAGGATAATCATTCGCGCCGCGGCCTCCTCAAGCTCGTCGGCCAGCGCCGCCGCCTTCTCGCCTACCTGATGAAGAAGGACAGCGCGCGCTATCGAGTCGTCATCGGACGACTCGGGCTCCGCCGCTAGCCAACGCCGCTCCGGACCCCAGGGCCAGTCCCCGGGGTCCTCTCGCGTCCGACGCCAGCAGCCAGTCGGCCGGCCTGTCAGCAGGTCGTCACCTTCCTCCACGGATAAGGAGGAACCATTCCCTTGTCTCACACGTTCGAGACGCAGCTTGGTGGTCGCACGCTGACCATCGAAACCGGCAAACTCGCCCGTCTCGCCGGCGGCGCGGTCACGGTCCGCTACGGCGACACCCTCGTGCTCGGGACGGCCAACCGCTCCGATCCGCGCCCGGGTCTCGACTTCTTTCCGCTCACGGTCGAGTTCGAAGAGCGCATGTACGCCGCGGGCAAGATCCCGGGCGGCTTCATCAAGCGTGAGGCGCGCGCGTCGGAGGCCGCGACCCTGGCCGCCCGCCTGACCGACCGCCCGATCCGCCCGCTCTTCCCCGAGGGCTACAAGGACGACATCCAGCTCGTCGTCACGGTCCTCTCGACCGACCAGGAGAACGAGCCCGACGTCCTGGGCACCGTCGCCGCGTCCGCGGCCCTGACGATCAGCGAGATCCCGTTCGCGGGTCCCGTCGGCGCGGTCCGCGTCGGACGGATCGGCGGCCAGTTCGTCGTCAACCCCACGTACCCCGAACTCGCCGACTCGGAGCTGGACCTCATCGTCTCCGGCACCCGCGACGCGATCATGATGGTCGAGGCGGGCGCCAAGCTCCTGCCTGAGGACGTCATGGCCGAGGCGATCCTGTTCGGCCACCGCGCCCTGCAGCCCCTCATCGACATCCAGGAGGAGCTCCAGAAGGCGGTCGGCAAGAAGAAGGCCACGCCGTTCCTCGAGCCCGGCCCGGGGTCGGTCCTCGACTTCACGAACGCCGTCGCGGCCGGCAAGGCCTTCGTCGTCATCGACGTCGAGACCACGGGCACGGACCCGAAGATGGCCGATCTCGTCGAGATGGCCGCGGTCAAGGTCCAGGGCGGGAAGATCGTCGACCGCTGGTCGACGCTCGTGAACCCCGGCCGCTCGATCCTCGGCAACCAGATGCACGGCATCACCGACGCCGACGTCAAGAAGGCCCCCAAGCCGGCCGACGCCGCGAAGGACGCCATCGCGTTCATCGGCGATGCGCTGGTCGTGGGCCACTCGGTCGGGTTCGACCTCGGGTTCCTCGAGGCCGCGCTCGGTGACGGGACGCACATCGAGCAGGGTCGCTACCTCGACACGCTCGTCCTCGCTCGCGAGGGCTATCCCGACCTCGAGAACTACAAGCTCCCGACGCTGTCCAACTTCTTCGGCATCGAGCTCTCGCAGGCCCACCGGGCGCTGCCGGACGCGGAAGCCACGGCGAACCTGCTCATCCGCTTCGGTAACGACCTTCCCGCCCGGATCGCCGCGCTCAAGGCCGGCATCGCGGACTCGGTCCGGGCCAACCGGACCGGCGGCGACGCGAAGGGGCTGCTGGAGGCCGCTCGTCGCGAGGCGCGCGTCAGCAAGAACCTTTACAGCCTCGTGTTCAAGAAGACGTGCCGCGATCTGGCCCTCGACGAGGGGATCCGGATGGACGGCCGTGGCCTGACGGAGCTTCGCGAGATCTCCGTGGAGGTCGGCCTCCTGCCGCGTGCCCACGGCACCGGGCTGTTCACGCGTGGTGAGACCCAGGTCCTCACGGTCGCCACACTCGGCGCCTCGTCCGACGTGCAGCGCATCGATACGATCAGCCCCAAGACCGAGAAGCGCTACATCCACCACTACAACTTCCCGCCGTACTCCACCGGCGAGAACAAGCCGATGCGTGGCCCCAGTCGGCGCGACATCGGCCACGGCAACCTCGCCGAGCGGGCGCTCGTGCCGGTGCTCCCCGATCATGAGGAGTTCCCGTACGTCATCCGGCTCGTGTCCGAGTGCATGTCGTCCAACGGCTCCACCTCGATGGCGTCGACCTGCGGCTCCACGCTCGCGCTCATGGATGCCGGCGTGCCGATCAAGGCACCGGTCGCCGGTGCGGCGATGGGCCTCATCAGCGAGCCGGATGGCCGGTTCGTGGTCCTCACCGACATCCTCGGCAAGGAGGACTCGGTGGGGGACATGGACTTCAAGGTGACCGGTACGCGGGACGGCATCACCGCCCTGCAGATGGACATCAAGGTCCAGGGCATCAACGAGGCGATCATCCGCGACGGTCTCAAGCAGGCGCTCGCTGCCCGGCTCGAGATCCTCGACAAGATGACGGCCGTCATGCCCGAGGCCCGTGGTGACATGAGCGACTTCGCGCCGCGCATCATCACCATCAAGATCAACCCCGAGAAGATCCGCGAGATCATCGGCAAGGGCGGATCGATGATCCGCAAGATCCAGGAAGAGACCCAGACCGAGATCAACGTCGAGGACGACGGCACCGTGGAGATCGCGGCCGTGTCCGGCGAGAACTCGCGCAAGGCGATCGACTGGATCAACAGCCTGACCCGCGAGGTCGAGGTGGGCGCCCTGTACATGGGCAAGGTCACCCGGATCATGGGCTTCGGCGCCTTCGTCGAGATCCTGCCGGGCAAGGAAGGCCTGGTCCGCATCGGCGAGCTCGCCGACTATCACGTCCCGACCGTCGAGGACGTCGTGTCCGTCGGCGACGAGATCATGGTGGTCGTCGTCGAAGTCGACCGTCAGGGTCGGGTCAACCTGTCCCGCCGGGCGGCCATGCAGCGACACCTCGCGAAGGATCCCGCGTAACGGCGGCGCCTCCGCGCACCACTTCCGCGAGCCGCGCCCCATCGGGATCCCGGTGGGGCGCTGGTATACTCCGCCGGTGCCCTGACCCGATCATCGACCCTGCGGAGCCATGCCCCAGATGAACCGTCGACCCCTCACCGTCGCGGTCGTCGGCGCCACCGGCGTCGTCGGTCGGACGATGATCACCGTCCTGAACGAGCGAGCGTTCCCGGTCGGGAACCTGCGCCTGCTGGCGTCCGGGCGCTCGGCGGGCCGGACCGTGTCCGTGGACGGGCGGACCATCCAGATCGAGGAGGCGACCCCGGACGCGTTCGAGGGCGTCGATATCGCGCTGTTCTCCGCCGGTGCCGACATCTCGCGCGAGCTCGCGCCCGAAGCGGCCCGTCGGGGCGCCACGGTCATCGACAACTCCTCAGCGTGGCGGATGGATCCGTCCATCCCGCTGGTGGTCTCCCAGGTGAACCCGGACGACCTCGAGGGCCACGAGGGCATCATCGCGAACCCCAATTGCTCGACGATGCAGATGGCACCCGTCCTGATGGCGCTGCGCGACACGGTGGGCCTGGAGCGCGTGGTCGTGGACACCTACCAGTCCGTATCGGGGACCGGCGCGGACGCCCTCGCGGAGCTCGAGGACCAGATCCGGGCCCACGTGGCCGGGGAGCCGAAGGACGCCCGCGTCTATCCCCACCCGATCGCGTTCAACGCGCTGCCCGAGATCGATACGTTCCTGCCCAACGGCTACACCAAGGAAGAGTGGAAGGTCGTGAACGAGAACCGCAAGATCCTGGGACTCCCGGACCTGCGGATCACCTGCACGGCGGTCCGCATCCCGGTGTTCGTGAGCCACTCCGAGGCGATCCACGTGGAGACCCGCGATCCGATCACGCCCGATCAGGCGCGCGCCGCGATCGCCCGGATCCCGGGCGTCATCGTCCAGGATGATCCGGCCGCGCACGAGTACCCGCTGGCGACGATGGCGGCCGGCCGCGACGAGATCTTCGTGGGCCGGATCCGTCAGGACGTCTCCGTCCCCGACGATCGCGGCGTCGCGCTGTGGGTCGTGTCGGACAACCTGCGCAAGGGCGCGGCGACGAACGCGGTCGAGATCGCGGAGATCCTGGTCGCCCGCGACCAGGTGGCGCAGGCGTCCGTCCGCGGCGCCCGCCCGTACCGGGTCGCCGAGCCCGTGGGGGTCGGCGGACGAGGCTCGATGTGACCGTCGCTGAGCGCCGCGTGGCGCTCGAGGCGATCGCGGATGAGGTCCGCCGTTGCCAGCGATGCCGGCTCCATGAGGGTCGGACGCGCGCCGTGCCGGGGGAGGGGAACCCGTCGACCGAGGTCGTGTTCGTCGGCGAGGGCCCCGGGTTCAACGAGGATCGCGAAGGCCGGCCGTTCATCGGTCGCGCCGGGGACCTGCTCGTCAAGCTGCTGGCCTCGATCGGCTGGCGCCGCGAGGACGTGTTCATCACGAACATCGTCAAGTGCCGGCCCCCGGACAACCGTGACCCCGAACCCGACGAGATCGCGGCCTGCGCGCCGTACCTGACCCGCCAGCTCGAGGTCCTCGATCCTGCGCTGGTCGTGACGCTCGGTCGGTTCTCGATGGCGAGGTTCATGCCCGGCGTCCGGATCTCGCAGGCACACGGGACGGTCCGCCCGGCCGACCCCGCCACCGGCGCGCGCGGTGCCATGGTGCTCGCCATGTACCATCCCGCCGCCGCCCTGCGCGCGACCGCCATCGAGCGCGAGAGCTTCGCGGACGCGGCCACGATCCCGGCGGTGCTCGTCGACGCGCGGCGACGCCGGGCCGAGGCGGCGACGACGCCGGTCGCCCCGGTCGCGGCCGAACGACCGGCGACGGCCATCGCCAGCGAGCCGTCCAGGGTGGTCGCAGGACCGCCAGCCGAACCCGACCCGGTCCCATCAGGCCCGGACGCGCCGCCCCACCCGCTCATCACCGCGGCGGAACCGGCAAGCGCGAGCGACACCGACCAACTCACACTGTTCTGACCCGTTCACAGGGAGCTCATGAAGGCCACCACCAACGACACGCCGCTCCGCATCATCCCGCTCGGCGGGGTGGGCGAGATCGGCAAGAACATGTACGTGTTCGAATACGGCGACGAGATCGTCGTCATCGACTGCGGGCTCATGTTCCCCGACGAGGAGATGTTCGGCATCGACCTCGTCATCCCCGATATCACCTATCTCAAGGAGCGCCGCGCCAACGTCAAGGCGTTCCTGATCACCCATGCCCACGAGGACCATGTCGGTGCCCTGCCGTACGTCCTCCCGGAGTTCCCGGGCGTGCCCGTCTACGCCTCGACGCTCGCCCGCGGCCTGCTGGGCAACAAGATCAAGGAGCACAAGCTCCACAACAACCCGCTGATCGCGCTCGAACCCGGCGACGAGGTGGACATCGGGCCGTTCCATGTCATGCCGTTCCGTGTGGGTCACTCCATCCCCGACGCGATGGGCATCGCGCTCCGGACGCCGGTGGGCACGATCGTCCACACGGGCGACTTCAAGTTCGACCACACGCCCGTCGACGGCAAGCTGTCGGACTTCGCGATCCTGGCTCGTCTCGGCCAGGAGGGCGTCCTGTGCCTGCTCTCGGACTCCACCCGGGCAGAGAACCCCGGGTACACCGCGTCCGAGCGCACGGTCGGCGAGGCGTTCCGCGAGATCATGGAGCCGCTCGACGGCCGGGTGATCGTCGCCACGTTCGCGAGCAACATCGCGCGCGTCCAGCAGGTCCTCGACGCGGCCGCCGACATGGACCGCAGCGTCTCGGTCATCGGGCGATCCATGGAACAGAACTTCCGGATCGCCACGGACCTCGGGTACCTCCAGTACGACCCATCGCGCATCGTGTCGAAGGACAAGATCAAGGATCATCCGGACGCCAAGATCGTGATCGCCACGACGGGCGCCCAGGGCGAACCGATGGCCGGCCTGGCCAGGATGGCCAACCGCGATCACCGCTTCGTGGAGATCCAGCCCGGCGACACGGTCATCGTCAGCGCCAGCCCGATCCCCGGCAACGAGGAATCGGTCTCACGCACGATCGACAACCTGTTCAAGGCCGGCGCCAACGTGTACTACCACACGATCAAGCGCGCGCACGTCTCGGGTCACGCGAGCCAGGAGGAGCTCAAGCTCATGCTGGGCCTGACCAAGCCCCGGTACTTCATCCCGATGCATGGCGAGTTCCGGATGCAGGTCCAGCACGGCCGGCTCGCGATCGAGACGGGCGTCGCGCCCGACAACGTATTCATCATCGAGAACGGCACGCCGATCGAATTCTTCGCCGATGGGTCCGCCCGTCGGGCCGCTCCGGTGACCGCCGGGTACGTCTACGTCGATGGGCTGTCCGTCGGGGACGTCGGCGACATCGTGCTCCGGGACCGGCGGGCGCTCGCCAACGACGGCATGTTCATGATCGTCGTCACGGTCGACAAGCAGACCGGCAGCGTCATCGGCCGCCCGGAGATCATCACGCGCGGCTTCGTCCACCTCAACGAGCGCGATCCCATCATGGACGAGGCGCTCGAGCGGGTGATCGCCGCGACCCGCACGCCCGGCGACCACATCAGCGAGATCGCGCTGCTCAAGACCCAGATCAAGGACGGCGTCTCGCGTTACCTGTACGAGCAGACGAAGCGCCGACCCATGGTCTTCCCTGTCGTCGTGGAGGTCTAGGCGATGGCGACTCGACGGCGCGCCGTGCCGCCACGGTCGTCCGGCACCTCGCGTCGTTCCCGGCGACGGGGCGGCGGGATCTCGCTGCCCTCGTTCCGGCTGGGTCTGTCGCCGGCGGTCGCCCGCTCGCTCGTCGGGATCGCGCTGCTGGTCCTCGGCGCGATGCTGCTCATCGCGCTCGCCCTGCCGGGTGACGGCACGCTCACCGACTGGGTCCGCGACGCGATCGTCCCGTTCTTCGGGGCGGGCCGGTGGCTGCTCCCGTTCGTGCTCCTCGTCGCCGGCTGGTTCGTGGAGTGGGGCCCCGGCAAGGAAGTGGGCGCCCCGTGGGGTCGCACGCTGCTCGGGATCGCGCTGGCGTACGCCTCGTTCCTCGGCCTGCTCCAGCTCGTGGCGTTCGGGGGTCCCACCCGCGACACCGGTGGTCGGATCGGCGCGCTCATCGAACGCGTGCTGGTGGGAGGGGACAGCGGGCCCGGGCTGCTCCCGGTGCCCGCGGCCTTCGTGATCGTCATCGCCTTCGGCCTCACGGGCCTCCTGCTCGCGCTGGACATGCCGCTCCGGCAGCTGCTGAAGCCCCTGACCGGGGCCGGACGCGTCGTGACGAGCTCGCTCCAGGACGCGCGCGTCCATCGTCCCGCGGAGACCGGCCGGTCGACCCCCGTCGGCCCCGGCAAGCCGGCCAACGGCCAGAAGGCGAACGGTCAGGACCCGGCGCCGGTCTCGGAACCGCTCTTCCCGTCGATGGCGAGCATCCTCGATGAGCCCGCGCCGCGCAGCAGCGCCGTCCCGATGAGCCAGACCGTGGTCACGCCCGATGGCGGGACCCCGTTCCCGTCGCGTCGGGCCGCGATCGCCGGCGCCGTAGCCCTCGTGAAGGAGGAGCCGCAGACCGCCCTCGAGGCGCTCCAGGCGATCGACTGGGTCCTGCCCGACGTCTCGATGCTCGAGCCGCGGGCGGCGGCCCGGCTGGACCGGACGGTGGATCACGCGTCGAACATCCGGCGCATCGAAGAGAAGCTCCTGAGCTTCGCGATCCCGGCCAAGGTCGTCTCGACCAACAGTGGCCCGGTGGTCACGCAGTACGAGGTCCGTCCGGAGCATCACATCAAGGTCTCGCGCATCGAGGCGCTCGCCGACGACTTGGCCATGGCCCTGGCCGCGCGCTCCATCCGCATCGAGGCCCCCATCCCGGGCAAGGACGTGGTGGGGATCGAGATCCCCAACGAGGTCAGCGAGGTCGTCGGATTCCGCCCGCTGGTCGAGGAGCGGATGCTCGGGTCCGGATCCCCGCTCACGTTCGCGCTCGGACGCGACGTGTCGGGCGCCCCCTACGCCGTGGATCTCGCGAAGATGCCGCACCTGCTCGTCGCCGGCGCGACCGGCTCGGGCAAGAGCGTGTGCGTCAACGCGCTCATCACCAGCATCCTGATGCGCGCCCGCCCCGACGAGGTGCGCCTCATCCTCGTCGATCTCAAGCGCGTCGAGCTGGCGCCCTACAACGGCCTCCCGCACCTGCTCCAGCACGTGATCGTGGAGCCGGGCGAGGCCAAGGCCGTCCTCAACTGGGCGGTCCGCGAGATGGAGGAGCGCTACAAGCTCCTGGCCGGCCACACCGTGCGCAACATCGCGGCGTTCAACAGCCGGGCCGACCTCGAGGACGGCGAACGGATGCCGTACATCGTGCTCATCATCGACGAGCTCGCCGACCTCATCATGCGCGAGGGCCGCAAGGTGGAGGACCCGGTCGTCAAGATCGCCCAGAAGGCTCGCGCGGTGGGTATCCACCTGGTCCTCGCGACCCAGCGGCCGTCGGTCAACGTCGTGACCGGTCTCATCAAGGCCAACGTGCCATCGCGGATCGCGTTCGCCATGGCGTCCATGGTCGATTCGCGGACCGTGCTCGATTCGCCCGGCGCGGAGGACCTGATCGGCCGTGGCGACATGCTCTACCAGCCCGTCGATCTGCCGCGACCCGTCCGGATGCAGGGGGTGTTCGTGAGCGACCACGAGGTCGCCGCGGTCACCAAGCACTGGATGGACCAGACCGGGGGCCGGACCTTCTACGACGAGGACATCCTCGCGTTCGGGGATTCGGAGGGGGAGGGGAGCGACGGCGGCCAGTTCGGCTGGCTGGCCAAGCTCGGGGTGGATGCCATGACCCCGGCCGCCGCGGAGCTCGTCACGGTCTCGGGCAAGGCCAGCACGTCCTTCCTGCAGACCAAGCTCAAGCTCGGGTTCGCGCGAGCCAGCCGGGTGATGGACGAGCTGGAGCGCTACGGGATCATCAGCCCGCAGGACATCCGCAACCCGGCCTCACCCCGCCAGATCTACGGACCGGACAACTGGTTCAGGACCATCGACGATGTGGATCGTGACGTCGACTGACGTACGATGGGTGGCGCCGGGGACGCCCGGCCTCGAGACCACCCTGAGCGGACCCGATCGATGACGACACGCGACCAGCTCCGACGCGCCGTCCGCGGCGAGCGCCCCGAGCCGGATTCCGGGGCGACGACGACCCCCGGCAGCGCGCTGTCCGAGCGTCTGCATGCCGCCCGCGAGCGCAAGGGCGTGGACCTGTACCGCGCCGAACGCGACACGAAGATCCGGGCTCGCTACCTGAGCGCGATGGAACGCGGCGACTACCGGGAGCTCCCTGGTGCCGTCTACACGAAGGGGTTCCTGCGCAATTACGCGGTGTACCTGGGGCTCGATCCCGAGGAGATCATCGTCCAGTGGCGCCGCGAACGAGGGAACGAGGCCCGCGATGTCGCCCCGCCGATCACGATCCCACGCCCGATGGCGGCGCCGCGACCGGGGTTCACGGTGTCGCCCTTCCTGGTCGTCCTGATCCTGATGTCGATCGGCGTGCTCGCCTTCGGTGCGTACCTGGGCGTGCAGTTGCTGCGGTTCGCCAAGCCCCCGACGATCGAGGTCACCCAGCCCGCGACCGCCGTGCTGGAGGTCGACGAATCGACCACGGCCTACACCCTGCGCGGGGTCACGATCCCCGGCGGGACGGTCAGCATCGCGACGTCGGGTCGGGACCCCTACAACGTCTCGGCGACGACGTCCGGCAGCTGGGCCGCCGAGGTCGACCTGCGCCGGGGTCGCAACCAGTTCGACGTCAGCGCGATCGATCCCGAGACCGGCAAGCGGTCCGAGGAGGTCGTCCAGATCTACATCACGGTGCCGTTCCTCACGATCGAGGCGCCGACGCTCACCCTCGAGCAGCCGGCGGAGGGGGCCACGTTCGAGAACGGCGCCATCCCCGTCCAGGGACGCACGACGAACGCGGCGTCCGTCGTGGTCACCGCCGTGTATACGGGACCATCGCAACCCATCGTCGATGGCGCGGCGACGCCGCCGCCCCCGACCGATCCCGATCCCGTCCAGGCGACCGTGGAGGAAGACGGCTCGTATGCCACGCCGTTCGACCTGACCGCCGGCCGGTGGGCGATCACCGTGACCGCGACCAACGCCCAGGGCAACAAGGTCACCTCGCTCACCCGGAACGTCACGGTGGAGTACGAGGGCGTGACCGTCGTGGTCAAGATCAAGGGCAGTCGGGCGTGGCTCAAGGTCTGGGTCGACGACGTCGTGGTTCCCGAGGTGGGCCAGGCGGGCCGGGTCTACGACCCCGGCAAGGTCCTGACGTTCACGGCCAAGGACACCGTCGAGGTCCGCACGGGCAAGTCCAGCGCGACCTACTTCTCGGTCAACGGGATCAACATCGGGCGGCTGTCCGAGCTCGGCAACCCGGAGACGTGGCTGTTCGCGCCGCCGGATGAACCGCTCAAGACCGAACGGCGCTGACCCGGCGATGGATCCGGCCGGGACATCGCTCGCGGCGCGGGCTCGACGACTCCAGGACGCCTGCATCGCCGCGGGGCTGACGGTCGCGACCGCCGAATCGTGCACCGGCGGTCTCGTCGCGCACGCGATCACGTCCAACCCGGGATCGTCGGGCTACTTCGTGGGTGGCGTCGTGAGTTACTCGAACGCTGCGAAGCGTGACCTGCTCGGCGTCGGCGAGGACATGCTGGCCAGCCATGGCGCCGTGAGCGCGCAGGTCGCCGTCGCGATGGCGGCGGGCGCCGCCGAACGACTGGGCGCCGACATCGCGGTGGCCGTGACCGGCGTCGCCGGGCCGGATGGCGGGAGCGCGGACAAGCCCGTCGGCCTGGTCTACATCGCCGTGCACGACCCGTCCGGCGCGGACGTGCGGCGCTACCACTGGGCCGGGGACCGGGCCGCCAACATCGAGGCGAGCGCCGCGGCCGCGATCGACCTGCTCCTCGAACGCCTCGGTCGCCCCGTGGAGGTCCACAGCGCGTGACGCGTACGTCCGAGGAGATCGGGCGGGGACTGGCCGCCGCACGTCCCGCCCGGCCGATCGCCGCGGGTACGCGCATCCACGTGCTGGGCGTCGGTGGTGCGGCGGCATCCGGCGCGGCCCTCCACGCGGCCGCGGTGGGCGCCATCGTCACGGCCTGTGACAGCGGCGGTCCGGATCCGCTCACCGGGGCGGTGCTGGCCGCGGGGATCGCGATCGACTGGGGTCACGATGAGGCTCACGTCGTGACGGCCGACGGGACCGCCGCCGTCGATCGCCTCGCCGTGACCAAGGCGATCACCTCCGTCCATCCGGACCATCGGGAGATCGTCGCGGCGGGCGCGGTCGGGATCGTGCCGGAGAGCGTCCAGCAGGTCATCGCGGATGCGGCGGTGACCGGCGACCGCCGGCTGATCGGCGTGACCGGTACGCACGGCAAGTCCACGACCTCGGGCTGGCTGCTCCACCTCCTCGCGTCCGCCGGTCGCGACCCGTCCGGGTTCGTCGGCGCCATGCTGCCGGCGAGCATCGCGGGACCGGCTCGCGGTGTCGCGCGCTTCGGGGATGGCCCGGATTTCGTCGTGGAAGCCGACGAGTACGCCGGCAACTTCGACCCCTACCGACCCGACATCACCGTCCTGATCTCCGCGGAGTGGGATCACCCGGACGTCTTCGAGGACCAGGCGGCCGTCGTCCGGGTCTTCGCCGACTGGATCGGACGGATCCGATCGAGTGACCACGGCGACCCGATCCTGGTCGCGAACGTCGGCGACCGCGGGGTCCGGGCCGTGCTCGAGGCTGTCGGGGCCGCGGACCGCGCGGCGGATGGTCGCCGGACGCTCGTGGCGGTCCGGCTGATCGGCGATGACGGGGCCGCCGCGGAGGCCGCCCGACGCGCGATGCCAGCGGCGATGACCACCATCACGGGCCGGATCGTCGCCGATGACCGCGATGGCACGGACCTCGAGATCCGGGGCCTGCGCGACGATCCCGATGCCACCGACCACGTCCGCCTGCGGCTGATCGGCCGGCACATGGCGATCGATGGGCTCATGGCCGCCGGCGGTGCCCTGGCGGCCGGCCTGGCCGCGGACGACGTCCTCGCGGGCCTGGCGTCCTTCGAGGGCGTCGGCCGCCGGTTCGAGCTCAAGGGCGACGTCGGCGGCGTCGTGGTCCTCGATGACTACGCCCACCACCCGACGGCGATCCGCGAGACCCTCGCCGCAGCCCGCCAGCGGTTCCCGGGCCGGCGGCTGTGGGCGGTCTACGAGCCGCTCACGTTCCACCGCACGGCGGCGATGCTCGAGGCCTTCGCGACGGTCCTGGCCGGGGCGGAGCGGGCCGCCATCATCGACATCTGGGCCGTCCGCGATCCCGACACCACGATCACCTCGGCCGCCGCGCTCGCGGAGGCGACGTCCCGGCAGAGCCGGGAGCCGGCCGTGGCGATCGGCAGTCCCGAGGCCGGCGCGGCCTGGCTGGCGGATCACGTCGCGACGGACGACGTCGTCCTGGTGATGGGTGGCGGTCGGTCCTACGTCGCCGCCGAGCAGCTCGTGGAGCGCCTTCGGGCCCGCGCGACCGCCGGGACGGCCTAGCTCGCCTTCTCGGTGGCGGCGTCCTCGCCGATCGGTTTCGCGAAGAGCGGGTGACCCTCGGAGGTGAGGCAGGTGCCCGTGGCCAGCTCCCACTGCCAACCGTGCAGGGCGCAGGTCATGATCCCGTCCTCGACCGTCGCGAAGCGGGTCAGGTCCGAGCGCATGTGCGGGCACCGGCGCTGGACCTCGTACCCCGCGAGCTGGAACGTCCCCTGGGTCGGCCCGTGATCCGCGTAGAACCCCTCGGCGTACTGGAGCCGTTCGACGTTGAGGCACTTGAACCACGTGTAGATGTAGTCGTTGTACGGCCCTCGGCGGTGCGCCCGGAACCGCATCGAGAGGAACAGCTCGTTGACCCAGTCCTCCACGTGATCGTGGACGAGGTGATCGACGAACTCGCGAGCGATGGCGAATTGGTAGCGCGGGTTCTCCTCGGGGAGCGGGCGACGGACGCGGCGCTCGGCGAAGTCGATCACGATCTGCTCGTCGCCGCAGTCCAGCAGCACGGGTTGGTCGATCCCGGCACAGATCATGTCGGCCTGCTCCAGCAGCGGGTCGAACCATGCCTGGAGCGATGGCAGCAGGTCCACCCGCGGACGAGCCCAGCGCGCCCGCTCGTGCTCGATCACGGGTCGCTTCCGCGCCTGGTAGGCCTCGAGATAGGCTCGCTTGTCGTCGAAGATGGTCGCGGGATCCACCGCGTGGCGAACGTCGAATCGGCCGGGCGCGACATCGGCGACCGTCCCCGGGAGCATCAGGCGCCCGCCGTCGCGGCCCTGGGCGGCGATGTAGTCGAGGA
>CAYMTJ010000018.1:0-47122 GCA_964393345.1 uncultured Anaerolineaceae bacterium | reverse complement strand
GGCGTGATCCGCGCGGCGTTCCTGTTCGCGTTCGCGCACGTGATCGGGGTGAGCGGGGAGTCCGCGGGGGCCGCCGCCGCGACGGCCGCGGTCGCGTTCATCGCCCGCATCCCGGTGGCGCTGGTGCTCGGCTGGCTGTTCGTTCGGCGCGGGTCGTTCTGGGCGTCATTCGGGTTGCACGCCGCCTACAACGGCGTGCTGCTGGTCCTTGCCGATGTCGCGATCCGCTCGGGCCTCCTGCCGTAGGGGGGGCGTAGCGCCGGGGAGGGCGCCGGGGAGGGCGCGGGGGCGGGCGGGCCCTTCGCAGGGATCGCCCGACTGGTCCGCGGGCAAGGCCCCAGCGGCCGCCGACGACATCCATTCCTGCCAGATGTTCGCCACCCGGACACTCGTCATCGCCGCCGCAGCCACCCGTTGAGGCCACGTCCACAATCGTGCGTGGCGCGCCGCTGATCTTCGCGCCACTCCAGTCAGGTGATCCTCCAGGGTGACGTCTGGCAGGAAACTGCTGACGTGTGCTCACCTGAGTGACCGATGGCGGGAACCGTCTCCGCAGGGCCCTGCACGGCCTCGGCGCGACGCCCGACACGACCCCAACCGCCAGATCGGCCCTCCACTTCCGCCTCGCCACGACCCCCGAACCGCCGACCCCCGAACAGGCCCGACCGGCCCCTGACAGGCCCAGGTAAGCCCGGAGAGGCCCGCCGTGGATCGCCCGATAAGGGGGCCTGCGTAGGCTGGACCCTGTCCTCGAGGTCCGGATGGCGGGGGGAATCGGCGGGCTCCCGTCGCTCGGGCCTCGAGGACGACCACCCTGCCGCTCGACAGCACGATCGGAGGCAAGCCTTGGCCGAGCGTCCACGTGTGGCCAGCGGTGGCCGGGCGATCCGTGAACTCCCCATCGACGAGCGCCCTCGCGAGCGACTGGCGGCACGGGGCGCGGCCGGGATGGCCTCGGCCGAGCTGATCGCCCTGATCTGGGGATCCGGGACGCGCGGCCGGTCCGCGGTCGATCTTGCGACAGACGCCCTCGCCAGCCATGACGGGCTGACCGGTCTGGCCCGTGCGACCGACATCGAACTCGCGGCCCTCCCCGGGATCGGCGAAGCGAAGGCGGCGCAACTCGTGGCGGCCTTCGAACTCGGCCGTCGGCTGCTCGCCGATTGGCCGTCGGGTCGCTGGTCCATCCGCGGACCTCGGGACGTCGCGGATCGGCTGATCCTGCAGATGGGCCGACTCGAGCGCGAGGAGCTTCGCGCCGTCGTCCTCGACACGAAGAACCACGTGCTCCGCGTATCGACCGTGTACCAGGGCAACCTCAGCGCGTCGCTCGTCCGCGTCGGAGAGCTGTTTCGCGACGCCGTCCGACTCAACGCCGCGGGCATCATCCTCGTCCACAACCATCCATCGGGCGACCCGACGCCGTCCCCGGACGACCTGCACCTGACCGCGGAGGCCCTGGCGGCGGGGCGACTCCTGGACATCGCGCTGCTCGACCATCTCGTGATCGGGCACGACGCGTATGTCTCGATGCGGGATCGGGGGATCGCGTTCGATCGACCGGGGGTGACGTCGACGCCCCAGTCGCGGGCAGCGGCGTCCCCGGCCGTCGCACCAGCGCCGATCTAGACGCCGGCCGCCCTGGCTCCCCCAGCCTCGTCGAGGTGCATGATCGGGGTCGGGATGCCCCCGGGGTATACTGCGCGGGCTCCGGCGCACGACCCATCCCGCGATCGTCCCAAGGCCCGCGACCCGCCCGACGCCCGCGGACGCCGAGCCCCGATCCTCACCCGTCGAAGGACCCGCCCGCCACGATGCTCGACCGACTCCTCGGCCTCTTCTCCCGCGACATCGGGATCGACCTCGGGACCGCGAACACGCTGGTCCACGTGCGAGACCGCGGGATCGTCATGAGCGAGCCATCCGTCGTCGCGATCGACGCGAAGACGCGCCGGGTGCTCGCGATCGGCGCGGAGGCGAAGCGGATGGTCGGGCGCACGCCGGCCAACATCATCGCCATCCGCCCGCTGCGTGACGGCGTCATCAGCGATTTCGACGTGACCGAGCAGATGATCAAGTATTTCGTGAACCGGGTCCACGACCGGATCGGCCTGATCCCGCGACCAAGGATGCTGCTCGGCATCCCATCCGGCGTGACCGAAGTCGAGAAGCGCGCCGTTCGGGACGCGGCGCTGAACGCCGGCGCCCGGTGGGCGCGCCTCATCGAAGAGCCCATGGCTGCGGCCATCGGCGCCGGGTTGCCGGTCAGCGAACCATCGGGCAGCCTGATCGTCGACATCGGCGGCGGCACCACGGAAGTCGCGGTCCTGAGCCTGGGCGGGATCGTCGTCTCGCGATCCATCCGCATCGGCGGCGACGAGATGGACCAGGACATCGTCACCTTCGCCCGACGCGAATACAACCTCTTCCTCGGCGAGCGGACCGCGGAGGACATCAAGATCGCCATCGGGTCCGCCTATCCGGGCGAGTGGGATGCCCAACGCGTCACGCTCCGAGGTCGGGATCTGCTGACCGGCCTGCCGCGCAGCGTCGAGGTCGGCGCGGACCAGATCCGCGAGGCGATCGAGCCTTCGGTCGCCCAGATCGTCGATACCGTCAAGGACACGATCGAGGAGACCCCGCCGGAGCTGGTCGCGGACATCATGGACCAGGGCGTCGTGCTGGCCGGCGGTGGCGCGCTGCTGGCCGGCCTGGACCGACGCGTGGCCGAGGCGACGCAGATGCCCGTCCACGTCGCGGACGACCCGCTGACGTGCGTGGCCCGCGGGACCGGAGTGGTGCTCGAGGCGCTCGACGACATGGACCGCGTCCTGGTCGCGGAAACGTACTCGCGCCCGCCGCGCTGAGCCCGCTTCGGGGAGGTCTCCGATGACATCGATGCTCGCCGATCGCGCCGCCCGACGGCGTGGCATCGCGTTCACCGTCCTGCTCGTGATCACCGTCATGCTCATGGCCGTCTCGTCGAACCCGGGCGTGCGCGAGGTCCAGAGCGGGATCGGGTTCGCGTTCCGTCCGATCCAGGGCGCGCTCGACCAGGTCGCCGGCGGGCTCTCGTCGGTGGCGGCGGCCATCGCCGAGATCGACCGCCTGCGCGTCGACAACGCCGCGCTCCACGACGAGAACGACCGCCTCCGGACCGAGAATGCCCGCGCCGCGGAGATCGAGCGCGAGAACGACCAGCTGACGGCGCTCCTCCAGCTCCGGAGCGGATACGACTTCCAGACGACCGCCGCGGCGGTCATCGGACGGGACTCGCAGGAATTCCGGCGCCTCGTGGTCCTCGACAAGGGCACCGACGATGGCATCGCGGTGGGGGATGTGGTCGTCGCCGCCGGCGGCGCGCTGGCCGGACGGGTGACCGAGGTCGGCAGCAACGCCTCGACCGTCGTCCTGCTGACCGACGCCGAGTCGACCGTCATCGGGCTGCTCACCGGGAACGCCGCGACCGGCGAGGTCGTCGGGCAGCTGGGTGGCGTGCTGGTCATGAACCAGATCGATTCGAGCGAGCTCGTCTCGCTCGGCGACGAGGTCGTGACCGCCGGCATCGAGCTCGCGAGCGGCATCCGCTCGCCGTACCCCAAAGGCCTGCTGATCGGCCAGGTCGTCGAGGTCCAGCTCGACGCGAACGACGTCGTCCAGACCGCCTACCTCGAACCCACCGCCAACCTCGAGAAGCTCGAATACGTCCTCGTGATCCTCGACTACGAAGGCGGCCTGCCGCCGATCGAGGAGCAGCCGGTGGACTGCAGCGGCTCCGAAGGCACGCTGCCGACGGGTGAGCAGCCCTGCTACACGCCGACGCCAAGGCCGTCCGGCACGTCCAAGGTCACGCCCAAGCCGTAGTCCCGGCACCGGACCGATGCTCCGTTGGAGTGGTCGCGGGCCCTGCTACGCTTGGCCCGTATGAAGGGGATCGTGCTCGCCGGCGGGACCGCTACGCGGTTGTACCCGCTGACCATCGTCACCAACAAGCATCTCCTGCCGATCTACGACCGACCGATGATCTACCACCCGCTCGAGACGCTCGCCGGGATGGGGATCCGCGAGGTGATGATCATCGTGGGCGGCAAGAGCGTGGGCGATGTCGTGGAGCTGCTCGCGGACGGCTCCCACTTCGGCCTGGACCTCACGTACCGGTACCAGCGCGGGGCGCTGGGCATCGCCCATGCGATCGGCCTCGCCCGCGCCTTCGTCGGGGACGAGGCCTTCTGCTGCATCCTCGGCGACAACGTCCTGCGCGGTCCGTCGCTGGAGCCCGTCGCGCAGGCCTTCGAGCGCGGAAGCTACGGCGCGGGCACCCTCCTCTACGCCGTGCCGGACCCCGAGCGGTTCGGCGTCGCCGAGCTCGACGCCGACGGCCGGGTCGTGGGGTTCGAGGAGAAGCCCGCGAACCCGAAGAGCGACCTCATCCCGATCGGGGTCTACTTCCTCCGACCCGATGCCTTCGACGTGATCGAGCAGCTGGCGCCGTCGGGTCGCGGCGAGTTCGAGATCACCGACGTGCTCAACCACTACGTCCCGGGCGGCAACCTCTTCACCCAGGTCTACGAGGGTCACTGGACGGACGCGGGCACGGTCCCGTCGCTCCTGCGGGCGTCGGAGATGGCCCGCGATGACGACGCGGCCGGGCGGCTGGCCCCGCCCGTCGAGCGGCCGACCTCCTGACCCGGCCCGTGCCAACGACCCGGCCCGTGCCCGCGACCCAACACGTGCCTGATCCGTCCCGTGGCTGACCCGGCCGTCTACCCGCGCCTGCTGGTGACCGGCGGGGCCGGGTTCATCGGCTCGTGCTTCGTCCGCGACGTCCTGGCCCGACGCGACGGGACCCGGATCACCGTCCTCGACAAGCTGACCTATGCCGGGAACGAGGCCAACCTCGCCCCGGTCCGTGACGACCCGGAGCAGGCGGCGCGGCTTCGATTCGTCCGCGGCGACATCGCCGACCCGGGTGCGGTGGACCCGCTCGTCACCGACGTCGATGCCGTCGTCAACTTCGCGGCCGAGTCGCACGTCGATCGCTCGATCCTCGATCCCGAAGCGTTCCTGCGGACGGGGGTGATCGGCGTCCACGTGCTGCTGGAAGCGTGCCGGACCGCGCCCCATCGGCCGCGCTTCCTCCAGGTGTCCACCGACGAGGTCTACGGCTCGGTCGCCGAGGGACACAGTCCGGAGACGGCGCCGCTCGCGCCTCGCTCGCCGTATGCCGCGGCCAAGGCCGCCGGGGAGCTGCTGGTCGGGAGTTACGTGGTGACCCACGGTCTTGACGCGGTCGTGACCCGCGGCTCGAACACCTACGGTCCGTACCACCACCCGGAGAAGCTGATCCCGCTGTTCATCACGAACGCGATCGACGACCTGCCGCTGCCGCTCTACGGCGATGGCCTCCAGCGCCGCGACTGGCTCCACGTCACCGACCATGCCGCGGCCGTGGACTTCGTCCTCCGACACGGGGCCACGGGCGAGATCTACAACGTCACTGGCAGCGAGGAACGGACGAACCGCGAGACGGTCGAGCAGCTCCTGCGCCACCTGGGCAAGCCCTGGTCGCTGGTGCGGCACGTGGAGGATCGACCGGGCCATGACCGCCGCTACGCCATGGACGGCGCGAAGCTCGCGGCGCTTGGCTGGACGCCCCGCGTCTCGTTCGAGACCGGTCTGGCCGATACCGTCGACTGGTACCGGGCGAACGAAGCCTGGTGGCGCGCCGCGCGGTCCGGTGACTGGGACACGTGGTACCAGCGCCAGTACGGCGCTCGTCTCGGCTGATGCGGGTCGCCGTGACGGGGGTCAGCGGGCGGCTGGGTGGGGCGCTCGTCGCGGCCCTCGCCGATGCTCCGTTCACCGGGCCGGCCGGCCCGACCGCCTGGGACCGCGCGGCGTTCGATCTCGACGCGCCCGACGGGATCGGCGCCCGCATGGATCGCGATCGACCGGAAGTCGTCGTCCACGCGGCGGCCTGGACCGACGTCGACGGATGCGCACGCGACCCGGATCTCGCCATCCGCCGCAACGGCCACGCGACCGGCGTCCTGGCCCGCGCCTGCGTCGAACGCGGGGTCGATCTCATCGTGATCTCCACGAACGAGGTCTTCGACGGCTCCCGGACCGATGGCGTGGGGTACGCGCCGGATGACCCGACGGACCCGCCCAACCCGTATGGCGTCTCGAAGCTCGCGGGGGAGCGCGCCGCCATCGAGGCGTTCGCGGGCGGGCGTGAGGCGGCCCGGCGTGAGGCTGTCAGGGATGGGCGTCAGCTCACGGGACCCGGGCCGCGCGCCGGCGCGACGCTCGGGATCGTCCGGACGGCCTGGCTGTTCGGCCCACCGGGGCGCGACTTCCCGCGCAAGATCCTCGAGGCGGCCGATGCCGCCCGGGCCGCCGGTGAGCCGTTGCGCGTGGTCGGCGACGAGTGGGGCACGCCGACCTATGCTGCCGACGTGGCCGACGCGATCGTGGAACTGCTCGCCGACGACGCGCACGGCGGCATCCACCACGTCGTCAACGGCCTAACCGCGACGCGGGCGCTCTGGGCGGAGTACCTCGTGGGCCGGTTCGGGCTGGAGGTCACCGTGGAGCATGTCCCGGCGAGCACCTGGCCGCGCGCGTCATCGCCGCCGCGCTGGGGCGTCCTCGCCGCCACCCCCCTGCCGTCGGGTGAACCGCTCCGCGTCTGGCCGGATGCGATGGCCGACTACGCGCCGTCGCTCGAGCGCGCGTGGCGCCGCGGATGAGCCTGGAGCGACCCCCGTCCCGGATCGACGGCGTCCGCTACGGGGCGGTCGCGCGCCACGTGGACGATCGCGGCTCGTTCCGCGAGCTGTGGCGGGCGAGCACCCTCGGCGACGTCGGCGGGCCGTTCGTCCAGGCCAACCTGTCGGTCTCGGCCCCGGGTGTCCTGCGCGGCCTGCACGTCCATCGCCGCCAGCTCGACTACTGGGTGGTCGGCGCGGGCCGGGCGTTCGTGGCGCTGGTCGACGTCCGCGGGATGCTGCCCGGCGGCTCCGTCGAGCCGGCCGATGGGAGCCCGGTCGTCGAGACGCGTGAACTCCAGGCCGACGACTGGGTCCTGATCCCGGCGGGCGTCGCGCACGGGTTCCTCGCCCTCGAGCCGCTGGAGATGTCGTACCTCGTAACCAACGAGCATGACGGGACCGACGAGCTGGGGTTCGCCTGGGACGATCCGGGCGTCGGCGTCGCGTGGCCGGCCATCCCCGGCCGACCCGACGGACGCCCGATCGTGTCCGACCGCGACCGCGTCAGCCCGAGCCTCGCGGAACTGGTGGTGCGTCTGCGCTCCAGCGCCTCCTGACCGCACGCCACCCATCTCCCCGGCACCCCACCGGCACGTCTCCGAACGGGCTACGGTAGCCCGGACCATCCCGCGATTGAGCCCCGACCCCCCCGCCTCGACGCTCCGCTGGCACTCATCGCCGCGTCATTCGGAGTCCGGTATTGCGCAAGTCGGTCGTCGCCCTCGTCTTCGCCATGCTCGCGGCCCTTGGCGCGTTCGCGCCGGTGGCCAGCGCCGCGCCGGTCAACCCCAAGGTCGTGATCATCGTGGGCGCCACGCACGGCACCACGTCGAGCTACCGGGCCAAGGCCGACAAGGCCTACGCGGAAGCCATCAAGTACACCTCGAACGTGGTCAAGGTCTACAGCCCGAACGCGACCTGGTCGAAGGTCAAGAGCGCCACGAAGGGCGCATCGATCGTCGTCTACTTCGGTCACGGCAACGGCTGGCCGAGCCCGTACACGTACGACCCGAACTACACGACCAAGAACGGCTTCGGTCTCAACGCCAGCGCCGGGAACGGTGATCACAACAACAAGTACTACGGCGAGCCGTATGTCTCCACCCTCGAGCTGGCGCCGAACGCCGTGGTCATCCTCAACCACCTGTGCTATGCCTCGGGCAACTCCGAGGGTGGGGATGCGGCGCCGTCCCAGGCGACCGCCCGCAAGCGGGTCGACAACTACGCGGCCGGCTTCCTCAAGGCGGCCCGCGCGGTGATCGCGGACGGGCATGCCGGCCCGGAGGCCTACATCCGAGGCCTCTTCACGACGCACGCCACGATCGAGGAGATCTGGCGGAGCGCCCCCAACTTCCATGACCACGTGCAGTCGTTCCCGTCCGTTCGCACGCCCAACGCCACCGCGTACACGGACACCGACACCCCGACATCCGGGTACTACCGCTCGCTCGTGACCAAGCCGGGACTGACCAGCGATCTCGTCACCGGTGCCTCGTACGCGGACACGGGCGTGGACCCGTCCACCCTCCAGGTCCCCGGCAACGCCGCGGTGGGGGAGCTCGGGGCCGAGCTGTACGACGCCGACGGCCAGCCGACCGGTCCGATCCCGGCCGGGACGCGGCTCCGCGTGGTCGCCCCCGGATCGACCATCGCGTCGGTCGGGGCGACATCGGTCCAGGTCGAGGGCGTCGATGACCCCTCGGTGAGCGGCTGGGTCCTCCCGTCCGCGCTCGTCCCGAAGGACAGCGCCGCTCCGGCGGTCTGGGGCGTGGACACCGGTCTCGGCGTCTTCTCGCCCAACGGCGACGGCCGGTTGGACACGGCATCGATCAGCGGCCGGTTCTCCGAGACCGTGGACTGGTCGGTCCGGATCCTCGACGGCGCGACCGTCCTGCGCGACGTGGCGGGGAGTGGCGCGGACTTCGCGGTCGGCTGGGACGGCCTCGACGGGTCGACCCCGCTCGCGGACGGCGACTACGAGATCGAGATCACGGCGCAGGACGCCTGGGGCAACGGGCCCACGACACGAACGGCCTCGATCGCGATCGACACCGTCGGGGCCCAGCTGGCCGACGTCACCCCCGACGCCTCCGCCGAGCGGTGGCTGTCGCCCAACGGCGACGACTCACGCGAGACCGCGGCCTGGACCGCGACGATGACGGAGCCGGGCAGCCTGGTCCTGCAGGTCTACGACGCCGACGACGTCCGTGTCCGGATGGACGTCGAAACGAGCGCGATCGGCGCCAACAGCGTCGTCTGGGACGGTCGCGACGACGACGGCGACCCCGTTCCCGACGGGCTCTATTCGGTCCGGATCTCGCCGCGCGATCTCGCCGGGACGACCGGGACGTCCACGACGCGACCGGTCCGCGTGGACACGACGCTCGGGTACGTCAGCACCTCCAAGGCGCTCTTCCACCCGCACGACGGGGACAGCCTCGCGCCGACGACGACCATCGGCTACACGCTGACCCGGACCGCGACGGTGACGTGGGTCATCAAGGACGCGGCGGGCAACGTCGTGGACACGCTACTCGACGGTGTCGAGACGGACGCTGGGACGTGGACCCGCGTCTTCGCCGGGCGTCGTCTCGACGGCTCGGCCATCCCCAACGGCACGTACACGTCGGTCGTCACGGCCGTCCACGACGGTCTGACCGCGACCCAGGCCCGGACCTTCCGGATGGGCGCGTTCGCGATCTCCTCGTCGGACACGACACCGAGGCGCGGCCAGAAGATCACGATCTACGCGACGTCCGCGGAGCCGCTCTCGACGCGCCCCAGACTCTTCGTCAAGCAGCCGGGACGCGCCAAGTGGAGCGCGCTGATGACCAAGACCTCCACGTACGGCTACAAGGTCACGATCACGCTCAAGACCGGTGGCGGCGCGGGGAGCGTCACGTTCAAGGTCGTCGGGTACGACAAGCTCGAGAATCGCCAGAAGACGTCGCTCTACCTCGTCAGCCACTAGCGCCGCCCGTCCGGACGCGCGACCCCACCGGTCCGCACCGGACCACCCCGTACCGGGCGGACCCGGGACCATCTTCGGATTGTCCGGGCGGCTGGGCGCGGATAGGGTCCGAGTCATGACGCGCCCGCCCGCCCGCCGCATCGTCGCGCTCGCGCTCGTGCTCGGGTCCGGCCTCATGCCGACCTCGACGATGGCGGCGACGCCCGTGGCCGTGCGACCGGCCTCGACCCCGGTGGCCGTGCGACCGGTCTCGCCCGGGGTCGTGCGGTCGACTCGGCCTGCCGTCGTCAGCCCGGCGGCCACGAGGCACGACGTCACGCCGCCCCCTGCGCTCCAGCCGACGATCCACTACGAGGACGCGCTCGCGCACGCCGATGACCGGATCCGGTTCCGTCCGGGTGGCGCGGTCACGGTGCCCTTCCGCCCCCGCCCCGGCGACCGCTGGCTCGTGGGCGGCGTCACGCCCCGACCGCTCCCGGCCGGCCGGCTCAGCGGACGGGCGATGCGCGCGACCGACACGTCCCCTGGCGCACCGCTCGCGCCGGTCGACCAGCCGACGCTCGATCCGGCGACGGTCCTCGTCGCCGACGGCGTCCGTTTCGAGCCCGTCCCGGACGTCCCGCGGTTCGATCCCACTGCGGCCGTCGATCCGGGCGCCCTTCGCCGCGAGGTCTTCGGCTTCCTGCCCTACTGGGAGCTGACCGACAGCTCGACCCGGCTGGACTGGGACAAGATCTCCACGATCGCCTACTTCGGCGTCGGTGCCGACAGCAAGGGCAACCTGATCAAACGCAACGCGGACGGGTCGACGACCGTCGGCTGGAGCGGCTGGACGAGCTCGCGGATGACGAGCGTCATCGACGCCGCGCACGAGAGCCACGCCCGCGTGGTCCTGACCGTCCAGAGCTTCGCCTGGTCGTCGACGGGACTCAAGCGGCAGAAGGCCCTGCTCGACAGCGCCTCCGCCCGTGCCAATCTCGCGCACCAGATCGCTCGCGCCATCCGAGACCGCGGCGCCGACGGCGTGAATCTCGACTTCGAGCCCATCGCGTCTGGGTACGCCGACGAGTTCACGGCGCTGGTCCGCAAGGTTCGCGCCGTCCTGGACCGGACCGTGCCGGGCTATCAGCTGACGTTCGACACCACCGGCTGGATCGGCAACTACCCGATCGAGGCGGCGACCGCCAAGGGTGGCGCCGATGCCATCGTGATCATGGGCTACGACTACCGCGCATCCGGGTCGGCACGGGTCGGCTCGATCGCGCCGATCGGCGGCGCGACCTACGACATCGCCGACACGCTGCGGGCCTACACGGCACGCGTGCCCGCATCGAAGCTGATCCTCGGCGTGCCGTACTACGGCCGGGCCTGGTCGACCTCCTCCGACAAGCTCGGGGCCAGGAACATCTCCGGGACCAGGTTCGGCGCGTCGGTCGCGGTGATGTATGCGACGGCGCGGGACTTCGCCAGGGAGCACGGCAAGCGCTACGACGCGACCGAAGGCGTCGCCTGGACCGCCTACCAGCGCAAGCACTGCACGACGGCCCATGGCTGCGTCAAGCCGTGGCGGCAGCTCTACTTCGACGACGCGAAGGCGATCAGGGCCAAGTACGACCTGATCAACCGGCTGGACCTGCGGGGCGCGGCCATCTGGGCGCTCGGCTACGACGACGATCGCCCGGAGCTCTACCGCGCGATCCAGGACCGGTTCATCACCGATGCGGTGCCGCCGGACATCACGGCGGCCTCGCTCAGCCCGACCGCGTTCTCGCCCGACGGCGACGGCCACGCCGACACGGCCACGGCCTCCCTCACCGCGACGGGCCTGATCACGTGGGGCTACACGGTCAAGCCACTGGCCGGCGACAAGGCGGGCAAGACCATCCGGTCCGGCAGCGTGAGCGGGCGGACCCCGCGGTTCACGTGGGACGGCCGCGACGCCGACGGTGATCGCGTCAAGGACGGTTCGTATCGCGTGACCCTGTGGACGGCCGACATCTCGAACAACCGGGCGGAGCGCGCGTTCACGGTGATCGTGGACACGAAGGCCGCGTCCATCGCCCCGACGATGGGGGCGGGCTTCCTGACCCCCGACGGCGACGGCCGCCACGACACGATCGCGCTGGCGTGGACGTCGTCCGAGGCCGTCAGCGGGCGGGTCCGCCTGCGTGACCGTGCCGGTCGAACGGTCCGTGCCTGGACGATCGGCCCGCGAGCGAGCTGGGACGCGGCGTGGAACGGTCGCGCCACCGGCGGGACGATCGTCCCGGATGGTCGCTACACGTTCCGGGTGAGCGGTCACGACCATGCGGGCAACCGGACCGTCGTCGAGCGGCGGGTCATCGTGGACCGGACGATCGCCGACGTCCGCTGGTCGGACCGCGCGTTCGATCCCCGAGCGACCGAGCGGAGCCGCATGGAGATCGTGCTGCGCCGGACGGCCACGCTCGCGGTCGTCATCGAGCGAGCCGGGGTGGTCGTGCGGACCGTCTGGACCGCCCGCGACCGGGATGCCGGAACGGCAGGTTGGACCTGGGACGGCCGGGACGGGGCCGGCAAGCTGGTCAAGCCCGGTCGCTACCGCGTCGTGGTCACCGCCACCAGCCGCATCGGGACGACCCGCTTCACCCGTCCGGTCACGGTGTCCGATCACTGAGCCGGTCGCGGCCTCTACACTCCCCCCGATGACGAGCCCAGCGACGGGACCGGGGGACGGCGTGTGGGTGGTGGTCCCCACCTACCAGGAAGCCGAGAACGTCGGTCCCATCACGGCGGCCATCCTCGGTGCGCTGCCGGCCGCGACGCTCCTGGTCGTCGACGACGGGTCCCCGGATGGCACCGGCACGATCGCCGACAGCCTCGCGTCGACCGATCCGCGGATCCGCGTCCGGCATCGCGCGGCGAAGGAGGGCCTCGGGCGGGCGTATCTCGACGGCTTCGGGGTCGCGCTCGATGGGGGGGCGTCGATCGTGGTCCAGATGGACGCCGACTTCAGCCATGACCCGATCACCCTGCCGGCCCTCATCGCGCCGGTGACCGCGGGGTCCGCGGACCTCGTGATCGGCTCCCGGTACGTGCCCGGTGGAGGCGTCCGCGACTGGGGGATCGGCCGGCGCATCCTGTCGCGCGGCGGGAGCCTGTTCGCGCGCGTCGTCCTCCGCCTCCGACCGCACGACCTGACCGGCGGTTTCAAGGCCTGGCGAGCCGACACGCTGTCCGCGGTCCCGTTCGCCGGCGTCCACGCCGGTGGCTACGTGTTCCAGATCGAGATGACGTTCCGCGCGGATCGGCACGGCGCACGGATCGCCGAGGTGCCCATCGTCTTCGCCGATCGCCGGGTGGGCCAGAGCAAGATGTCGCGACGGATCGTCGTCGAGGCCCTGATCGTGGTCGTCAAGCTCCGGGTCGAGGAGCTCGCGGCGCGCGTCACGCGCCGCGCTCGTCGATGACGAAGCCGTCGACGCGGGTCACCCTCGGCGTCGTCGCACCGCCACCGCCCCCGCCCGGCGTGCGCGTCGTGATGGACGTCCGGCCGCTCCAGGAGCCGGATCGTGCGCCACTCACCGCGGCCTACCTGCACGGCCTGCTCGGCGCCCTCGATGCCGATCCGCTCCCGGGCGAATCCTTCTCGTTCCTGTTGCGCAGCGACCTCGACGACCCGACGACCGCGTATCCCCATCTCGACGTGGTGGGTCGCCGGCTGCTGCCACCGACCCGCCTGCTGCGCTCGGGCGCCCTGACCATCGACCCGTTCCTGCTGCGAGGGGCGACCATCGGAGCCGCCTGGCGGGCCGACCGACGTGGCGCGGCCGGTGCGGTCTACCACACGATCGGTGCCGGACCCCTGCCGATCGCGTCGGACCTGCCGATGGTCGCGACGCTCCTCGATCTCGCTGCCTGGGAGCTGCCCGACCAGTACAGCCGCTCGATGTCGGCGCGGTTCGGCCAGCGATTGCGCGGCCGGCTGCTGCGCGACGCGACGGCGGTCGTCGTCGGGAGCCCGGCCGTCAGTCGGCTGGCGCGACGCCTCCTGCACGTCCGGCGCGACCGCTTGCGCGTCGTCCCGCTCGCGCCGCGCCCGGCGTTCGTGCCGCTCGGCGAGGGGGTCGTCGATGCCGCCGGCGACGCCGAACGGGAGCGGCTCGGGTTGACCGATCGGTACCTCGTCTACTCCGGCCGGTACGACGCCCGCCAGGACCTGCCGACCCTGCTCCGGGCGCTCGTGTCGATGAGCGCGGCCGGCCGGCCGGCCGGGCTGCCGCGCAAGGTCGTCTGGCCACCCCGGATCCTGCTCGTGGGTGCCAGTCCGGACGATCGGGCGTCGCTGGCCCGGGCCGCCGCGCGCCAGGGGATCGGGGAGAGCCTGGTCTACGCTCAGCAGCTCACCCCCGAAGCCCTCGCCGGGCTCGTCCGCGGCGCACGCGCCGCCATCCTGCCGGTCGTGTCGGAAGCCGCCGGACTGCCGGCCATCGAGGCGCTCGCGGTCGGCACCCCGGTCGTCGCCTCGGCCGTCGGGGCGCTGACCGACATCGTGGGGAGCGGCGGGATCCTCGTGGAGCCGCGCGAACCGGATCGGCTGGCGACGGCGCTGCGGACCGTCTGGCTCGATGGCCCCGTCCAGGCCAGGCTGGCGGCGCAGGCGCGGGCGGTGGCCCTGGCAGGTCGCTGGACGTGGGCGGACGTGGCGCGTGAGACCCGGGCGATCTACGCGGATGTCGGGGTGCGCCCCCCGGCGTGACCCGGCCGTGGGTCTGGCGACGGGCGCCGTCGCGGCGAGCGGTCTACGCCGGCGGTTCCTTCGTTCCGGCCTTGAACGAGACGGGGTCCGTGGTCTTCATGACCTGGATGAAGGTCTGGCCGATCGTGAGCGTGACCTCGTTGCCGTCCTTGTCGAAGAAGCGGGTCGGCTGCCTGAGCGCCGTCTTCTTCCACGTGCCCTTGATGGTCTTGCCGTTGGTCGAGATCCAGGCCGTGCCCGAGCCGATGACGTCGGCTTCGAGCCGGTTCTTTTCCGGATGCCCGTCGTTGAGCGGTCCGAACGCCATGCGCATGACGATCACGTTCTTCGGCGCGATCCGACGGTCGTCGGCGGCGTCGACCTGCTTGCCTTCACCGGTCACCGACCGGAGGTAGCGGTTGCCCTTGCGGTCGTACTTGTACGTGATGGTGTTCGCGTTGTAGCGGACCGTGATGCTCCCGCCGTACGGTCGCGCGTCGAGGGGCGCGTCCGGAGCGAACCGCCAGACCGTCTTGTAGGCCTTGTCCTTGGCCCCGATCCGTTGGCCCAGGGAGCGCAGGTTCGGCCCCTCCGTGTACAGGTTGTGCGGCGAGAAGCGCGTCGTCAGCCGGTAGAACGAGCCGTTGTAACGGAACTCATCCACGTTGTAGACGAGCTGCCCGGCGCCCTTCGCGCGCAGCGTGTCGATGGCCTGCGGGGATCCGCCGGCGTGGGCGTAGATCGCGCGCCACTCGGCAGCCCAGGCGATGTAGTAGTAGCGCGCGCTGCGGACCGGGCCGACGACCTTGGGCATGTCGTCCTGGAAGATGGCCATATAGCGCGGGATCCCGCCCTCGGCCGGGGCGTGCCAGACGACCGACGCGGACGCGAGCCCGGACTGCGGCCGCGCCGGTCGCAGGTCGTCGATCATCACCGCGATCGGGTGGCGGGCCGCGATCTTCGGCGTGACCAGCCGACCCGTCAGGGGCGCCGGTACGGGGAGCGGTGTCGGTGCGGGCGTGGGGCTGGGCGTCGGCGTCGGGACCGGCGTCGGCGTGGGGACCGCGGTCGGCGAGGCCGGGACCGACGGTGGCGGCGTGGGGCCGATGGACGTCGATGGCGTCGGCGACACGACCGCGACGGACGGACTCGGCGACGACCCCGGCCGGATCGCCCCGGCGGCGAGCGCGACGCCGATGCCCACCGCGACGATCGCGACCACGACGATCGCGATGCCCACGGACCGACCTCTGGAGGTGTCTGTCGTCATCGGTTCCCCACGGCGTCGCCCGGTGTACGCATCCGGATCGGGTGGCGGTGCGAGCGCGCCCGGGGAGGATATACGACCGGCGCCGTCGAGGCGTCAAGCGGCCGCGTGACGGGCGCGAACGAGTCGACCGGCGTAGGCTGGACGCGGGCGCCGATCCCGCGAGCCCCGGCGTCGCACGCAGAGGACCACCGATGGCCGATCCCCAGAAGCCGATCCGCAAGCGGGCCGCCGCGTCCACCACGACGCCGGCCAAGCCGCGCACCGCGAAGCCGACGGTCGCGACGCCGACTCCGGACGCCGCCGCCACACGTCGCCGTGCACCCGCCGCCAGGGCGGGTGTCGCCGTCATGGCCCTCCCGACCGACGAGGCCGTCACGCCGCCCGGTGACGCGGCAGAGCCGTCGATCGTCGACCGGCTGACGCTGGAGCGGGCGTCGGTGGGTCAGGCGCAGGCCGTCCAGGCGGACGTGCGCCAGGGGTCCATCGGTCGGCTCCACGCGGTCGATGTCGCGGTGTCCCAGGGCGCGATCGGGTTCGCGCGAGGGGACAAGGTGTCCGTCGAATACGGCGCCGTCGGCCTGTCCGTGTCCGGTGAGACGCGGATCAGCCAGGCGGGCGTGCGCACCGTCATCGCCCGCGACGTCACGTTCGAACAGGGGCTTATCGGCACCTCGGTCAGCGCGACGGCTCGCTTCGAGCGGAGCAGCGGCGTCCTGCTCCTGGTCGCCCAGAAGGTCGAGGGAAACGTCCGGGTCCTGCTGGACTGGCGCGCCGGTCTCGCGTTCGGCGCCGCCTTCGGACTCCTCGTCGGGCTGCTTCGCCGGCGCTGAGACGGCGGCCCGCCCGCCCCGGCGCGCGCTGCGACGACCGACGGACCCGTCACGTCGCGCTCGCCCGGCGCCTCGGGCGCCGGCGGGGACACTCAGCCGCGTCGGCGACGCCGTCCGGCGATGCGCGGGTCCAGGCCGGCCGCCTTCGCCGCGGCGATCTTCGCGGCGCTCGCCTCCTCGGTGTGCAGCCGGTGGAGCGCCACGACCTCCGCCGGTTCGCCTTCGAGGACGACCTGGCCCTTCTCGATCAGGATCGCGCGGTTGCAGTACTCGGTCACCCAGTTCATGTCGTGGGTGACGAGGACGACGGCCTTGGCGGCGCGGACCAGCTCGATGACCCGGGCCTTGGACTTCTCGCGGAACGTGGCGTCGCCCGTCGCGAGGACCTCGTCGAGCAGCAGGATGTCCGGGTTCACGGAGGTCGCGATCGAGAACCCGAGGCGGGCGCGCATCCCCGACGAGTAGATCTTGAGCGGGGCATCGATGAAGTCGCCGAGCTCGGCGTACTCGATGATCGACGGGAGCAGCTCGCGCGTCACAGCGTCGTCGAGTCCGAGGAAGGCGCCGCCCAGCAGGATGTTGTCGCGCCCCGACAGATCGCGATCGAACCCGGCGCCGAGGGTCAGCAGGCCGGAGACGTGGCCACGGACCTCCACCGACCCCTCGGACGGGCGGATGATCCCGGCCAGGACCTGGAGGAGCGTGCTCTTGCCGGCCCCGTTCGGCCCGATGACCGCGAGCGATTCGCCCTTGACGACGCGGAACGAGACGTGGCGCAGGGCCCAGAACTGCTCGCCGCCATCGCGACCAAGCGCCTGCCCGAGCGATCGGCGCAGCGTGGTCTTGCGGGTATAACGGAGGTCGTACCGGACGCCGAGGTCGTCGACCTTGATCGAGCTGGGCTTCCCGGTCCGGACGAGCGGCGGTGGCTCGGGTTCGGCGGTCATCACAGGACCTTGGCGAAGTTCGGCTCGAGCCGCTTGAAGGCGATCGTGGTGAGGGCGAGGAGCCCGAGGCTGACGAGCAGCAGCACCCCGAGCGACGCCCAGTCCGGCCAGCTCGGCAGCGACCCGCCGCCGTCGGCGGAGCCGTAGATGACCTGTCGATAGGCCTCGAACAGGACGGAGAACGGGTTCGCCGCGAGGATCGTGCGCAGCCACGGCTGCTCCTGGAACAGCGAGATGTCCTCCAGCGCCGAGAGGCTGTACAGCCCCGGCGACAGGAACCACCACAGCCGCAGGACGTGGCGAAGGGCGTTGCCGAGGTCGCGGAAGAACACGTTGCCCGCGGCCACGAGCAGCGAGACCGCGAGCGTGAACACGTACTGGACCGCGGCGATGACCGGGATCAGCAACAGGAACGGCGAGATCCGCTCCACGTGGAGCAGCATGATCCCCGCGAGCGGGATCAGCCCGAAGATGAACCCGGCGACGCCCGCGGTCGCGGCGGCCACGGGCAGGACGATCTTGGGGAACGCCATCTGCTTGATGAGCCGCTCCTGGCTCACGACCGAGGTGGCGGCATCCCCCACGACGGCACTGAACCACTTCCACGGCAGGATCGCCGCGAAGATGAACAGCGGGTAGTCCGGGATCCCGGCGCCGCGGGACACGATCGCGATGAAGATGACGTAGACGACCATCTGGAGCAGCGGATCGAGGACCCACCACAGGTTGCCCAGGATCGTGTCGGCGCCGCGCTTGCGCAGGTCCGCGCGGACGAGGTAGCGGACCAGCCGCTGCCGCGAGCGGATGTCCTCGATGGCCTCCCGGATCAGCGCGATCGGACCCGGCCGTCCGGCGGCGTTGCGGAACGCCGCGGGCGCTTCGGTGGTGGTCGACATCGCGCGGAAGGGTATCACTTCCCCTTCGGCGGACCGGTCTCCAGGAACCTCGAGATGAACCGGGCGCTGGAGCCCCCGTCGGTCCAGCCGACGTGTCGCTCCACGTAGGCGTCGTAGCCGGAGAGGTCGAATCGGCGGTCGCGGATGGCCGCGATGACGCCGTCCGTGTCGGCGACCTGCGTGCCGATCATCTCCGTCCGGTAGTCGAGATACAGGCCCGGTGCTCGTTCATAGTCGGCCAGGTCCGGGACCACCAGGATCAGCGGTCGGCGCAGGACGGCGTACTCGTTGATCGCGGACGAGTAGTCGGTGATGAGGATGTCCGTGGTCATGAGCCAGTCGTTCATCTCGTCGTGCGGGTCGACCACCAGGTCGTAGCCGGCTGTCGCGGACGCGCCGGGCGACAGGTTCGGATGCGCCTTGAGGACGAGGACGTGGTCGGCCGGCAGGGCCGCGCGCAGTGCCTCGGCATCCAGTCCGGTGGCCGCGTGCTTGCCCCGCCCCCGGCCGCGGAACGTCGGCGCGTGGAGCACGACCGTGCGACCGGCAAGGACCGGATGGGCCGCGCTGAGCCGAGCTCGTGTCGCCTCGACCGTCGCGGGGTCGAACAGCGCGTCCGTCCGCGGGGAGCCCAGCGCGAGGACGCGCTCGAGCGGGGTCCGGAGCGCTGCGGCATACGGGATCCGGGCGGCCTCGGACGGGACCACGACATAGTCGTAGTAGCGATGCAGGAACGTGGCCTCCGGTTCGTGGAGCGGCGTGGTCGCGTCCGCGCCGAAGCGCTTGAGGGCGCCCACGGCGTGCCACACCTGGACCACGCTGGTGCCGGCACGATGCGGCGCCAGGTGGATGGGCAGGTAGGCGTTGTCCACGACGAACAGCCGCGCGGTCTGGAGGTGGTACATCCCCCGGACGAGCCGGGCAAGGTAGGCGAGCTTGCCGCGGAACCCGTAGCTGTACGGCTCGAGCAGGTGCACGGGCCGCCGCTCGGGGTGGGTGGCGCGGATCGCGGCATCGATCGCGGCGAGGTTGCCCTCCAGCCGCGGGACCCGGGCCGTGGCGAGGACCACCTTGGTGCGCGAGATCGGCAGGATCGAGCAGGCGAGGCCCACCAGCCGCAGGAGCAGACGCGCCAGGCGATATTCGAGGTGGCTCACACCCGGTGGCTCACGCCGGCTCAGGCCTGCTGGCGGACGATGATGTTCTGTCCGTCGAGCGTCCGTTCCTCGTCGCGCATCAGGGTCGCGATCACGTCGGCCACGGCCGACGGCTGCATGATCGTGCTCGGGTCCTCGTCCGGCGCCAGGATCCGGCGGAGTTCCGTGGCGGTCCGGCCCGGGGAGATGCTGTAGACCTTGATCCCCGTCCCGGCCAGCTCGTCGGCGAGCGTCTGCGAGAGCGAGACCACGGCCGCCTTCGAGGCCGCATACGCCACCCAGCCCGGGCGCGACGTGATCCCGGCGGTGGAGGCGATGTTGAGGATCTTGCCCGGCCGACCCTGGATGGTCCGCACGAACTCGCGGGTGAGCAGCAGCATCGCGAACACGTTGATCGTGAACGTCGTGACGAGGTTGGTCGAGGTCGTGTCCAGCAGCGCCTTCGGCTCCGCGTAGCCGGCGATGTTGAGCAGGACGTCCATCCCGCCGAATTCGTCGTGGATGCCGGCGACGAGGGCCGGGATCCCGTCGAGGTCAGCGAGGTCGTAGGGGATCTGCTTGACGGCCACGTCCGGCGCGTCGATCAGGGCGGCCGTGCCGGCGAGCCCGTCCGCATTGCGGGCGATCAGCACGAGCGCCGAGACGTCGGGTTCCTGGCTCATGCGCACCGCGGCCGCCCGCCCGATCCCCTGGCTGGCGCCGGTGATGATGACGGTCTTGCCCACGCTCAGGCCCTGCGACCCAGGAAGTCCGCGTAGATCGCCTCGGCGGTGACCGTGTCCGTGGGGACCGTGATCTTGATGTTCTGGTCGGAGCCCGGGAGGATGCGGACGGGTTCCTTCGCGTACTCGTGGAAGAGGCCCGCGTCCTCCGTGAAGTAGGCTCCGGCGGCGCGTGCCGCTTCATGCGCGGCGAGCAGCTTCCCGCGGTGGAACTTCTGGGGCAGCTGGACGTTCACGAGCTCATCGCGTTCCAGCAGGCCTTCCACGTAGTCGTGACCCTTCAGGACGCTGAACGGGATCGCGATGCCGTACATCGCGTTCTCGTGCTCATCGTCGATGAGCGCCTGGAACTCGGCCGCGGTCACGAGCGGCCGGACCGCCTCGTGGACGATCACCGAGTCGTAGCCGTCGAGGGCGAGGAGCCCCTTGTAGACCGACTCCTGCCGCGAGCCACCCCCGACGATGCACTCGAACCGGTCATCGAACCGGTGGTTGGCCAGCAGCTCGCGGGTCGCGTCGAGGTGCGCCTCGGGGCAGGTGATGACCACCCGTTCGATCGCCGGCAGCGAGCGCGCCTTCTCCAGGACGTGGACGATGAGCGGCTTGCCGCCGAGCAGCAGGAACTGCTTGGGGAACGGTCGCCCGATGCGCTTCCCGATCCCCCCGGCGAGCACGATCATCCCGGTTCGCATGCGTTCCTCCCGTCCTGGTCAGCTCCGTCCGGCGATGGTGGCACGGTCGGGCGTGTCATGGCCGCTCATTCTGGCGAACGTCGAGGACCTGCCCGGTCAGGTTCGAGCGAAGCAGGCGCAGCGTGGCCGCCGCGACCTCGGGGGTCGTCAGCAGCCCGGTCCGGGCCTCGTCCGGGAAGGCGATGCGGCGCATCGGCGTGTCGGTGCGTTCCGGGCTGACCGCGTTGACCCGGATCCCGTCGTCCGCCCATTCCTCGGCGAGTCCCTGCACGAGATTGACCACGGCCGCCTTGCTGGCCGAGTACGCGACGTAGTTGGGGCGGCCGCGCGTGAACGAGCTCGACGCGAACGCGGTCAGCGACCCGCCGCTCGCGCGCAGGAACGGATAGGCCGCGCGGGCGACGTGGAGCGTGCCGGTGAGGTTGACGTCGATGATCTCCACCAGCTCCTCGGTGCTGCGCTCCGCGACCGCGCCCAGGCGCAGCACGCCCGCGGTGCACACGACGTGGTCGAGGCCGCCGAGGCGGTCGGCGACAGCGCCGATCCGCGCCTCGACCAGCGCGCCGTCGCGAACGTCGAGGCCGCGCGATCGCCCGTCCACCTCGACCCGGGCCCCGTCCGCCACGGCCGCCTCGGCGATCGCGGCGCCGATCCCGTTCGTGCCGCCGACCACCAGGACGCGGGCGTCCCGGAGCGAGCGGGCCGGGACCGGCTCGAGCGTCGGATCCAGCGTCCGCATCTGGAGCATGCGATCCGCGAGCACGAGGTCGAGGCGCGTCGTGATCTTGAGGTTCACCTCGTCGCCGGCGACGGCCGCGATCCGGGCGCCCGGCACGTAACGCAGGACGAGGCTGCAGTCGTCGGTCGCGGTCAGGTCACCCGCGGCCGCCGCTCCGGCGTAGGCACGCTCGAGGATCTCGGCGCGGAAGACCTGTGGCGTCTGTCCGCGCCGGAACCGGCGCCGGTCCGGGATCTCCACCACCAGGTCGTCCTCCACGACCACCAGCGTGTCGGCGCTCGGGATGACCGTGTCGGTCGCGTCGACCGTGCCGCCGGCCACCGGCGCGATCGAGCGCCGGATGACGTCGACGGGGATCAGCGGCCGGACCGCATCGTGGACGACGATCGTGTCGGATGGGTCGGCGGCCAGCTGACGCAGGCCGTTGCGCGTGCTCTCGTTGCGCGTCGCCCCGCCGGCCACCACCTCGATCGGGATGGTCGCCCCGGCCGAGGCCACCACGGCGCGGGTCTCGTCGAGCCAGTCGGGATGCGCCACGACCACCACCCGGTCGACCCCGGCACTCGCGATCGTGCGCAGCGTCCGCGCCAGGACGACCTCGCCCGCGAGACGGATGAACTGCTTGGGAAGCTCCCCGCCGAAACGGTTCCCGTCACCGCCGGCCAGGAGGATCGCGTGGATCCGCATGGTCGATAGCCTACGTCGTACCGACTCCCCGGTCCGGCCCGGGTATCATCCCGTCCGTGATGCGACCTTGACCGCGGTCTCCGAGGCCGCCCCGGCCGTCGCCGACCGTCCCCTGGACATCGAATCGATCGAGTGGGAACGCGTCCAGATCATCATCCGCGCCCGGCTCGCTGGCCGGGATGCCGGCGACGTCGCACGCTTCCGCCTCGAGCGGCTTGATGGGCACCCCGGCCGGATGCCGCCCACCCGGGCGTGGATCGACGGCGACACGCTGTGGCTGCGCTTCAACGTCATGCAGGGTCCGAACCAGGACCCGCTCGAGCTCGGGCGATGGACCCTGGTGACCGATGCCGGCGGCGACGCTCGCGGCCGTCCGGTCCGGATCGGGCGCCACCCCGACCTCGCCACGGCCGGGGCGACCAGGACGTTCGACCTCGAGCGCGCGCTCTACCACGTGGCCGTGGCCGTCGACGCCGCGACGGGGAGGCTCGACCTGCGGATCACCCTGGAGTCGGTCGCGGCCGACGGCGCGGGGGACACGCTCGCCGCCGGGCTTCGGGCGCGCGGGCTCAGGATCGTGCGCGGCCTGCGATCGCAGCTCTTCCGGGCCGCCTTCCGCCTCACGAAGCGGCTGGCGCGTCGGAACGGGCGACGCATCCTGTTCACGTCCGACTCGAGCGCCGAACTCGCCGGCAATCTTCGGCTCGTCCACGACCGGATGGTGGAGCGCGGCCTCGATCGGGAGTACGAGATCCTGACGCTGTTCAAGCCGAGCATCGCGGTCGCCCGGAGCCTCCGTGACCGGCTGCGTCTGCCGTGGGTCCTCGCGCGGGCGGACACGATCGTGATCGACGACTACCAGCCGATCATCTATCGCGTCGACTTCGATCCGGACGTCCGGGTGATCCAGCTGTGGCACGCCTCGGGACCGTTCAAGACCGTGGGCTACAGCCGCATCGGCAAGGTCGGCGGACCGGGGCCGTGGTCCCGGATCCACAAGGACTACGCGTGCGCGATCGTGAGTTCCGAGGTCAGCGTCCCGTACTACGCGGAGGCCTTCGGGATCCCCGAGTCCCGGGTCGTGTCGACCGGGATCCCGCGCATGGACCGGTTCTTCGATCCGGTGCTGGCCGAAGCCGGCCGACGGGCGGCGGACGCGGCGTTCCCGCAGCAGGTCGGCAAGTCCACGATCCTCTTCGCGCCGACGTTCCGTGGCCTCGGGCCGCGCGACGCCTACTACGAGCGCGCCTGGATCGACTTCGATGCATTGCACGCCCTCGCGCTCGAGCGCGACGCGGTCGTGATCCTCAAGATGCACCCGTTCGTCCGCGAGCCCCTCGAGATCCCGCTCGACTATCGCGATCGGCTCATCGACGCGACCCGCGATCCGCTCGACGTCAACGACCTCCTGTTCGCCGTCGACCTGCTGGTCACGGACTACTCCTCGATCGTCTTCGAGTTCTCGACCTTCGGCCGGCCGATGATCTTCTACGCGCCGGACCTCGAGGACTACATCGCCTCGCGCGACTTCTACATCCCCATCGAAACGTTCGTGCCCGGACCGATCGTTCGGACGTTCGCCGACCTCCTCGACGCGATCCGGGCGGATGCGTTCGACCTCGCGCCCGTCACGGCCTTCGCCGAGCGCCACTTCGACCACCGGGACAGCGGATCCACCGACCGCGTCATCGACCAGGTCATCCTCGCGTGATCCGGCGGGCCGCGATCGCCGCCCGGCGGTGGGCGGTCCTGCTGGGATCGTGGCTGGGACGACGGCTGCCGGAGGACCCGCGCGTGCTGTTCGCCACGGCCCACAGCGAGGTGCTGCGCGGGAACCTGGCGATCGTCGCCGAGGGCCTGGACCTGCGCAACCCGCCGGTCGCCTACCGGACCCTGACCTCGTTCCCGGCGGCGGGCTGGCGGGGTCGGCTGGCCGTGCTCGTCCACTCCGCGATCGCCGGGTTCCGTCTGGCCCGGGCGCGCGTCATCGTCCTCGATGACTACTTCTTCCCGCTATACGTCCTGACGCCGCGGGCCGGGTCCACGGTCATCCAGCTGTGGCACGGGTGCGGGGCGTTCAAGAAGTTCGGCTACAGCCTGCTCGGCAAGACGTTCGGCGCCGACGAGGCGATGATCAGCCAGATCCGCATCCACCGCGGCTACGACGTGTGCCTCGTGTCGTCGATGGGGGTCGCGCCGCACTACGCCGAGGCATTCGACCAGCCGATCGAGCGGTTCCGCGCAGACCTCGGGATCCCGCGGACCGACGTGCTGTTCGGCGCGGAGCGCATCGCCCGGACCGTCGCGGCGGTCCGGGCTCGCTATGGCATCCCGGCGGGAAAGCGCGTGATCCTGTACGCGCCGACGTTCCGCGGCGACACGAACGCGGCCCGCTTCGCCGACGACCTCGATCTCGCGGCGATGGCCGCGACCCTCGCGGAGGACCACGTCATCCTCGTGCGGCTGCATCCGTTCGTTCGCGCGGCGGCGCCGCTCGACCCGTCGCTCGCCGGGTTCGCCATCGACGTCTCGGACCATCCGGACATCAACGAGCTGCTTCTCGTCGCGGACCTGCTCATCACCGACTACTCGAGCGTGATCTACGAGTTCTCGCTGCTCGAACGGCCGATGATCTTCTTCGCGCCCGACTACGCCGCCTACGAGCGCGAACGTGGCTTCTATTTCGACTATCGGACCGGGGTCCCGGGGCCGATCGCGGAGACCACGGCGGAGGTCATCGACGCCCTCCGGCACGGCGACCTCGACATCGGGCGGATCCGCGCCTTCCGCGACGCCAACTTCGATGTCGCCGACGGGCACGCGACCGAGCGCGTCATCGAGACGTTGGTCGTGCCCGCCCGCCGGTCGTGAGCGCGCACGGGCGAGCGCGGACGGTGCGGTACGATACGCGCCCCGTTCACCACCGGCGATGGCCGGTCTGGTCGGACACGCCACCATGGGATCCAACAGCGACATGACCTTCCGTGCCAAGCCCGTCGTCAAGCGATCGCCCCGCCCGTCGTGGGAGAGCCGGGACCGGCGGAACCTCTACCTGAACATCGGGTTCGGGCTCGTCGTCCTCGCGGCGGTCCTCATCCTCGTGATCGCGACCGCCGTCACCTGGTACAGCGACCATCTCGCCCCGGCGGCGAGCGTGAATGGCCAGACCATCACGATCGACGAATTCCGCGACCGCTACGGGTTCGAGGACTGGCGCATCAAGCAGGCCAAGTCGCGGGTCACGAACCAACTCCAGGCCGGACGCCTGACGCCGGCCGAAGCGGAGTCGCTCCAGTCCAACCTCGATGCCCAGCGCCAGCAGCTCGCGTCGATCGCGCTCGAACGCCTGATCGACTCGCGGATCCAGGCCGGGCTCGCCGTGGAGGAGGGGATCACCGTCACCGAGGCGGACATCGACGCCCGGCTCACCATCGAGGCGACGGTGCCCGAGACCCGCCACGCGTGGATCATCGAGGTCGAGCCCGTCGTCGCCCCCACCGAGCTCGATCCCACGCCGGAGGCGAAGGCCGCCGCCAAGGCCACCGCCGACAAGGCGCGGGCGGACCTGGTCGGTGGCAAGAGCTGGGACGAGATCGCCAAGACCGTCTCCACCGATGCCGCCACGGCGCCCCAGGCCGGCGATCTCGGCTGGGTCACGAAAGACGACGCGCAGGCGGACGAGACCTTCGTCGCCGCCATCTTCGAGGCCACCGTGGACACTCCCACCGCGGTCATCGAGGGCGCGGACGGGATCTTCCGCATCGGGCGGGTCACCGAGATCGCGCCCGAGACGGTGGACGCGCTCTACACGGACAAGCTGACCGACGATGGGCTGGATCTCGCCAAGTACCGCCTCGTCGTGGCCGCCGACGCGATCCACGAGAAGCTCGAAGCCAAGATCGTGGCCGACGCCTCCAAGCCCGGACCGCAGCGGCGCGTCAGCGAGCTGTACATCGCGCAGAGCGAGGCGGACCTGCCGGCCGATTCCATCAAGGTGCGGCACATCCTGTACGCCCCGAACGACGATCCCGCGGCGGCCTCCGCCGGCGACGTGCCCGACACGGATCCGGGATGGGCCAAGGCCGAGGCGGACGCGCGAGCCGCGTGGACCAGGATCAAGGCCGCGCCGGCGCTCTTCGACACGATCGCCCGCGAGGAGAGCGACGAGGACATCGCCCTCGGGCCGACCGGCACGGGCGGCAAGCTGCCCTACTTCGACAGCACGAGCCAGGTCGATGCGGCGTTCCTCAAGGCGATCACGGTCGAGACGCTCAAGGCCGGCGACCTGCTCGAGCCCGTCAAGTCCGGGTTCGGCTGGCACGTGATCCAGGTCATGTATCGCCCGCCCGACGACGCGCGGATGAAGGAGCTCAAGACCCAGGCCGATGGTGGCGCCTCCTTCGCGGCGCTCGTCCGCGACAACTCCGAGGCCGAGACCTCGGGGCGCGGCGGTGACCTGGGCTGGATCGCCAAGGGCCAGGTCCCGGGCACCCTCTCTGACGCGATCTTCGCGACGGCCATCGGCAAGACCACGGACGTCATCCCGGTCGCCGGCGACGGCCTCTACCTGTTCAAGGTGATCGCCGAGGAGACGCGGACGCCCGAGGGTCGCCAGCTAGAGGCGATCAAGTCGTCGGCGTTCTCGACGTGGTACTCGGCGAAGAAGGACGCCGTCGACATCAGGCGCGACGCGTCAGCGACGAACTAGGCGGGCGCCGTCGTGCTCGACGCGCTGCTCGCCGAGGCACGACTCCGCTGGGGGCTGGACGTGGCCGCCGGCGTCCAGGTCATCGCCGCGGAACGGTTGATCGCCACGCCGCTCGAACCGTCACGACCCGTCCTGATCGTGCCGCTCGCCGTCCTGCGGAGCGGCCCGACGGCCTACCCGTCCCGCGACGACGGTCCCGTCGAGGCCCTGCCCGGTCGGCACGCGACCGCGGGCCGGGAGCCGCTGGCGCTGCTCGCTCGGCTCTACCCCGCGGACCATCCGGTCGGGCGGTTCGGCACGGCGGATCCCAGCACGATCTGTGCGCTGACGTCCGCGGACCTCGCCACGTCGCTGTACCTGGGACCGCTCGCCCCGGAGGCGGCCCTCGCCGGTCCGTGGGCGATGCCCTGGATCAGCCACCGGCTGCGCCTCCCGGATGGCTGCCCATGGGATCGCGAGCAGACGCACGCGTCGCTGCGCAACCACCTGCTCGAGGAGGCGTACGAGGTCTACGACGCGCTCGAGGGCGGCGCCACCCCGGCCCTCGCCGAGGAGCTCGGGGATCTGCTGCTCCAGGTGATCCTGCACGCGCAACTCGCGGCGGAAGCGGGCGTGTTCGACCTGACCGACGTCGAGGCGACTCTCGCCGCGAAGATCGTCCGCCGCCATCCCCACGTGTTCGGCGACGCCGAGGCGCGGACCGCATCCGACGTGAACCGGCAATGGGAGCGGGTCAAGGCCGCGGAGCGTGCGGACGCGGGCGAGACCGCCGGGTCGAAGGGCGCGCTCGACGGGATCAGCGGGTCGCTGCCCGCGCTCGCCGCCAGCCGCGAGATGCAGGAGCGCGCCGCCAACCTCGGCTATGACTGGCCGTCGATCGACGGCGTGCTCGACAAGGTGGTCGAGGAGGTCGGCGAGCTGCGCGAGGCCGGCGACGCCGGAGACGCCGCCGGCTGGGCCGAGGAGTTCGGGGACCTGCTGTTCGTGCTCGTGAACGTCGCGCGCAAGCGTGGCGTGGATGCGGAGGCGGCCATGCGGGCGGCCAACGCCAAGTTTCGACGTCGATTCGGGAGCGTGGAGCGGGCCGCGGCCACCCAGGGCGTGGCCCTGCGGGACCTCGACTTCGCCGCGCTCGACGCGCTCTGGGATGCGGCCAAGGCCGAGGAGATCACGCCATGACCATCGGGAACCCGCCGCCGCTCGTCCGCGCGGACGGTCGCGCGCCGCACGACCTGCGCGCCGTCGGCTTCACCCTCGGCGTCCAGAAGTGGGCGGAGGGCTCGTGTCGCGTCACCTTCGGTGACACCGTCGTGCTGTGCGCGGCCACCATCGCCGATCGCGTCCCGCCACATCTCCGGGGCAAGGGGACGGGCTGGGTCACCGCCGAGTACTCGATGCTGCCGCGGGCCACGGCAGAGCGGACGGATCGCGAATCCGTGAAGGGCAAGATCGGCGGCCGGACGCACGAGATCCAGCGGTTGATCGGGCGGTCCCTGCGCGACGCCGTCGATCTCACCAAGCTCGGGGAGCGGACCGTGACCGTGGACTGCGATGTGCTCCAGGCCGATGGCGGTACCCGCACGGCATCGATCACCGGCGGCTACGTGGCGCTGGCGGCGGCCCTCATCACGTACGGCATGGAGCGCGTGCTGTCGACGAAGGTCGCGGCCATCTCGGTCGGCCTCGTGGACGGCGTGGCGCTGCTCGACCTGGACTACTCGGAGGATTCGCGCGCCGACGTCGACTTCAACGTGGTCGGCACCGAAGCCGGCGCGTACGTCGAACTCCAGGGGACCGCGGAAGGCAAGCCGTTCGACCGGGCCGCCGCCAACACCCTCATCGATCTCGCCGACGACGGCCTGGCGCGGCTGTTCGCGGCGCAGGCCGAGATCCTCGCCACCGTCCGGCGGTGACGCGCCCGCGGCTCCTGGTCGCGACCCGCTCGACGCATAAGCTGCGCGAACTGCGCGAGCTGCTGTCGCTGGACCGCGGCGAGCTGGTCTCGCTCGAGGAGCTCGGGATCCCCGGCGATCCCGTGGAGGACGGCGAGACGTTCGAAGCCAATGCCGCGTTGAAGGCCCGGTTCGGGGCGCGGGCGAGCGGGCTGCCGACCCTGGCCGACGACTCGGGCATCGAGGTCGACGCGCTGGGCGGAGGCCCCGGCGTCCGGACCCGCCGGTACGCCGGGGAGGACGCCACGGACCAGCAGAACAACGCGAAGCTGCTGGCGGCGCTGGAGGGCCTGCCGGCCGGCGAACGGGGCGCGCGCTACGTCTGCGTGCTGGCCCTGGCCCTGCCCTCGAGCGCCGGGCCGCGTGGCGGGCTGCCGCTCACGCTCGCGCGCGGCACCTGTCGCGGCCGGATCGCGACCGCCCCGAAGGGGAGCGCCGGGTTCGGCTATGACCCCATCTTCGAACCGGCGTCGGAGCCGCCCGGCGGGCGGACCCTGGGCCTGTGGTCGGCGGCCGAGAAGCACGCGATCTCGCACCGGGCGCGGGCCGCTCGTCGGATGACGCCGACCCTGCGCGACCTCGGGTTCTGACGTGGCGATCGCGCGGCTGTGCGTGTTCTGCGGGGCGTCCGCGGGGCGCGATCCGCGGTACGAGGCACTCGCCCGTTCCGTGGGCACAGGGCTCGCGGAGCGCGGGATCGGCGTGGTCTACGGCGGCGGTCGGGTCGGGCTGATGGGGGCGCTCGCGGACGCGGCGCTGGCCGCCGGCGGGGAGGTCATCGGCGTGATCCCGCGACGGCTCGTGGACCGCGAGCTGGCGCACCCGCACGCGAGCGCGATGCACGTCGTCGAGACGCTTCACGAGCGCAAGGCCCAGATGTCCGATCTGTCCGACGGGTTCATCGCGCTGCCCGGCGGGCTGGGCACGCTCGAGGAGCTCGCGGAAGTGGCATCGTGGGCGCAGCTGGACCTCCACTCGAAGCCGATCGGCCTGCTCGGGCCCGTGGCGTACTGGGCCGGCCTGCTGGCCTGGCTCGACGGGGCGGTCGCGGAGGGGTTCATCTCGTCGAGCCACCGCGCGCTGATCGCGCTGGACCCGGATCTCGAGGGGCTGCTGGCCCGGTTCGAGGCCTGGTCGCCGCCGCCACCCCGCCACGCGGAGCCGCCGTTGATCTGAGGCTTGTGGCGGGTGGCGTGGCAAAGGTCCCGTACCGTGCCACGGTCGCTGGCGACGCCACCGGCACCCCCGACGTCGGCCTGTGCCGTGGGGCGGTCGATCTGATCCGATTCGAACGCCGCACGGTCATCCACGGCCCGGCGGGTGTCCCGACGTCGCCACGTACCGTGGGACGGCAGGGTAGGCCAGGGTCAGGGCCCAGGCCCCGAGGGCCAAGGGCCCGTGGAGCCGGCCTCGTGCGAAGCCGTCCCGTCGGGTCCCGTACCGTGCCACGGTCGCTGGCGACGCCACCGGCACCTCCGACATCGGCCTGTGCCGTGGGGCGGTCGAGATGATCCGATTGGAACGCCGCACGGTCATCCACGGCCCGGCACGTGTCCCGACGTCGCCACGTACCGTGGGACGGTCGGTCCGGGGCCCAGGATCGGCCAGGGGCCAGGGGCCAGGGCCCAGGGGCCCAGAGCCCAGGCCCAGGGCCGTGGACCCCGGACCATCTATGGCGAGGCGGTCGCCTTCGGGGCCTTCGTGGGGTTGGGCGTGGGCGTCGGCCTGGGCGTCGGCCACGGGACGGGTTCCCCGCCGGGCTCGGGGAACAGCGCGGCGGCCATGGCGCGGATGGCCTTGAGGTTCGGGTCCAGTGACGACCCGTACCGCCCGTTGATGGAGTCCACGAGCGGATGGTTGATCACGGCCCGGGTGATGTCCCCGGTCACGCCGTCCATGATCGCGGCGAGTTCGGGCAGGCGCTCCACCGGCACGTCGGTCCGGATCGTGTTGCCGACGGCCTCGAGCAGCGCGGGGAGCTCGAAGAAGAGGCTGCCGCCGTCGGCCGCCTGGTCCTTGAGCGCGACCAGGATCTGCTGCTGCCGATCGGCGCGCGTGAAGTCGCTCTCGCCGGCGGGCTTGCGGATGCGGGCGTAGGCGAGCGCCTCCGCGCCGGAGAAGTGGTGCGTGCCCTTCGTGACAGAGAAGCCGCGATGGCCCAGGTGGTACCCGTCGTAGCCGGGATCGGACAGCGCCTTCTTCACCTTGATGTCCACCCCGCCGACCGCGTCGACCATCTCCACGAACCCCGTGAAGTCGATCCGCGCGTAGTAGGTGATCGGGATCCGGAGCAGGGCGCCGACCGCGTCCTGGAGCGCCCGCATCCCGCCCTGCGGGAAGATCTCGGGGTTCCGCTCGGCGTACGAGTAGAGCGAGTTGAGCTTCGGGCCGTATTCGTCGCCTGTGCCCAGCGGGACGTTCACGAGGTCGCGCGGGATCGAGACCATCGAGATCGTGTGCCCGACCGGGTCGAGCGAGACGACCATCATCGTGTCGGTGAGGGTCTCGGTCCGTTTCTTGGTCGTGTCCACGCCCACGAGCAGGACGTTGATCCGATCACGGGTGCTCGGGGTCGGCTTCGGGTCGGCCTTGTCGTCGCCGCCGACGGCGCTCAGCACCTGCCCGGAGAAGACCTTCGCGAAGGCCTCGCCGGCGAGGGTCCCATAGCGCCAGGCGAGCGCGTGCGGCGCCGCCACCGCGAGCGCGATCAGCAGGACCCCGATGACGCCGAGACGCCCGGTCGGCCCGTGCCAGCGCGTATCGAGGAAGGCCTGGCCGACGGCGAACAGCCGCCAGGCGAGGAAGAACAGGTTGAGGGTCAGGAGCGCGCTCAGCACGGACGGCGCCACGGCCCACGCCGCGAGCCGGGTGGGGGACTGCGTCGCGACCGCGAGCAGCACGATCGCCAGCGCGATGAGTGATGGGACGAGCAGCCAGAGCGCCAGACGGCGACGGTGGTTGAAGGCCTGACCCAGCCCCGGGACCACGGCCGACAGTCCTGCCGCGGCGAGGCGGCGACGGTCGGTGTGTCCGGTTCGCGGCCGGATCCGGCGAGCTTGCACGAGCGGCTGGGTCCTCCGGTGCGGGGTCGGGCGCCCGCGGGCCGCGTCCGAGTCTAGCGCGGACCGGGGTGGCGTGGCATGGAGACGCCGGGCGATCGATCAGCCTGCCAGTGATCGCCCGGCGTCCTGTCCTTTGACGAACCGGTAGCCGGGGCCGTGACGTCGTCGGGGCCGTGACGTCACGCCGACTATCATGGGCGGGCGGGGAGTAGCGTAGTTGGTAACGCACGTGCTTTGGGAGCACGAGATCGTGGGTTCGAGTCCCGCCTCCCCGACCAGCCCCGCGGCCCCGCTCAGTCGAGCGGCACGGCCGTCCCGGTGACCCGGATCCCGCCCGTCGCGTCCGGGATATCCACCTCGATGCGGCTCGGACGGCCCATCTCGACGCCCTGCACGACGGTGAACCGCGCCGGCGGCACCAGCTCCCCACGCCAGCGCAGATAGGCGCCGAGGGCCGCGGCGGCCGCGCCGGTCGCCGGATCCTCGACGACGCCACCCACCGGGAACGGGTCGCGTGCCCGGAACCGGTCGGGCAGCTCGCGCCAGATCAACTGGACGGTGGTCAGGTCGGCGTCGCGCATGATCGCGGTCAGGTGGTCGAACTCGTAGTCGAGATCGGCGAGTCGCTCGTAGGTGGCGGCCGCGAGGATGAGGTGCGACGCTCCCGCGAACCCGATGGCCGGTGGGAGCGCGGGGTCCAGCTCGTCGGCCGACCAGCCGAGCGCCTCGAGGGCGCCCGCCAGCACGGCGTCCGGGACCGGCCGCGCGTCGGCATCCACCGACGTCAGCGTCGCGCGCAGGATGCCGCCCTCGCCGACATCCACGACGACCGGCACGACCCCGTCGTTGGTCGCCAGGTCGTAGCGACCGGGCCCGTTCCGCTCGGCGAGCGCGACCCCCGAGGCGATCGTGGCGTGGCCGCAGAACGGCACCTCCGCCACCTGGCTGAAGTAGCGGACGCGCCACGCGCCCGGCTGTCCATCGGCGCCCGGAGCCACGAACGCCGTCTCCGAGAACCCGACCTCGGTCGCGATCCGCTGCATCTCGGACGCCTCGGGCAGCGCATCACCGATCCAGACACCGGCCGGGTTGCCGCCCGCCGGGTCCAGGGTGAACGCCGCGAGTCGTCGAAGGTCCGCCACCACTGGAGCGTAGCGCGGCGACATGATGGATGGCGACACGATCACCGGATCCATCGGAGGACCACCGCCATGGCCGACCCGAACCCCGTCCACGAGATGCGCGTCGTCGTCACCGCGAGCGACTACGACGAGGCGCTGGCCTTCTACCGCGACGTCCTCGGGCTGCCGCAGCGCGCCGAGTTCGTCGCCGGCAACGGCGGGCGGGTGACCATCCTCGATGCCGGCGTCGCCACGCTCGAGTTGGCCGACCAGCGACAGGCGGAGTTCATCGACGAGGTGGAGGTCGGCCGGCGGGTGGCCGGGCACATCCGCGTGGCGTTCGCCGTGGACGATTCGAGCGCGATGACCGCCCGACTCGTCGCTGGCGGGGCGTCGCTGATCGCGCCGCCGACACGGACCCCGTGGCACACCGACAATGCGCGACTCGAAGGGCCGGCGGGCCTCCAGCTCACCCTCTTCGCCGAGGCGGCGACCGACTGACCGTCCGCCCGCGATCACCCGGCGATCGCCGTCCCCACGGCGACCACGGCGATGGCGCCGATCACGACCCCCGACGCCACGCTGGCCACGCGCAGCCAGCGTTCGGTGAAGCGCGAGCGGACGATCCCGAGGATCGTGGTCAGGATGATCCACCAGGCGCTCGAGGCGGCGAACACGCCGACCGTCATGAGGGTCGACTCGGCCGCGTTCGACCCCGTCACGTTCGCGCCGGCGAAGAGGGCCCCGAAGGAGAGGATCGTCATCGGGTTGGCCAGCGTCAGGCCGAGGATCGAGAGGTAGGCACCGAGCAGGCCGGCTCGGCGTCCCTCGACGCGCGCCGCGGTCGACGGCGTCGAGCGGATCGCCTCCCAGGCCAGCCAGAGCAGCACCACGCCACCGACGAGGCCGAAGATGCGTCGACCGTCCACGAGCACATCGCTGATCGCCGACAGGCCGAAGGCCGCGATCCCCCCGTAGATCGCGTCGGCCGTGGCGACGCCGAACCCCGAGGCGAGCCCCACGACGCGGCCCTCGGCCAGCGTCCGCCGGACGACCAGCAGCGTGATCGGACCCACCCCGACCGCGATGAGGAACCCGAGCGCGAAGCTCTTGGCGAGCAGACCGACGTCCACGAACCCTCCCCGAACCACCGGCTCCGGGCTGGCTGCCGGGTGCCATGGGTATGATGCGGACCATGGACCAGCCTCGCCGGGGATCCCGCACACGACGACTCGAAGCGCACGCGGATGCGGGCGCGTCGACGAACGGCGCCCGGGCGGTCCCCCGATCGGGTGGCGGCGTACCCGTCGACCGTGCGGCCTTCCCCGACCTGGCGACACGTCGGGCCTCCGACGGCGGCGCCGGGAGCGCGAAGTTCCACGCGCTCATCGAGGGTGGTGGGCCGATCATCGCCGACGGGGCCATGGGCACGATGCTGTTCGCGAACGGTCTCCAGTTCGGCGATCCACCGGAAGTCTGGAACCTCGCCCACCCGGACGTGATCCGGCGCATCCAGCGCGGGTATCTCGATGCCGGCGCGCAGATCCTGCTGACGAACACGTTCGGCGGCAACCGCGCGCGCCTCCGGCTCAGCGGTCACGCCGACCGCGTCGACGACCTGAACCGGACCGCGGCGATCCTGCTCCGCGCGGAGGTGGACGCCGCCGGGGGTCAGGCGCTGGTCGCGGGCGACATCGGGCCCACCGGCGAGATCGTGGAGCCGCTCGGGACGCTGCCCTACGACGAGGCCGTGGAGATCTTCCACGAGCAGGCGGCCTCGCTGGTGGCCGGTGGCGTCGACCTGATCTGGATCGAGACGATGTCGGACCTCAACGAGATCAAGGCGGCCATCGAAGGCGTCCGGCGCGCGTCGCCGGGGATCGCGGTCATCGCCACGATGACGTTCGACACGCGCGGCCACACGATGATGGGCGTCTCGCCCGAGGAGGCCGTGGCGGCCCTCGCCGCCTGGGGGGCGGACGCCATCGGCGGGAACTGCGGGAACGGTCCGGACGAGCTGATCCCGGTGATCGCGCGGATGCGGGCCGCGGCCCCGGACGTGGTCCTCGTCGCGAAGTCGAACGCGGGCATGCCGGAGCTCGTCGACATGCGGGCCGTGTACCGAGCCGACCCGGAGGTCATGGCCGGGCAGGTCCAGGCGATGGTCGACGCCGGCGCGCGCATCGTCGGGGGGTGCTGTGGCAGCACGCCGGACCACATCCGGGCCATCGCGAGCATGGTGGCAGGCCGGGGCTGACCGCCGGCATCGGCCGGGATCCTGGGGTCCGCGGCCCTCCGGCATCGTCCGCGGCGGAGCGTCCCGGCGGTGCGCCCGTGCACCACGCCGTGGGACGTTCGTCGGGGGTCGCAGCGCACGAACCCCGTGCTAGCATGCCGACCGCCATGCGAGATTCGAATCGCCCGTCACCAGCGTGGTCGAGCGTCCGGCGCACGTTCGCGTCGGTGGTCGTCGCCGCGACCTTCGTGGGGGCCTGCGGCAACGCCGCACCGTCGACGTCCAGTGCCGCGCCGACCGGCACGCCCACCCCGACCGTCACGCCGACACCCGATCCGCACCTGACCGATCCGGTGACGGCCGACGTCGTGTTCCGGGCGCTCCAGGCCGCCGACCTCCCCGTCACGGCCTACAACGCGGGCGCCCGACCGGACGGCGAGCCGGTCAACCTGATCAACGGCGCATACGCCGGATGGCCGCTGGTCATCAGCGAGTACAGTTCCGCCAAGGCCCTCGCCAAGGCCCGCAAATGGAAGGCCGGCGTCAAGCCCAAGCAGGGCGAGCCGCCGATCGCGATCAAGGGGCTCAACATCCTCGTGGAATGGGGTCCGACCACCGGCGCCAAGCCGCCAAAGCTCGACGAGGCACAGCGCGCGTCCCTGGCGGCCCTGATCGCGGTGATCGATCCGCTCCTTTATCCGCTCAAGGCCCGGACGAGCGTGAACGTGACGATGCCCACCCGAACACCGATCCCGACCGTGAGTCCCAGCCCAGCGTCCAGCCCCACCCCGGCACCGAGCGCGTCACCGTAACCCAGCCTCAAGCGCGTCCCAGCCCAGCGTCAAGCGCGTCCCCGTAGCCACCCCGTACACGCGGAGTCCGCCATGACCAGTCCCGGACGCCCCACCCGGACCCGCTCCGGCAACGGACGGTCGCCCGACGACGTCTCCGAGCTCGACAAGCGGATCATCGAACACCTCCAGACGGACGGCCGGCGGCCCTACACGCAGATCGCGACCGACCTGGGCGTGTCGGAGGCGGCGGTCCGGGCCAGGACCAACCGGCTCATCGAACGCGGGATCCTCCAGGTGGTCGGCGTGACCGACCCGCTCAAGCTCGGGTTCCACCAGATGGCGATGATCGGCATCCGCTGCGAGAGCGATCGACTGATGTCGGTCGCGGAGGCGCTGGCTGCGATGCCCGAAGTGGACTACGTGGTCATCACCGCGGGGACCTACGACCTGCTGATCGAGACCGTCTGCGAGGACAACGAGGGCCTGCTGCGGTTCCTCGCCGAGCGGCTGCGGGTGATCGAGGGCGTCCGCGAGACCGAGACCTTCGTCTATCTGCGACTCGTCAAGCAGACATACCAGTGGGGAGCTCGCTAACGCCGGAAGCCCCCGGCTCCGGCGGTCGCGCCCGGCGCCTCGGCCTCGCGCCCCTGCCCCGCGGCGGCTCCCCGGTTCGCGTTGCCGGGTAGCACCAAAGTCCTGCCATGACCCCGGACCCGGCCGGACGAGCGGCTAAGATGGGCTCGGCCGAGCCCGCGTCCGCGGCGCCGCCGATGGGCACAGGAGTCCGAGCGTTGCCGGTCGAGGCGATCGTCATCCTGATCGCGATCGCGGTCGTCGCCAACCTCGTCCTGATGGGGGCGTTCGTGGCGCGGCTCGTCTCGCCGCCGGCCGACACGGCAGCCGGGCCGGCGCTCGTCCCGGTCATGGGGCCGCACGTCGTCGATGACGAGGTCGCGGAGGCCCGCGTCATCGCCAGCCTCCTGGGCGAGACCACCGACGACCATGGCGACCGCCACGGCGACCGCGTCGTCCGGATCGTGAGCTGGATCCTCATCGTGGTGACCGCGGTCCTGGTCGCGGTCAGCGGCCTCTGGCCCGACACCCAGATCCCCATCCTGGCGCTGCTCGCCGTGGCCGGCCTGTTCGTCATCGTCTTCCACGACCTGCTCCCATCCGACGCCCTTGGAACGAGCCGGTTCGGCGTCGAAGGGACGGTGGCGCTCACCGGCGCCGCGGCGCTGATCACGCTCACGGGCGGGGCGCGCAGCCCGTTCTTCCTGACCATCCCGCTGATCGTGGCGGGCGCCGCGCTCGTCGTGTCGCCACGAGTCACGATCTTCCTGACCCTGGTGGGGTCGCTCGCGTTCGTCGGGGCCGTGCTGCTGGCGGCGTTGCCCGAGGCCCTCGGCGCGGCCGAACTCGCGACGATCGTCGTGGACCTCGTGGCGCTGATCCTGCTCACGTACGTCGTGATGGTCATCGCCCGGGAACAGCGCGACGCGCGCGACGCGGCCATCCGTCTCTCGACCATCGACCCGCTCACCGCGCTGTTCAACCGCAGCTACTTCTTCGCGGCCGTCGAGCGCGAGATCGCGCGCAGCGCCCGGTCCGGGCGCGGATTCTGCCTGCTGATGATGGACCTCGACGACCTCAAGGGCGTCAACGACCGCTTCGGGCACTTCCATGGCGACCGAGTCCTGCGCGCCGTCGGCGAGGTCATCGCGATCGGCGTCCGGCGGATCGATACCGCGGCACGATATGGCGGTGACGAGTTCGTCGTCCTGCTGCCCGAGACCGACCCCAGCGGCGCCTTCGTCCTGGCCGAGAAGATCCGGCTGGGCGTCCGGGCGATCCCCGTGGAACTGCCCGGTGACGGGCCGCGACCGTCGCTGTCCGTCGGCGTCGTGTCGTACCCCGACGACGGCCGCACGATCGACGAACTGATGATCTCGGCCGATACCGCGATGTACGCCTCGAAGCGCGCCGGCAAGGACCGCGTCACCGGGCCGCCGATGGCGATGGGCCGGATCGCCTAGGAGGCCTCCGCCCGCGACTGCCTGCGCGCCGGCGACCGCACCACCGACGGCGGGCCGGTCGCCCGCGCCGGTGTAGCATCCGAACGGTGAGCGACAAGACCCCACGACACGCGGACGGGTTCTCGACCCGCGCCATCCGGGCGGCCTCGCGGATCCCGCGGACGGACCAGACGCCGACGACCGTCCCGATCTACCAGACCGCGACCTTCGCCTCCGCGGACACGGACGAGCTGACGCGGGTCGTGGCGGATCCCCGTGGCGGATTCTCCTACAGCCGGATCTCCAACCCCACCACCTCAGCCCTCGGGGCTGCCTACGCGGAGATCGCCGGCGGTGAGGCCGGCGTCGCGCTCGCCTCGGGGATGGCGGCGATCCATGCGGCGCTCGCGTCGCTTGTCCGGGCGGGTGATCGGATCGTGGCTCCGAGCGCCATCTACGGCTCCACCCGGACCCAGCTCCAGCGGGTCTTCGGCGGGTTCGGCGTCAGCGTCGACCATGTCGACATGACCGACACCGACGCCGTCGAGGCAGCCGTCGCCCGGCATCCGACCCGCGTCGTCTATGCCGAGACGATCGCCAACCCCACCACCGCGATCACCGACCACGCCGCCGTCGCGGCCCTCGCGCACCGCCACGGCGCCACCTACGTCGTCGACAACACGTTCGCGAGTCCGTACGTGTGCCGGCCGCTGGACCTCGGCGCGGACCTCGTCGTGGAGTCGGCGACCAAGTTCCTCGGCGGCCACAGTGACCTGATCGCCGGCGTGGTCGCGGGACCCGCCGCGATGATCGCGGACGTCGAGCACGTGCAGATCGACACCGGCGCGACGCTTGGTCCGCTCGAGGCGTTCCTGGTCCTGCGCGGCCTGCTGACCCTCGGCGTCCGCGGCGAGCGGCACAGCCGGAACGCCGCGGCACTCGCGGCCTGGCTGGAGCGTCACGACGCCGTGCAGCGCGTGCGCTATCCCGGTCTCGAGTCCCATCCCCAGCACGACGTGGCCGTCCGGCAGTTCCGCGCGGGCGCGGGTGGCGGGATGCTCGCATTCGATGTCGCCGGTGGCCGTGAAGCCGGTCAGGCGGTCATCGACGCGCTGACGATCCCCGAACTGACCGCGTCGCTCGGCAGCGTCCACACGATGGTGGTCCATCCGCCCTCGACCTCGCACCGGCAACTGACCGACGCCGAGCTCGCCGCGAGCGGGATCACCCCCGGTCTGCTCCGCGTGTCCGTCGGGCTCGAGGACATCGAGGACATCGAGGCCGATCTCGCCCAAGCCCTGGACGTCGCGGTCCCGTCCACCCGCCGACCGGCTCCGGCCACCGCCGCGGTCTAGGGGCTCGCGATCGCGACCCAGGCGGCCGCCCCGGCCGCGACGACCCGACCCGCGGACCCCAACGTCGCCGCGCGGGTCGGCCGGGGCATCTGGCGACTGCTGACCTCGGTCGACTTCGCCGTCGCCCAGATCATCGTGCTCGCGCTGCTCGCCGTCGTCGGGATGACGATCCGGCAACTCCCGGACTTCGCGTTCCGCTCCGCAAGCGACTACGCCATGGCCATGGACGCGATCCACGCCCGGTATGACCCGGTGCTGGGCGTCGCCGTCGTGGATGTCCTCGAACGGCTGTCGGTCTTCCACATCTTCAAGTCGATCTGGTTCAGTGCCGGCCTGACGATCCTGGTGGTGTCCATCGTCGTGTGCACGCTGGACCGCACGCCCAAGCTGTGGCGCGGCGTGTCCGACATCCGGGTCGTCCAGCCCGCCCCGTTCTTCGATCCACGCCTGCCGGACCGGGCCGCCATGCACGGCGTGTCCGCCGCGGACATCCGATCCGCGTTCCGCGGTCGCGGGTTCCGCGTTCGCGAAGCGGAAGGCGCCGATGGCGCGAGCTTCCTCTACGGCGATCGCCACCAGTACACCAAGATGGCGACGCTGCTGACCCACACCGGCCTCGTCCTCTTCCTCGTCGCCGCCGCGGTCACGTCGCGGCTCGGCGACGAGCAGGGTCTCGTGGTCCCCGAGGGCGAATCGCTCACCGTCCAGCCCATCGGGACGCCCGGCCTGTTGCTCGTCAAGAACCTGGGCTTCGACGCGCCCGGGCTCGAGACCGGGCAGGCGACCGACTTCACCACCGATCTCGCGGTCTTCCAGGACGGGCGCGAGATCGCCCGCAAGACCATCCGCGTCAACGACCCACTGGCGATCGCGGGCTACACGTTCCACCAGAACGGGTTCGGCCCGGCCCCGCATCTGGTGATCCGCGACGCGGCGGGCAAACCGCTCTGGGATGCGCCGGTGCCGATGACCGACGCCGCCGCGGACTCGCCGTACGCGACGCTCTCGGTGCCGGGACGCGATCTCGGCCTGCAACTGCTTCTGACCCGCGCCGCCGACGGCGCCGGGGTCGTGCTGATCCTGCCCTACAGGGTGACCGGCACGAACACTGACGGCACGCCGATCGTCGAGAACTTCGATCCGCTGGCGCTGATCAAGGGCGAGACGCGCGTCTCCGACGCCCTCGGCCTGTCCGTCGAGCTGCGCGACGTCGGCGAGTACACGCTGCTGATCGCCAAGAACGACCCGGGGCAGGGGATCGTGTGGCTGGCGTTCGTGTGTCTCATCGCGGGCATCACGATCACGTTCTACCTCCCGCGACGGCGCGTCTGGGCGCGGCTCGAGCGCGATGGGCGGCTGGGGCTCGTCTGGCGGTCGGATCGGTACATCGATGTCGAGCGCGAATTCGGCGCGCTCCTCGACGACCTGGTCGCCCGGCGCCGGCCGGTCTGACGCGGCAGCATCGATGGCCACCCTCGGCGACCTCCATGCGGCGCTCTTTCCCACGGCGCGACCGGCCGGCCAGCGCGGTCGCCTGCGCCCCGAACAGGCCGCCCGCGAGGTGGGCTGGGTCCGCGTCCTCAAGGCACGGGTCCCCGCGTTCGACGCCCTCGAGCCCGGCGACCTCGCGGTCATCCCGGCCGCCGCCCTTGCGGTGGTCGCCCCCGGGCCCACCCCGGTCCGCGATCTCGCGGATGCCCTCGCGCGGGCCCGTGTCCCGGCCGTCCTGCTCATCGATGGCGACGATGGCGCCGACGCGGCCGAGACCCTGGCGATCGCCGCGGCCGCGCACGGACTGACGGTGCTGCGCCTCGGTCGGCTGGATCCCATCGCGCTCGAACGGAGCGTCATCGGCTTTCTCGTGAACCGTCGAGCCGAGCTCGACCGACGAGCCGCCGAACTCGAGTCGCAGCTGGCCGCATTGGCGCTCCTCGGGCGCGGCCTGGATGCCCTGGCGGCCGCGATCGGCGGGTTCACGGGTCGCGCCGTCGTCATCGAGGGTCGCCGTGGGGACGCGCTCGCGATCCACGCCCCCGCCGACCAGCCGGGGACCGCGGCGCCCGTGGCTCGCTACCTGGCGCGTCCTGCCGATGCGGCCCTGCGCGTCCCGCTCGCGGCACCGGAGGATGCCCCGGGAGCGGGCGGGCACCTGGTCCTGCTCGGCGACGATCCCCCGAACGAATCCGAGCGCATCGCCACGGAGCGGATCGCCGGGCTCCTGGCCCTGGAGCTGGCGCGCGACACCGCGATCCGGCAGGCGCGCGAGGAGACGCGCCGTGGCGATCCGCTCCCGGCCGACGGACCACCGTGGGTCGTCCTGGTGGCGCGCCAGGGGGCGACGAACGGCCCGGACGACCGCGCGGAGCGCGAGGCGACCCGGGCGGACCTGCGGCTTCTGGCCCCCGGACGGCGGCTCGCGCTGCGGGGCTCCGCGGAGAGCCTCGAGATCCGCCTGGTCGCCGCGGCCACGGCCGACGATCCGGACGGTTCGCTGATCGCGGGGCGCGTCGCGGCGCTGCTCGAACGACCCGTGGCCGTCTCACGACCGTTCGGGGAGCCGGGGGGCCGTCCGGCGGCCGAAGCCTCGGCGCGCGCGGCCCTCGATGCATCGGACCTGCTCCGGCCCGCCCCGCTCGTCGTCCGCGCCGAGCGGCTGCCCGCCTATCTGCTGCTGGGCAACCTGCACAACCTCCCGGACGGTCTCAGGCAGGCCAGGCAGTTGCTCGCCCCGATCCTGTCTGGCACACCCTCGGCCCGGCGTGAACGCCTCGACACGCTCCGTGCCGTGCTGGAAGCCGGCTCGCTGGGCGATGCGGCGGCGAGTCTCGGCGTGCATCGAAACACGATCGCCTACCGCATCCGCCGGCTCGAGGAGCTGGGCGGCTGGAGCCTGGCCGACCCTGAGTTGCGGCTCGCGCTGCAGGTGGCGGTCAGAATCGTGCAAAGTGACCAATCCGTGAGCGACAACGGCGACTGACGCGCCCGCATCCGGCTGATATGGTAGGGGCGGTTCGAGCCAGGCGGGCACTTCTTGTGCGTGGCGCATGACTGTCTGAGCTTTGAACCCCGGAACCGACCTAGCCGCGGTTCCCTCGTTGCCGGGACAGGAGTCACATGAGCGCACGTCAGTCGGCCATCGCCGCGATCGCCAGTCACAAGGTGGCGGCCACGCAGGATCACCTCACGCACGCCGGTCAGTCGATCTACGGCCAGTACGTGTTCCATGAGGACGCCCAGCGGGAGTATCTCGCCAAGCCGATCTTCCGGAAGCTGCGGCGCACGATCGAGGGCCACGAGCCGTTCGATCCGGCGATCGTCGACGCGCTCGCCCACGGGGTGAAGGAGTGGGCGATGGCGCACGGCGCCACCCACTACACGCACTGGTTCGTGCCGATGACCGGCTCGACCGCCGAGAAGCACGACTCGTTCCTCAACCCGACCGGCGAGGGCCAGACCATCGCGGAGTTCTCGGGCAAGAACCTCGTCCAGGGCGAGCCCGACGCGAGCTCGTTCCCGTCCGGCGGGATCCGCGCGACGTTCGAGGCTCGTGGCTACACGGCCTGGGACGTGACCAGTCCGATCTTCCTGCAGGTGGAGCCGAACGGGGTCACGCTGACGATCCCGACCGCATTCGTGTCGTACACCGGCGAGGCCCTCGACCACAAGATCCCGTTGCTCCGGTCGCAGGAAGCGCTCGGGTCGCAGGCGCTCCGCGTCCTGCGCTGGTTCGGGAACACCACGACGAAGCGCGTGTTCACGAACATCGGGCCGGAGCAGGAATACTTCCTCGTCGACCGCCGGCTTGCGGAGCAGCGGCCCGATCTCATGCTCACGGGCCGGACGCTGTTCGGCGCCCCCTCGCCCAAGGGCCAGGAGCTCGAGGACCAGTACTTCGGGCCGATCCGCGAACGGATCCTCGCGTTCATGATGGATCTCGACCGCGAGCTCTGGCGCCTGGGGATCCCGGCCAAGACCCGCCACAACGAGGTGGCCCCGGGCCAGTTCGAGATGGCCCCGGTGTACGAGCAGACCTCGGTCGGGTCGGACCACAACATGGTCGTCATGTCGATGATGCGCCGCCTCGCGACGCGCCACGGCCTGATGTTCCTCATCCACGAGAAGCCGTTCGCGGGGATCAACGGATCGGGCAAGCACAACAACTGGTCGATGGCGACCGACGACGGGGAGAACCTCCTCGACCCGGGCAGCGACCCGCACGCCAACGCCCAGTTCCTGGCCTTCCTCATGGCCGTCATCCGCGGCGTCAACGTCCACGGTGACCTGCTCCGCGCGAGCATCGCCGACGCCGGCAACGATCACCGGCTCGGGGCGAACGAGGCGCCGCCGGCCATCATGTCGATCTTCCTGGGGTCGCAGCTGGTCGACATCGTCGAGCAGCTGGGGCAGGGAGCGACCTCCGCGTCGAAGCAGGGCGGCTCGGTCCGGCTCGGGGTGACCTCGCTGCCGGAGCTGGCCATGGACGCCACGGACCGCAACCGGACCTCGCCGTTCGCCTTCACCGGCAACAAGTTCGAGTTCCGGGCGGTGGGATCGTCCGCGCCGATCTACTGGCCGCAGACCGTGCTCAACACGGCGGTCGCCGATTCGCTCGCGCAGCTCGCCGACGACCTCGAGCGCCTCGATCGGGAGGACTTCGCCGGTCTGAGCACGATCCTCTCGGGGATCGTCGCGGACAACAAGCAGGTCATCTTCGAGGGCAACGGATACTCGGAGGAATGGCATGCCGAGGCGGAGCGTCGCGGACTGCCGAACAACCGCACGACCGTCGACGCGCTGCCGGCGTTGACGACCGACAAGGCGAAGACGCTGTTCGCGAAGTTCGAGGTCCTGTCCGAGCGGGAGTTGTCGGCGCGAGCCGAGATCAACTGGGAGCGCTACGTCAAGGTCAGCGAGATCGAGGCGAGCTGCGCCCTGGACATCGCCCGGACGATGGTGCTGCCCGCGACGGCGGCGTATCTTGGCCGCCTGGCCGGGGCGTCGGCGTCGAAGGGGATCGGTGCCGTGGCCACGTCGATCGCCGGTCTCGCGGACCGACTGGTCGAGGCGATCGACTCGCTCGACGGGGCGCAGCACGCCGCTCACGAGGCCGCGTCGGTGCATGCCGAGGCCGCCGCGTTCCGCGATGCGGTGATCCCGGCCCAGGAAGCGCTCCGGGAGGTCGTGGACGCCCTCGAAGCGCAGGTGGCCGACGATCTATGGCCACTCCCCAAGTACCGCGAGCTGCTGTTCCACTACTAGGCAGGCGGCCGATCGGCCGGCGACCGAGCACGGAAGGCGGGTCCATCGTGGCCGACAGCGACGACGCATCAGGACGGATCGAGGCCGCCCGCGCCAGCGGGATTCGATTCGTCCAGCTCCAGTTCACCGACATCATCGGCCACGTCAAGGCCGTGACCATCCCGATGCACCAGCTGGAGGGATCGGTCCGGCACGGGACGTGGTTCGATGGCTCCAGCATCGAGGGCTTCACGCGGATCGCCGAGAGCGACCAGTACCTCATGCCGGACATGAGCACGTTCTCCGAGATCCCGTGGCAGCCGGGATCCGGGCCGCGCGGCACCGCCCGCGTCATCTGCGACGTGTTCACACCCAACGGTGAGCCGTTCGTCGGCGACCCGCGCTTCATCCTGCGTCGACAGGTGGAGCGCGCCCGGAAGCTGGGGTACGTGGTCAATACCGGGCCCGAGCTCGAGTTCTTCCTGTTCCGACGCCACGACGACGGCTCGATCGCGCCGCTGCCTCACGACCAGGCCGGCTACTTCGACTTCTCGACCGACCTGGCGCAGGAGATTCGCCAGGACATGGTGGATGCCCTGGAGGCGTTCGGGATCCGTGTGGAGGCGGCGCACCACGAGGTGGCCGTCGGCCAGCACGAGATCGACTTCGAGTACTCGGATGCGCTGCGGACCGCAGACAACGCGGTCACATTCAAGTTCGCGCTCAAGGCGATCGCGCAACGGCACGGGCTGTACGCCACGTTCATGCCCAAGCCGATCCACGGGATCAATGGCTCCGGGATGCACACGCACCAGAGCCTGTGGTCCATCGCGGAGCAGCGGAATGCCTTCGCGGATCCGTCCAACCCGTACGGCCTGTCCGAGGTGGCGCGGTCGTACATGGCCGGCATCCTCGCGCACGCCCGGGGCATGATCGCGGTGCTCGCACCGCTGGTGAACTCGTACAAGCGGCTCGTGCCGGGCTACGAGGCACCGACGTATCTGACCTGGGGCCGGACGAACCGTTCCGCGCTGATCCGCGTGCCGATGGTGTCGCCGGGCAAGTCCGTGGAGGGGACACGAGCGGAAGTCCGCTGCCCCGATCCGTCGTCGAACACGTACCTCGCGTTCGCGGCGATGATCGCGGCGGGTCTCGACGGCGTGGAGCGCGGGCTGACGCTCGCCGAGCCGGTCGAGGAGTCGCTCTTCGAGATGGACGCGGCCACGATCGCCGCCAAGGGGATCCGCGAGCTGCCCGGCACGCTCGGGGAGGCGCTCGACGAACTCGAGGCTGACGAAGTGATCCGCTCCGCGCTGGGCGACCACGTCTTCAGCCACTACATCGTGGCCAAGCGCGCCGAGTGGGACGACTATCGGACCCAGGTGTCGGACTGGGAGGTCGAGCGCTACCTCGATCAGTTCTAGAGCCCGCCGGCCAGTCCGGCGCCTCCGGTAACGCGGCCATCTCCGCCATACGACTCCATGCACGTTGTCGGCGGATCGACGCCGCCGCCCGCGGCCCCCTATGTCGTCGCCCGTCACACGGGAGGGCGATCCGAGGGCGCGACGGTGACCAGGTGGCACTACGGCTGTTGGCGTCGGTGTCGGGACGGGTCGGGGTCGGCGGGCGATTCCCGTGCAGCGGGCGACGCCATAAGCGACGCGCTGCGCGGCGGCCCGGATCGCTCGTTCGCGCGGTGGCGTCGCCCGGACACGGGACCTGAAGCCACGATAAGCAGCAGCGAAGCGACGGCTGGCAACATCGCCGAGCGATGGACGACATCCCTTATCGGCTCGGCGTGGCGCTCCGCTGCCACCGGCACGCTCGCGGATGGACGCAAGCGACGGTCGCGGACCGCTGCGGTCTCTCGACATCGGCGTACGGTCGGATGGAGCTGGGTCAAGGCGGCCCAGTGACCCTCGACCGTTGGATGGCCGCGGCGGCGGCCCTTGACGTGACGCTGGACGCCAACGTCGTCCCGCATCCGCCAACCGACACTGCCGCTCGGCTCCAGCGACTGGTGGTGGGACTCGCCGAGCGTGGCGGATGGTCGACGCACACGACCGGGTCGCTCGAGCCGCCGCTCGTCGTCCGAATCGCGCGCCCGGCGAAGCGAGAGGCGGCGATCGTGTCGATCTGGGATGTGGTCACAGACGTCGGCGAGGCGATCAACGACTTCACGCGGACCGTCGCGGACGAGGCCGCGAGCCGTCCCGCGGACTGGCGGGTGAGTGGGTTCG
>CAYMTJ010000017.1:0-48119 GCA_964393345.1 uncultured Anaerolineaceae bacterium | reverse complement strand
GACTCTGGATCAGGAGATCGAAGGTTCGAATCCTTCCTCGCCAGCCAGCATCCCGTGCTCCGGGCATGGTCCGCGGAGCGACGGACATCCACCGATCACGGCGCCGGTCCTCCTGAGGCCGAGCAAGCCGGCGACGAGCACCGGGTTCGCGATCGGAACTGCCGGGTCAGACCGCTGGCAGCGCCCGGTCGAAGAGACGGACCCAGTTGCGCCACATGACGTTCTCGATGTCCGCCTCGGACCGGCCCCGGGCGCGCAGGATGTCGGCGACCTTGTGGTAGTCGACGACGGTGTCGATGCCATCCGGCGTGCACTCCCGGCCGCCCTGACCGTCCGTGTCGCCGCCGATCCCCGAGTGGAGTGTGTCGCCGGCGAGGCGGTTCGTGTACTCGATGTGATCGACGAACATGTCGAGGGTCACGTCGGCGCGCGCGAAGTGCTTGCGGTTGTTGGGCCACGAATCGGTGCCCCAGTCGGGCGCCGAGGGCGGCCAGATCATCCAGGTGTCGGTCGACGCCCCGACCACGCCATCGCGGTCGATCACCGCCTGGAGCAGGTCGTCGGGGAGCTGCCGCTCGGCGTCGGACAGGGCGCGGGCATTGGAGTGCGTGGCGAGCAGGAGGCCCTCGAACACGGCCAGCGCCTCACGGACCGACGTGTCGGACGTGTGCGTGACGTCGAGGAGCATCCCCAGCCGGTCCATCTCGCGCATGAGCGCCGGGCCGCGCGGGAGCAGGCCGGTATCGGTCCCGGTCCCGGTCCCGCCGCCGTACGGGCTCATCCCGTAGTGGCCGATGCTGAGCAGCCGGATGCCGTCGTCCCACCACTCTCCCAGTTGCTCGGGGTGCAAGACCGAATCGGCCCCTTCGAGGCCGAGGATCCCACCCACCCACCGGCAGCGTCGAGCGGTCTGCCTCGGTATCCTGGGCGGCCTCCCACTGCGCCATGTGTTCGCGCAGGTCCGTGCGGGTCCGGATGATGCGCAACTCGCCCATCCGCTCGAGGGCGTGGTACCACGCGATCTGGCCCTTGCCGATGGCATAGACCCGGTAGGGCTCGTTGCGGCCCGTGATCGTGCCGCCCTCACGTTCCATGTCCGACGCGACCTTGAGGATCGACACGGCGATCCCCGCCTTGCGCATCTCCGGGAGCGACGCCGTGGCGATGTCGTCTTCGGAGCGGTCGCGGCGCCGAACATCATCGAGCGGCAGCGTCACATCGCGCCGGTGCCGCATCGCGACCGGCGCCATCGGATGGTCGCCGTCGAAGATCAGCATGTCCCCTCCTCGGATCGCGGGCGTCTGGGTCGCGACGGTGGTCCGTGTCCCTCCACGGGTCAGCGCTCCGGGATCGGCGTGCCGTGTCGGCCAGAGCGCTGCATCGCATCGTAGGCGGCATCGAGGGTGCGGAAGACCGGCCCCGGCCGCCCGTCGCCGACCGAAGCGCCGTCGACGCGGGTCACGGGGATGAGCCCGGCGGCCGTCGACGTCAGGAACGCCTCATCGGCGGTGAGCAGGTCGTATGGCGCGATGGGCCCCACCCCGTTGGGGATCCCCAGTTCGCCGGCCAGTTCAAGGACCGTCGCGCGCGTCACGCCCTCGAGGATCGCGTGGCTGGGGGTGATGACCCGACCCTCGCGCACGATGAACAGGTTGTAGCCCGGCGCTTCGCACACGAGACCCTGATCGTCGAGCAGCAGTGCCTCGTCGGCGCCCGCGTTGAGCGCCTCCAGCTTGGCCAGCACGAGATTCAGGTAATCGAGGCTCTTGATCCGGGCGTCGAGGGCCAGGTGGCCGATCCGCTGGGTCGTCGTCAGCTTGGTCGACAGCCCGGTCTCCTTCTTGCCGGCGCCGGCGAGCGAGAGGTACGGCCGGGCGAAGACGATCAGGGTGGGCGTGCAACCGCGCGGATCCAGCAGCGGTTCCGCCGAAACGCCTCGCGTCGCGACGACCTTGATGTAGGCATCCCTCAGGCCGTTGCGCGCCACCGTCTCGACGATCACGCCCTCGAGGTCATCGAGCGGGATCGGCGGCTCCAGGCGGACCGCCCGCAGCGAGCGGCGGAAGCGCTCGACGTGCTCCTGGAGCTTGAAGATGTAGCCGTAGGTGGCGAACATCGTGTCGAAGACGCCGTCGCCGTAGAGCAGTCCGTGGTCGAAGACCGAGACCGACGCCTCCCCCGCCGGCAGGTACTCGCCGTTGACGTAGACGATCCCCGTCCGGACCGCGGTCGCCGTCATGCGTCGTCCTCCTTCGCCGCTGCCACGCGCACGCCGGCCTGCTCCTCGAGCAGGACGAGCAGCGCTGAATGGTCGAGATCGGCGTCGCCGCGCTCGACGAGCCGTTCGTAGCCGTCGGCGGCCACGTCGAAGCCCGGCGTCGGCACGCGCAGCGACCGCGCCAGCCCCTGGATGATCCGGGCGTCCTTTCGATGGAGGGCCGAACGGGCGCCCGGCGTCCAGTTCGCATCGAGCATCCGCTGGCCGTGGAGCTCGAGGACACGGCTCGCCGCGAACCCTCCGAGGAGCGCCTCACGGACCCGGACCGGGTCGACCCCGGCGGCCCGCGCCAGCAGCAGTGCCTCGGCGACGGCTTCGATGGTCGAGCCGACGACGAGCTGGTTGGCCGCCTTGGCGATCTGGCCCGCGCCGCTGTCGCCGACGTGCACGATCCGGCCACTCATCGGCTCCAGGGCCGGCCGCGCCTTCTCGAGCGCCTCCGCCCGGCCCCCGACCATGATCGAGAGGCTGCCCGCGATCGCCCCGGCTTCGCCTCCCGAGACCGGCGCATCGAGCAGGTCGACACCCCGGGCGCGCAGCCGTTCGGCCCACTGTCGAGCGAGGAGCGGATCCCCGGTGGACATGTCGACCACGACCGACCCGGCGGCGGCGCGCTCCGCCACGCCCGATGGCCCGAACAGGACGGCCTCGACATCGGGCGGGTCGGGCAGCATCAGGATGATGGCGTCCGACGCCGACGCGACCCCCGCCGGGTCGGCCGCCGCCGTCGCCCCGGCGGCGACGAGGGCGTCCACGGGACCGCGCGAGCGGGAGTGAACGGTCAGACGATGGCCGGCGTCGAGGACGTGGCGGGCCATCGGGCGGCCCATGACCCCGAGGCCGATGAACCCGACACGCAGGGCCGCGGGCCCGCCCTCGCGACCGGGCTCAGCCGCGGACAAGCCCGTACTCCTCGATCCAGCCGAACGACTGGTCGGTCGGGCCGGTCGGCCGGTACTCCAGGCCGACGTGCCCGTCGTAGCCGACCTCGTCGAGCGCGGCCAGCACGTTCCGGTAGTCGATCTCGCCGGTCCCGGGCTGATGGCGACCCGGGGCGTCCGCGATCTGCACGTGCCCGATCCGGTCGGCGACCCGTCGGATCGTCGGGATGATCTCGCCCGAGGTCCGCTGCAGGTGATAGACATCGAACTGGATGCGCAGGTCGGGCGAGCCGACGGCATCGAGCAGGGACTCGACGTCCCGGATCGACTCGAGGATGTAGATGGGGTTGTCGACCGGATTGAGCAGTTCGATCAGGCCGAGCCGACCGGCATCGGCCAGGCGCCCGGCGGCCCACGAGTAATGCTTGACCAGCGCGTCCATCTGCGCGTCGCGACGCAGGTCCGCGATCGCGTTGCCGGCCAGGATGTGCAGCTTGGGCCCGCCGAGGGCGGCGGCGGCCTCGAGGGCCTCCTCGAGCGCCTCCCGGAACGCGCCGGTGCCGCCCGGGTCCGACGCGAAGCCGCGCTCGCCGCCGGGGTAGTCGCCGCCATGGACGTTCATCGCGTCGAGCCGCAAGCCGGCTGACGACAGCGCGTCCGCCACCTCGGCGACCCGGCCCCGCCAGGACCAGTGGCACTCCACCGACGTGAAGCCCTGGCCCGCGGCGTGCGCGAACCGCTCGAGGAACGGGACCTCGTTGAACAGGAAGTCGACGTTGGCCGACAGCTTCGGCATCAGATCGCGGTTCGGCAGCGGACGACGCCAGGCCGCATCGGACGCCATCTCGGTCGGTCGATCCGTGCCCCGCCGATACCGTGTGCAGCCAGGTCCTCGGCCGCGGACGCGCGGAGGTCGCCAGGACGTCGTCCTCGGTCGCGGTCCATTCGCTCGCCGTCTCCCCTTCGTCCCCGTGCTTCCCCCTCGTCCAGTGTATTGACGTGGGATCGAGGCGATCGCCCCGCTCAGGGCCTGCGATGGGGCCCCCGGCTCACGGTCGGAGGTGAACGGGATACTCTCGAACGCTCTCCGGGCTGCCGTCGCGCTCGGATGGGTCCCAGACGCGCAGCGTTCCCCATTGGGCCGTCGACACGTCGTACGACAGGGTGACGTCGAACCGGCCCCAGGTGCCGGTCCCGGCCGTCGCCAGCACGGGACGGTCCACGAGCACCCGGCCCCTGCGATCGAGGATGGCGACCCGGAACTGGGCTTCGAAGACGTTGGCCAGCCCCGTCACGCGTCCGGGGTTCTGCAGCGCGCCTCCCCACGCCGGCCGATCCACGAAGATCGGCGGCAGGAAGTCATCGCGATAGGTCGCGCGCGTGGCCGGCTTGCGCAGGAGGATGCCCTCGGACGAGAACACCGTCACCGCCTCGCCGTCCAGCCTGAACGCGACCCGGTCGACACTCCGGAACTGCGTCAGGGTGTAGACGACCTGGGCGAGTCGCCCGCGGAGCGAGAACGTGCCGCCACCGCTCGCGAAGTCACCGGACAGATCCACGGTCGCGAGACCGTCCGAGATCTCGATCCCGAGCAACCGCGTCTCGGCCGGGATCATGGTCCGGAGTCGCGGCCTGGCATCGCGCTCGTCGATGGACGGCCCGCCAAGCAGCGCCTCCATCGCCGCCCTCGCGGTGGCTGGACTCTCGGCCACCTCGCGCTGGACCGGGACGAGGGCCGGATCACCGCCGGCGGCGTCGTCGAGGAAGAGATAGGCCCGGACGATCATCGTCTGAGGCACGGGCGTCGGTGTCGCCGAGGGGGTCGGCGTCGGCGACGCGCTGGCCGTCGTGCTCGGCGTCGCCGTCGGGGAGGACGACGACGCCGGCTGGACCGTCGATGTCGGTCCGGGTGTGGTCGTCGGTGGAGCTCCTGATGGGGTCGTCGCCGGACTCTGGCTGCCCCCCGGAGCCATGCAGGCGCTGACCATGAGCAGCATCATCGCGATGCTCGACGCCGTGCGGGTCGACATGTCGATACCTCGTGAGATCGACACCAGCGTCGCGCGCCGGGGGGACCGGGCACATGTGCCGGAGGTCACGAAGTGTCGGACCGTCCATCGAGCGAGGACGCGATCGAGGGATCCCCCTTGACATTGGAGCGACTCCAAGGTCTAGGGTACGGCGCATGGCATCGACACCCGAGACCGGCTACCTCGTCCTCGCCGATCTGACCGGCTACACGGCCTACCTCGCCGGCAGCGAGCTGGAACACGCGCCGACGATCGCGGGCGACCTGCTCGAGACGATCGTGGGGCGCCTCGAGCCGCCCTACCGGCTCGCCAAGTTCGAGGGTGACGCCGCTTTCCTGTTCGTCGAGGACGGCCGGGCCGAGCCGTCGCTGCTGCTCGACGCGATCGAGGCGTCGTACGTCGCCTTCCGCCGGCGCCTCCGCAGCATCGACCAGGCGACGACCTGCGAGTGCAACTCGTGCCGGCTAGCGCCTCGGCTCGACCTCAAGCTGTTCATCCATCACGGCACCTTCGTCCGCGGCCGGATCGCCGGTCGTGACGAGCTCGCCGGTCCCGACGTCATCCTGGCCCATCGCCTGCTGAAGGTCCGGCTCGGCGATGCGACCGGCGATGCGATCGGCGATGCGACCGGCGATGCGATCGGCCCCGCACGCGCGACCCGCGGCTTCGCCATGTTCACCTCGTCCGCCGTCGAGGCGCTCGGGCTGACGCCCGACGAGCTCGGCCTCACGACCGACGACGTCGAGATCGACGGACTTGGTCCCGTCACGACGCACACGCTCGACCTGGAGGCGCGCTGGCAGGACGAGTCCGGACGCCGGCGTCTCGATGGCGCCGCCGGCCACGTCATCCTCGAGGACGAGCGGACGATCGCCGCGGAACCGTCGGTGGTCTGGGCACACCTGACGTCGCCGGCGCTCCGCGCCCGATGGGAAGGCCCGATCCGCTTCGAGGAGTCCTCACCTGGCGGTCGACGCGGCGTCGGGACGACGACCCAGTGCGTGACGGGTCGTCTGGCGACCCTCGAGGAGATCGTGGACTGGCAGCCCTACGACCACGTCGGGTGGCGTCTCGCCGTTCCGGGGCTCGGGCCGGTCGCGGTCACCGCCGACCTGACGGCCGTCGACAGCGGGACGAGTCTCCGTCTCCGATGGACCGCCATCGGGGACCTGCTCGGCGGTCCCGCCGAGATCGACCGAGTGCGTTCTGAGCGACGAGCCGCGCTCAGCCGCCTCGCGAGCGTCGCTGGCGCACATCTGCCGGTCCTCGACCACCAGGAGGTCATGCCATGAGCACGTATGAGGCCACGACCACCATCGAACGACCCGCCGACGAGGTGTGGGCGTACGCCGCGGACATCGTCCGCCACACCGAATGGATGTCCGTCACCGACGCGCGGATCCTCCAGGGCGACGGGACCCGACGCGGCTCGCGCGGGCGGGAGCGCCTCGTGATGGGTCCGTTCGCGTGGGACATCGAATTCGACGTTGTGACCGCCGACCGCGGCCGGCGGCTCACGTGGCGCTCGACCGACGATCCGCGAATCCACCTCGAGGTGGACCTTCGCCTTGCGCCCGTCGGCCCGAACGGGCAGGCGACGACGGCGATCTACCGCGGCGATGCCCGGCTGCGCGGGCGCTGGCGGCTCCTGACCCCGATCCTCGCCATGGAAGGCAGTACCGGGATCCGCCGCGAGTTGGACCGCCTCAAGACGCAGGTCGAGGGGCGCTCGTCGGGCGCGCTCGCGACGGCAGGTTGACATCCGAACCACTCCAAGGTTTGCTGTCGCCGTGCGGATCGGAGAGCTCGCCCAGGCGGTCGGCGTGTCGACGGACACGGTGCGCTTCTACGAGCGCTCGGGCTGGCTGCCGCGGGCGGCGCGGCGCGACAACGAGTACCGCGAGTACGGCACCCCGGACGTGGAGCACCTCCGGCTCCTGATCGACCTGCGCCGGCTTGAGGTCCCGCTCGACGACGCCGCTCGGATCGCGAGCTGGTGCCACTCCGGGCACTGTGCCGACGCCACGTCAGACCTGCCGGGGATCATCGCCGAGCGCCGCGCCGACATCGCGGACCGCATCGCCGGGCTCCAGGCACTCGACGCGCGTCTGGCGGGACTGGACGGGCACCTGCGGCGACCGCGGCGCGCGCTCGCGGTGGTCGACGGGGCGGGGCCGTGCTGTGCGGCCGCCGACGCGGTGGTTGGCGCGGCGGAGGGCGCCTGCGCGTGCTGCGCCCTGCCTGCCGCGGAGTCCCACGGACCGACGCTGGCGTGACGCTGACCGCGCGGCGGTTCGGCGCCCAGAGCATGACCTCGCCACTCCGCGAGGTCCTCGTGAAGCGCCCAGGCCCTGCGTTCGGGCGGGCGTACGACGACCCGGCGCACGGGTTCCTTCGACCGGTCGACCTCGCGGTCGCGCAGCGCGAGCACGACGCCTTCGTCGACATCCTCGCCAGGCTCGGGCCGACCGTCCACGTCCTCGACGTCGAGACCGACGACCCCGATCTCGTCTACCCCTTCGACCCGCTCCTCGTCGCCGACGGCGGCGCCATCCCGCTTCGACCGGGCAAGCCCAACCGCGCGGGCGAGGAGGCGATCCTCGAGGCGTGGCTGGATGAGCGGATGATCCCGACGATGGGTCGCATCGAGGCCCCCGGGACCATCGAGGGCGGCGACACGTTCTGGCTGCGCCCGGACCTCTTGTGCATCGGGCGCACGCTGCGCACGAACGGCGACGGGGTCCGCCAGCTCGCCGACATCGTCGGCGGCGACGTCCGCGTATTCGACGTGCCGTACTGGAAGGGCCCGGCGGAGCTCATCCACCTGCTCTCAGTGATCTCGCCGGTCGCCGATGACCTGGCCGTGGTCTACCTGCCGCTCCTGCCGGTGGGGCTCTGGGAGCTCCTCCGCGAGCTCGGGGTGGCGCTGATCGAGGTCCCGGACGATGAGTTCCCGACCCTCGCCTGCAACGTGCTAGCCGTCCGTCCCGGGGTCGTGATCATCGCCGAGGGCAACCCGCTCACGGCCGCCGCGCTGACCGCGGCCGGCTGCGAGGTTCACACGTATCCGGCCACCGAGATCGGGATCAACGGCTCGGGCGGACCCACCTGCATGACTCGCCCGATCCTGCGCGACTAGCCGACGCCGCGGGCCTTCACGGCTGCCCGGCCTCGCCCGGCCCCGCCTCGCAGCGGGCGCTTGACGCCATCGACCAGCGAATAGACCACCGGCACCACCAGGAGCGTCAGCAGCGTCGAGGTCAGCAGTCCGCCGATGACGACGGTGCCGAGTTCCGCCGCGATGATCGAGCCCTCGTTGAACCCGGCCGCGAGCGGCACGAGCGCCAGGATCGTCGCGATGGCGGTCATGAGGATAGGCCGGATGCGCGTGCGGCCGCCCTCGATGAGCGCGTCGCGCGTCGAGTGGCCGTCGGCACGCAGCCGCTCCACGAGGTCCAACAGGACGATCGCGTTGGTGACGACGATGCCGATGAGCATCAGGAACCCGATGAGCGCGCTGAGTCCGATCGGGCGCCCCGTCAGCAGCAGCGCCGGGAAGGCGCCGATCGCGGCCAGGGGCAGGCTGAACAGGATGATGAACGGCGTCACGAGCGAGTCGAACGCCAGCACCATCATCAGGTAGACCAGCAGGATCGCGACACCCATCGCCGCGAAGAGGCCGCCGAAGGCCTCGGCCTGCTGGGCCGTCACGCCACCGAGCGAGACGTCGGCGCTCGGCGGGATGGCGCCATCGGCGCGCAGGGTGTCGATCGTGACCTGGATGGCCACCGATGTGGCTCCCGTGTCCCCGCTCGTGATCTCGCCGGAGATCGTGGCCGAGGGTGCCTCGTCGATCCGGGTGATCCTGCCCTGGACATCGGTCTGGGCGACGTCCGCGATCGTCCCGAGCGGAACCTTCGTCGTGGTGCCCACCGGCAGGGCCTGGAGGTCGGCGACGGACGTGAGCCGGTCGGGGTCGAGCCGGACGACGAGCGCCATCGGATCGCCTCCGACGAACTGGACGCGGCCGACCGGCTGGGATGTCAGGGCGTTCCGGATCTCGCCACCCACCTGCGCCGCCGTGAGCCCTACCAGCAGCGACCGGTTCGGATCGACGCGGACCTGGACCTCGGGCGTGGCCTTGACCAGGTCGCTGGCCACGTTCGTCAGGCCGGGCTCGTCCTCGAGCGCCGCGAAGACCGCGTCGGCCGTGGAGGCCACGACGGCGGGATCCGCCGCGCTGATGACAACGCTGATGCTGTTCGAGGTCGCACCACCCTGCTGGCCGACCGTCACGGCATAGCCGTCGGCGGCGACGGGATCGAGGGCCTCGACCAGGGCCTCGATCTTGGCCTCGAGGTCGACGGACGAGTCGAGCCGGACGATCAGCCGGGCACTGTTGGCAGCGCGGCCGAACTGGGCGGCGAGGGCCGTCTGGAACCCGACGTCGTCCTCACCCGGCACGCTGGTGGCGACGAGTTCGACCTCCGGATCGTCGAGCAGGATGCCCTCGGCGACCGCCGCGCGATCCAGGACCTGGGCGGACGACGCGCCCGAAGGCGGCGAGACGCTGACCTGCACGATCTTCTCGGAGCCCGAGTCGATGAACGCGGTCGGGAGGCTGGGCACCAGGCTGACCGACGCGAAGAACAGGACCGCCGAGACTGCCACCGTCCCGACCTTGGTCCAGCGGCTGCGCAGCACGTAGCGGATGGCCGGATCGTAGACGCGGACCCAGAACGAGTTCTTCGGTTCGCCGGTCTCGTCCACCGCGCCGCTCACGCGGTCCACGAGCAGGAAGGCGAGGACCGGGACGACCGTCAGGGCGACGATGAGCGACGCGAGGAGCGCGAACGTGACCGTGAGCGAGAAGGTCAGGAAGAACTGGCTGATGAACCCGCCGGCGAACCCGAGCGGGAGAAAGACCGCGACGGTGGTCATCGTGCTCGCGGTGATGGCCCCCGCGACCTCGCGCGGACCCTGTGTCACCGCGGTCATCCGGTCATGCCCGAGGGCCCGGTGCCGGTAGATGTTCTCGAGCACGACGATGGAATCGTCCACGACCCGGCCCACCGCGACGGCGAGCCCACCCAGCGTCAGGATGTTGAGGGTGATGCCGGCGACCTGCATCACGACGAGCGCGGTGAGGATCGACAGCGGGATGCTGACCGCCGCGACGAACGTCGAGCGCAGGTTGAACAGGAACAGGAAGATCGTGAGGACGGCGAAGACCGCGCCGAGACCGCCCTCGCGCAACAGCCCCTCGCTCGACTCGAGGATGAAGACGGACTGGTCCGAGACGGCCGCGACGTCGATCTCGCCGGGGTGACGCGCCGCGATCTCCGCGAGCTTCTCGTCCACGGCCTGGGCGACGGTCACCGTGTTGGCCGTGCTCGCCTTGCTGACCGAGATGGTGACGGCCGGCTGGCCGTTCGTCCGGCCGAAGCCCGTCGTGGCGACGCTCGCGATCTCGACCGTGCCGATCTCCTCGAGCGTGACCGGGCTCGGGGTCCCGACCGGCGGCACGGGCGTCGCCCCCGGGGTCTGTGTCGGCAGCCGGACGCCGACGACCAGTGACGCCACGTCCTCGATGGATCCGAACTCGCCGATCGTCGAGACGGGGATCCGCGTGCCGTCGACCGGCAGCTCGCCCCCGGGCAGGGTCAGGTTGTTGGCCTGGAGGACGCCCGTGACCTGCTGGAACGACACGCCGGCGGCCGTCATCCGCTCGGGGTCGAGGGTCACGAGCAGGCGATCCTCCAGCCCACCGGCGAGATCCACCGACGCGACGCCGGGTAGCGCCGCCAGCTCCGGGATGATCTCCGCGCGAGCGATCGCCGCGGCCGTCTCCAGGTCCTGCCCGGCGCCGGCCGAGACCGACGCGATGAAGACCGGCGCGGCGGCGAAGTCGAAGGCGCCCACGGTGGCTTCGACGCCCGTCGGCAGACCCGCGCTGCGCAGGTTCTCCTCGATCGTCGCGACCGCCGCATCGACGTCGGTCCCATAGTCGAACTGGGCGACGACGAACGCGAACGAGTTGGACGACGTCGACTGCAGCTGGTCAAGCCCCGTCACGCCCGCGACCGCGCGTTCGATGGGCTTGCTGACCTGCTCGGCCACGTCCGCGGCACCGGCGCCCGGGTAGGGGGCGACCACGGTGACGATCGGGAACGAGACGTCGGGCAGGAGCTCCTGCTTGAGGTTCCCCCACGCCAGGATCCCGGCGATGAAGAGCCCGGCCGCGAGCAGGAGCGTCACGCTCCGCTTGGACACGGCGAGCTGGCTGAGACGACTCATTCGGCGGTCCCCTTGTCGGACGTGGGTGGCTGAGGCGTGACGGCCGCCGCGGCCCGTGCAGCCTCGGCGAGGATGTTCGTGGCCCGTTCGATGACGTCCAGTTCGGCGTCGTCGAGCCGCCCGATGAGTTCGCGGATGTGGCGCGTGCTGAGTTCGCGCAGCTGTTCGAGCGTGCGCGTCCCCTCATCGGTGACCGACACGCGGACCTGGCGGCGGTTGCTCGGATCGTCCGACCGAGCCAGCAGCCCGAGGCCCACGAGGTGGTCCACGGCTCCGCTCGCGGTGGACACGCTGACGCCGACCCGCTGCGCGGTCTCGGACATCGTCAGCGCGCCGGCGACCGTGACCACGTACAGCAGCTTGGCCTGCGCCATCGTGATGTCGACGCTCGTGAACTCCGGCACGTGGCTGGACATCAGCTGCACCTGGAATCGCTCGAAGGCGACGAGGGCGCGTCGCAGCGCGGGCCGCTCGTCATCGCGTCGTGGCTCATCCGGTCGTCGCCGATCCGGTCGCTCGTCGTGGGTCATACGTTTGGCTGTCACCTGACTGTTCGGATATACCAAACTGTATGGTTACACCGATCCGTCGTCAAGCCTCGCTGACCACGGTCGCGAGCGTGCCATCATGGGATGGCGATGCACGACGACGAGCGAGATCCGGCCGATCCCGCGACCCCATCCGGCGACGACGCGCCTGGAGCGCCGTCGGCCGCGGCGCCTGACGGGCCAGGTGCGGAGTCAGGCCTCCCGCCGGACCGCCGAGCGTTCCTGAACCACCTGTCGCGTGACGCGGTCTCGACGGCGGGGCGGGTCGCGGGACTCTCGTCCGTCTTCCGCCGATCGATCTTCGCGGCCGGCGAAGCCATGGTCGGTGCGCTCGAACCCGACGGGGCGACCGACCCGCGGCCGTCGGCGGCTCCCGTGGATCCGACGGCCCCCGGGATGCCGCCCTCACCGGTGACGCCCCAGCCGACCGTCCCGCCGGGCGGTCCGGCAGCGACGTCCGCCATTCCCCGGATCGACCCTCCGGTGACGCCCGCCCTGGCGCCTCCCCCGGCGCGGGCCATCCCGGACCCCGTAGCGACCCTGACGGCCGACCAGCACGCCTTCCTCGCCGACCAGCCGCGCATCATCCTGGCGGCGAACGATCCCGCCGGCCCGCCGCACGTGACGATGTCGGACTACCACTGGGATGGGGCCGTCTTCACCCTGCCGACGCAACAGTTCACCCTGCGGGCGACCAACGTCGAGTCGGACCCACGGGTGAGCCTGTTCCTGGAGGCGGAGGGGACGTCGGTCGCGGTCACCGCGATCGCGACCGTCGTCTACGGCGATGCCGCGGAGCCGGCGATGCGGCGCATCCTCGAACGAACCGTCTCGGCGGCGGACGCGCTGGCACGCTGGACGGAGCTCCGCGCGAGCGGCGATCGGATGATCATCGAGGCACGGCCGACGCGCTTCGTCTGGCGTCGTCCCTGACCCTCATCGGGCGGCTCCGGGGGCCCACGAGGCCGCCGTCAGGCGACGATGCGCTGACCCGTCGCGCGGTCGAAGAGATGGATCCCGGACGGCCGAAGTGCGGCGCGGACCGACTGGTCGAGCTCGATCGGCAGGTCCGGGTCGACGCGGGCGACGATCGTGGCCTCGCCGACGTCGAGTTCGACGAACGTGTCCGAACCGATGGGCTCGGTCAACCCGATCCTGGCGTCGAACGAGGTCGGGAGCGCGCTCGCCCCGTCGGGCTGCACGAGGACGTCCTCTGCCCGGACGCCGAGGGCGACCGTCGGCCACGCGCCCTCCTTGAGCCCGATCGCGGCCGCCGGACCGAGGTGGATGCGGGCGTCCGGCCGAACGAACGTGACGCCGTCGGCTCCGTGCTCGAGCGTCCCGTCCAGGAGCGTCATCTTCGGTTTGCCGACGAATTCCGCCACGTAGATCGTCTGCGGCTTGCCGTAGATGTCGGACGGCGAGCCGGACTGGATGATCTTGCCGTCGCGCATGACGCAGATCATGTCCGACAGCGTCATCGCCTCTTCCTGGTCATGGGTCACGAAGACGCTCGTGGTCCCGAGCGCGAGGTGGAGGTGCTTGACCTCGGTGCGCATGCGCGCGCGAAGCGACGCGTCGAGGTTGCTGAACGGCTCGTCGAGCAGGAACACGAGCGGCTGCTTGATCAGCGCGCGCCCGAGCGCGACGCGCTGCTGCTGGCCGCCCGAGAGCTGGCTGGGCTTGCGCGCGAGCAGGTGCCCGATGTCCAGCATCTCGGCCACCCTGGTCACGCGCTCGGTGATCTCGGCAGCTGGTCGCCGGCGCAACTTGAGCGAGAATCCGATGTTCTCGAACACCGTCATGTTCGGGTAGAGGGCGTAGCTCTGGAAGACCATCGCCATCCGGCGCTCGTTCGGCGGGACCTTGGTGACGTCGCGATCGCCGAGCATGATGGTGCCGGCATCGGGGCGGTCGAGCCCGGCGATGAGATTCAGCGTCGTACTCTTGCCACAGCCGGATGGACCCAGCAACGTCACGAAGGCCCCATCGGGGACCTCGAGGTCGAGATCGTCGACCGCCCGCACCGGTCCGTACCGGCGCGCGATGTGTCGAAGACTGAGTGAAGCGACGGCCATCTGGTCCTCTCGCGGGTTGCGCGACCCGAGTACGACAGCGTAGATTGTCGACAATCTACCGGGCCGGCGCCTCGAGCGTCAAGGTACGGTGACCGGGTGGAGGAGGAGATGCGCGCCATCGCCGGATCGCTCCGTGCTCGCCGCCGACCGGTCGTCATCGCCGTCGTCGTGGTGGTCGTGGCGTCGACGCTGCTCGTCGTGGGCGGGTTGGTCGCCACGCGTCCGACCGCGGCTGCCCCGTCGCTCTGCCGCGATGTCGCCGCCGATCGCGGGCTGGACTTCCGCGGCGCCTACGGGACGACGCCGTTCGCCACCGACCCGATGTCGGCGGTCATGCTCCGCAACATGGGCAACGGTGCCGCGGTGGCCGATGTCTTCGACGACGGGCGTCTCAGCGTCTTCCTCCTTGGCCAGCCCGGGCACCCGAACAAGCTCTTCCGCAACCAGCTCACGACGGGCGGCCGACCCGAGTTCGTGGACGTCACCGAGGCGAGTGGCCTCGCGAACCGCGGAGGCAGTCGGGCGGCGACCTTCGCCGACCTCGACGACGACGGGCACCTCGACCTGGTCGTCCTCAACGACTGGGACGGGAAGGAGGCGGGTCGGCCCTCGACCATCCATCGCAACGACGGCACCGGCACGTTCACGGACGTGACCGAGGGATCCGGGTTCGACCCGGTCGGGTACCTCGTCGGCGGGCTGTCGCTGGCCGACTACGATCGCGACGGGCTCCTGGACCTGTACGTGACGTACTGGACGATGGAGCTCGGCGGCGACCCCGGCCGCGAGGCCATGGCCATCAAGGGGCGGTTCCCCGGGCAGAACCGCCTGTTCCGCAATCTCGGCGGGTTCCGGTTCGACGATGTCACCGATGATGTCCACCTCGGGCAGGTCACGGCGGACAGCTTCAGCTCGGTGTTCGCGGACTTCACGGCCGATGGCTGGCCGGACCTGTACGTGGCACTCGATCACCGGGCGGATCTCTTCTTCGAGAACACGGGCGGCGAGTTCCGGCTGGCCTCCGAGGCGTTCGGCGTGGGACACGTCGGGAACGACATGGGCATCGCCGTCGCGGACCTCGAGAGCGACGGGATGCTCGACCTCTACGTCACGAACATCACTGACCCGAACGGCGAATTCGGCACGGGCGCCGGGAACACGCTCCTCGTCGGAGAACGCGGGGACGCCGGCACGGTGACGTACTCGGACGTCGCGGCGGCCCAGGGCGTCGAGGACACGGGCTGGGGCTGGGGCGCGGCCTTCACCGACCTGGACCTCGACGGCCACCTTGATCTCTACGTCGTCCAGGGCATGCAGGAGTTCATCGCCGCCCAGAGCCCGGAGTTGCGTAACGGCCGTGCGCGACTCTTCCTCGGTGCGGGTGGGCGCACCTTCGAGCCGGCCGCCGATGCCGGTTGCGACATCCCGGGCGACCAGCGGGCGGTGATCCCGTTCGACTACGACCGCGATGGTGACCCGGACCTGCTGATCACGCAGGTCGCGTACGGCACCGCGTTGCTCGAGAACGGGACGGAGGGTCGGCACGCCCTGACGGTGGACCTCAGCCGCGCGGGCGCCCAGGCGGCAGGCGCGCGCGTCGCGGTCGAGGTCGGTGACGCGCGCACGACCCAGGTGTCGCTCCTCGGCGGCAGTTACCTCGCGGGCATGCCCCAGGAACTGTCCTTCGGACTCGGGGAGGCCATGACCGCCGACACGGTCACGATCACATGGGCCGACGGCACGACGAGCGAGCTCGCCGAGGTCGCTGCGGACCAGGTCCTGCGGGTCACCCCGGACGGGGTGCTGCCGTGATGGCGACCTGGCAACCCCGCAGGCGGACCGCGGCGATGATCGTCTTGGCCGTCATCGCGGCGGTCATCGCGACGAACCTCGTCGTCACGACCGCCCGTGCCGAAGCGCCGGCACACTGGCGCCCGTTGCTCATGGCCGGACCCAGCGAGGTCCGGGTGGCCCCGTCGGTCCAGATCGGATCGGAGGAGGATCGCCGGGAGCTCGATGCGGTCGTCGCGGCCCAGAGCGGGGCGTCACGGCTCGGGGACCGGATCCGGTCGTGGACATCGACCCCATCTCCCGTCCGCTGGAACGAGGTCCTGTTGACCGTGGTCCGGGACGCGCGCACCAACCCGGTGCGGGTGTCGCGAACGCTGGCCCTGCTCAACGCGGCGATGTACGACGCGATCATCGCCGCGTGCGACGCCAAGATGGCGTTCGGTCGGTCCACCCCGGCGGATCGCGATCCGCGGATCAAGGTCCTGGCGCCGCGCGACGAGATCTCGAGTCACGCCGCCGTCGACGCCGCTGTGGCAGCCGCCGCCGTGGCCGTGCTGAGCCATGTCTATCCGGATCGGTCCGAGACATTCGAGGACGCGGCCGCGGAGCTGGAGGCCGTCCTCCTCGCCTCGGGCACCCATGCCCCCTCCGACATCGCCGCTGGACGGGCGATCGGCATCGCCGTGGGGGCCCTGGCGATCGCGCGCGCGAACGGTGATGGCGCCTCCGTCTTCTGGCAGGGCGAGATCCCCGACGTCGAGGGCGGGTGGCAGCCGGCCAAGCCCTTCCGCAACGACCAGCCGACCGAACCCCTCGCGGGCACCTGGAGGCCGTGGGTCATGACCAGCGGCTCGCAGTTCCGGCCCGGGCCGCCACCGGCCGTCGGGTCGGCGGCGTGGCAGGCCGAGGCGGACGAGGTCGTCCGTGTCAACGACGAACTCACCAACGACCAGGTGCGGATCGCGCGGTTCTGGGCGGATGGCCCGGGCACGGACACCCCGCCCGGCCATTGGGTCCGGACGGCGATCACGCTCGCGGCCCGCGACCGCCTCTCGACGCCCGCCACGGCGCGGATGCTGGCTCACCTCACGATCGCCCAGGCCGACTCCTTCATCGCGTGCTGGGACACCAAGTTCACGTACTGGTCGGGCCGCCCCATCGGCCTGATCCCGGGGTTCGCGTCGACGGTGGTGACGCCGAACTTCCCGTCGTACGTCTCTGGCCACTCCACGGTGTCGGGGGCCAGTTCCACGGTCCTCGGCGCATTCTTCCCCGCTGATCGAGCCTGGCTCGATAGCCAGGCGGAGGAGGCGGCGGTCTCGCGCCTCTACGGTGGGATCCACTGGCGGAGCGACAACGAGGTGGGTCTGGTGGTCGGGCGCCAGGTGGGTGACCTCGTCGTCAAGCGTGCCTTCGCCGACGGGGATCTCCGGTGAGCGCCGCGGTCGGATCCGTCGTGAATTCGTGGTCATTGTTGACAATGTACATTCGACATTGCCATCATCACGTCGCTCGCGGGGTGGTTGGCGTGCACCAGGTGGAGGCGATCGGAGCATGGCATTGACCGGCGCGGCGATCAGTCGTGGGGCGGGCCGCGTGTCGCGCCGCCTCGATCGGCTGACGGAGCGACGCTTCGCCCTCCTGGTGTCGGTCCCCGGTCTGCTGCTCGTCGGGCTGATCGTGCTGCCGCCGACGCTCGCGGTGTTCGGACTGAGTCTGTTTCGCATCGAGCTGGCGAAGGACGATCTGACGCCGTTCGTCGGCCTTCGAAACTACCTCGAGCGCCTTCCGATCGACGACGAGGTCCTTGCGGCGATCCCGCGGACGCTGTTCTTCGCCGCGCTCTCGACGGCCGTCACCCTGCCATTGGCGCTGATCACGGCGCTCGTCCTGAACCGCGGGTTCCGCGGCGTCTCGATCTTCTTCATGGCCCTGCTGCTGCCGTGGGCGGTCGCGTCGATCGTGGCCGGGATCTTCTGGCGCTTCATCTTCGATACCAACCACGGCATCGTGAACGGGGTCCTGATCGGGCTCGGCATCTTCGACGAGGGATTCAACTTCCTGGCGAACACGCCCCAGGCCGTCGGGATCGCGTTGGTCGCGCAGTCCTGGCGCTCCGTGCCGCTCCTGACGGTGCTCCTCCTGGCTGCCCTCAAGACGATCCCGGAGGCGCTCTACCGGGCCGCGCGGATGGATGGCGCGACCGCGTGGGAATCCTTCCGCTACATCACGCTGCCCGCGATCAAGAACACGCTCCTCGTGGTGGGCGTCCTGCAGGTCATCATCGGACTGCAGGTGTTCGACCTGCTCTACAGCCTCACGAGCGGTGGACCCGGGCGGGACACGTATGTCCTGATCTACGCGATCTATACGATCACCTTCGAGCAGATCAGCCTCGGCTATGGCGCGGCCGTCACCGTCCTGCTGTTCGCGATCATCGTGGCGGCCAGCCTGATCCTGCTGTTGCTCGCTCGCCGCGGCCAGGTCGAGGGTCCGTCGACCGACGAAGAGGCCGTGGATGCCGCGGCCTCCGCGCGGACGTCGCTGAAGATCTCCCGCGATGCCATGGCCGGACCGGGAGGCCTCGATGGGCCGGTCGCGGACGAGCGCCGTCGGCGACGGCTTCGGGTGCCGGCGCCGGTCAGCAAGGTCGCGTTCGGCGTCGGCGTCACGGCCCTGCTGTTCTTCTTCGCGGCGCCGATCGTCTGGATGCTGATCGCGAGCCTGCAGCCGTTCCAGGCGCTGACGCATCAGCCGCCCGCGCTGACGCTCGACCTGTGGCTTGACGGGTACCAGGTCATCGCGAGCGACCCGCGCTGGCTCGGATCCCTGGCAGTGAGCCTGCAGACCGCGCTCCTGACCGCGTTCTTCGTCATCGTCCTGTCCGCCCCCCCGGCGTACGCCCTCGCCCGCTTCGACCTGCCGGGGAAGTCCACGACCCTGGCCCTCCTGATCCTCATCCAGATGGTGCCGGCCATCGTCCTGGCCATCCCGGTCCTTCGGATCTTCCAGATGCTGGGCATCACGGACACCGTCGCGGCCCTCGTCCTGGTGAACGTCGCCTTCTGGCTGCCGCTGATCATCTGGCTGCTGCGGAACTTCTTCCTCGAAGTCCCGGTCTCGCTCGAGAAGGCCGCGAGGATCGACGGCTGCTCCCGGCTCGGGACGCTCTTCCGCGTCACGATCCCGGCGGCCAGACCGGGCATCGCGGCCGCGGGGATCCTGATCCTGATCGGGACGTGGAACGAGTTCCTGTTCGCCGTCATCCTCGGCAATCAGAACGCCGTGACGATCACCCGACTCATCACCGGGATCCAGAACTTCCCCGGGGCGTTGAACCAGCAACCGCCACCCAACCTGCTCGCGGCGGCCGCCATGGTCGCGGTGGCGCCGTGTCTCGTGCTTGTCCTGCTGTTCCATCGCCGGATCATCTCCGGCCTAGCGGGAGGGTTCGTGAAAGGTTGAGGAGGACCTGCGGCTGAACGAGGTGTCAAACCCATCAACCAAGGACGCGGAGGAAGCCATGACCCAGGACAAGGACCCAGGATTGACTCGGCTGACGTCGGCGATGACTCGCCGCGACGTCCTCAAGGGTGGCCTGATCGCGGGGAGCGCGGCGTTCGTCGCTGCCTGCGGTCCGACGGCTGCCAGCTCGGTCGCGCCGAGCGCCGCGCCCAGCGCCGCGCCGAGCGCCACACCTGCGGCCACCGACACGCCGACGCCCGAGCCGATCAGCTATGCCGGCGTGACGCTGAACAACAGCACCGGTGGCTACTCGATCCCGGCGTTCCAGATCGGCCTCGATGCCTGGAAGGCCGAGACCGGCGGCAACGCCACCTTCACGAACATCCCGTTCGACGAGAAGCCCGTCAAGTACGCCAGCTTCATCGCCACCCAGGACGCGTCGTGGGATCTCCACTACACCTACGACGTCTTCATGCAGCGCTACGGGACACGCCTGCTGCTGCCACTCGAGGGCAACTACACCGGCGACCTGAGCGACTTCCTCGAGACGGCGTTGCCCGGCTTCACGACGCAGTCGGACCAGGTCCTGCGCGGCCTCCCGATCCACTTCAGCTCCTGGCTGTGGACGTGGAGTCCGGAGCACTTCAACGCGATCGGCGAGGACGGCGACAACCCGCCCGACACGTACGCCGCCCTGTTCGCGCTCACGCCGAAGTTCGTCGAGAAGGGCATCATCCCGTGCGCCCAGCCCTGGCAGGGCGCGGGCGGGACGTTCGCCAAGCTGTACTGGACGCACATCTACAACTCGACCGGTCACCCGATGTTCAGCGACGACCGGACGCAGGTCCTCTTCGATGGACCCGAAGGCCTCGCGGCCTTCGAGACGATCGACGCCGGTCTCAAGAGCGGCTGGTGGGATGCGCGGTACCTGAACATCACCAATGAGCACGAGGCGTTCGTCGAGTTCGCCAAGGGCAACATGGCCACCGTCATGCACAGCGAGTCGGTGATCGAGCCCACGGAGAAGGAGTTGATCGCGGCCGGCAAGCTGGCCAACCGGCAGTTCCCGGGCATCGAGCCCGGCACCACCGGATCGGCGCAGGGCGCGGACGGCACGGGCGTCAACAAGTGGACCAAGCAGCCCGAGGCCTCGTGGAGCTACTTCAACCGGCTGTTCACCCCGGACATCGCGCTGGCGATCAGCCTGCACGAGCCGGAGCTGTACCCACCGACCCGCAAGTCCGTGCTGGCCAACCCCGATGTCATCGCGGCCCAGTACCTGATCCCGGCGCACACGGCCCAGGCCAAGGGCGTGACCAACCTGTGGTCGACGCCGTACGACTGGGCGCCGGTCTTTGACGACGTCGTCAACAAGCTCATCAAGGGCGAGTACTCGGCGCAGCAGGCGCACGATGCCGCCGTCACCGGCACGCAGGACCTGATCATCAAGTTCCTGAGCGCCTGAACGAGACAGCCACGGCCGGCACGACCGGTCCATCGAAGGACGAACACAGGACGCCGGGTTGCTGGCGTCCTGTGTTCATATCTGGGAGAGTCATCGAGTGTTCGCATCCCTCGCGTCCGACTATCCGCGCGAGCCGCGCGCCGGGGAACCGGACGCGCTCGGAGACGCCGACCGGCGATTGTCCGGTGGCGAGATCACGGCCGCCGAGCACCTCGCGATCACGCGAGACGTCGTCCGCGTCGTCCTCGACGAGCAGGAGGCTGCCGGCCTCGGGATGCTCAGTGACGGCGACATCGGGGCGGAGGATCGACTCCAGCGTCTCGTCGAGGGCCTCGGAGGCCGGAGCTCCGGACCGCCGACGCGGCTTCCGGACGGTGCCGTGGTCAAGACGCCGGCATTCGATGACGGCGTCACGTGGCGCTCGCCCATCACCGTCGAGGCCTGGCGCTGGGCGGATCATTGCACCGACCAGCTGGTCAAGCAGGTCCTGGTCGGTCCGTACACGCTCGCCCGACTGGCGGCCCGGGACCGACCCGCGCGAGCCTACCTCGCCATGGGCTTCGCGGAGGCCCTCAACCTGGAGCTCCGGGCGCTCGTCGACGCCGACTGTCCGTACATCCAGATCGACGAGGGCACGCTCACGTCGATCGACGACGACGAGGAGGAGTGGCGGCTTTACGCGGAGACGGAGCGTCGACTGACCGACGGCGTGGAGGCCCGCCACCTGAGCCTGGGCCTCTATCGGGGAGCGATCGATCCCGCCGGACACTCGACCGTCCTTGATGGGGCGTACCGGAGTTACCTCGTGGACGCCTACGCCGGCCCCGCGGCATGGCGCTTCGTGCGATCGGTCCCGTTGGAGCGGGGCATCGTGATCGGTGCCCTGGATGCCGCCAGTCCCGAGCGTGATGACCCGGAGACGATGATCTGGGCGATGGCCTGGGCGGCGAACCGGGATCGGATCACGGACCGGATCGGGATCGCCGCCAACGGCAGTCTGCGCGGCATCGGCCGGCACGAGGCACGGCGCAAGATCGAGCTGATGGGCGAAGCTCTCGGGATCGCCAAGATGGGCCCCCTCCAGGAGGTCGCCGAGGCGATGGACCCTGACCCCGCGAAGAGCCGGTTCCGAACCCTCCGGGAGATGTCCGAGTCGGTGGCGGCCGCCTCGACGTGACGAGCACCGGTCCGTGGATCCCCGGCCCCCTCGAGCGCCTCGTCGGGATCGGCTCGATCGCCGGATCCGTGCTGTGGCCGGTCGGACTCGCCGCCCTGGCCGAAGCGGTGGCCGTCGCGCTCGAGCGCGATACCGCGGTCATGGCGACCGCCGTGTCGGCCGGTCTCCCGACGGCGGTCGCGACGGTCCTGTTCGCCGCCGCGGCGGCGGTGTTCGAGCGGCGGGCGACCACGCCGATCGGCCTCGGCGACCTGATCGGCGATCTCAGCATCGGCACCGGCGCGGTCGCGCTGCTGGTGGCGTCGGCGGCCGGGATCGACTGGCTGCTCGGCCCGGCGCTGGTGATCCTCCTCGTGGGTGCGCTGGTCTTCGGCCTCCGCGGGATCGACGGCCGGCGCCGGCCGCATCTAGCGAGCGCCCTGATCGGCGCCGGGGCGGGCGGCCTCATCGCCGCGGTGCTCGCGCTCGGGGCCCTCGGGCCGGGCGGCGCCGACGCCGTCGCCGGGCTCGCCCTGGTCAGCGTGGGGTTGCTCTCGCTCGGATGGGCATGGCTCGGCGTCCACCTGGTGCTCGCGAGGCCGTTCCCCCGCCGGCAGGGACCCACGGCCCCGACGCCCTGACGGCCCGGCGCCGTCGTCAGGGCGCGGTGCGGGCCTCCGGGTTGACGACGTTCCGCGGCCGCTCCCCGCGGATGAACCGCTCGGCCTCCTCCGCGGCCCGCACGGCCAGGTCCCGGCGCGCCTCGATCGAGTACCACGCTAGGTGCGGCGTCAGTCGCACGTTCGGCCGCGCGAACAGCGGTCGCGACAGGTGCGGCGCGGGTTCGTCCTCGACGACGTCGAGGCCCACGGCCCCGACGCGGCCATCCGCCACGGCCGCGTCCAGGGCGTCGAGATCCACGAGCCCGCCACGGCTCGTGTTGACCAGCACGACCCCCGGCCGGACGCGCGCCAGCCGGTCCTGGTCGATCAGATGGGCGGTCTCCGCGGTCATCGGGCAGTGCAGCGTGATCGCGTCGCTCGTCGCGATGAGTGCCTCGAGATCCACCGGCGTCACTCCGGCGTCGGCGAGCACGGCGTCGGGGACGTACGGGTCGTGCGCGACGACCTCGAACCCGAACGCCCGCGCCCGCTGCGCCACGGCCCGACCGATGCGCCCGAACCCGACGATCCCGAGACGCCGGCCACGGATCCGGTCGACCCGTGGGACGAGGGCCGGCGCGACCCACGCACCGCTGCGCCAGACCGCCTCGAGCTCCCCGAGATGGCGCCACGCCGACAGCAGCAGCAGCATCGCGTGGTCGGCGACCTCCTCGACGCAGTAGTCGGGGACGTTGACCACCCAGATCCCGGCGGCCGTCGCGGCGTCGACATCGATGATGTCGTAGCCGATCCCGGCGCGGACCAGGCACCCGGTGGCGCGGAGGGTCGCGATCTCCGCCGACCGGAACGGCAGCAACCCGACGATCGCGGCGGGATAGCCGGCGACGATCGCGGCCGCCTCGGACCCGGTGATGCCCTGCGGCAGGACCTCGACATCGACGCCTCGCTCGCGCAGCAGCGCGATGCCGGGTCCGAGCAGGGGCTCCGAATCGGTGACGACGACCCGCAGATCCGCCCTGTCCGCCATCGTCGCCTCCGCGTTCCAGCCCGTGCCGGCTCCGTGCCCGATCCGGTAGATTGTCGACAATGTACACTGTCGCCCGTGCCGTCGAGCGGTCGCTCGACGCGTCGTGCGGAGGCGGATCATGGGCGCAACGGCCATCGGTTTCGGCATCCTCGGGTCGGGCAACATGGCCCGCGTCTATGCCGATGCGCTCGCCACGCAGGTCACGGGTGGCCGGCTCGCGGCGGTCGCCCTCGGGTCCCGGGCGGAGGCGCTCGCCGCCGAGTTCGGCGTGGCGGTCGAGGCGTCGGCCGAGGCCCTCGCGGCCCGGCCGGACGTCGACGCGGTGGTCATCGCGACCCCGCACTCCACCCACCTGCCGCTCGCGCTCGCGGTGGCTGCGGCCGGGAAGCATGTCTATCTCGAGAAGCCGATGGCGCTCGACGTGGCCGAGTGCGACGCGATCATCGAGGCCTGCCGGACGGCGGGCGTCCAGCTGACGATCGCCAAGCAGAGCCGCCACATGGAGATGTCCATGCGCGCGAAGTCGTACCTCGACCAAGGGCTCATCGGGGACCTGCTGTTCCTGCGGCCGATGAGCGTGACGCCCGGCTCCGGCTTCGTGAACGTCCCACAGAGCTGGCCGGCGGACCCACGCGAGGGCGACGCGTTCCTCGACTGGGGGTCGCACGCCTGCGACGCGATCCGCTGGCTGAGCGGTGCGGAGCCGGTCCGCCTCTACGCCGACTACGAGAACTTCACGGGCCTGCCGCTCGAGAGCCCGACGGTCATGGTCCAGATCCGCCTCTCGAACAAGGCGATGGCCCAGATCCTGCTGTGCTACGAGATCGGACCGTCGGGGTTCGGGACCCGCCGCAACAACCAGTACCAGATCGTCGGGACCGAGGGCTCGATCTTCTTCGATCTCGACCGGGTCGAGTTGCACACTGGCGCCCGCGACGAACGCATCTGGGAGCTCCCGAGCTGGACCCTCCCCGATTTCAAGCCGCGTGATCCGCGCCGGATCGGGAACACCGCACGCCAGGTGGACGACTTCATCGCCGCGCTCCAGACCGGCCGGGCCCCGGCCATCACCGGCGAGGACGGGCGCAAGGCGATCGAGATGACGCAGGCCGCGAAGCTCTCGGCGCAGACCGGGCGTGCGGTGGACTTCCCCCTGGTGGTGGCGCCCGCGCGATGAGGATCACGGACGTCCGCACGATGCGACTGAGCGGACCGGACCCGCACGGCGTCGGCGGCACGGAGCGGACGTGGCACGTCCAGATCGTGCGGATCGACACCGACGGCGGCATCTACGGTCTCGGCGAGTCCGGGACGATGATGGGCGAGCGCGAGGGGATCGCCTACGCGCGCGAGTGGCTGATCGGGCGCGACCCGTTGACGATCCGGCCGTTCGTCCGCGCGATGCTCTCGGGCGGCCTGCCGCCGTATGACCCGCAGATGAGCGCCACGGCCACCGTCGACGGCCCGATGGCCTGGACGGTGAGCGGTGTCGAGATGGCCCTCGGCGACCTCGCCGGGAAGATCCTCGGGACGCCGGTCTACAACCTCCTCGGTGGGGCCTTCCGCGATCGCATCCGTGTCTATCTGGACCGCAGCGGGGTCGCCGATCCGACGGATCTCGGCGCGTGGCGGGCGCTCGCCGAGCGCTCGCTCGCGGAGGGGTTCAGCGACTTCAAGTTCGACGCCGAATGGATCGCGCCGGAGGCCAGCGTCGATCCGTGGAACCGGCAGATGCGCACCCGCCAGGTGCGCCTCACCTACGAACGGCTCGCCGCCGTCCGCGAGGTCGCCGGGCCCGACGCAGAGATCGCGCTCGATGGCCACATGAGCTTCGATGTCGAGACCGCCATCCGCCTGGCCAACGCCCTCGAGCCTCTGGCGCTCAAGTGGTTCGAGGACCCCGTCCCGATCCTCAACTTCGACGCCCAGAAGCGGGTCCGCGACGAGAGCCCCATCCCGATCTGCGCGGGCGAGATGCTGGTCGCCGACCAGTTCCGAGAGATGATCGACCGACGGGCGGTCGACATCGTCCACCCGGACCTGCTGTTCGTCGGCGGGTTCCATGAGGCGCGCAAGGTCGCTGACTACGCGGACCTCAACGGGATCCCGCTCGCGATCCACAACAACGGGTCGGCGCTCAACACGGTGGCCGAGGCGCACCTCGCAGCCGCCTGTCCGAACTTCATCGGTCTCGAGTACCACTTCTGGGATGCGCCCTGGATCGGGCAGGTCGTGCGCCGCGAGGGCGTGCCGCTCTTCGACGCCAGCGGGCACGTGCCGCTGACCGACGCCCCCGGGCTCGGCGTGGAGATCGACCTCGACGTCGCCGCGCGGTATCTCGCGCCCGGGGAGTCCCTGTTCTGATCCCGCCCGCACACGGCCTGGACCCCCGACCCACGTTGACGAGGCTGGACGCGCCAGCGTAGATTGTCGACAATATGCGTGGCGGCCCGCCGCCACGACGCGCGGGTGACCCATCGGACCCCGCCCGGCCGACGCGCCGCCATCGACCGCGAGACGAGGGATCCCAGCACATGGCCGACATCGCGCTCAGGCTCGAAGGTGTCTCCCGTTTCTACGGGAAGGTGCGAGCCGTCGACAACCTGTCGATCGACATCCCGTCGGGTTCGTTCGTGACCCTGCTCGGTCCGTCGGGGTGCGGCAAGAGCACGACGCTCAGCCTGATCGCGGGCCTCGACCGGCTCGACGAAGGCCGGATCCTGCTCGGCGACGAGGACATCACGGACACGCCGCCCAATGAGCGGCGGATGGCCATGGTCTTCCAGAACTACGCGCTGTACCCACACCTCAACGCGTTCGACAACATCGCCTTCGGGCTGAAGCTCCAGCACCGTCCCAAGGCCGAGATCAAGGCCCGCGTGGACTCGGTCGCGGCAGCGCTCGACATCACCCACCTCATGCAGCGCAAGCCCGGGCAGATGTCGGGTGGCCAGCAGCAACGCGTGGCCCTGGGCCGGGCGCTCGTGAAGGAGCCACTCGTCTTCCTGCTCGATGAGCCGTTCAGCAACCTCGATGCCGGGCTGCGCACGCGCATGCGTACCGAGGTCAAGCACCTCCACCTCAAGCTCGGGACCACGAGCGTGTTCGTGACCCACGACCAGGAGGAGGCGATGTCGCTGTCCGACCTGATCGCGGTCATGCGCGACGGCAAGGTGGTCCAGCTCGGGACGACGCGCGAGATCTACCGCGCGCCGAGCGACCTGTACGTCGCGACGTTCGTCGGCAAGCCCAAGATGAGCCTCGTGGACGGGGCGCTCGAGCGGTCCGATGGGGCCGTCACGTTCGTCTCGCCGGATCTCCGGATCGCCCTCGGGTCCGCGGCCGAGCTCGGGCTGCGCGACGGGACGTGGTCGAACGTCGCGCTCGGGATCCGCGCCGAGGACGTGCGGGTCCACGGCAACGGGTCGGCCGATGTCCCGGTCGGCAGCTTCGGCGCCGAGGTCGCGTTGCTGGAGCCGATCGGCTCGGACACCTTCGTGGAGCTCGGCGCCGGGGAGGCGACGGTCGTCGCCCGCGTCGCGCCGGACGTCCGCCTCGAGATCGGCCGATCCGTCCAGGCCGTCCTGGCGCCCGGACGTATCCACCTCTTCGATCGCGAGAGCGGGCAGCGGATCATCCATTGACCGCGGCCGAGCCGTCCGGTCCGGAGACGCTGGACGGACGGGTCGCGCTCATCACCGGTGGCGGCGGGGGGATCGGCGGCTCGATCGCCGGCACGCTGGCATCGGTCGGGGCCACGGTCATCGTCGCGGATCGGGACGGCCCGGCGGCCGGGCGCGTGGCCGACCGGCTGCCGCGCGCCGAGGCCCGGGCCATCGAGGTCGCCGACCCCGGTGCCTGCCGGGCCCTGGTCGAGGACGTCATCGCCCGCCACGGCCACCTCGACATCCTCGTGAATGCCGCGGGCTTCCAGCACGTGGCGCCCGTGGTGGACTTCCCGCTCGAGCGCTGGGACGCGATGCTCGCCGCGATGCTCACCGCGCCGTTCGTCCTCAGCCAGGCGGTGCTGCCGGGCATGATCGCCCGGAGCTGGGGGCGGATCGTCAACATCGGCTCGATCCACTCGGTGGTCGCGTCGCCCAACAAGGTCGCCTATATCGCCGCGAAGCACGGGTTGCTGGGACTGACCCGCGCCGTGGCCGTGGAAGCGGGCGCCCACGGGGTGACGTGCAACGCGGTCTGCCCGTCGTATGTCCGGACACCGCTGGTCGAGGCGCAGATCGCCGATCAGGCCAGGACGACTGGCATCCCCGAAGCGGACGTCCTGGACCGGATCATGCTCGCGGGGGCGGCCATCCCGCGGCTGCTCGAGCCCGACGAGGTCGCCGCCTACGTGCGCTTCCTGTGCTCGGACGCCGCGGCGGGGATCACCGGCACGGCGCAGATGATCGATGCTGGCTGGACGGCCCGGTGATCCCCTCCCCCGCCCGCCAGGCGGCGTTCCTCGCGATGATGCCCAACTCCGTCGTGGCCACGATCCGCGGCGACGGCCGGCCGCAGCTCACGCCGAACGGGTACCTGTGGACGGGCGAGGTCAGGCCGGAACGCTTCCTGTGGCACGACCGCTGACCGGCGTGACGCGGACCTCGGCGAAGGCGGCGTGCGCGGAGCTGAGCGACCGACCGAGCTTGGGGACCCAGACCTCGTCGTCGAACGGCGATCCGGCGGCCATGGCCCCGTCGATGGTGATGACGGCCCGCGGCGCCCCCACGAACATCGCCCAGATGTCCTCGGTGTCACTGAACCCGCCACCCTGGCCGTCCGTCCAGAAGGGCGCGTCCGGGTCGTCCCAGCGGGCGTGGATGACCGTGTCGTCGGTGAGGATGCGGAACCCAAAGCCGGTCGCGTCGTAGGGCTCACGGTCGAACCGTGCGATCCGCGGCTCCCCGGTCTCGAGCATCCGCGGATCGCCCATGGCGGCGAGCCGGTGCTGCTGCCGTCGCCCGAGCTCGAGGTCGTCGGTGAGCGTCGCGCGCCACGGGGCGCCGTTGACGTCGCCGACCTCGAGGTACGCGACGTGTCCGGCACCGAGCGACGCCGAGTAGGCGATCGCGTACAGGCTCAGGAAGGCGGTCGTCGCGCCACCCGGGTCGCGGAGGGTGATCACCAGGTGGTCCCAGCAGTGGATCACCGAACCTGGGTGCGTCGTCGCGGTCATGTCGCGCTCCCGGCCGCGCTCATGCGGACCCGGCCCCGTGATCGCCGGTCGCCACGTCGTCCCCGGCGATGGCCGCCCAGACGCGGCTCGCGGTCATCGGGATCATGCGCAGCCGGGGGCCGCCGGCGGCGACGATCGCCGACGCGATGGCGGCCGGGGCCGGGATCACCGGCGCCTCGCCGACGCCCTTGGCCCCGAACGGCCCGTCGGGCGCCGGCACCTCGACGATGCGCGTGTCGATCGGCGGGATGTGTTCTGCCCGCGGCACGACATAGTCGAGCAGGGATCCGCTGACGAGCTGGCCATCCCCGTCGTGGAGGAGCGCCTCGTGCAGCGCCCAGCCGATCCCCTGCGCCGCACCACCGCGCATCTGCCCTTCGACGAGCGCGGGATTGATGGCCTTCCCGACGTCCTGGATCACCGCGTAGCCGAGCACGGTCACCTCGCCGGTCTCGCGATCGACGGCGACGTGGGCCAGGTGTGCCGACGTGGACGGCGCGAGGCTGGCGTGGACCGTGGTGGCGTGGCCCTGCACCGGCGCATGGCCGCTCCCGAAGTCGTGCAGTTCGGCCGCGAGCTCGGAGAGGGCGCGCCCCTTGTCCGGCGAGCCCACCGGTCGGACGACGCCGTCGACGATCTCGAGATCGGACGGATCGATCTCCATCTCGTGTGCGGCGTAGTCGAGCAACTGGCGCCGCGCGTCGGTCGCGGCCTCGCGGATGGCCCGCCCCGCCGAGTAGGTGACGACGCTGCCGCCGCTCAACGGGGACTGCGGGGCGCCGTCCGTGTCCAGGCTGACCACCGTGACGTCGTCGGCCGTGACGCCGAATGCCTCTGCGGCGATCAGCGCGAACGCCGAGGTCGTCCCGCTCATGTCGACGACGCCGGTCACCACGGTGAGGGTGCCGTCCGCGTCGAGCCGGCACAGGGCCGCGGCGGGCTCCTTGCCCCCCGGCCAGACCCCGGCCGCAACGCCGACCCCCTGACCGGGCGGCAGCGAGGCGCGATCACGCCAGAGCGGGTGCGCGGCCGCCGTCTCGAGGACCTTGCCGATGCCGATGGTCGGCCACGGCTCACCGTCGACCATCGCGTCGCCGTCGCCGGCCAGGTTGCGCAGCCGCAGGTCGATGGGATCGATCCCGAGCTGATCCGCGAGCTCGTCGAGGAGCGACTCGATCGCGAACGCGGCCTGAGGCCCGCCCGGTCCGCGGTACGAGCCCGTCCCGAACCGGTTCGTCCGGACGCCGTAGGCCCGCACGTCGAACGACGGCCAGCGATACGGACCGCCGATGAGGACCGCCGCGATGCCCTCGATCGACCACTCGCTGTAGGCCCCGGCGTCGAAGACCAGGCGTGCATCGAGGGCGGTCAGCGTGCCGTCCGCGCGCGCGCCGATGCGGACCTCGAGGGCGGAACCCGGGGCCGGGTTCGTGGCCGCGATGTCATCACGCCGGTCCAGGACCAGCCGGACCGGGCGACGCAGCGCGAGACAGGCGCCCACGACCAGCGGATCGACGATGAGGATCTTGGACCCGAACGACCCCCCGAGGGGCATGCCTTCGACGCGGACCGTCGAGAGCTTCCGGCCGAAGATCTTCGCGAGCTGCTTGCGGACGTAGAACGTCCCTTGCGTGGACGTCGCGACATGGAGCGTCCCGTCGGGCTCCAGCCACGCGGTCGCCGCGTGCGGCTCGATGTAGCCCTGGTAGACCCAGCTCGTGCGGAACGTGCCGCCCGCGGTGGCGTCGGCCGACCCGAGCCCCGCCTCCACGTCGCCACCGACGTATCGCTTGGCGTTGAAGACGTTCGGCGAGAGCGCCTCGGTCTCGAGCTCGACCCCTTCACCTCCCACCGCAGCGTGCGCGGCCTTGGCCGAGCCACCCTCGGCGCCCTCATCGGGGAGCAGCGGCACGAGACGGGCGAGCGGGCTGTCCGGGGTCATGGCCGAGAGGACGTCGACGACGGCCGGCAACCGCTCCGCATCCACCATGACCAGGCCGGCGGCATCCGCGGCGGCCTCCTCGGTCTCGGCCACGACAAGCGCCACCGGCTGGCCGGCGAACAGCGCTTCATCGCGGGCCAGCGGCTCGAACATGCGCATGTCGTCGACCGCGGCGATCGGCAGGTCGGCCGCGGTCAGGACGGCCACGACACCCGGGACCTCGAGGGCCGCGGACGCATCGATGCCGCGGATCCGGGCATGGGCGTACAGGCTCGGGACGATCCGGGCGTGGAGCAGGCCGCGGATCGGTCGATCGGCGGCATAGCGCGTCGCGCCGCGCACCTTCTCCTCGGAGTCCGAGCGTGGACGAGCGACCCCGACCTCCCGGCTCCCGGGTCGTTCGCCGACGGTCATCGCGCCCTCCTGCCAAGCGGTCGACGATCGGACCGTGGATCAGATTGTCGACAATCGACAACCGTTCGGTCAAGCGAAGGCCGGTGCCCTACGCTAGTCGTGATGACGACGATCGAGCGCAGGCGGGTCGCTGCGGGTCCGGATGCGGGCTTCGCGATCGTGGACCTGGTGGGTGCGACCGGCGGTCCGCGGCTCTCCGTCGTCGGTGGCGTGCACGGCGACGAGTTCGAGGGCGTCGTCGCCTGCCTGCGACTCATCGACGGCCTCGCCGATGCCACGCTGCGCGGCCGGCTCCGGCTCGTCCCGGTGGCCCACGAGGCGGCCCACGTCGCGAGCGTTCGCTCGTCGCCGGTCGATGGCCGCAACCTCGCCCGGACGTTCCCGGGCGACCCGGACGGCGAACCCACCGAACGTCTGGCCGACGCGCTGCGGAGGGAGGTCATCACGGGCTCGGATGCGTTCATCGATCTGCATAGCGCCGGGACGTCCTCCGCGATGCCATTGCTCGTCGGCTGGGCGGACGACGGATGCCCGACGTGTGCCAGAGGCGGTGCCCTGGCCGCGGCGTTCGCGGCGCCGATCCTGTGGCGACATCCCGGTCCGGTGCCGGCCGGCCGGACGCTCTCGGCGGCCCACGACCTGGGGATCCCGTCCATCTACGCCGAGGCGGCGGGCGGCGGGACCGTCAGCGACACCCATGCCGGTGCCTACGTCGCGGGCGTGCGACGCGTCATGGTGGCGATGGGGATGCTCGCGCCCGACGAGGCACCGCCGTCCGGCCCGACCCGACGCCTCGCCGGTGAGGGCGACCTCGACGTCCCGGCCATGGTCGCGCCGCTCGACGGGGTCTGCGAGATGATCGTCGGACCGCTGGACACGATCGTCGCCGGCCAGGTCGTGGCGGTCGTGACGGATCCGCTGACCGGCGACCGGGCGGAGGTGCGGGCGACCGGACCGGGCGTGGTCGTCCTGTCGCGGCGCGGCGCGCGCGTCGCCCGCGGCGACAACCTCGTCGTCGTCGCGGCTCCGGACGGCGGCGTGAGCTGAGGGGATCCCCCCGGACGGTCTGTGCCTACACGGACACTGCACGCTGGTCCATGGAATCCAGCATGATGTCACTCAACACCCTCCCCGTGCCGCAAGGAAGGCCCGATGATCGACGTCCGAGAGACCGGCCTCGTCTACCGCAACCCGCGACCCGATCTGCGCACGCGGCACGCGTGGCACCCGACGTTGGTCCGCTTCGACGACGGCGAGTTGCTGGTCACGTTCGACATCGCCTCGGCCGATGCGGCGCTCGACTACGGCACGCATGCGACCCACTCCGTCGACGGCGGGGCGAGCTGGTCGGCGCCGACGCGCCTGTTCGACGATCCGCCCGGTCGGGCGACGACCCACTCGGTGCGCACGAACCGCTTCTCGGACGGTTCGGTCGTGGCCATGGGCGCGCTGATGTACCGCGACGACCCCGAGCAGAGCGTGGTCAACCCCGAGACCACCGGCTACGTGGAGACGCAGCTCATCCTCCTGCGCAGCCGGGATCGCGGGCACAGCTGGGGCGAGCTCGAACCGATCACGCCGCCGCTGGTCGGTCCATCCTTCGAGGTCTGCCATGCGCCCGTCGAGTTGCGCGATGGCCGCTGGGTCTGGCCGTGTTCCACCTGGATCGGGTGGGACGGCGACGACCCGAGCGGGATGAACGCGATCCTGCTGGTGTCCGAGGACCAGGGCCGGACCTGGCCGTCCTACGTCGTGGAGTTCGACCGCTGGTCGGAGCGGGTCATCCATTGGGAGCAGTCGTTCCTCGAACTCCGTGACGGTCGCTGGCTGTCGGTGGCGTGGTGCGTCGATCTGGACAGCGGTAAGACCCAGCCGACGCCGTATGGCATCAGCCACGACGGGAAGACGTTCGTGCACGGGCTGACCGGCTTCCATGCCCAGACGACCAAGATGATCGAGCTGCCGGACGGCCGGATCCTGGCCGCCTATCGGCGCAACGACGAGCCGGGTCTGTGGGCGACGACGGCGCGACTCGAGGGCGACCGATGGGTCAACCTCGAGACCGTCAACCTGTGGCGCGGGCAGGCCTCGGGGATGGCCGGTGACAGCACCCCGGGCGCGGAGCTGGTCCAGCTGAAGTTCGGGTTCCCGCAGATGACCCTCGAACCGGATGGTTCCGTGTTCCTCGTCTTCTGGTGCGAAGAGGACTGCGTCAAGAACATCCGCTGGCTGCGCCTCGCGGTCTGACGCGTCGCTGGCGCGCCGGCGACCCGCTCAGGGCTGGTACGAGTACGGGCGGTCGAAGACCTCGCGGATCTGGGGCATGAACGCCTCGACCGGGAGCGCGTCGTAGGCCGGATCGAACGACGGCGCGTCGTAGTCGCGGCAGAACCGTCGCGTCAGCTCGAATGCCGGGTGCTCGCGGTGCGGCGCCAGCAGGTCCTCCATGACCCCGCTCCCCCAGTAGGCGTGGTGGACGAAGTTCTCCTTCTGGAAGAGGCCGTGCATCTTGACCATCCAGTAGTGATGGTCGGAGACGAACGGCCGGAGGAGCTCCGCGGCGATCTGGCCGTGGTTGACCGGCGCCAGGCGATCGGCCGCGTCGTGGAACAGGACGCACACGGTGAACTCGGACGACTCGCCGGCCCGCAGCGCTCGGGTCGCGGCCTGGCGGCTGTGGTCGTACGGATTGAGGGTGTAGCCGGCGGGATCGCCGCCGTTGAGCGACTCGAGGAGCGCGAGCGGCGCGGCGGCATGGTCCATCCGCGCCTCGTCGAGCGCATCGATCCGGTCCCAGTCCTCGCGGGTCGCGTCGCGCAGGCTCGTGAACATCGTCGCCTCCTCCGTCGTTCGTCGATCAGGCCGTGGGGGCGGTCCAGCCGATCTTCTCGGCGAGGGCACCGCCCCGTTCGTCAAGCCACGAGTACAGGATGTTGACGTCCGTCCCGATGCAGAAGTCCTTGACCCCGAGGTCGAGGAAATACTGCGCCTCATCGGGATGGGTGATCTCGGCGCGGGGCGGGATGCCGGCCTTGAGGCAGCGCGCGATGACGTCGCGCTCCACGGCCTTGACATCGTCGTCGTACCAGCCCCCCGGGCGGCCGATGCTCATCGCGTAGTCCGCCGGCCCCCACTGGACCATATCGATGCCGGGCACGGCCAGGATCTCGTCGAGCGCGTCCACGGCCGCCTGCTTCTCGATCATCAGGACGATGACGATCTCCTTGAGGGCACGCACGTAGTCGTGGGAGCCCGCCTCGCCCCAGTAGGAGTGGCGACGGTCCGCGGCCCCGTAGGTCCCCTTCCCGTCCGGCGTGTCCGGCCGGACCACCCGAACGCACTCTCGCGCGTCATCGGCCGTCCGGACGTCGGCGAACAGGACGGACTGGAACCCCGAGCCGATGGCGCGCTGGGCCAGCCAGGAGCGGGGCGCCTGGTCGAGCTTGATCATGGTCCCGAGATCGACGAGCTCGGCGGCCCGGCAGAAGTTCTCGAGCCCGTGCAGGTCGTAGGGCGCGTACTCGCCGGAGAACTCGACGTAGTCGAAGCGGCGTGTGTGACCGACGACTTCGACCAGCGACGGCCAGGTGGAGTGGAGATGCGTGCCGATCGACGGTCGGCCGTCGGTGAGCAGCTGGCGGAGTCGATTGGGACGCACGGTCGGGCTCAGCCTCCGGATGGCAGACGGATGGACTCGCCGGACGCCGCCGACTGCTCGGCAGCCTCCAGCATCGATGTCGTGAGCGCGCCCTCCCGCCCGCTGACGAACGGGTCGGTCCCATCCCCGATGGCGCGGATCAGGTCGCGAAGCTGGAGCGCATACGCCTGCAGCCGGATCGGATCGTCAGGGTTGAGCGGATCGAACGGGGTCTGGTCGTAGATCGTCTCCCAGCCACCGGTCGGGGTGCCGAGCCGGACCGTGCCGTACGAGTCGAGCTCGATGAGCCCGTCCGAGCCGGTGATGAGCAGCTGCATCGCGGATCCGAGGCTGGGTTCGGTGAGTTCGTAGGTCAGCCAGATCTGGACCATGACACCGTCCGCGAGCGTGTAGTGGACCATCGAGCTCTGTCCGGTCGGCCCGATCGCGTTGTAGCTCCCGAACTGCCCGAAGACGAGCGTGGCCTCCGATCCGGTCAGCCAGCGGACGATGTCGCAGGCGTGGGCGCCCCAGTCCATGTACGGCGTGACCTGGGCGCTGTCCGAGTTCCACGAGTCGACCGGGATGTCCCAGCCGACGTTCGGGCCGAAGACCCGGACCATCCGGATGGCCCCGATCCGACCGGCATCGATGGCGGCCTTCGCGGCGACGGGAGCGCCACGGAACCGGTGCTGCGACACGACCGCGAGGCGGACGCCGGCCGCATCGGCGGCGGCGACCATCGCGTCCGCGTCGGCCCTCGTCTTGGTCATCGGCTTCTCGACGATGACGTGCTTGCCCGCGGCCGCCGCCGCCTCGCTGAGCGGGCGATGGGTGGGCACGGGCGTGGCGATGACGACCGCGTCGATGTCCGATCGCGCGAACAGCGCCGCCGGGTCGAGCGCGTCCACGCCGTGCTGCGCGGCGAGCGACGCCGCCCCGCGCCCGCCGCCGACGGCCACGAGCCGGGCCTCCGGCACGTGCCCGGTGATGACCCGGGCCCAGGTCTGACCCATGAACCCGGATCCGACGACCCCGAACCGCGTCGGCTCGGTCATCGTCAGCCGCGCGCCGCGGCGACCGGCGTCACGAGCGTCCCGAGCTCACCGATCGATCCGGTCATCACGTCCCCGGCCTTGAGGTACGTCCCGGCCGCGTCCCCGGTCCCGTCCAGCGTGCCGCCGGCGATCACGTCGCCAGGCTCGAGCGTCATGAACCGCGACGCGAACGCGATGATCTCCTCCGGGCTGAAGATCATGTCGGCGGTCGATCCGTGCTGCCAGACCTTCTCGTTGACCTTGAGGGTCATCTCGAGATCGTTCGGGTCTGGCCGGACGGCGTCGGTCGTGGTGATCCACGGACCCCAGGCCGCGAAGCCGTCGCCCCACTTGCCGTTGAGCCAGTCGAAGAAGTCGTCGAAGCCGCCGGGCACGCGACCCTCGACACCCCACTGCATCGAGCGCGCCGAGATGTCGTTGATGACCGAGTACCCGGCGACATGGTCGCGGGCCTTCGCCACCGGGATGTCCCGCCCCGCGGTGCCGATGACGATGGCGAGCTCCAGCTCCCAGTCGAGCGCGTTCGAGACGGTCGGCAGCTCGACGGCCTCGCCGGGCCCGATGATCGCCGACGACGGCTTGATGAAGAGCTTCGGGACGATCTTGGTCTTGTCGACGCGCTGGCCGCCACCCTCTTCGATGTGCGCCTGGAAGTTCCCCGCGACCGCGAGGAGCTTGCCGGGCCGGCGGATCGGCGCGAGGAGCGTGACCGACGAGAGGGCGACACCACCGCCGGCCGACGCCGCGTCGCGCGCCGCGGCCATCGCGTCCGGTCCGGCCTGGAGCAGGGCGAGCACGTCACCCGCGGGGATGCGTCCACCGGACGCGTCGGCGAGGTCGATGACCCGCTCCGCGCCCGCGTCGCCGACGATGGCGGCGCTGCGCGCGTCCCCGTTCGAACCCCGGTATGAGGCGAGTCGCATGATCGGTCTCCTTCTTCCTGTGCTGGGCAGGCCTGGGCCGTGGTCAGCCGGCGGGTCGACGACCGGCCGGATCGAACTCCGAGATCTGGACCTTGACGTTCCCGCGTGCCTGGGACTCGAGGATGGCCTGGGTGATGGCGACGGTGGCCCGCGCCGACTCCGGCGGGCTCGCGGGATCTCGGCCCTCGTCCATGGCGGTGACGAGGTCGAGGACCGCCGCCTGCATGCCGGCCACGGTCCAGTGCGGTGTCACGCGCTGGATCGACGTGACGCCCGGCTTGGTCCGGATGTCCTCGTGACGGACCGAGTGCATGCGGATCCCTTCGAGATCGACGATCACGCGGGCCTCCGGTCCGGTGAGGGTGACCATGGTGTCGAGGCCGACCGTGTCCTTCACCCCGGTCAGGTACGCCCGGACGCCGTTGGCGTACACGATGTAGTAGTTCGCCCCCGGCTCCGTGGCCGGGTCATTGCCGCCGTCACCGGCATACGCGGTCCCGTAGGCCTCGAACCCCGGCTCCAGTTCGGCCCACACCCAGACCGGTTCCGAATCGGCGAGGTAGTTGATGAGGTCGATCGCGTGCGTGTGATTGCGGAAGAGCATGGAGCGCGGCCCGCCCATCTGGACGACGATCTGCGAGAGCTTGCCGAGCTCGCCGGCGCGGACGAGCCGCCGTGCCTCCACGAACTCCGGGTACCAGCGCCGGGTGTAGTTCACGTTCATCGTGACCCCGGCCGCGCGAACCGCCGCGACGATGGCGTCGGCCTCCACGAGCGAGGTCGCCAGCGGCTTCTCGCAGAAGATCCCCTTCACGCCGGCCTCGACGGCCGCCTCGACCACGGCGGCATGGAGGTGATCCGGCGTCACGACCGCGACGATCTCCGGACGCTCGGTCGCGAGCATCTCGCGGAAGTCCGCGTAGACCTTGAGACCCGGCCAGCGGGACGACCAGCGAGCCTGGAACGTCGTCCGCGCGCCCTCCGAGATATCGCAGCCGGCGACGACCTCGAGCTCGGGGATCGCCGCGATCGCCGAGGCATGGCTGTACGGGATGGCGGTCCCGAGGACCGGGTCCGATGCCTCGGCCGCGAGGTCGGCGGAGATCCAGGACAGTCCGACGATGGCGACGCGACGCGTCATCGTGGCCGCGGAAGCCGAACGGGCTCCCGACCGTCGATGGTCGTGTTCCGGGGATCCGAACGAGTCGACACCAGCGCCTCCGTGACGAGCGGGACATGCTCCCGTCGGCCGCCCCCGGTCGAGTCAGTCTCGTTGACCGGATATCGCGTACAGGTTTAGTATGACAGCGAGTCGACAGTGTGACTTAAGAAGAACGCACACGGCCGACTGCCAGCCGCACGAAGCGCCACGCCGGGGTCTCGGGGAGGGGAACCATGGTCACCCAGTCCACCGTACGGATCCGGCGTCACCGCCTTCTCCAGGGCGGCCGCTGGAGTGACCCGGCGAGTGGCGCGACCGTGTCCCTGCGCAGCCCGGCGACCGGCGAGACCGTCGCGGACGTGGCGTCGGCCGGGCCCGAGGACGTGGACGAGACCGTCCGGCTCGCCGGCGAAGCCTTCGAACGCCACCGCTGGCGGACCGCGTTCGAGCGGGCCGCCGAGATGGAGCGGGTGGCCGCGGTCATCGATGCCCGCGCCGCCGACATCGCCGCCGATCTGGTCGTCGAACATGGCAAACCATCGGCCGAGGCGATCGGCGAGGTGGCGTCGGCAGCGAACGGGTTCCGGCTGGCCGCCGCCGAGGCGCGGCGCCTGACCGGCCAGACGATCCCCGTCGAGGACCCGCACAAACGGGTCATGACCTTCCGCCAGCCGCGTGGCGTCACGGTCGCGATCACGCCCTGGAACTTCCCGATCAACATCCCCGTGGAGTACGTCGGGCCGGCCCTCGCGAGCGGCAACGCGGTGATCCTCAAGCCCGCGCCATCCACCGCGGGGATCGCCGCGATGCTCGCCGAGTGCATCGTCGAAGCCGGCGTCCCCGACGGGCTCTTCAGCCTCCTGACCGGGCCATCGGTCGAGATGGCCGCCGCGCTGGTCCAGCATCCCGACGTGGTCGTCGTGGGCTTCACGGGCTCGAGCGCCGTGGGCGCGTCCATCGCGCGGCTGGCCGCCGGCAAGGAAGTGGTCATGGAGCTCGGTGGCAACGGCCCCATCATCGTCCTCGACGATGCCGATCGCGACCGGGCGGTGGCGGCCATCGGTGCGGCCGCGTTCTTCAACGCCGGCCAGTCGTGCGCGGCGGCCGAGCGGATCATGGCCTCCGAGGCCGTCCATGACTGGCTCGTCGACGGTCTCGTCGAATACGCGCGGTCCATCCGGCTCGGCGACCCTCGGGATCCGGCCACCACGATGGGGCCCGTGAACAACGAAGGAGTCGCGGCCAAGATGGATGCCCACGTCGCCGACGCGCGGACGAAGGGCGCGGCGGTCGCATTCGGCGGCGCGCGGCGAGAGGATCAGCCCACGCCGCTGTACTACGAGCCGACCGTCCTCGCCCGGGTCCCCGACGGCGCCGCGGTCACTCGCGAGGAGACGTTCGGACCGATCGCCCCGGTGAGCGCGTTCCGCGACGAGCGGGCGCTGCTCGCCGCCGCCAACGCGAGCAGCCTCGGACTGAGCTCGGCGGTGTTCACGAGCGACCTGGATCGCGCGTTCTGGTTCGCGGAGCGCCTCCAGACCGGTCAGGTGACCGTGAATGACACGAGCAACTACTGGGAACTCCACCTGCCGTTCGGCGGGTGGGCCGGCAAGTCGTCGGGACGCGGGCGCGTGGGCGGGCGGCAGATCTTCGAGGCCTTCACCCAGATCCGCTCCGTCGCCTTCGACGTGGGACGGGGGCAGGCATGACGAACCCACTCGACAGCTCGGCCACGGACGTGGAGTTCCCGGTCGATGGCGACCGCAGCCGCGACACCGAGACGATCGGCGAGGGCATCCGGCGTGAGCGCCTTCGACGCGGTCTGACCCTGGCCCAGCTCGCCCAGCAGGTGAACCTCACCGTCAGCGCGGTCAGCCAGATCGAGCGCGGCGCCTCGGATCCATCGATCAGCTCCCTGCGACGGATCAGCCAGGCGTTCGACGTCCCCATGTTCCAGTTCCTTGTCGGGACGGTCCAGCGCGAGATCGTCGTCCGCAAGGACCGGAGGACCAAGCTCACGTTCGTCGATCGCACGCTCGAGTACGAGCTGGTGTCGGCCGACACGTCCGGCGAGTTCGAGGTGCTGTCGCTCACGATCACCGCGGGCGGCTCCACGGGCGCGGTCGCGAACAGCCATCCGGGCGAGGAGTGCTCCGTGGTCCTGCGCGGCAGCGTCATCGCCGAGGTCAACGGCCAGGCGTACGAGCTCGATGCGGGCGACAGCATCAAGATCCACCGCTCGCTGCCGCACCGCTTCATGAACCAGTCGAGCGAGGACGCCGAGATCCTCATCATCATCAGCCCGCCCACCTTCTAGGGTCCGGTGACGGCCGCGGCGCGGGGACTCGACGTCGCCTGGGTCCGCGCGGCGCTGAGCGGCCCGATGACGAGCATCCATCCGGTCTTCGCCGAGGATGGTTCGCTCGACGCGACCGGGATCGAACGCGAGATCGAGTTCGCCCTCGCCGGCGGCAGCGGCACGATGCTCCTCACCTACGGCGACAGCCTGCACTCGATCCTGGGCGATCGCGAGATCGGCGAGCTGCTCCGGCTCGTCATCCGGGCGACCGCCGGGCGAGCCATGGTCGTCGCGGCGGATGGCCGCTGGCCGACGACCATCGAAGTCGCCTTCGCCCGGGAGGCGCGCGAGGCGGGCGCCGACGTGTTGATGGTGCTGCCGCCGAACTGGGGTGGGTCCGTCACCCGCGACTCGCTCGTCCGCCACTACCGGACGGTCGCGGCCGAGATCCCGGTCATGCTCGTGACCGCGGCCTTCTTCGGGATCGAGGCGATGGGTCTCGAGGTGCTCGACGCGCTCGTCCACGACGAACCGCGCGTGGTGGCCATCAAGGACGACATCTGCGGGGAGTTCGCGCGGCGCGTCGGCCGCCTGTGCCACCCCGCGATCGCCGTCATCTCCGGCGGCCAGAAGCAGAACCACCTGGACATGCACCCGTACGGCTGCGACGGCTACATGTCGACGTTCCTGCACTTCAATCCGCCGATCGCGCATGCCTACTGGGCCCGCATCAGCGCCGGGGACCTCGCCGGTGCGGCCGGGATCATCGATCGCTACGACCGCCCGTACATGGACCGTGTCATGGGGCTCCCGGGCGGCTTCGATGCCGGGTTCCACGCCACTCTCGAGATCGCGGGCCTCAATGGTCGGTGGCGCCGAGCGCCGTACCACGATCTCGAGGGGGAGACCCTCGAAGCGTTCGCGGCGTTCCTTCACGACCGCGGGATGCTCGCCGCCCCGACCGCGTGACACGAGGCGCCGGACCCGTCGGGTCGGCGTCACGACGATGACAGCGTGGCTGTAGCATGCGCAGATGAACGAAGCCACACTGCAAGTGGCCGCGGCCGATCCGGCGAGGTCGGATGAGCGCGGCGCGGGCGAGGATCGCGACTGGACCCGTCTCGATACCCCGGCACTGCTCGTGGATCTCGACCGCCTCGAAGCCAACATCTCGTGGATGGCCGATCGCGCCAGCCACACCGGCCTGGATCTCCGCCCGCACGTCAAGACGCACAAGTCCGCGGAGATCGCCAAGCGCCAGCTGGCGGCCGGCGCCGTCGGCCTCACGGTCGCGAAGCTTGACGAGGCCGAGGCCCTCGTGGACGGTGGCGTCAGCGCGCCGATCCTGCTGGCCTTCCAGGTGGTGGCGGCGCCCAAGCTCGAACGGGCGGTCCGCCTCGCGGCGCGCGTCCCGCTCACGATCGCCGTCGACAGCGTGGAGGGCGCCGCGTCGCTCGCGGCGGTCGCGCGAGCGTCCGGACTCCGCGTCGACGTCTGGATCGAGATCGACAGCGGTCTGCGGCGAGCCGGCGTCCTGCCGGCCGACGCGCCGGCGCTCGCGCGGGCGATCGACGCCCTCGATGGGGTCCACCTGAGCGGCATGTTCACCCATGCGGGACAGTCCTACGCTGCCGCGGATCCCGCCGAAGTGGAAGCGATCGCGGGGGCCGAGACCCGATCGGTCGTCGATGCGGCGGTGGCGACGCGGGCGATCGGGATCGCGGTCGAGACGGTGTCAGCCGGATCCACGCCGACCGCCCGCTTCCTGCGCGCCGACAGCGGCCTGACCGAGATGCGGCCAGGGACATACGTCTTCTACGATGAGCTCCAGGTGGCGCTCGGCACGACCACCCCCGAGCACTGCGCCCTGTCGATCGCCGCCACCGTCGTCAGCCGACCCGCCCCGGACCGGGCGGTGATCGACGCCGGCTCGAAGACGCTCGGCCTCGATCGCGGCGCGCACTCGAGCACCCTGCTGACCGAGTTCGGTCGGGTGCTGGAGACCGACGGCGACCTCGTACGCCTCTCCGAGGAGCATGGCGTCCTGGCGATCCCCGCGGACTCGCGCCTCGCCATCGGGGATCGGATCCGGATCGTGCCGAACCATGTCTGCTCGGCGACGAACCTCGGCCGGCGCTTCTACGGACTGCGCGGCCGGGACGTGGCCGAGGTCATCACGATCGACGCGGCGGGCGGCGTCCACTGACGGTCCGGCGGAGCACCCGGCCGAGGCCCAGGTCGACCGCCTTCCTCCGCTCGACCGCGACGCGGCCGGCCAGCACCACCAGTTCCACGCCGATGGGCGCGAGGGTGGGCTCGTCGTAGGTCGACGCGTCGGTCACGGTGGCCGGATCGAACACGACGAGATCGGCGACGAGACCCGGGGCGATCCGGCCCCGGTCGGTGAGCCCGAGGACCGCCGCCGGTCCGCCGGTCATGCGCTGGATCGCCGTCGCCAGCCGGTCCGGATCCGGACCGCGGGCGGCGCGGCCGAGCACGCGCGCGAAGGTCCCGTACGCTCGTGGGTGGACCCGGGCATCGTCCGAGGTCACCCCGAGCTGATCTGACCCGATCAGCGTGGAGGGATCGTCGACGATCGCCTCGACATCCGCCTCGTGCATGAGCCGCACGATCATGACCGTGGCCGCCCGGTCCGCGACGATGGTGTCGAGGACGAGCGTCAGCGGGTCCGTGCCCGCGGCGGACGCCGCGCGCGCGAGCGTGAGCCCTTCGAGGCCGCGCAAGGAGGAATCGGCCACCGCCGCGATCGTGATCGCGTCCGGACCGCCGCTCGAGCGGAGGTAGTTGTTCCAGCCCGGGAGCCCGTCCCGGACGTCGGCGGCGATCCGCGCGCGGACGTCGGGAGAGCCGAGCCGTTCGATGATCGCCGACGTCCCGCCGTCCTGGACCCAGCGTGGCAGGAGCTGGGTGAGCAACGTGCTGCCGGCGATGTACGGGTAGGCGTCCTGCGTGATCCGGAGCCCGCCGGCGCGCGCGTCACCGAGGATCGCGAGCAGTTCCGCCGCGCGGCCGTGGTTCGGGATCCCCGCCGCCTTGAGGTGCGACACCTCCACCGGGACGCCGAGCCGTCGACCGATCTCCACGGCTTCGCGCAGCGCATCGGCGACGCCGTCGTTCTCGTCGCGGATGTGACTCGCATAGAGCCCGTCGACCGGCTGGAGGGCGGCCCCCACCGCGGTGATCTCATCGGTTGTGGCGTACGACCCGGGTGGGTAGACCAGCCCGCTGCTCATCCCCCAGGCCCCCGCGCCGAGGGCGTCCGCCGCGAGGGACCGCATCGTGTCGATCTCGGCCGTCGTGGCCGCGCGGGCGTCGGCGCCGACCGTGGCGAGCCGGAGCATGCCGTGGCCGACGAGCGGGATGGCATTGACGGACGGGCGGGCGGCGTCCAGTCGGTCGAGGTACTCGGCGAACGTCCGCCAGTCCCAGGCGAGATCCGGCCCGAGACCATGGCAGCTCGCCCGCTGTTCGTCGGCGCGGCGCGGGTCGTCCGAGATGGGCGCGGGCGAGTAGCCGCAGTTCCCGATGACCTCCGACGTGACGCCCTGGTCGAGCGAGTTCCGTGCGCACGGGAAGGCCGGCATCGTGAAGTCCGCGTGCGAGTGCATGTCGATGAACCCCGGGGCGACGACGAGACCGTCGGCCTCCACGACGCGGCGGGCGCCACCCTCCGCATCCGCCCGGCCGACCGCCACGATCCGACCATCGGCGATCGCCACGTCCGCGCGACGGAACGGGTTCCCGAGCCCGTCCGCGACGGTCGCGCCACGGATCAGGAGGTCAAGCATCGAGGCCTCACGGACGGTTGGGACGATTCGTCGCCGAAGTGCACTCCAGCATTGCTGTTGCAGTTTGAGTGTAATACGATGCGCCGGTCACGGGCGTTGTTGCCCACGTGGCTGGTGGAGGAAATCGACCATGGCCGAGTCTGATCCCATGCCCACCGCCCCCCCGGACACCACGCCGGGAACGAGCCGCCGGATGAAGGGGCTCGCCGACACGGGCATCAGCCGCCGGACGGTCCTCAAGGCCTCGGCGTTCGCCGGCACGAGCGCGGCCCTGGTCGCGTGCGGCGCTGCCACGCCGTCCGCGTCACCCGGCGCGTCGGCGTCGGTCGCTCCCTCCGCGGCCCCGTCGGACACGCCGGCACCGTCCGCGGCGGCCCGTGGTGGGACGATCCGGATGGGCGCGTTCGAGGGTGGTCTGACCGACGGGTTCCTGCCGTGGAAGTCGTTCGGACAGGAGTTCGCCTGGAACTGGTGCGCCCAGTCACTCGTCTCGATCGCGGCCGACGGCTCGATCCTGTACGACCTGGCGACCGGGTTCGAGGTGAGCCCCGACGGCCTCACGTACACCTTCAAGCTCGTCGAGGGCGCCACGTGGCACGACGGGAAGCCCGTCACCGCCGACGACGTCGCGTTCACCTACAACACGGGCCTGAAGGTCTCCGCGGGCTCCAACATCGGCGGACGGCTCGCGCCGATCCGCGGCTCGGCCGCCGTGGTCGCCGACGAGACCACGGACGCGGAGGGGATCCGGGTCATCGACCCGCTCACGATCGCCTTCGATCTCGACGAACCCAACGCCCAGGTGGTCCCGAACGTCTTCGCGATCATCCGGATCGCGCCGAAGCACCCGTTCGAGGGGATCGCGCTGGCCGACTACACGGCGCAGCCGATCTCGACCGAGCTGTTCATCGGCTCGGGTCCGTACAAGATGTCCGAGTTCAAGGCGAAGGAGTTCGCCAACTTCGTCCCGCACGAGGGCTACAAGAACGGCACCGGCTACAGCGGCCCGCCCGCAGCCGATGCGGTCTCGATCCGCATCTACGCCGACGACGCGGCCCAGATCCTGTCCACGCAGTCGGGCGAGGTGGACTTCAACTACGTCCGCCGGCCGAGCGGCGACAAGCTCAAGACCCTCCAGGAGATCGCCGGGATGACGGCCCAGCAATCGCTGGTGGGCTTCAACATCTTCTTCTCCGTCAACCTGCTCAACCCGAGCACCCCCCTGCTCAAGGACAAGAACGTCCGCAAGGCGCTGGTCTGGGCGCTGGACCGCGGCCTGCTGGTCAACGAGGTCCTCGGCGGCGTGTTCAAGGTCCCCGATGTCGTCAACCACTGGATCCAGAAGTGGGCCGTGGCCGATGGGCTGGAGACCTACGACCCGCAGAACGTCGACCTTGCCAAGCAGCTCCTCGCCGAGGCCGGCTGGGACCCGAACACCGTCCTGGATGTTCGCCACTATCCGCCCACGCTGGATCCGGACATCCCGGTCATCCAGGGCATGTGGGAGGACGTCGGCGTCAAGATCAAGCTGACCCCGCTCCCGGACGACACCTTCACGGCGGACTTCTACGCGGACAAGGACCCAAGCACGCCCGCGGATGATGGACCGAACTACGACATCGCCTTCGTGTACGGCTTCGGGACGCTCGACGGCTCGCCGTGGGGATCCGACGAGACCCTGGGCTCGACGCGCGTCTACCCGAACGGCTTCAACTCGATGCGCTTCAACAACCCGGAGTGGGACGCCGAATTCGCCGCAGCGATCAAGGAGTCGACGCAGGACGCGCAGGCCGCGCATTTCAAGCGCTGCAGCGAGATCTTCAACGACGAGCTCCCCTACATGCCCATCTACCAGCGCGTCGACTACGCGGTCGTCAGCCAGAAGCTGAAGGGCCCGGAGAAGGCGCCGATCACCCACCCGGCGGCCGGCGGTATCCACTTCTGGGAGTGGTACGTCGAGGCCTGAGCCGGAACGTCGGCCCACCCGTCAACGGACGACCGCGACCGCCCCGGTCGCGGTCGTACCCTGAACGGCCATGCTGCGCTTCATCACGCGACGCCTGCTGATCGCCATCCCGATCCTGCTCGGGGTCTCGATCGTCACGTTCGCCTTCGCGAACCTCGCGCCCGGTGACCCCATCTCGGCGCTGGTCCGGCCCGGCAGCGACATCAAGGCCCAGGACGTCGAAAAGCTGAAGGAGGCCCTCGGCCTCAACAAGCCCGTCCACGAGCGGTACGTGACGTGGTTGGGGCAGGTGGTCCAGGGCAACCTCGGGGTCGAGATCGTCGGGGGGCAGTCGATCGCCAAGGCTCTCGCCAAGCGGATCCCGAACACCATCAAGCTGATGGGGACCGCGCTCACGATCAGCGTGATCATGGGCGTCCTGCTCGGGGTCCTGTCCGCCTTCCGGCAACACTCGAAACTCGACAAGGCCATGACGGTGGTCGTGATCTCGGGGATCTCGTTACCGCCGTACCTCCTGGCCATCCTGGCGATCTACTTCCTCGCGGTCGTCCCGTTCCAGTTCTTCGGCATCAAACTGCTGCCCGCCGGCGGGATCGAGGACCCCGTCAGCACGCTGCCCGACATCGTCGATGAGTTGTGGCACCTGATCCTTCCGGCGCTCGTGCTCGCGTTCGCCGGTACGGCGACCTTCCTGCGCTACACGCGCGCGAGCGTGCTGGAGGTCATGCGCCAGGACCATGTGACCACCGCCCGCTCGAAGGGTCTCGGTGAGCGCGCCGTGCGGGCCAGACACGTGCTGCGCAACGCCCTCCTGCCGGTCGTGACGGTCCTGGGCCTGAGCCTTCCCTCGCTGATCGTCGGGGCCATCTTCGTGGAGACCCTGTTCACGTGGCCGGGCGTCGGCCAGTACGCGATCGAGGCCACCCGCGAGCGTGACTACGCCGCGATCATGGCTGTCGGACTCCTGACGTCATTCGCCATCGTGGTGTCCAACCTCATCACGGACGTCACCTACGCCTTCGTCGACCCGCGGATCCGCGTTCGATGAGCGCCGAGACCCCGTCCGTGCCCGCGTTCGACGCCGACGCCCCGATCTGGCAGCCCAGCGCGGACCTGACGACGCACGTCCCGCGTTCACCACGCCAGCTCGCCTGGCGACGGTTCCGCCGGAACCAGCTGGCGATGGTGGCGCTGGGCGTGATCGTGGCCCTCGCGTTCATCGCGATCCTGGCGCCGCTCATCGCCCCCTACGACCCGATCAAGGTGGACGCGAAGGCGTTCGGGAAACCCCCCAGCCTGGAGCACCTGCTCGGGACCGACCGGTCCGGTCGCGACGTCCTGTCGCGCCTCATGCACGGCGCCCGCGTCTCGCTCTCGGTCGGGGTCGTGGCGGTCACGATCTACCTCGTGATCGGGATCACGCTCGGGTCCCTGGCCGGTTACCGGCGAGGGCTCACCGACGCGATCATCGGTCGTGTGACCGACACCGTCATGTCGTTCCCGGGCCTGATCATCATCCTGGCCGTCGTGCCGATCGTGGGTCGCAGCCCGCTGAACATCATGATCGTCATCGGCCTGCTCAACTGGCCGGCGGTCACGCGCCTGGTCCGCGGGGAGTTCCTGTCGCTCCGTGAGCGCGAATACACGCTGGCGGCCCGTGGGATCGGGGCGCGGGATCGTCGGATCATCCTGCGCCACATCCTGCCCAACGTCACCGGGCCGCTGGTGGTCCTGGCGAGCTTCGGCATGGCCGAGGCGATGATCATCGAGGCGGGCCTGTCGGTCCTGGGGCTCGGGATCCAGCCGCCCGACGCGAGTTGGGGCGGCGAGCTCCAGGCGGCGACCGACGTTGGCGTGCTGACCCAGAAGCCGTGGCTGTGGATGGGGCCCGGAGCCGCGATCGCCATCGCGGTCCTGTCGATCAACTTCATCGGCGACGGGCTGCGTGACGCGCTGGATCCGCGGGCGACGGTCGGTCGACGGTGAGCGAGCGATGACCCTCCTTTCGGTCCGGGACCTCGTCGTCCGGTTCCAGACGCCCGAGACGACCGTCCATGCCGTCAACGGCGTCAGCTTCGACGTCGATCCCGG